>JBJEPE010000094.1:0-6271 GCA_051881075.1 Acutalibacteraceae bacterium | reverse complement strand
ATGAAAGACCATAAATTATATGAAAATGTTTATAGCTTCGCATAGCAGTTAGTTGTTTATAAATTCAACCTAACAGACGCTCATGCCGCTCTGTACTAGGCATATACTTTCTTTGCGCAAAGAAAGTATACAAAGAAGCGGCGGGAAAACCCTTGCGATGGGTTTTCCCTGCACCCTTTCCTTAACGCTTTTATGCTTCGCATTAATCGTACACTGTACAATTATATCGTAAGTTATTTCACGCATCAAAGTGATATATTTTATATTAATTAACTAAAACTAAGATGCGTGATACGTACCTTGTATTATCAAATTCCTTGCCACCCAACCTCCCTTAATACAAGGGAGGCTTTTATTTTTTAATCTTAGACCCTTTCCTTACACAGGGGAATATATGATTATATCAAAAAATCACCCACATTTTACATAACATAAATGTGGGCGATAGGTTAAACATATTTATCGGCAGAGCATTCAACTGCCTATGTATTATTATTGCTCAATATACGGGATGTTGATTTCTTTAAACATATTAACAACGCTGTCATAGGTTTCCTTAATAGCTCTATCGTCACTGATTATAAAGGTTTCACCGTCATTATAATCAGAGAAAATTCTGTCCTTAAGAGTATCTATGCTGTCTATTTTCTCGTTATCATAGTAAATCTCATCACCGCGGACAATGACGTTATTTTCGGCTGTAGTAATAACATTAGCATCTGAGCTTATATTTGAGGACTCTCCATTTGCCGTCATACCGTCTGACGATGAATCACTCGGTGAATTACTGCCATCCATAAACTGTGCCACACCAAATCCTGCTCCGCCTAAAAGTGCGATGATAAGTACAATAAGAAAAATCTTAGACAAAAAGTGATGTCTATGTCTTTTTCTGTGCTTTCTCGGTTCTCTTTTTCCATATACATCGTTAGGGTTTCTGCCCTCACCTCTGCAATGTATAATATGCGGATCGTTCACGTTTACTGATCTTTCTTTTATTGAATTATCCTTCATAATAATGCCTTCCTTTTTGTAATTTATAGTCGGATTTTGTTACAGGTTATTATCACTCTGTGACGGTTTCTGATACCGTATCGCCATACTCTGATGTAACGGTGCTTGAAGTTGTATCTGAATTATTCGTATTATCACTACTGTTTTCACCGTTAATAACAGACAAAGGTATATTATAATAAACCAAATAAACCTCAGGTCTATCTGCGTTTACGGTTGATAAAACGGAATTAATAAATGAATAATCATAGTTATAAATCGACTTACTGTCATATTGAAATACAATGAAGATTATCTGCTCATCACCCTCAAGGGTTAAGTAGCTGTTAGTAAGGGTTTGCTTAAAGGCGTTTTTGGCAAAGGTGAGATTTGTCCAGTCATATCTTATCTCATACGGTTCTTCATCGTTATTATCCTTAATGGTGATAGTTCTTTCACCCGGCACGTCTTTATCATTATAAGCCGCAATGGTGACTATCTTACAGTTATCCTGTAAAAGCTCCATAGATACCGCAGATTGGTTAAGCTGAAGTATCTTCTTCTCTGCAAGCTCTATTTTCTCGTTTGCCTCATCAAGTGCCCGCTGTGCCTCCTGCTGTGTAGACTGCACCTGTTGCGTTACGCTGATAAGTACCATAAACAGCAATGTAAGGATTACATCCAGCAACGGCGTCAACTCAAGGGCGATCTCTTTACGCCTCATTATTTTGTCACCTTATGGTTGCGCTCTTTATGAGCAGATGCGGAAGAATTACGTTCAAGATAAAGTTCAACGTTCTTATCGTTTTCTTCTATTAAAGAAGCCAGCTTTGCATCCAGCATCTTATAGATTATGGCAAATACAAGACCCCAGAACGTGCTGGTAAGCGCAGAAAAAAAGTTTGACTGAACGTTAGTCATGTCTTTGGCAATACTTAAAAGGCTCATGACCGTACCTAATATACCCATAAGCGGGAATATGGCGGTGATATTGATATACAGCGCATATCTGTTTGTTGTTTTATGACGCAATCTGATTATGTCAGGCTCCTTTAAGTATGTTATCTCTCTCTGATTAGCCAGCTCGCTGGCCTCATGTCCCGGTACATATACCGATAAATTCATAGTACTGTATAATTTGTTTGCGGATCTCCATGCCATAATAAAGACTATTACATTGATTATTGCCAAGATGAAAATAAGACCGTCAAACCCCAAAAAGTTGCTGAATATTACTTTGCAAAATTCTTCCATTATACTGCCTCCGTATCTATGATAAAACAAAATACGTGCGTATATCCGCACAGCGCATATACTTATACCTTTATTCATAATAAAATCTGACACTAAGCCTTTGCTGATAAGCGTAAAAAATGTCAAATTTTATTCTATTAAAAATGATTATATCATATGTCTTTAAAAAAAGCAACAATTTTAGATTTTGACAGTATTTTGCACATCCGTATATTCTGAGGCGTACAGGATAAGATAATACAAACAAAATAACAAAGGGTGATTTATATGCCGCAAAGAATAGGCAACAACACTGTACGTCTTTCAGGTAATACGGGCATACTTGAGTTTGCAAGCGTTGCAGGTAAAAAGGAGAGCGAAGGCCCGCTTAAAGATAAATTCGATAAATTATTCTATGATACGCTTATGGGGCAAGAAACATGGGAACAGGCAGAAAGCCAACTACAGCTTAACGCTACCGAGCTTGTTCTGGAAAAGTCGGGGCTTTCCGCAAGCGACATTCAGGTTGCCTTTGCAGGCGATCTTCTTAATCAATGTATATCAAGCAACTACGGTTTGGCGGATTTTAACATTCCGTTTTGTGGTTTATACGGTGCCTGCTCAACTATGGCACTGTCCTCTATATTAGCGTCTTTATTGACTGACTGCGATATTGCACAGAACAGCCTTGCCGTAACGTCATCTCACTTTTGTTCTGCCGAAAGACAATTTAGATTTCCTATAGAATACGGCGGTCAGCGTACACCTACATCTCAATGGACTGTTACGGGCGCAGGGGCGGTCATATACTCTAAACAAAATCCTAAGGTACTTGTTAAAGAGGTAACTATAGGCAAGATAACGGATATGGGTATTACCGATATAAATAACATGGGTGCGGCAATGGCACCCGCCGCAGCGGATACTATATCAAAGTACCTTGAGGATACGGGTACAGTACCGTCTGACTTTGACTATATAGTGACCGGCGACCTTGGAAAGGTAGGGTCTGAGCTTCTTATAGAATTGCTTAAAAAACAGAATATAGATATAAAGGACAATCACACAGATTGCGGTATGATTATCTATGACATAGAAAAGCAGGACGTACACGCAGGGGGTAGCGGATGCGGATGCTCTGCGTCTGTGCTGTGTGCCGAGTTTTTACCGCGCCTTGCAAGCGGTGAGATATCGGATATTCTTTTCATTGCTACAGGTGCGCTGATGTCTCCTACAGCAAATCAGCAGGGTATGAGCATACCGTCTATAGCGCATCTTCTACACTTTTCTTCATTAAATTCAACATTAAATAAATAAGCAGGTGATAAATATGTATAAACTGGCTTTTTACGATACCAAACCATATGACCGAAAGGCATTTGAAAAGGCGTTTGAAAACACAGATTATGAGATTAAATACTTTGACTTTAAGCTTAACGCATATACGGCGATCATGGCAAAGGGCTGTGACGGTGTTATAATCTTTGTAAACGATATAGCAGATAAAGAAACCTTGGATATTTTATCGGAAGGCGGATGCAGGATAATCGCTTTACGCTGTGCAGGATTTAACAACGTTGATCTGCAAACAGCCAAAAATAAGCTTGCTGTAGCAAGAGTACCTATGTACTCCCCTTATGCTGTAGCTGAACACGCTATGGGGCTTCTGCTGTGTGTAAACAGAAAAATACACCGTGCATACTTTCGCACACGTACCAACAATTTCAGCTTAAACGGGCTTACCGGCAGTGATTTAAGGGGCAAGACTATAGGAGTTATAGGCACGGGTAAAATAGGGCAGACGTTTATTAACATTTGCTCAGGCTTCGGTATGAGGATTCTTGCGTACGATCCTTATCCTGCGAATATTGCCGCCGAGTATGTATCGCTTGATGAGCTATGCAGATCTTCTGACTTTATATCTCTGCATTGTCCGTTAAACAAAAGCACGTATCATATAATTAACGAAAACACACTGTCTGAGATGCGTGACGGTGTTATAATACTGAACACATCAAGGGGAGCTTTAATAGACACAGACGCACTTATTTCTGCTCTTAAAAGCGGAAAAGTAGGTGGGGCAGGACTTGATGTTTATGAAGAAGAATCAGACCTTTTCTTTGAGGACTTCTCTGATCAGATAGTACAGGACGATGACCTGCCTATACTTTTATCTATGCCAAATGTGCTTATGACATCTCATCAGGCATTTTTGACAAATGAGGCATTGAGTGAGATAGCCAATGTTACCAAAGGGAATCTTGACGCTTATTTTAACAATAATATAGATGCAATTAAGAGTAATTTTTTAGTGATTTAGATTAAGTGTGTATTACGGATCGTAACTAGTGGTATAGCTTTGCATAACAGTTAGTTGTTTATAAATCTAGCCTAACAGACGCTCATGCCGGCAGGTTAGACCTGCAGCAGCGTTGCGGTCGGTTAGACCGACAGCAAAGTTGCGTACAGGGTAATGTAGAAAGGTTAAGTATGTATCACGCATCATAGTTAATAGTATAGCTTCGCATAACAATTAGTTGTTTATAAATCTAGCCTAACAGACGCTCATGCCGGCAGGTTAGCCCTGCGGCAGAGTTGCGTACAAGGTAATGTAGAAAGGTTAAGTATGTATCACGCATCATAGTTAATAGTATAGCTTCGCATAACAGTTAGTTGTTTATAAATCTAGCCTAACAGACGCTCATGCCGGCAGGTGAGACCTGCGGCAAAGTTGCGTACAGGGTAATGTAGAAAGGTTAAGTATGTATCACGCATCATAGTTAATAGTATAGCTTCGCATAACAATTAGTTGTTTATAAATCTAGCCTAACAGACGCTCATGCCGGCAGGTTAGACCTGCGGCAAAGTTGCGTACAAGGTGGTTGGGTTGGGGTGTGGTTAAGTATGTATCACGCATCATAGTTAATAGTATAGCTTCGCATAACAGTTAGTTGTTTATAAATCTAGCCTAACAGACGCTCATGCCGCTCTGTACTAGGCATATACTTTCTTTGCGCAAAGAAAGTATACAAAGAAGCGGCGGGAAAACCCTTGCGATGGGTTTTCCCTGCACCCTTTCCTTAACGCTTTTATGCTTTGCTTATATCGCACAAAGTATTATTATATCAAAATTGATTACACGCATCGAAACTTTCTTGTAGAGATTTTAACTTTGTAGTCAACTTACTATAATTCAATATGTAATAATCTCAGTGTATGTTTCCCTATCCCCCCCGACCCCCTTCCCCAAGGAAGGGGGAGGAACTTGCAGGGGCTTCGCCCCTGCACTCCAATAGTCAGCACATCGGACTATATGAAAAATTAGCAAGCTCTGCTATTCACTCCAATGGTTTGTACATCGGACTGCATGAGAATCAGCAAGTTATACCTTGCACTCCAACGGTTTGCTTATTGTATTGCTTAAAGATTTGCAAGTTTTGTATTCTGTACGCCAAAAGCTTATACATCGTACTATATAAAAGTAGCAAGCTTAATGTTATTCACTACGAAAGTTTGCATAGCACGCAACATAGTACTATGCAAACAGACAAGCAATCGGGCAGGGTAGCCCTGCGGCAATGTTGTGCACAAAGTGATTTGGTGTGATTAAGCGCATATCACGCATTGTAGTGCTATGCAAATAGACAAGCAATCGGCAGGACGCAGGCTATAAATTATGACAACAAAAAACTTTGTTTGCTCAGCGAAGCGGTCGTTCAGGAAGGGGAGCAGGGGAAACCCAATCGAAAGGGTTTCCCCGCTACGTCTTTGCATCCTTTCTTCGTATAAAGAAAGGATGTGCCGGGTGCAGGGCGGGCAGGGTAGCCCTGCGGCAGAGTTGCGCACAAAGTAATTGCTATAAATAAGTGCATAGCACGCATCGTAATTACTTGGTCTAACCGATAGCGTTGTTGGCGATTAGACCTGTAGTAGCGTTGCGCACAAAGTAATTGCTATAAATAAGTGCATATCACGCATCGCAACCGCATTGCAGAGATTATAACTTTGTAATCGATTTGCTATAATTCAGTATCTTATTATCTTA
>JBJEPE010000093.1:0-29125 GCA_051881075.1 Acutalibacteraceae bacterium | reverse complement strand
CGTGTTGTTTAATTTTCAAGGTTCTGTTGTCGCTGTAGCGTTAAGCGGTTATCGCTCAGCTAATCAGCTTGTTTATTATAGCACTGCAAATTTCATTTGTCAATAGTTTTTATAAAATTTCTTTTAAACTTTTTAACTAATGCGGGACTAAATCCCGTTGCAATATGTGCCGAACAGTTTTGTATAATACCACTTATCAAAAAAAATGTCAATACCTTTTTTAAAAATTTTTCGGATTTTTTTACTTACCGTTCCGTTTATAAGGATTTATCCGTGAGAAAATACAATCGGAGGTGATAATATGGGGCATAGATATCCCTTTGACTATGAGGATGACCGTGAGCTTTACGATGAAAGTCTTGCGGTGATATCGGCACACGAATGTACGGGTCTTATACCGAGCGCACCCAATACCGAATACAATACCATGTCTTACAGTGATATATATGACGTACCGCTTGCAGATGATGACCTGTACGACAGACATCACCATAATTATAGAAAATAGAATAACCAAAAATGACTGTCTATAATATTATGGTAATGTAAGAAATGCTCCGCATCGCAAAGCTTTTAATCTATTAATTATATTTACGGCACAAAAAAGTGCGGATTATTATTTAAAATGATTGCCGCCTAAGGTGCATAAAACCATTTTTGAGTGAGAATAATATAAACGTACCACACAGGCGGTGCTTGCTGTGGAGAGCGTATTTGCGGATAATGCGGATATCGGTCGCTCTATAATGCGTGAGATTTTTACCTCTTTTAATTTCACCATTAACCGAGTTATATCGGCAAACGACTTATTCTTGATAAAGGAGTACACTCGATATTCGCCCCGCCTGCGCATTACATCATACTTAATAAATACTCAGCTTCCGTTTTATCTTACATCTTTACAGAATAAATAAAATTGCGGAGTGTGAAAATTGTGAATATTAAGCGAGGAGATATTTACTACGCTGATTTGAGCCCTGTGGTAGGGTCTGAGCAAGGTGGTGTGCGGCCTGTGCTGATAGTACAAAACGATGTTGGTAACAGATTCAGCCCAACTGTGATAGCCGCCGCCATAACAAGTCAGCAGGCAAAAGCGAATTTGCCTACACATATACAGCTTGGCACAGACACAAGCGGGCTTTCTAAAAATTCCGTCGTCCTGCTGGAACAGATACGGACTATAGATAAGAAAAGATTAAAAGAAAAGATGGGATATCTTGACGAGACATCCATGAACAGAGTAAACCAGGCTATATCAATAAGCTTCGGGCTGGGCAATGATGATAACAGATAGGATTACATATAAATCTATAGATAAAAATATGATTTTTGAAAAGTGAATATATAATACTTGGATTTATATGTATTGAGCTATCATTCCTTGTAGCTTGCAGCTAAATTTTAACGGTTAAAATTCATCAGACGAACAAATCTCCCACACTTATGCTTTACGGTATAGGTGTGGGAGATTACTTATTTGCGTTTGCGCTTTTTCGGTAATGGAAGTTCGTCATACATGGCGGTCACAAGCTCGCTTAAAAATGCCTTATCGTCTACATTATCTATAAGCAACATAGGTTTTGCACCCTCATACGGTGCTTCGTATATCGCATTTGGTACAAGCGCAACGGCTGAGCTGACGGGCTTTACAAGAAATCTGTTATCGCATATACCGCCGATCATCTTTTCTTTATAATATAAAAGGTATTCACCCATCATAGGTCTGTATGATATGTCTTCAACGCAAGATAATTGTTCCAAAATAAAATTAAGATATTCTTTATCTGATGCCACAAAGTTATCCTCCCTTAATCCATAACAATATACATAATATACCATAAGGTTGATGCGATTACAATCATTATATTAATAAAAAATATATTTATTTTTCTGTAAATTGCCGTTTTATAGGCAATTTTTTGTTTATTTGGGGTAGTGTTGTAAGGTAAGCAATGGATTTTAACAAGCAACCATTTGTATATAAATGATTACTTATCTTACAAAAATCTTAAGGTTGATTGGCGACCGTACAAACGCAGGAAGCTTGGTGAAAATCACCTGTAGCTCTGTGTGCGACGTTGCTGTCGGTCTAACCGACCGGTCTAACCGACGAAAGGAGGATATTTTTGAATTGCAAGAAACATAACGGACTTACAAGAAAAGAACAGCTCTTTTGCTACAGCTACATAAACACAGGCAATGCGAGAGAATCCGCAGTAAGAGCGGGCTACAGCAGAAACCCGGAGCTTGCCGGAGAATCGTTGCTGTGTAGGGACGATATCATCAACGAGCTTGAACGCTTACGCAGTAAATGTAACAAGGCATATAGTCCCGACGCAGCAAGCGGATACAGACGGCTTGCCTTTGGCAGTATAGCGGATGCGGTAATGCTTTTGTATACAGACTGTCCCGATAAAGAACAGCTGGAATCAATGGACCTTTTCAACATTGCAGAGATAAAAAGGCCCAAAGACGGAGCAATGGAGATAAAGTTCTTTGACAGAGTACGTGCGCTTGAACATCTTGAACAAGCGGAAAGCTGTGACGAAAGCAGTGCAGTACCTTTCTACAGGGCACTTGAACAGGGTGCAAGGGCAATCAAAAAGACCTGTGATACGGAGGATTACCAATGAAATTCAACCCATTCTCCGCAAAACAGCTTAAAGTACTTACATGGTGGTGTGACGACAGCCCATGCAAAGATATGGACGCACTGATTTGTGACGGCGCGGTGCGAAGCGGTAAAACGGTATGTATGGGAATATCCTTTATATCGTGGGCTTTTTATCGGTTTGATAATGCCGCCTTTGCACTTTGCGGTAAAACCATACGTTCACTGCACCGCAATCTGGTCACAACTCTGCTGCCCGTAATGAGCTCGCTCGGATTTGAATGTAAGGAACGTATCTCGTCAAACGTTATAGAGATATCAAGAGATGGCAGACACAATACATTCTATCTGTTCGGCGGCAAGGACGAAGCATCTGCCTCTCTGATACAGGGCATGACCCTTGCAGGAGTGCTGTTTGATGAAGTCGCCTTGATGCCACGCTCCTTTGTAGAGCAGGCTCTCGCAAGATGTTCCGTAGAAGGCTCTAAGTTCTGGTTTAACTGTAACCCCGAATATCCTCAACATTGGTTCCGACAGGAATGGATATTAAAATGTAGGCAACGTAATGCCCTGCACCTGCACTTTACAATGCGTGACAATCCCTCGCTTTCGGCGCAAATGATAGAACGGTATAAAAAACTGTACTCCGGCGCATTTTATGACAGATTTATTGAGGGTAAATGGGTAGCGGCAGAGGGTGCGGTATATCCGTTTATGTCTAAACCGGAGGCGTACTGCGATGTTCCCGATGCCAAATTTGAGAGATTTGCCATATCGTGCGATTACGGCACAGTAAACCCTGCATCATTCGGATTATGGGGTCTGCTTCACGGAGTCTGGTACAGAATATCCGAATATTACTTTAATTCTCGCACCCAAGGTGTGCAGCGCACGGACGAAGAACATTACAACGCCCTATGTGAGCTTGCAGGCGACAGAAAGATAGATACCGTTGTTGTCGACCCCTCTGCCGCCAGCTTTATTCAAACCATACGCAGGCACGGCAGATACAGCGTTACTCCCGCAAAAAATCAGGTATTGGACGGAATACGCACCGTATCTACGGCACTTAAAGAGGGTAAGATCAAAATCTGCAATACCTGCTGTGACTCAATGCGTGAATTTGGGCTTTATAGGTGGGCTGACGGCAGTAAGGACGCCCCTGTAAAAGAAAATGATCACGCTATGGACGATATCCGTTACTTTGTTACAACGGTAACGGACTATAACCCTACCGAAGATATTATTGCATTTGCAGCTTGGAGGTGAAGCATGATACTTTTAGATAAATTATTCAAAAGCAAAAAAGAAAGCACCGTAGGCATTACCGCCGTACCCGGTACATACTATAAGCATCCTTTTTCAATGCTTAACAATTATATGCCGCTGCAAAAAGCCGAGCTTGACCTGTATGCCGGATTGCGTGAAGCAATACCCATAATAGACGCGGCATTGAGTAAGATAGTCAGGCTTGTTGGCACCTTTGAAGTGCGGTGTCGTGATACACGTGCGGAAAAGGAGCTTAAACAATTCCTTAAAACCGTTAAAGTAAACGGTGTGGGTATGGGTATATCTTCTTTTATTACATCATATCTGGATCAACTGCTTACCTACGGTACTGCCGTTGGTGAGATGGTTATTGACAAGAGTACGCTTGATCTTGTCGCACTGTATAACGCCGACCTTAACGATGTAGAGCTTAAATATGACGGCAATCCGCTGAATGTATATGTTTGCAGGCGTGATGTATATACATCAGTTAAGGCATTGCCAAATCAACAGCTCATCCTTAAATCCGTTCTTAATCCCGAACCGGGTCAGGTTTACGGTACTTCTCTGCTTAAGGGATTACCCTTTGTAAGCTCAATACTGCTGAAGATATTCAACACGATCGGAACAAACTGGGAACGTGTGGGCAATATACGCTATGCCGTAACATACAAACCGTCAGACGGTAACGGCGACAGACAGTATACAAGGGAACGAGCCAAGCTTATTGCCGATGAATGGACAAAGGCTATGCACGATAAAACCCATGTAAGCGACTTTGTATCTATCGGTGATGTCAGCATTAAGGTAATAGGTGCGGATAATCAGATACTTGAAAGCGAAGTACCTGTTCGCCATATGCTGGAGCAGATAGTGGCTAAGCTTGGTGTACCGCCGTTTTTGCTGGGGCTTTCGTGGGCAAGCACAGAGAGAATGTCATCAAATCAGACGGATATACTTACAAGCGAGCTTGAATATTACAGGGAACTGTTAAACCCTGCGATAAGTAAGATATGCTCACTATGGCTCAGGCTTAACGGCTACAGTGAACAGCACGATATAGCGTGGAGCAATATCAATTTACAGGATGAAGTAGAGCTTGCAAACGCAAGACTTATTAATGCTCAGGCTAAGCAGCTTGAAAATGAGCTTGGCGATTGAGGGAGGCGAAACATTGAAAAACGGTACGATAATTAAAAGCGCATCCGTTACTTTGCCACAGGACGAGCTTGCGCTTATCAATAAATATACACGCCGTGAAATGACGGCAGACGAGCTGTACACCTTTAGCGTGGTATTGTGTGACAATGAGATAGACAGGGATCTTGAAAGATTTTCAATAGATGCTCTTAACACTCTTGCTGAATTATACGTTGGCAAAACAGGTGTTTTCAACCATGAGGCAAAAACTGAAAATCAGATTGCACGAATATATAAGTGTTATGTTGAAAACATTCCGGACAAACAAACTCAGGCAGGCGAGATTTATCACAGGCTTGTTGCAAAGGCATATTTACCTATAACTGAAGGTAACAGAGAGCTTATACTTCTGCTTGATTCAGGCATACGTAAAGAGGTAAGCGTTGGCTGTGCAATAAGTAAAAAGCAATGCTCGGTATGCGGTAAGGAATTAAGAGAAGGCACCTGCAAGCATCAGTTAGGAAAATACTATGCGGGCAAGCTTTGCCATACAGTACTTAGCTCACCTACGGACGCCTATGAGTGGTCATTCGTTGCAGTACCGGCTCAACGTGAAGCAGGAGTTATAAAGAGCTTTAGCAATATGAATAACAACAGAAAAGAGGTGCTTGATGTGGGCGATATAAAGAAGATGCTCGGCGCAGGCAATGAGGTACACCTCACTGCGGAAAACGCCGCAAAGCTGCATGATTACATAAGCTCGCTTGAGGACTTTGCGGAAATCGGCAAAACATATAAAGAAGATCTTAAAAGGGATGTAGTAAGATTAAGCGCAATAGTCTATCCGGAGATAAAAACGGAGATAATGGAGAAGCTTGCGGATTGTATGGACTTTGAGACTCTTAAAGCATTTAAGAGTGCATACGGCACAAAGGCAGGCGACGACCCTGTATGTACTCCGTCGCTTTATGCAGGTAAAGAATACGGCGAACAAATCAGGAATACGAACGCAAAGGACGGAACAAACAACGCATTTAAAATTTAATCAAGGAGTGTGTGTATTATGTATAATCAATTTTACGGCTATAACAGCGAAACCATGACATTTGAACACAGAACAAAGGTTGACCTTATCGGCAAGCCCATAACATTAAACGGCAATGACGGCATAAGCCCATGTAATGACGGAGATATTATTTTCGGCGTTGTCAGCAGTCAGTCAAGAAGCTACGTTTCAGCACAGATAAGCGGATATGTAGAACTGCCGTTTACCGGTGACGGCGTAAGTGTAGGCTACATAAAAATAGCGGCAGACGGCAACGGAGGTATTAAGGCAAGTGAAAACGGCAAGGGTGTATGGGTAGTAAAGGCTGATGCGGATAACCACATCGCAGGCTTTTTACTCTGATAATTAACAAAGAAAGGATGTATTAATTTATGGCCTACTATGACAACATAAGCCTTGAAAAAGGTATGTACACAGTTACAGGTAAAAACTTTACTGAGGTGCTGGAGGAGCTGGATCCCTCCGAAAACTACAGAAACACTGAGCTTGAGGGCTTAGATGCCTTTCAGCGTCAGCTAAAGCGTTTTGACATAAAGGTAAGCGGCCCTAAGTCTGACCCTATAGCAAAGTTTTACCAAACAAATCAGTCCTCAACATTATTCCCCGAATATATCAGACGTGTTGTAACCACATCTATGGACGGAAACAACCTTGTTAATGATATAGTGGCCAGCGTTACATATGCAGACTCATATGATTACAGAAGTATTCATTCCGCAATGAGTCAGAGCGCTCTTGAGCTATCGGGAGTAACCGAGGGAAGCACCATTCCCGAAACGAATATTACCCTTAATGAAAAGCTTGTCAAGCTCTTTAAGCGTGGACGTGTAATAACAGCTTCTTATGAATCTTTAAAGTTCCAGAAGATAGACGTATTCTCTACTATACTTAAGCAGATAGGCGACCACATTGCCGTAAGACAGTTTGGTGACTGTATGTCAGAGATACGCTACGGTGAGAGCCTGGCACAGGATATAACGACTATCGACCCGGTATCGGAAAGCGAGTTTCCTACATATGCCGACCTTATCAATATGTACTCCGCCATATTCCCGTATAAGATGAATGTGCTTGTTGCTTCACCGCAATATATCAAAAAGATACTGATGATGAACGAAATGCGTGACGGAAGCATGGGAGTAAACTTTAACGTTACAGGTAAAATGGTAACTCCGTTCGGAGCTAAGCTTTTACGTGCGCCTACAGAGGAAACATCAATGATAATCGGCCTTGACAGCAGATATACAGTTGAAATGATAAAGGCAGGCGATGTTATGGTAGAACATGACAAGCTTATCGACAGACAGCTTGAAAGAACGGTTATCTCTTGTATAGCAGGCTACTCCAAGATATTGCAGGAATCATCCGTAGAGCTAAAATCTGAATTTTAAGACGGTGAGATACAGTGGATCTGAATAGAATTATTGCAAGGTTTGCCGTGCTTGCCGACCTGAGCATAGCTCAAACCTCCGATTTTACCGATATCTGTACTGACTCTATGAATCATATAGACAGCATAACCGCTATTACCGAACCGTCAGAAGCAGATATCAGTATGCTTGAGGGAGCCGCTGCGGCGCTAAGCTTCTATAAATACACGCTTTTCCTTATGGGGTCGGGTTCTGCAAGGGGCTTTTCGGCAGGTGATTTTTCGCTTGACGGACTTGGCGCAGCCGCAGATCATGCGCTTGCACTATGGATGCAGGCAAAGAAGGAGATATCCCACCTTATTAGGGATGACGACTTTACCTTTATTGCAACATAAACTTATATATGGGCTGTAAAAATCTACGGTTTTTATAGCCCGTGAGGCTTAGTCAGGAGGAGATAGTCCTTGAGCAGAAAAACAGATTTTATGAAAGTACTTAAGCGATACGGGTCAGACGTATCATATCGCCTTTTAGATAAAAACGGTACTTATACTGAGGCTGTACCGACAAAGGCTTTTATTCAGCCATTACGTTATAAAAATAAAATGTATATAGGAAACAGCTATCTACAGCCCGGAGAGCTGGACGGCGGACATTATCTGTATATGGGTGATCCGTCACTCAGGTTTGATAACTGTACTGCCTCTGTAATACTCAGCATGAACGGTGATGAATTTTACATAAAACGTGCCGAGCCCTTTGTATGTAACGATGAGGTAATATACATCTGGGCAATACTCGCCAAGCATACACCTATACAAGATCAGGAGGTGACTGCCTATGAATGAGCTTAAAAGCATACAGGACGATATATATAATATCCTGCTACGTGATAACTCCTTGCGTGATATAAGGTTTTATATCGGCTATGACAACCGTAAGATATCTATGCCGCTTTGCGGAATTTGTGCGTGTGTACTTGCCGGAGGCTCATCCTTGACATCAGCAACCGCAAATAAGCTTGTAGCAGACGGAGAAAAGGGATATTTAGGTACATTTGAGGTAGAGGTCAAGTTATATGCGAGCACCTCATCAGGCGGTAACGGATGTATATCTGCATTATGTAAAATATCCGATGTGCTTAAAAGCAAGCTGCATACGGTAAATGCCTCTGTAGACAAAATAACTACAGGTAACTTAAGCTTTGACAGTAATATGCACGCCTTTACTGCATCCTTAAGGATACAGCTTTCGGCATTTATATTTGAGGAGGCATTGTAATATGTCAACTGCTAAATTGCCCGATATGTCGGACGTAACCGTCATTATTAACGGCACCTGCATAAGCGGCATTATATTCTTTGACTGTGAAGAAACCGTATCCCATTACGATATCAGGGCTTTCGGTGAAGATAGGCCAATAGCTCAGGTAGTACAGAATAATACATATACGGTTCACCTTACCGCTTACGGTGACATACGCACACAGGCGGATATCACATCGGATGAATTAAGCGTAACGGCAGGAATGAAGAACGACCTGCATACCTATACACAGTGCAGGATATTAAAATACAATTTACGCAGTGATGATGACAATAAGATATATACGGATATTACGCTGTCGGCGCTAAGGAGGAATTAACATTGATTTTTGACAATGAATATTATCAGATGGCTTATCAACGTCAGCTAATACAGTACTACGCCGATAAGCTGTTAGGCGGCAGAAGTAACATGGACGAGCTTTCAACCATGCTTGAAAACGATTCTCGCCGTTATTCACATTTTTTAAATGATGAGAACGAAGCTAAAACAAGGTAGGAGGTCATGGGCTTATGAATTTACCCACCTTAAGATTTAACGGTGAGATATTGCCTCATAATCCGCATACGCTTAAAATCTTTTATGACCGTAATGTAAAAAGCATTACCGTGCCGTACTACGGAGAAGTGTACAACGACTGCGGTATTAAGGCACGCACCGTTATCGGTGAAGGTGAGCTGTACGGTGATAATTCTTCCGAGGACTTCATCAGAATATCACAGCTACAGGAAAGCGGAGTAGAAGGTGTTTTATCTATACCGGGAATACCTCCGTTTACCGCAGTATTTAAGGAGCTTTCATTAACAAGAGAACCGAAAAGCGGCGTTATAGGATATGCCTTCAAGTTTATCGAAAAACTGAACTTAACCGACACATTCTCTAATAACGAGCCGGGCAGTATAACCACTAACAGTAATACTAATCTGTGGGAACTAGCGGCATCACATAATGTGGATATAGAAACCTTGGTACAAAGGAACCCCGATATTGAAACACCGTACACTGCCATTCCACCCGGTAAAGAGGTATTTATATGATAATTGAAGTATTTGACATCAACAAAAACAGTATTACTCTGCCGTATCCTTTATCACTTAATATACTTAAGGAAGAAAATGTTCCTGCCGACAGCCTGACGGCAATATTTGAACTTGACGATAAGCTGCCGGAGCTTTCACAGATAAAGGTAACTGACGGCGGCGAGGTTATATTCAGCGGTGTTATAGATGAACAACTGACCTTTATTAAGGACGGTGCGGCTTTATTTCGCATTATCTGCCGAAGTATGGCTGCCCCCCTGCTTGACAGCGAAGCATACCCACGCAGTTATGTACTGCCGTCTATTGATATAATCTACGAAAAATGCCTTAAACCATACGGCATTAAGGGCGTTATAGGCGGCGAGGGATCTTTCGGTACTACATACACGGTAGACAAGGGTATGAGTAACTGGCAGGTCTTAGAAGATTTTTGTTCACGCTTTTTACGTGTTAATCCAAAGATAACCGCAGACGGATACCTTGGCCTTAGCAATGCCGCAAATGATAATCATATAAAGCTATCCAATAAGGATGGCATAATATACAGCGCAATATCTCAGTCGCTAAAGCGGCACGGCCAGATATCGCACGTATTTGCCAGACTGAACGTAAACGGTGACTATAGCTATGAAATGCGTAACGAAAACGCCATAGACCGAGGCATATATAATGTGAGGTATCTTAACTGTGCTGAGGAGCCGAACGAATACCTGAGCATAGCGGATAAAATGATAGAAAAATCATTAAAAAACAGGCTTACCTATATAGTAAGCTGTCCCGGCAGAATGCTGGATGTTCTTGAGAGCAATGCCTCAATAGACGATGATATAATAGGTAATCATCAGGGTTTGGTCGTATATAGTGTAGAATTTACACTTGACGGGTCAGGTGAACGTACAGAGCTTAGGTTAAGAGAGAAGGTTTGACTATGTGGATACTTAATACTATTAACTCTAACATCAAGGGCGGACGTAAGGCAGGTATAGGTACCGTAACCGGTAACAGCGGAGCAAAGCTTGATGTACAGGGAACTCAGCAGTACAGAGATATAGCCAGCGTAACACCCTACGGTGTGGCATATAAGCCGCCGTGTGGCGCAGAAACCGTTATCCTGCCGCTTGAACAGACTAATATATGTCTGGGTATAAGCTCAAAAGTAAGCTCACTTAATGAGGGCGAGCTTATGTTGTATTGTGCGGCAGGCTCATCTATACTGCTTAAAAATGACGGTACGGTAGAGGTTGTATGTAAGAATTTTAAAATAAACGGAGAAACAGTCGGTTAGGAGGTGTTTTTTCTATGGATACAGCCATAGGCAACGGTGGATTACTCAGCGGCGAAGACGGTAAACCGTACTCAATAGACGGAATTTACAAGGCATTGCAACAGGTTAAAATGTGCTTGGAGATAAAAAAAGGTGATTTTATCTTTATGCCCTCCCTCGGCAGTGAGCTATGGCGGCTGGACAGCTCAAAACCATACCTTGAAAAGCAGGCCGATATGTTTGTGCGTGAGGCCTTAATGCGGCTGAAAAACATATATATTGAATCTGTAAGCGTTGAAAAACTGCCTGAGGGTGTAAACGTAACGGTAAACATAGAATATACGGGTAAAAAAGGCAGCGTGGAGGTGACAGTCAATGGATAACTATAATGATATATTAAAACGTATGAAAGATACATATAAGGAATATGCGGGGTATGACGTTGAGGATGCTACCGATATAGACAACCGTATGAGGGTACTTGCAGGAGAGATATTTTCTATGCAGGTACGGTTGGATAAGATTAAAAAAGAAATGTTTGTTGAAACTGCCACGGGAGCAGAGCTTGATAAGCACGGTATGCAGAGAGGTCTTGTACGTAAAGACGCCGTTGCCTCAAGCGGTGTGCTTAGCTTTTCAGCCCAATTTGACACATTAAGCTATGATATAGAAGTGCCTAAGGGAACGATTTGCTCTACATCAGGAGAAAATCCTATAAGATTTATAACCGATGAAAATGTTGTCATAGAGTCCGGCAGTGAAAGCTACAGCGTAAATGCACACGCCCTGACAGCAGGCAGTAACGGTAATGTGGCATCGGGTACGGTTACAGTGGTGGTTACTCCGGGCATAGCAAATATAACGGTAAACAATGAAAATCCCTTTACCGGCGGCAGTGATGCCGAGGACGACAAAACATTCAGAAACAGAATAATCGACGCATATAAAAATATATCTACCGGATCTAATGCCGCATACTATAAGAAGCTTGCTCTGGAGCATAAGGGTGTGTACAGCGCAAATGTTGTCAGCCGTCCGGACGGTCAGCGTGGCAAGGTGTATATCTATGTTTCAGGTAAAGGTGTTCTTCTCAGTCAGGATATCATTGATGAAATACAGGCACGTATAGATAATCTGAGAGAAATAAACGTTGATGTAACTGTGTTAAGTCCGAGTATATCCTATATTACACCGACTGTATATATATCGGTACAAGACGGTTATTCCTTTGATGAGGTTCACGACAAGGTATATGCCGCTTTGTCGGATAAGCTTTCTTGTGTAGGCATAGGTCAGGGAGTATATTGCTCTGAGATATTCAGTATCATTATGAGTGTGGAGGGCGTTAAGTACTGTACGACACCGGACCATATGCCCAATTATTACGCAAGTGACGACACCCTACTTAAAGCCTCGTCTATCACCATAATGAACATTAATGGATAAGGGGTGAGCTGTAATGAGTAGCTTTGATACCATGAAGTACGGACTGGAAACCTCCGGGATATATTCGGTATCTGCCGGAAACGCAATATATGCCGAGCTAAAAGCATACGCCGCAGTAATTGATATAATGCACGGATATATTGACGACCTCAAACGTGAATGCTTTATACAGACAGCGGTTGATTACGGATTGCTAAATGTTGAATCGCTGTTCGGTAAAACAATGGAGGACCTGCCCATTGAACAGCGGCGCACCATGCTGATAAACCGATTATCTATAACCCCCAGTGATTACACTATGTCAGGTATGGACAGAATACTTACAGCCTGCGGCCTTGTGGGAGCAAAGGCGTATGAAAATTTTGATTTGGATGTACTTACGGTTACAGGTAAGGAGCATATCTACAGCGACTCGCAATCGGAGTGGATAAGCGCACAGCTTAATATGCTTACTCCTGCACACCTACAGGTACTGTTATATCTTAACGAGATAACATGGAGAAGATTTGAACAGCGTGAGCTTACATGGAAAGAGCTTGAAGCACTTGATCTGACATGGGAGCAGTTGGACAGTAAAAAGGAGAGTGTTTAAAATATGGCATCTACCAATTATACGGAAAACATAGGGCTTTGCTTATGGGAGGAAACCGACAAGCCCGAGAGAAACGACTTTTTAACGGATAATATCAGAACCGAGGCTGCCTTTACAGAGCATACCGGCAATAACAGCTTGCATCTCACATCTGAGGAAAAGGACTTTGTATCTCTGCCGTTCCTCATAATAGACACTGTAGGAACAGGCACTTCATCAAGGGTAATTGCACTTGACTTTGTTCCACGTTATGTACTGTACTTTGCGGCTAACAGACCGTTTACTCAAATTAATGAAAATTATGTTACTATAATTAACGGTACATATGCCACACAGGAAATTAACGGCGCAGGCCTTTCCCTGGACGGGAATGCCCTTACCATTTCGCATCACCTTCCGTCCGAATACGAAGGACTTGGAGCAGGCAATCTGGTATATAATTTAAACAAAATGTCACAGCAGTATTGCATCATAATCTTTAAATAAAACCGAGAAAAATACAGAAAAAAACTAAAAAAGGACTGTCACACTAAGGCAGTCCATAAACGAAAAAAACGGGGCCGTCGCTCTTCATTTTGCTGAATTGCGACAGCCCCTATGTATATTTTTATGTAGAAATGGCACAGTGCTTTACCCTGTGCCGTTTCTCGTTTGTTTAGTATTAAAATTTATGATCCTTTGAAGCTTGTTGTTTAATACTCTTCTCTCAACAGAAAATCCGCTAAATGCACAATCTTTATGCCGTTGATATTGCCTGCGGCAAGCTCGTCAAGGGTTACAACATACTTGGGGTAATGGTCTTTGATTTCAAGCAGATTAGCGACCTCTCGGTCGGATTCCTCCGGCAGATTGCGGCACACCTGCACATAGATACGCTCGTCGCGTCGTACAGCCACAAAGTCGATTTCTTTCGTTTCATTCTTGCCGATATAGACCTCATAGCCTTTTCTGCGAAGCTCAAAATACACGATATTTTCCAGCATAGCGGCAACCGATTTCGGATTGAAGCCCATCATACAGTATTTCAGAGAAGCATCGGCAAGATAGAATTTCTCCTGCGTTTTCAGCACGGATTTCCCCTGCAAATCGTACCGCTGACAGCGATAGATGACAAAGGCCTTTTCCAGCCATTCCAGATAATTATATACCGATTCCACCGAGAGAGAACGCCCCTCGCTTTTCAGGAACTTCACAATAGCGTTGGCGGAAAAGGTCTTGCCGACATTTTCAACGACATACTTTACAACACGGTTGAACAGGTCAAAGTTCGTAATATTGTGCCGTTTCGTTATGTCGCTGTTGATAACGGAATTGTAAATACCCTCGACAATCTGATATGCTGCACCCTCGTCAAAATTGCTCAGCGCAACGATCGGAAAGCCACCCATGCGGATATACTCGTTCAAAAGGTCTTTCTTAGTGCATCCGCTTGCCTTTTTGAACTCCATATACTCGGCAAAAGAGAGTGTAAACACGGGGATGGAGATATACCGCCCCGTCAAGTAGGTGGATATTTCACTTGACATCAGCTTGGAATTGGAGCCGGTCACATAAATATCCGTATCGGCGTTTTCAAGCAGGCTGTTGACAGCCTTTTCCCAGCCTGTGATTTCCTGCACCTCGTCAAGCAGAAGATAGTATCGCCCACTATCGGTCATTTTTTCTTTGATTCCATGATACATATCCTTGTCGGTCATACCGTCGGCAAAATCTTCCGAAGTATAGCGCATATTGAGTATATGATCGGTGGGAACGCCGCTTTTTATCAAATCTTCATTAAGCATTTCTAAAATCGTGGATTTTCCGCAACGGCGAATACCCGCAAGGATTTTCACCAGCGGTACATCACGGTAAGTTTTAAGCGTTTCTAAATAATGGGGTCTAACAATCATACTATCGCCTCCTTTACTATCAGTATATCCAAAAACATTCGAATAGTCAATAGTTTTTACTCTGATTTCGTAAAAACTTTCCTTTTAAGATATGTTTTTTTGTACAATACTTGCTTAATATATAAAAGGGGGCCGTCGCTCTTCATTTTGCTGAATTGCGACAGCCCCTTTTCTCTTTTTTAACAGAAATGATTATGAATTTGCTTCGATGTACTTAACAATATCGCCGACTGTACGTATGTTCTCTACCTCATCATCGGGAACTTCGATTTCAAATTCATCCTCTAATGACATTACAAGGTCAACAACATCAAGAGAATCCGCTCCGAGGTCATCCTCTATAACGGTGTCTGTAGTTATTGAATCTTCCTCTACATCAAACTGTTCACTTAAAATAGCCTTTACTTTTTCGAGTACCATATAAAAACCTCCGTATAAAAATTTTGTATCGATAATTTCCATTGTACCAGTACAATGTCGTTTTGCGGATACATTACGCATTACCGTGCGGCACTGACAAACCTATCTACTGCCGTGTGCCGATACTTGCATAACACATATTATTAGCAAATTTGCATTTTGTCAATATTAACTTTTAAATTTTATTAAATTTAGTTAAAATATTGAAAAAATTTTGAATTTCAGAAGATTTTACCTTAAAATTGCAATCATCTAAAATTCAAACACTTTTTCAAAGTCACAGACAGATCCGTCCATAAGGCTTATTGAGGGATTAAAGCTGATGCTTCCTTTTTCACCGTTCTCGTCAGTATATTCTACGGTGACTTCAACATTTGGTATAATATCGCTTACATTACAGGTAAAAACAACTGCCTTCGCAGTTTCAGAAAAATCCGCATCCTCATTTATTCTGTTACCGTCGCTGTCTACACTGTATATGGTAACAACGGAATTTTCATATTTAGGTATAAGCAGATATGTTTCATCACCGTCAAGCCGGCAGTACTTGATATCATCGTAATACTTGACAAAATCAGTTGCAACATCGTCAAGTGTATCTTTCAGACCGTCCTCCTCTATACTGTAGCCTATATATTTGATAGCGGCAACATCAGTATCGTTATTACAGCCCGATAAAGAAAACATCTCCGATACCTTATCCCCCACAACCTGTGACTCAACCGATGTTACATCGCTAATATTTTCAGAACCTTGAGATTTAGGGGAATCTATATCGCATCCGACACTTAAAGTAATTGTAATCACTAGCAAAATTATAGCAATAATATCTACTTTTCTCATTATAATCCCTCCGTTTTCTTTATTTTTATTATATGACCGTTTTTTACTTATGTCAATGAGATTACACAAAAATGTTAATAACGTTTCTCAATAATCACCAGCAAGCTCAGGCGGTCGTCACTCAAACACCTTAAGCATATATTTTCCCGTTGATTTATCAATATCCGCTATATTTTCGGCTACAAGCTCATCAAGATAAGCGGTTGCCGAAGCAATCGATAAGTTAAACACGACTGCAAGCTCATAAACTGAGCAAGACGTATTTTTGGTAATATAATCTATAAGGTCGGATCTTATACATTCGTGCAGTGCCTTACTGTGCCTGTTCTCAGCCCATGATATTGAAAGTACCGTTTTATCAGGGTTAAAAAACTCCTTTAGCTTAGCCCCGTTTGCGGCTATAAGCTCAGAGCCGTGACCCGTATTATGCGCAAGACTTATAAGTGCGAACATATGCGCAAGCGACGGATTTCTTATATCCGATTTATTCCTGACGCCAAAGCTGTCGTAGCTTACACGCACATTACCTGCATTTGATATTGCCAGACCGCTTTTTCCTGCATAGACCGATATCTCCGCCCCACCGCGGTAATCGGCATGAATTATAGAATTTATAAGTCCCTCGCACAACAGGTCATCCAAGCCTTTTCCGCCAAACTGCTCACACAGCAGATCGTACATCTTAAAAAAGCTATCAAATAGATTATGCCTGTAGCTTATGCGATTTGTTCCGTTTAATGCGTATGTTAATCTGAAATTTTTTAATGAGCTTGCTATATATTCACTTTTGCCGAACATAAGCAGACCCGCAAGCGTTGGATGCAATACGCCGTCCGCTCCCTCTGATATTGCGCCTATCATCTGTAAAAGCCGGATATCGCTTAGGCTATTGTCAGCAAAACCGCCCGACAATTTACTTCTGTACCTAAGCAGCGTACCTCTGTCAAGGGCGTCTATACCTATATTTTCCATAACAACGCTATCCGCAGAATCCGCTCTGTCGGCAAGCATAGATTTTATCTGCTCGGGTGTACAGCGATAGTCACCTTCTCCTCCCCTACGGTATGCTCCATGAGTGAAATCACCGTAAACAAAAACGGGACGTATATGTCTGTCGGCTCTTGGAACCTCAACGGCCACTATGCGCAATCCGTCGTTTTCTATTATCTTGATACTGTCATCATGCAGTATATTGGCGCTTACCTGCTTTTTATCGTTGACTGTGCGTTTAAATTCCTCTGCCAGATATTCAGGTGACGGCAAGCGCACACATTTAAA
The DNA here is from genome assembly GCA_051881075.1 of Acutalibacteraceae bacterium. Lineage (GTDB taxonomy): Bacteria > Bacillota > Clostridia > Oscillospirales > Acutalibacteraceae > RUG14223. The sequence goes on along the minus strand of JBJEPE010000093.1, from coordinate 11,568 downwards.
GGACCTATCTTTCTGCTCAGCCACACCAAGCAGTATAACTCCCCCTAAAGTATTGGCAAAAGCCGAGTATGTTTCCCATACGCTATGCGGAAATCCGCCCAACGCTCTTTTTGCCTCTATTCTGTTGTTTTCACGGTATCTTTCGATATACTTTAAATTCAACATAAAATATCCCTACGTAAATCATTATTGCGAGGCATCTTTTTCAAATTCCAATATTATTCCATACTAAGGCTCGGTGTTACAAACAGCGTTTTGTTATTTACGAATATCACCATACCGGGCTTAGCTCCCTGCGGTTTGCTGACATAACGTATAAGTGTGTAATCAACCGGCACCTGAGATGAATTTTTGGCTTTGCTGTGGTATGCCGCAAGCTGTGCGGCCATTACCATTGTTTCTTCATCGGGCGTTCTGCCGTCTGTGATAAGTACGGTATGTGAGCCCGGTATATTCTTGGTATGAAACCAGATATCGTTTTTATCCGCCTGCCTCAGAGTAAGGTTATCGTTTTGCCTGTTGTTTCTGCCTACAAGAATTTTAAATCCCGTAGGTGACGTAAACTCAAGCGGTTTGAGCGTACCCTGTAATTTTTTACGTGCGCCCTTTATTTTCAGGTATCCCTGATCTATAAGCTCCTCCCTTATCTCCGCAAGCTCTCGCTCAACGCTTGCACGGCTAAGGCTGTCAAATACTGTATCTATATACTCCAACTCTTTCTGCGCTTTTTCTATCTGCACCTTGAGTATATTTTCCGCATTTTTCGCCTTGTTGTAATCCTTGTAGTACTTCTGTGCATTTTGCGCCGGGGTAAGAGCAGGATTAAGCTTAATCGTTATTTCATCCATGTTTTCACTGTAGAAATTTTCAACCGTAACTGATGAAGAGCCTCGTTCTATTCTATACAAATTAGCCTGCAAAAGATCTCCGCATTGGCGCAGAATTTCTCTGTCGGCACATTGTGCAAGCTCCATTTTTTGAGTATTTATCTTTCTACTTAATCGGTCGGAAGTATTCGTCAGTAATTTAAGCAAATCCTGTGACTTAACACGCATACGCTCTATTTGGTCACGTTCACCGTAGAAGCTGTCAAGCATTTCGCTGAAGCTTTCATATTTTTTGACCTGTGCCATAGTGGTGTACTGGCATATATTCATAAAGCTGTAGTCAAAGGGCTTTCCGCTTAGCTCACATACGGTATAGGCACTGCCGCTGCATTCTTCCGTAACAGTCTTAAGCTCACGCAAAAAGTACTTGAGCCTTTCAATATGTGACGGTGCAAGCCTGTCGCTGAAAAGCTCATCCCCCCTACCTGTAAGGTATTCAAGCTCTCTGCATATTATAGGTGAAATGCCCTGTATGCTTGATAACAACGCCTTTGACAGCGGCATAGCTTTAGTAATTATACGCTCTATCACCTGCTCTACTGTTAAATCAAGCAGACAAAGCTTATCCTGCGCAGGCGGCAATTCATAATCAAGCCCCGGTAAAATAAGGCGTTGAGTACTCATTGACGGATCTACACGCTTTAGAGCATCTATTATCTTACCGTTTTCGTCAAGCAGAATAACGTTGCTGTATTTACCCATTATCTCAGTAACAACGGATATTTTTACGATATCACCAAGCTCGTTTATAGCATCAAAGTCGATAATCATCATTCTTTCAAGCTTTTCCTGCCTGATATCGGTTATTTTAGCCCCTGTTAATTTTTTGCGTAGAAGCATACACAGCATTGGCGGTGTTTGAGGATTTTCAGGAGCATTTTCCGTAAAATGTATTCTGGGACTGTTACTTCGTATTGACAGTAACAGCTTTTTAGCTCCGCTATGTGAGCGCAATGATAGCACAAGCTCCTCTTTATTTGGCTGATATATTTTATCTACCCTTGCCCCTATCGCAAACTGCCCTATCTCATTGCATATATGTCTTAAAAAAATTCCGTCTAACGCCATTTTTTGCTCCTTTTACATTAACTATCCTAACATTATCTTATTCACTTATGATACTTTCCGCCGGATGAAATCTGAAAAGCCCTGTATAGCTGTTCGCAAATCATCACCCTTGCAAGCTGGTGCGGAAAGGTCATCTCTGACATTGACAGCCGTATAACGGCACGTTTTTTTATGCTGTCGGCAAGTCCCCATGAGCCGCCTATAACAAAAGCTATACTACTTGTACCGTTGACTGCCAAGTCGTCTATTTTTTCTGCCAATTTTTCTGACGGCATTTGTCTGCCCTCAATGCACATGGCAATAATTCTTGTGTTTCTATCCAGTTTATCCGATATCTTTTTGCCCTCGCTCTCTATCACGGCATTTATCTGCGCCTGTGACGGATTATCGGGTGCAGGTGCTTCGTCCACTTCAATAATATTAAATTTGCAATAAGCCGAAAGCCGCTTTGCATATTCGGCGCAAGCCTCTCTCCAATACTTTTCCTTTAATTTTCCAACACATATTACAGAAACGGAAAGCATATATTATCGCCCCTTTATATAGTTATGCACATACCGCTGTTTTCAACCGGTGCAACATAAAGCCTATAATCCTCATCTATCTTTGCCAGATGCTTATCAAGCTCACATATCGCACTTTGATACGCAAGCTGAGGAATATTATTCTCTCTGCTTAAATGCGCCAGTATAAATCTTGTTGTGCCGCTGTTAATAAGCTCCGGTAAAAAATATGAGCAGTCATTATTTGATAAATGCCCCTTATCTGACAGTATTCTCTTTTTAAGATAATATGGGTATGCACCGTTTAACAGCATCTGCACATCATGGTTAGATTCAACTATCGCCGCCGTACTGCCAAGCACTGCATTAGCTACGGTATCGGTAATAATGCCAAGGTCGGTCGCAAGCGATATTTTATTACCGTCCGATGTTTCTACAACATAGCCCTGTGAGTCGGCGCAATCGTGCGATGTTTTGAATGCTGTAATCTTCATATCGTCAAGCTCTACGGGCTTATTTTCTATAACATCGCACGGATATTTGCCGTTGATTATACCCATATCTTCAAGCTGTTCCAGCGTACCTCTTGACGAATATACCTTTATCTTATGCCGTGCGGCAAAAACACGCAACCCGGAAACGTGGTCGTTATGCTCATGTGTCACGAATATGGCCTGTATGCCGCTGCATGAAATCGAATTATCATGCAATGCCGTTTCTATCTGTTTGGCACTACGTCCCGCATCTATTAAAATACCGCTTTCACGGCATGATATGTAATAGCAGTTGCCGCTGCTTCCGCTGAAAAGCGGATAAATTCTGGACAAAAAAATCGCTCCTTTATATCAAGCGTTTACAGCTTGTCTGCGTGATATTGATTTTCTGTATTTCTTATATTTTATTACAAACGGCGGTCATATTCAAGGATAAATTTTTATTTGTGTAAAATCGCATCTTATTTCTAACTGTTTTAAGTATATCTTGCGTAGTGTTTAATCCTATATCAAGGCATAAAATCAGACCCCTGTCAAAGAATAATATAAGCATATAACTTTAAATTGGTAAAATGTTACGGAGGAAAAATTTATGATAATAGACTTGCAAAACGTCAAAAAAAGGTATATTATAGGCGATACCGATTTTTATGCGCTGGGCGGCGTATCACTTAAGGTTGAAAGCGGAGAAATGCTTGCAATAGTGGGAAAGTCGGGTTCGGGTAAATCAACACTCATGAACATACTGGGTTGCCTTGATACACCCTGTGAGGGCAGGTATATGCTGTGTGGGTACGATGTTTCTACCCTCAGCGGTAAAAAGCTGTCTTATCTGCGTAATAATGTACTCGGTTTTATCTTTCAAAGCTTTAACCTGATACCTACGCTTAATGCTCTTGAAAATACCGAGCTGCCACTACTGTATCGGGGAATACCGCAAAGCAAACGCAGACTGCTTGCACAGCAGGCATTATGTGCCGTAGGACTGGGGGATAAGCTTCTTAACCGTCCCGGCCAGCTTTCCGGAGGACAGCAGCAGCGTGTAGCTATTGCACGTGCTATTGCCGCAGAGCCGTCGGTAATACTTGCGGATGAGCCTACCGGCAACCTAGACGAATATTCAAGCAAGGCAGTAATGTGTCTGCTTACCTCTTTGCATAAAAGCGGTAAAACCGTTATTATCATCACGCACGATATGGGCGTGGCGGCTATGGCACAGCGACAAATTACTATAAGCAACGGTCGTATAGTATAAATACACAAAAACTGACCCCTCAAAATATACAGTCTGACTATAGCCTACAGCGTATTGCACAAATAAATCTACAAAAAATTGTTGACAATCACGAAACACTGTGATATAATACGTGCCGTTGGGTGATCATAGGGATAATTAACCGTTTACAATAACACAGCGGTTTTTCTGTTTAATTTAAATTCGGTACATCAGATATTCGATCACGTTTTAATAAATGCAAATTACTTGCGTTATTTTGCATAGTACCGAAAAAACGCCTCAATGTGACAAACAGTCCGTTTGATTACCCGTTTATATAGATAATTTTTTTCACTTACGGAGGTAATTTATATGTCACCTATGATAGAAATGCACAAGGTAGACGTCAGCGACTTTCTCTCGGTTCTTGATAGCTGTAAGGGAAACGTATATCTTATAACAAGAGAGGGCGATCGTCTTAACCTTAAGAGTAAGCTTTCACAGCTTTTAGGCCTTACCAGACTTATTGAGGGCGGAAAGATAGTTCAGGCTATGATCTACTGTGAAAACCCTGACGATGAAAGAAAGCTTTTCAGATTTAATCTTTTAGGAGATATGTCATCTGTCACAAAGCAGGCAGGCTGAGTAGAGGCGGCTCAACATCAGCACCGCATGGCATAATTAACCCGTGCCTGTAACGGTGCATAATAACGGTAAATTAAATTTTAGGAATAAAGAAAAGGCGACTTTTCATCGGTATTTACCGATAAAGGTCGTCTTTTTTGCTGTCAAATTTTTTTACAAAAAGGTCTTTATTATTATCAAGATATGTGATACAATATAAAGATAATATAGGAAAATAGGTTTATTTTTATTATAACATCCTTATACGAAGGGAGCAAACAATAAAATGAAAAACTTTTTTACCAGCAAAAGCTTTAAAATAATGGCTGCGCTGTTCTTTATAATGTTTGGACTTGTACTGTACTCTGCCAGTACCGGAGGCAGTTATTTTTCTAAGATAGTTAATTTTATCACCACTCCGCTCAATCAGTTAGCATCAGGTGCTACCGGTGCGGTAGAGGATATGACTAATACGCAGAAGAGCAAAGAGGAACTTATGGATGAGAATAAAAAGCTTAAGCAGCAGATACAGGAGCTATCTGCAATGCTTGTTGACTACTATGAGATAAAATCTCAGAATGAGCAATTTATGAAGTACTATGAGATAAAGAAAACCGAAGCGGAATACAGTCTTATGCCCGCTACCGTAATAGTGCGTGACCCGTCTGATAATTTTTACGGCTGTACGCTTGATAAGGGCTCACTCAACGGAATAAGCGTAAATGATGCTGTTGTTACGGAAAACGGACTTATCGGTTGGGTGTATCAGGTAGATCCTACAAGCTGTAAGGTAAAAACAATACTTAACCCCGACGCTAAGGTAGGAGTTATAGATAAAGCCTCCAAGGACAGCGGCGTTATATCGGGCAGCTCTGAGCTAGCCGATAACAACCAAACCAGAATTACCGTAATTTCGGCACAGAATAACTTTAAAGAAGGCGACCTTATCGTTACCTCCGGTATAGGCGGAGTATATCCTGCAAATCTGGTAGTAGGTACTGTCAAGGAGCTTAAGTATGACTCCTTTGACGCTTCGCTCTACGCTGTGGTGGAGCCTCTTGAAGATATCAGAAGCGTTACCGAGGTAGTTATCATAACCGAATTTACCGAAGAAAGTATAATATCTGAAAAGGATGAAAGCACCAATGAGAACCCGATCAAAACGTCGCCCGCAAAAGACACGAACGATTAGTTTTTCTTCTGCACAGGAACACACAAACTCTTACAACAGAAAATATACCACCGTAAAGTGGATAGTATATATGGCAGAGATAATTATATTCTGTGTAATACAGGGTACGCCGGGACTTGTACCGACTATACACGGTCAAAAGCCGATACTGCTTATTCCCGTAGCCATAACCATAGCATTATTCTGCAATGAGCGGTCAGGTATGGTGTTTGCTATGATATGCGGACTAATGCTGGATACCGCATCAAGTAATATACTGGGGTTTTTCGCAATGCTTCTGCTTGTTTTCGGATTTTTAGAGGGATATATGTCCGTAAACTACATCAAGATAAGTCTTATGACCGCTATGATATGGGTAACGCTTGCAGTACCGATTATCCTATACCTGCACTACTTCTTTTTCTATAAGGTATCCCATTACGGTGCAAACGACGATTACTTTTTTACACATTATTTACCCAGAATGATATATACATGGGCTGTTACCCCTGTTTTTTACTTTTTAAACAAGCTTATATCAAAGATAGGGCCTAAGGATTGACGTCAGTATGAATATACAAATTCATTTAATTTGTGAGGTGTTTACATGAACGAAAATAATTATGAGGGCGTCAGCCCGTTCAGAATAGCTTTATGCGTTATTTTAACCTTAATTATATTTGCGGGATTTATTCTGCGCCTGTTTAACTGGCAGATAGTAAACGGTGCCGAGTATGCCAAGACCGTAATAGAAACCTCAAAATATACCGTTGAAACAAGCGCTATAAGAGGCGAGATACTTGACCGTAACGGCAAAGAATTTTCTATAAATGTAACCGGCTACAAGGTCGTAATAGATAAGCTTTATATGCAGCAGAATATGGAAAACGAGATAATAGAAAAGCTTATTGACCTAATGGCAACAAAAAATGAAAAGTGGGTAGATATTCTGCCCATTACAATAGACAAAAACGGCGTTTATCAGTTTATTAAGAATAAGGATGATGAGGTAGCTACACTTAAGGGAAAGCAGATATTAAACTTAAACAGCTATGCCACCGCTGAGGATTGTATGACATGGCTTGTAGAAAGATATGATATCGAAGGTGAATATACCAAAGAGAAGCTACGCTCAATAATCAGCGTTCGCTACAATATGGAAAAATGCGGCTTTAATATGACCACCACCTACACCTTTGCCGAGGGTATAAGCGCAGACATGGTTGCAATTATATCCGAAAATTTTCAGAATACTCCCGGTGTGCGTGTGGAAACCACCGCAATAAGAACCATGCTAAACAGCACCCTTATGCCGCATATTGTCGGTTATGTAGGGGCACTGTCACAGGAAGAGTATGAAGAAAATAAAGACAAGGGCTACAAGCTCAATGATAAAATAGGAAAACTGGGCATAGAGAGCGGCATGGAGGACTTTCTGCGCGGTGAAACCGGTATCAAAGAGGTAGAACGCTCAGAAACCGGCGAAATAGTCAGCGAAAAGATAATACGTCAGGCTAAGCCCGGTAATACCGTATACCTTACCATTGACTCCAATCTGCAAAAGCTGGTTAATAAATCTCTTGCAAATGCGGTTAAAGCAGCAAGTGAAGAGGGCAAGGCCCTTGCCGCAGGAAGCACCGATACCGTTAAAAAATTCGGTCAAGACTGTACCTCAGGCGCAGTAGTGGTAATGAGCGTAAAGGATTTCTCGGTACTTGCGGCAAGTACTTACCCAAGCTACGATTTAAACAAATACCTTGATGATTATGATTATTATGTAAAGATTAATCAAAACAAGGCGGCACCGTTGTATAATAAGGCGTTTAACGGCGCATACAACCCCGGCTCAATATTTAAGCCCTGCGTTGCTGCCGCCGCACTTGAAGAAGGTACTATATCTACAGATACCTACATCTATTGCAGTAAATACTATAACTATTATAAGAACTACACCCTTGAATGTATGGGCTGGCATGGCAGCATTAATATGCACACGGCAATATCAAGCTCATGCAACTACTTCTTTGCCGAGGTAGGCAGACTGCTGGGTATAAAGACGCTTAACCTGTACGCCGAGCGTTTTGGTCTGGGTGAAAAGACAGGCATAGAGGCATCTGAGTCGCGTGGAATACTCGCTTACCGAGATAGCGTAGAGTGGTATGACGGTAACACGTCACAGGCGGCCATAGGTCAGTCTGACAATGCGTTTACCCCACTTCAGCTTGCAACCTATGTTTCTACAATAGCCAACGGCGGTAACAGATATCAGGCACATATAGTAAAAAAGGTGGTTGACTATTCACGTAAAGAAACTATCCTTAAAAATACGGCTAAAAACAATACTCTTATAAGCACCTGCGGTGTATCCAAGACAAATCTGTACTATGTACAGGAGGCAATGAAGAGTGTTGCTAATGTAGGTACGGCAAGCTCGGTATTCGGTAACTACGGCATACAGATAGCGGCTAAGACCGGTACTGCCGAAAACTCAGGCTCTGACCACGTTACGTTTATAGGTTATGCGCCGTATGATGACCCTGAGATAGCCATAGCCGTTGTACTTGAACACGGTGCAAGGGGTAAGTATTCTATGGGCATAGCTAAAGATGTATTCGACTACTATTTCAAGGACGAACTTACAAAATTAGATAAGCAAAACGGATCGCAATAAAGGTTCTTAGAATAGTTTTAATAATAACTTTTGTGCAAATTGACAGTATTTTAGGCTTGTTTTCGCAAAACACTTACAAAAATATAAAAAAGTTTTGACAAATTAGTGCTGATATGATATTATTTTTATGAGGTTAAATCTATGAGTAAGGTAATTACAATTACGTCCGGCAAGGGCGGCACAGGTAAATCAACATTTGCAGTAGGACTTGCGGCATCTCTTATAAGCAGGGGTAACTCCGTGCTTATGATAGACTGTGACGCAGGTATGCGTAATCTTGATATTCTACTTGGTGTAAGCGAGCAGGTCGTATTTGATATAGCTGATGTTGTCAGCGGTAACTGTACCATTGACAGTGCGGTATATAAATGTCCGCAGGATAATAAGCTATACATGATTCCGGCTCCGCATAATGCAGACGAGGTATTAAGCCCTACTATTTTCAAGAAAATAGTTACCGTACTCAAAAAGAGATTTAATTACGTTATCATTGACTCACCTGCAGGTTTGGGGTTAGGCTTTGAAACATCCGTCACCCCTGCCGACCTTGTGCTTATTGTAGGCAACACTGAGCCGACCAGCCTGCGTGGATGCAGTAATGTCAGAATTAAGATAAACGAGCTTCACAAGAAAAACGCAAGGCTTATAATAAACAGATTTAATTATAAAAGCTTTAAATCAGAGGCTATTTATTATAACCTTGATGAGATAATAGACCTTGCAGGGGTACAGCTTTTAGGCATTGTACCTGATGACAAGTACTTGGCGGCAGTTACTCAAAGGGGCGAACCCATAACCGATCAATCCCCCGGTATAGTTGCGCTTGATTGCATAGCGGCACGTATAGAGGGCGAGAGTGTACCTCTATCCATAGGATAAGCGGTATTTACAAAGATCATTATATTTGCATTTTTGCATTTATATAAAAGGAGGATACATTATGAACATCGCAATTATTGCACATGATGCTAAAAAGGAGCTTATGGTACAGTTCTGTATTGCATACTGCGGTATTCTGAGCAGACATAACTTATGCTCTACAGGCACTACGGGTAAAATGGTAAGCGAAGCTACCGGACTAAACATCCAGCGATTTTTAAGCGGAGCGCAGGGTGGTGACCAGCAGATTGCGGCTAGAATTGCCTGTAATGAGATAGATATGCTTCTATTGTTCAGAGATCCGCTTACAGCCAAGCCAAGCGAGCCTAACGACATGAACCTTTTACGTTTATGCGATATGCACAGCATACCTGTTGCCACTAATATTGCTACGGCCGAGGTACTTATCCACGGTTTGGAGCGCGGCGACTTAGATTGGCGTAACATAGTTTCACGCTGAGTTTACATACCGTTGAATATATCAGATATAATTTATCTGTTTTTGCATTTGCCGCAGTATTTGCGGTATGGCTTGATGTGTTTATTATATATAATTACACCGAGCCCATGTCATTAGTTGAAAATTAAGCGGGTGACTGTGACGGTTGCCCGCTTTAGAGTTTTTATAAAATATTTGCAATATATGCAATCATGAAAGGAATAAATAATAAATGGCACTTATAACTAAGGCAGTAAGAGGTACTCAGGACGTTTTGCCTGAGGACTCGCATAGATGGCAGTATTTAGAGCAGACCTTGCTTAAGCAGGCGAAGAATTACGGATTTAAAGAAATGCGTACACCTGTATTTGAGAATACCGTACTTTTTCAGCGTGGCGTAGGTGAAACCACCGATGTTGTACAAAAAGAAATGTACACCTTTAAGACTAAGGGTGACGATTCAATTACTTTGCGCCCTGAGGGTACTGCCGGTGCGGCAAGAGCTATGCTTGAACACGCACTTTATAATCAGGGATTACCTATTAAGATATGTTATCTGACCTCCTGCTACAGATATGAAAAGCCTCAGGCCGGCAGGCTCAGAGAGTTTCATCAGTTCGGACTTGAGGTTTACGGTGCAGAAGCACCACAGGCTGACGCCGAGCTTATTGCTATGGCCTGCGGTATGTTTAACAAGCTTGGTCTTAAGAATGTTAAGCTAGAGATAAATTCAATAGGATGCCCTTCATGCCGTAAGGATTACCATGATGCACTTAAGAGTTATTTCTCTGAGTATAAGGATCAGCTTTGCGATACCTGTCTTTCAAGACTTGAAAAAAATCCTATGAGAATACTGGATTGTAAGAGTAAGATATGCTCATCTATAGCGGAGAATGCGCCAAAGATTCTTGATTTTCTTTGTGACGAGTGCAACACACACTTTGAGAGGGTTAAAGGGTATCTTGATGCGCTTGATATTGAATATACCGTTAATCCTAAAATAGTAAGAGGTCTTGATTACTATACTAAGACTGTGTTTGAGTTTATTACCGATGAGCTGGGGTCGCAGGGTACGATATGCGGCGGCGGACGCTATGACGGACTTATTGAGGAGCTTGGCGGACGTAGTATGCCTTCGCTCGGTTTTGCCATAGGACTAGAGCGTGTACTTATGCTTATGGATGTTCAAAAGGCTTATTTTACACCCGAAAGACCGTGCGAGGTGTTTATAGCTTATATCGGAGAAAACGCCAAGATTAAGGCGTTTCAGCTTGTACAGCAGTTAAGGAACGCTGACATTTATGCTGAGTTATCTGTCAGCGAAAAGAGCCTTAAAGCACAGATGAAGTATGCTGATAAGATAGGTGCAAAACGCACTATTGTTATTGGTGATGATGAAATAGCGCAGAATAAGGGTGTTGCTAAAGATATGGATACAGGGGAAACTAAAGAGATTGATTTCTCTGATATTTGCTCTGTAATAAATTAAGTTATTTTATTAGATTGCCGTGGGCTATATGTCCACGGCATTTTTTCGGTCGGCAGGGTAGACCTGCACCAACGTTGCGGTCGGTTAGACCGACAGCAATGTTGCGCACAAAGTGATTTAGTGAGAT
>JBJEPE010000092.1:160636-206015 GCA_051881075.1 Acutalibacteraceae bacterium | reverse complement strand
TGACTCATATGTTAAGTTTGGTCAGGCTAAGGCAGGCACAAACTACTATAAGATAACAGCAACAGATGAGAAGACAACAAAGACACTTCTTAACAAAGCATATACAGTTACAGGCGGTTCAAAATCAGCAGCTTCAACTCTTACAGTTACCGGATATAACTATCCGTCAGGTACTCTTGCACAGGGCAAGTCATTCTCAATAAAGGGTACAGTATCATCTAACTATAAGATTAAGAGCGTAACAGTAGGCATATACAATGCAAGCGGTGCGGGCGTTTCTACAAAGACGGTTAATCCAAATGCTAAGAGCTACAATATAGCTAACATAGACGCATATATTAAGTTTGGTTCAGCAAAGGCAGGCACAAACTACTACAAGATTACAGCAACAGACGAGAAAGTAACAAAGACACTTGTTAATAAGTCATACACTGTAAAATCTAATGACCCTGCATCTACACTTAAGGCAACAAACTGCAATTATCCAACAACACTTGAAGAGGGTAAATCATACTCAATCAAGGGTACAATTACATCAAATTATAAGATTACAAGCGTAACAGTAGGTATATACAACGCAAACGGCGGTACAGTATCTGCTAAGACAGTTAATCCTAACGCAACAAGCTATTCAATAGCAAGCATAGACGCATACATTAAGTTTGGCGCAGCAAAGGCAGGCACAAACTACTATAAGATTACTGCATCAGATACAAAGAAGTCAGCAACGCTTATAAATCAGAAGTACACGGTAAAAGCAAAGCAGGCCGCAGCTTCTACACTTGCACTTTCAGGTCACACAGTACCTACAACACTTAATGTTGGTCAATCCTTCACTCTTAAGGGTTCTATCACATCTAACTACACAATCACTAAGGTTACAGTAGGTATCTACAATGCAAACGGCGGTGCAGTTTCAACTAGAACTGTAACTCCTAACAGCAAGAGCTTTAATATAGCTACTATAGACAGCTACATTAAGTTTGGTCAGGCTAAGGCAGGAACAAACTACTATAAGATAGTAGCAACAGACCAAAAGACAACTAAGACATTGCTTAATCAGGCTTACACAGTTAAGTCTAATGACGTAGCATCAACACTTTCTATCTCCGGACATAATGTTCCACCGGCAGAATTAGGACAGGGCAAGTCCTTTACAATTAAGGGTACTGTTTCTTCTAACTACAACATCACAAGCCTCACAGTAGGTATCTACAATGCAAACGGCGGTGAAGTGTCAGTTAAGACAGTATCTCCAAATGCAAAGAGCTATTCAATATCTAATGTAGACGCATACATAAAATTTGGTCAGGCTCAGCCTGGTACAAACTACTACAGAATTAAGGCAACAGACCAAAAGACAACAAAGACACTTGTAGACAGTGCCTATAATGTAAAAGGTTCTACGGCTTCTTCTTCACTTGCTATCTCCGGTCATAATGTACCTCCGGCAGAATTGGGACTTGGTAAGTCATTCTCAATCTACGGTACAGTTTCATCTAACTATAACATTACAAGTCTTACAGTAGGTATTTATACTGAAAGCGGTACTCCTGTATCTACTAAGACAATATCACCTAACGCAAAGAGCTATTCAATATCTAAGATAGACGCATACATCAAGTTTGGTGCAGCAGGTAAGGGCGAACACTATTATAAGATAGTAGCTACAGATTCTAAGCAAACAAAGACACTTGTAAACTCAAAATACACTGTTGTATCTTCTGACACATCAGCACCTACTACACCTTCAGGTAGAGGTGCAGACGATATCGTTGCAGTTGCTAAGACACAGGTAGGTAAGAGCGGCAGACCTAACGACTATACAAGATGGTACGGTCCTATAGGAGGTTCTTATTCATATGCATGGTGCGCTACATTCACATCATGGTGTGCAAATCAGGCAGGTATCTCTAAGTCAGTTATTCCGCCTGAGTGCTCATGCTCAAGAATGGTTGACGCATTCAAGAAGCTTGGTTCAGATATAATCAAAGATCCTAGCTATAATCCTGTAAAGGGCGATATCATATTCTTTGATACATCAGCAAGCGGCATTTACAACCACGTTGGTATAGTTGTATCTTATGATAAGAACACAGGTGCTATAACCACTATCGAAGGTAACACATCTGATACAAACCACGCAAACGGCGACACAGTTGCTCAAAAGACACGTTACAGAAAGTCAAGCGGTATTTCAGTATCTGCATTTGCACATCCTAAGTATCCGGCAACTACATCAAGTAGCTCATCAGGTGGCAGCTCTACAGGCAAAACTATAAGTTCAGCACAGGCAAAGAAAATAGCCGGTGACATCACGGCTGCATTTGAAGGCGGTTATGAAGCAGTTGCAGGTAACAGCGACGGTCAGGGTATATCTGTTGGTTTCTTCCAGTGGAATATCGGTCAAGGTACATTACAGCCAATGCTTAGTAAGTTCCTCAATAACCATACTTCAGAAGCTAAGAGTATTTTTGGTACTGATAAGTACAATGGTTTAAAGACAATGCTTGGTAAATCAAGTAGGTCAGATCAACTTGCTTGGGTTAAAAACAACATAATTAAGTCAGACGGAAAGACAATTAAGGACGATTGGAAGGCTTGCCTGAAGAGTATGTGTAGAACAGACTCATTTAAGGCTATTGAGGTTGAGGCCGCCGAGAACTGGTTCAATCAAGGCAAGGCACTCTTTAAAAAATATAACCTTACTACCTTAAGATCATATTGTCTGTGCATTGATATCGCAGTTCAAAACTGGGATGTGAGCAGCTATATGGGCAGCACATCAGGTAAGTCAGAGAAGCAAATTCAGCAGATGCTTGTTGAAGCGGCTGTTGCAAAGACAAAAGCTGCTTATAAGGCTGACGTAAGATCACGTAAGGGTACAATCGCAAATGGTTCAGGTACAGTTCACGGTGCAACCTATAATATGGAAAGAGACTTTGGATTAACCGACCAGGTAATCACTTGGTAATTACAGCAAGCGGTTGAAAAGCTTAATCTAAATTAAAATCCCTGCACATTACTCACATAGAGTAATGTGCAGGGTTGTTTTATAAAAAAAGTTCTTTTAATCAGTATAACTGTCAGGATTAATTACACTGATTAAAAGAACATATGATTTTTATTTGTTTTTAACTATATCAAGACATAAACTCGTCGTATGCTTTAAGCACTTCGTCGGTATCACCGTACATTTTAAGTACACCTTCGTGCAACCATAACACCTTTGAACAAAGCTCACGCAGGGTTTCAGAGTTATGCGATACTATTAGCACAGTTCGCTTATCATTCTGAATAAGCTGTTTCATTTTCTTAAAGCTTTTTTTCTTAAACTTAGCATCACCAACACTAAGCACCTCGTCAATAAGCATGATATCTGTTTCTAAGATAGCCGTAATAGAGAATGCAAGCTTAGAATACATACCGCTTGAGTAAGTTTCTACAGGCTTGTCTATAAACTGGCCAAGCTCAGAGAACTCTATAATTTCATCAAGATGCTCCTTTATCTGTTCTTCAGTAAAGCCCAAAAGCAGACCTGCAAGAAAAATGTTCTCTCTACCGGATAGCGATTTTTCAAATCCTACACCGATAGAAAGCAGAGAAATGGAATGGTCATGTATATCAATAGTGCCTTTGTTAGGGCTGAATATACCGGCGATTGACCGCAGCATGGTCGATTTACCACTGCCGTTTTTGCCTACAATGCCTACTATCTGACCCTCTTCTACAGTAAAAGAAACATCATTAACTGCAACAAATTCTTTCTCTGATGCCTTTTTATGCTTAGTTATCATGCCAAGCAATGATACTTTATTAAGCAATTTATATGCTATTGTCAAATTATTTACTTCTATTGCAATATTACTCATATTATATCACCTTAACATAACTGTTCTCATAACGGTAAATAAGCCAAATCCCTGCGGCTGAAAGAGCAAATCCCATTATCCCCCAAGCGCAAAGCCACTTTAACGACGGAAGCTGACTGTATATAATTATATTTCTCACAGAATCTATGCAAAATGCAGTAGGATTAAGCCTTAACAGGTAATGGCCTATCTTACCCGGTATCTTAGAGGAGATGCTGTAGAATACACCGGACATATAGAACATAACTTTAAGCGCCACCTGTGTAATGTTGTAAAGGTCTTCTATAAATACACCAAAGTGCATTACTATTGTGCTTATACCAAATGTAATAAGAGTGAGTATTAATAATATCGGGATAATCATTAGTATAGTAAAGTTAATTTTTATACCGTAGAAGATTATCATAGCCACAATAATACCAAAGGATATCATCATTTTTATGAAGTTTTCAGACAGTCGGGTTATTACTAATATATATTTAGGTAAATAAATCTTTGAAACAACACTTTTTTTGGCTCTTACCAGTTTAACTGAACCGATTATGGTCTTATTAAAAAAATTCCACAATGTAAGACCTGTAAATACAAAAAGTGTGTAATAGTCCTCTTTTGATTTGTAAACTATCATGCCGATAAACATATAAACAAGCATGAAAAGCAATGGGTCAAGTATCCACCATAGCCAGTTTAAATACGAGTTGGCAACCTCTGACTTAAGGCCTGATTTTGCCGAATATATAGCGTAATTTTTATATTTCTTAATATCCCTTATAAATCGCTTCATTGTTTTTGCAAATTATTATTAAATCATAATAATTAACATAATTCCTCCCCTCATTTTGTTGATATTCGCATACTACGTATGCAGTGCTTGGTTTAGTATAGGTCATAATCTACATACTGCGCGACTTATAGTATATCATACTAAGCGACGTGTGTCAATCATACTTTACCGCTCTGACGTGCATAATGGAATATGTACTGTTGCGCTATGCCGGCATATTTGCCGAAGCTTTTAGGGTCAATGCCGTTAAATAGGGTGCTCATTGCTCTTTTCATCCATACGTCTATAGGAAAGGCCTCAAGTCTGTGCATACCGTACAAAAGAGTACACTCCGCTACCTTAGGGCCAACGCCTGTAATCAGCATAAGCTCTTTACGGGCCTCATCTATATCTTCATTTGCAACCCTGTCAAGGTCTACAACACCCATAGATACCTTCTGTGCGGCGTCTATCAGATACTTTGCCCTGAATCCGCTGCGTATAGGCGCAAGATTGTCTATGCTCATATTGGCAAGTACATCGGCTGTAGGAAAGTTATATGACCCGTCAGCGTTTAGTTCTCCGCACAATGTACAAAGCCTGTCTACAATGCCCATTATACGTGGGATATTATTGTTCTGAGATATAATGAACGAACACAGCGCCTCCCATGGGTCTTGCTTTAATATTCGTATGCCCGGGGAATACTCTATAACATCGCTAAGGCCTGAGTAGCTTTGTACAAGCTCACGCTTTACATCGCTGTAATCCAATGCAAGGTCAAAGTAATCATACCATACTGATTTAAATTCTTCTTCTGATGTATTATGAAAAAATATACCGCTATCGTCTTCTGTTACAGTAAGGCTTTTGCCCATTGCCGTACCTGTGTATGTTTTACCGTCCTTAGTAGTAAAACGGAAGCACTGTCCGCACTCAAGGGTTTGCTGTAAATCAAATTCTCTGTTTTTCTCTATAAAAATGCCGTTGTCTAATGTTTTGTATTTCATTATTTTCTCTCCATTAATCGGTTTTTATCAAATAAGTTACATTAAGTATAGCATATTTTTTGATTATGTGATATACTAAATTTAAATTTTTGCAAAATAAAGGATGTTGAGTCAGTATGAAAGAAACTATAGCCACTATTCCGATTAACGATGTGTTTGCGGGTGCAAACGGCTGTCCTGTATGTAAGATGATGAGTATGCTGGAGGATAAGAGTGTTGACTATATAACAGATTCTGCTGTAATGGTACCTGATGTGCGTGTGGAAACCAATAAAAAAGGATTTTGCCACCGTCACTACAGTATGATGATACATCACGGTAAGCGTTTGCCTAATGCACTTCTTCTTGAAACACATTTGCAGGATATACTTAATAATGATATCCCAGTAGATAAGAACGGAAAAATAGATAAAAAGCGTTTGCAAAGATTAAATGAGGTGACTAAGAGCTGCTTTGTATGTGATAAAATAGCATTTGAAGCAGAGCATATGTTTAATACGATATGTTCACATTGGAGCGAGGACGAAGAATTTAAAAAAATATACGGCGAGCAAAAGTTTATCTGCTTAGAGCATTACAAAATGCTTTTGAATAATGCACAAAAGTATCTGAAAGGTAAAACACTTGCGGGGTTCTGTAAGGCGACTACAGAGCTTACTGAGAATTACCTGAAATCGCTTAAATCCGATATAACACACTTCTGCTCAATGTTCGATTACCGAAACCAAGGCGGAGATTGGGGTAATTCAAAGGACAGTATTGAACGAAGTATAACGTTCTTAACAGGTGAAGAGCCCACAGATTTCGGAAAAGATTAGTTTTACATTACGCATTATAAGGTATAAGTTACCAAGTATAAGTCAATAATATAGTCATAAAGTTTATCGGAGGATGATTTTATGATAAAAGGTGTAAACAGACATATCATAGAGGTAACTAATACCGGAAGCGTATATTATGAGCGTGCCTTGCTTGTTCTGCGCCCTGAGTATAGCAGCGTAGAGCGTGAATTGCTTGAAAAAGAAGCACGAAAGCTAATACGCGGCATGGCGGCACCGTCATCAATAAAGAAGAAACGCGCGATTATTCTTTGGCTTGTGCGTTTCAGTATATCAGCCCTTATAGGTGCATTGATAATGTACTTTATACGTTAGGTATAAATTATATATAATAATACGTAATCGTGTAGAAAAAGGAAGAATAACAATGTCACATAACAATCAAAGGAAGATAGCGGTAATTAATGATTTTTCGGGTTTTGGCAGATGTTCATTAACTGTATCACTGCCAATAATATCGGCAATGGGCATACAATGCTGTGCATTGCCCACGGCGATTTTTTCAAATCATACCGGTTATGATGATTTCTTCTTTGACGACTATACTGATAAAATGGAAAGATATTTTGAAATGTGGCAAAAGCTCGGATTGAAATTTGAGGGAATAGTAACAGGCTTTTTGGGGTCAAAGCATCAGATAAAAATAGTTGAAAAATTTTTAAGAGAATTTACATCTGAAAACACAGTTGTAGTTATTGACCCGATAATGGGGGATAACGGAAAGCTGTATGCTACATATACACAAGAGATGTGCCGTGAACTGAAGCATATCTTACCTATGGCGGATATATTAACGCCTAATCTTACTGAGGCGTGTATATTAACGGATACACCGTATTCTAACGATAATGCCTTTACCACTGAGCAGCTTATACATATCGCTGCAAGCCTGTGCAGCGGCAGAACAAAAAAGGTAGTTATTACAGGAATACCCGACGGTAATATGCTTAATAATCTAGTGTATGAGGTAAACGGAAGCAGTTGTCTAGTTAGCACAGTAAAGGTAGGGGAGGACAGAGCAGGTACGGGAGATGTCTTTTCATCCATTATCGCTGCTGATGCGGTAAATAAAGTTGACTTTGCCACATCGGTCAAAAAAGCCGGTGACTTTATTGTAAAGGCAGTCAAAAGGAGTATGGAGCTAGATATTCCCACCCAAGACGGGGTATGCTTTGAAGAAATATTGAGCGAACTATATAAGTGAATAATATAAAAAGTAACGGGCCACCTTGTAAGGTAGCCCGATTTTTGTGTATAAAGTTTTGTTATTAAGCCTGATTAGATATCAGTTTATTAATGGGGAATTATTATTCTTTGCTCCCTCGTGTACATTGACGGTATCTGCGTCTATGCTTATTGTCGGTATTACAAGCGGAGGCATACCTGCCGTAGTGGTAAGGGTAGATACGATTTGCTTAATGTACGGGAAAAGCTCCTTAAATGTTTCAGCATGAACTATCTTCTTGCTAGTAAGGTTTTCGTACTCGAAGATACCCCTGATCTCAATCTTAATGCGGAAGTCGCTTTCCTCTATAGCATCTCTGTTCTTTACGTTAAATACGCACACGCCGATACATTTGTTTTCGGTATCTGAGTAATTAACATTGTAATTTACCTCGTTTTTAAGCTGTACTTCTGTACCCTCGGTTAGCTTATTGCAAAAATACATTTCACATACTTTGTATCCCTTTAATGATACTTTATTTGCTGTTTCAATACTCATGACGTCAAGTCCTTTCATATATGATAATTTATAGGTTGTTCTAATGTTCATCAGCGTTGTAATATGTGTAAACAAACAACAAATTACAGATTGACTTTTTATAATTATAACACAAACAATTTAATTAATCAATCAATATGTAAAAATATATTGCACCGCTGTTATAATTTTATTGTTTGTACTCAATCAGTACACAAAAAATTTATTTTTAGAGTAAACACAAAATCAAAAAGTAAATCTTTTATATTCTTTAAGTTCAAAATTTACAAAAAATTTACATTTACATTTTAAAAATATATGTTGACAGATTAAGATGTTTCAATAGATAAATATCTAAAATAGTTGCCAACTTTGGCGTCATATTCATGGAAAAAAATGCGTTTTCACATAAATTTCATATTAGGCAAAAATTTTTTGTGATTTTTGATATTTGGCACACGATTAAAGCCGTTTTTAACGTATTTTATGTAATTTACTCCAAATGTTTTGTTAATAATTGACATAACGACCTTAAAAATGTATAATATAATCGTAAGAATGTAGGTGTATCTATATCAGATAACTCTACCTTGAGGGTACAAAATTATATGGAGGTATTTACCATGAAAAACAACACTTACTCATGGAGTAAAAAGACTTTAGCTTTTATTCTCACGTTTTTTATGATAATCAGCGTTCTTCCGATGACATCAATGCAGGCTAATGCCGCAACAGTCAGAGAAAATGCCGTTTCTTATATGCGTGAGATGGCTACTATCAAGTGGACTCCAAGCAAGACCATTACGTATTGGTCAGGTTCCGGCAAATCATTTAATGCCGGTACAACATATTCCGGTATGCCATATACCCAGAATAACAGACAGAATTTAGCAACATTTAAGAAGTATCTCAAAAGCGGTAAATATACCGGTCCATCAACATCTGCTTCATATATTGGTAACGATTGCTCATCAGCAGTAAGATTTGCTTGGTTGCATGTAAATGCAAAGATAAGCTTTACTTACACAGGCAATATGTTCCCTACAAGCAATACAGGTGTTTTACCGGTTGGTTCATACAGCTATACAGCTTCTAAAACATCAACAAAGGATATTATTTCCAAGAGCGGTCCTACAACCATGTATAACGCTTATGCACAGTTAAAACCGGGTGACGCTATATTTGCAAGAGTAAACGGTGTTGTAAACCACGCAAGACTCGTTTCTAAGGTAAACGTAGTTAAGACAGGCGGTAAGGTTGACCCAAGCAAATCTACAGTCAGCTGTATTGAGCAGTGCGGTATTTCTTCTTCAAGAAAAAATACTACATGGAACGTAGACAAGACTTACACATTTGCTACACTTTGCTCAACATATTATATTCCGATAACCTGTGAGGTAATAAAGAATTCCTCTGACGCTAAGGGTGCTTCTACTCTTAAGATATCAAGCTACAATAAGCCGTCAAACGTTAAGGAAGGCAAAGAGTACAGCATATACGGTAAGATAACATCTAATTACAAGATAACAAGCGTTACGGTAGGTATCTATAATTCAAAGGGTTCAGCCGTATCAAGCAAAACAGTTAAGCCAAATGCAACATCATATGATATTAAGAACTTAGCTTCTTCTATTAAGTTCTCAAAGGCAAAGGCCGGTACTTATACATATAAGGTAACTGCAAAGGATGAGAAAAAGTCAGCGACTCTTGTAAACCACAGCTTTAAGGTGGTTGCCGATGCAGCATCAACACTTGCGGCAAGCGGTTACAACTATCCGTCAGCAAGCTTTACACAGGGAACATCATTCACTGCAACCGGTAAGGTAACATCAAACTATAAGATAAAGAGTGTTACACTTGGTATATACGATGCCGCAGGTAGAGCCGTATATTCCAGAACAGCATACCCGGTAGCTATGAGCTATGACTATAGGGCTATCAGCTCAGAACTTAAGTTCCAGTCACTCGCAGCAGGCACATATTCGTTCAGAGTATCTGCAACCGATGAAAAGATTTCTAAGACCTTACTCAATAAGACGTTTACTGTTAAGGCAGCAACAGATCCTGTTTCTACATTGAAGATAATTTCATACAATTATCCTACACAGTTAGATCAGGGTGCTTCATTCTCAATTACCGGTATAGTAGCTTCTAACTATAACATAAGCTCTGTTACAGTTGGCATATACAGCACAAGCAATGCCGCAGTAAGCATAAAGTCAATTAAACCTGCATCTAAGAGCTATTCAATAGCTAACTTAAAGGCATACCTTAAGTTTAGTACACTTAAACCGGGTACTTATTACTATAGGGTTTCTGCAACAGATTCTAAGAAGACAGCAACACTTTTAAACAAGGCATTTACAGTTAAGGCAGTGCCGGTTGCTTCTACTCTTTCAGTAACAGGCGGTAACTATCCTACAACTCTTTATCATGGAGAAATGTTCTATGCAAAGGGTACTGTTAAGTCTAACTACACAATTTCTACAGTATCTTACGGTGTTTATGATGCTAACGGTAAGGCTATTACCAGTAAAAACGTGTATCCTAATGCCAAGAGTTGCTTACTTAACACATACAACTATGATATAAACTTCCATAAGCTTACAGCAGGTACTTATTATTATAAGGTTACTGCTAAGGATGCGCAGAAGCAGGCAGTTCTTATTAATCAGAAGTTTACTGTTAAGAGTACTGAAAAGACACTCTCTTACACAACATATACAACAAGCTATAGAAGCACATTTGACAATCCTAACAGCACATACACATATAAGTATACAGATGATTTCTTTAATTATAGCTCACTCGTTGCTTCAGATTCATCAAGCAAGGTAAGAATGGGTAAATTTGCAACTGCATCTTGTGCAATGGCATCTGCAGTATATATAAGGGACGACATTGCTACAGCACTTAGGAAGATGGGCTTCACAATCGTTGCACAGCTTAATTACGATAAGAAGGGCGAGAAGAGTACAGCAACAACATCGGATAATGACTTTGTTGGCTTTACAATCGCTAAAAAGAACATCTACGTAGGCGGTATTCTTCAATATACTATCTATCCTATCATTGTACGCGGTACCAACGGTTACGAGTGGATAAGCAACTTTAACATGGGTACAAGCGATACACACAGAGGCTTCCAGATAGCAACAGATAAGATCTATACAGCTATTGCATCATATATGCCTAACATTGATAAAAATAGAGATAAGATTTGGATTACAGGCCACAGCAGAGGCGCAGCAGTTACAAACTTACTTGCAGCTAAGCTTACAAAGACTCAGAAGTATGCTAAGGCGGAAAACATCCACGCATTCTCATTCGCTTGCCCGGCTACTACAACAGCTCCTGAGAAGTATACAAACATACTTAACTTTAACAATGAGTACGACTTTGTACCTAATGTACCGCTTAAGATTTGGAACTACTCAAGACACGGCGTTACATATAATATTAACGAGGATACAGGACCTAACTTCTCATCAATCAAGGCTAAGTTTAAGTCATATACAACTTATACTAAGAAGGTTGTTGGCTTAGTTCCGACTACAAAGTCACAAGAGTATAAGGGCCTTACTAAGAAGCAAGTTAATTCTATTATCAGTAGCATGAACAAATATGCTCCGACAATAGCTTCTTACTATCAGGAATACACCTACGGTACTATTATCAAGAAGAAGAACACTCCAAGCAAGGTATTCAATACACTTGGTAAGACACTTGGTAAGACAGTATCTTTGGATACATTAAGCACAGTTGGTATAGTACTCAAGGATGACCCATCATCTGATATCATCTTAGGCATGATTAAGAACCTTAAGGGAATTACTTGCGCTCACTCACCTGAGTTCTACCTTGCATGGATGGCAGTAAACTTTGCATGATAAATGCAATAGTTAATTGTTGAACATTCTGCAAAAAACTTAAATAATCAAATCCCCCGTATCTGTAAAGGATACGGGGGACATTTCATTTATCGGCAATTTTTGATTTGCAGGCAATGGTATAAGTGTCATCTGTCTTAATGTGACTGAGCTAAGCTGATATATTAAAATAACTAATCAAAAATATCAGTTATTAATAAAAGCTAATGCAGTATAACATGATGCTGAAGAGCAAAGCGTTAAGTAAAATAAATGTCTGTAGCAAATTGTTTATTTATATATTTAGGCATTTATGTGCAATTCTTATTATTAGCACTTATTTTACCTGCATAAATTTTCGGTTCGGGTGTAAATCTATTAATTGTGTTAAGTTATCCTTGTGGCGTAAATCACAGAATTAAATATATGCTATTATTAGCTTATATATTATGATTTTCACGGTCTATTAAGCTTATAACTACAGAACGAATTAATATGCGATATGCTAAAATCAGTCTATATAGGCATATACGGAACAATAAAGATAGCCTGCGTCTACACCGTCAGCATAAACGCAGGCTTATTTTTATTTGATTTATTTTAGATATTTGCAGTTAATATAATAACTGATTATTAGGAAATACGCTTTGCGATTACTACGAATCTACCAAGATTTTCGCCGTTTTCGTTAGTACCGCAACCAAGGTCTTTACCGTTTTGATCAACCCAAGCACAGGTTGAAAGTGTGATGAACTCATCACCGAATGAAGCAGTAACACCGGTATCTATAATGCTCTTGCTGGTGATGTTCTTATAGAAGTAATCAAACTCACTTTTTGTAAAGAAGTTGTATTGCTCATAATACTTAAATCCTGTGTAATCAACCTCATATACTTGATCGTAGAAAGCAGATATTACAGAGTACTTTCTTACTTCAGCAGTTGTAGAGAGTGTGATAGTCTGATGCTTCTTTGCGGCGGCAGTTGTGTTATAATCGGTTGCTAAGTCACGGAACATACCGCTTGTAGCACTTTCAGGTCTTTTGTGACCGTAGATTATAAGGTTAGAGGAACGGCTTTCATCTGCGCTGTTGCCATTCTTAGTTGTTGTATCGCCCATTATGCAGTCTGAGTTAAGGATAAGACAACCGTTATCATCATCATTACCGTACATATCTTTACGTAAGAAGTGAACTTCGTTATATGGATCCTGCATTACAGGGAAGTCAACGATTGTATTTGCTATTGTGAGCCAACCCTTAAGGTACTTGAGGCTTGGAAAATCTACACTCTGATAATGAACAAGGTTGTAGTTCTTTTCAACACGTGAGAGGGCATCTATCTTTACTGTCAAGCCCTTTGTATCATATGAGCTGAGTACGGGTGAGCCGTTTACATTACGGAATGCTCTAACGGTATATGTGTAAGAGTTACCTACCTTACAGTTTTTATCATCATAATAGGTAATATCCTTAGCTTTTACAGTTGCAATCTTTGACCAGCCTGAACTACCGGTTTTTCTGTAAATATAATAACCGTTTGCTCCTGATATCTCTTCATATGTAATTCTTGCAGAGGTTTCAGATATACCGATTATTGACTTAAGTGTAGGAGTCTTTGGCTTACACATTGCGGTGATACCGCTTGTTTTATAACCGCTCCAATAAGTCTTGCCGTCTACAGTGCGGTAAGCACGTACCGTATAAATATAGGTTTTACCGCAGGTAAGGCCGGTGTCAGTATATGACGTGGTACCCTTTACGGTAGCAAGTGTAGACCAGCTTGAGCTTGAGGATGTTTTTCTGTAAATTCTGTATCCTGTTGCTCCGCTTACTGCACCCCATGTAAGAGTAAGCTTTGTGTATGTTGGGGATACAAGACTTTTAAGTGACGGTGTAGACGGAAGTACCTTTACCGAAATTCCGGCTGAGTCAAATCCGCTCCTCCATGTTCCGTAAGAATTAGTTATAACAGCTCTTACTGTATATGTATAAGTATTGTTTATCTTAACGTCCTTATCAACATATGATACTGTATCGCCGCCTGAGATATTAGCAATTGCTGTCCAGCTTGTAGAAGCAGTCTTTCTGTATACTACATAACCTGTAGCGTAGTTTACCTTTGACCACTTAACGGTAGCGCTGTTGTATGCAGGACTAGCAGATGTAAGTGTAGGTTTTGTAGGAGTTGTTCTTGAGTACAGACCCGGTGAAACATATCCGCTGGCAACATTTGTATCGCCAACTGTGCGGTATGCCTTTACTGTATAGCAATAAGACTTACCAGGTGTAAGGCCTGTGTGCTTATATGTTACGGTAGAACCACTCTTGATAGTAGCTATTTTTGACCATCCGCTTGTTGTACCTGTCGTTGAGCAATATATATAGTATCCGCTTGCACCGGAAACCTTGCTCCATTTAACATTGATAGCTGTAGTAGATGCAGCCTCAGCAGATGTAAGCTTAGGTGTAGCAGGAACTATCTTTGCGCCAACACCGGAGTTAAAGTCGCTCTTTGTTGAGCCTACATAAGCCCTGATTGTGTAGTAATATGTTGTGCCGCAATTAAGTCCGGTATCCTTATATGAGCTTGTAGTGCCGCCCTTTATAGTAGCAACAAGGCTCCATGATTTGTTATTGGTTGTTGTACGGTACAGATAGTAGCCGTCAACATCATCAACAGGTTTCCATTTGATAAGTGCTGAGTTATATGAGTATGACTTAGCATAATAAATGCTTGGTGTTGCCGGTTTGGTTACTGCAACAGCTTGCATACAGGTAACACCGGTTATCATACTCAGAATAAGCAGCATTGAAACAAATGTCTTAAAAATTCTTTTGTTTGTTTTCATTGCTTTTTTCATCCTTTCTGTTGTTTTAGACAACATTGTACAAAGAATATCTACAGATTAACGTACTGTATTATTTGGCGACTATTTTACACATAACTTATTTTTATTATTTAAAATAATGTAAAAAATACAGTGAAATAATCAGCCAATAATATGTACGCAATACTTGCGCAATTATTTGTCCAAAGCTGTCTTGATGTTTTGGGTAGTGCTCATTAAGATTATGAACGGTTCCCTTATATAATGTTTATTTACAGTGTAATTTAAAATCTACATACACGGTTATTTTAAATCACACTTATTGACGTTTAATATCAGCTTATAAATAACTGTACCCAGTTCATTCTGCCGGTGGAATCATAGTAAAAGCCAACTCCTATCTTGCTACTGGTTGTGCTGAGCATATTGGCATCATGTCCCGCAGATTCCTTCCACTGCGTCATAACATAATCAGCAGTATAGTTGTAGTTATATGCTATGTTTTCTGCTGCAATGGAGTACGGTATTTCCATATCACTCAATACAGTTGTACAGTAGGTGTCATCAGGTCTGGTATGATCAAACACAATAGAAATCTCCTTTGCACGTATAGTGGCAGCCTTCCATAGATCCATATCAAATGAAAGGGGAGAAAGTGAGTTTTCAGCTCTGTATTCATTCAGTTCTTCTATTATCTCGTCAACCTTATCAATGGCGCACATACCTACCTCATTATACGGTGTAGTATACGTTGTTCCGTCAGAGTAACTGATAACAGCCGCAACTGAGTAATAATAATCATCAAAGTAGCTAACAGTGCTGTCGGTATAAGATGTAAGGGTGCCGTCTACGGTATCTATCTGTGACCATTGACCGTTTGCTCCGTATTTTCTGTATATTATATATGTAGTTGTACCGGAGAATTTCTGCCATGTTACCATAGGAGCATAGTCGTCTACATCGGTAGAGGTTCTGTCAGGTGAAACAAAATAGATAATCGGAGCATTGGCAACACACTCGGCAGTAACTACCTTGCTCTCATAATCAAATCCGGAGTAAAAAGTGTAGTCGCCGTCATATACAAGGACGCACATAGTGTAGTCATATGTACATCCGTACTTAGCCGATGTATCGCTATAGCTTGTAAAGTCATATGTCAAAGTACCGCGTTCACCAATATACTCCCATTCGGTAGTACCGTGCAAACGTCTGTAAATATAATATTCATAAGCATCTGCAGAGTTGCTTACATCATGCCATTCCAGACCGATAGAACCGTCGCTGTACACACCGCTTGTGTATAATCCCGGGTCAGATACTGTAAAGTAATCGATTGTGGCTATCTTAGAGTTGTTATAATCTGAGTAAGTACCGTTTGAATATACTGCCTGTACTGCATATACATAATATCTACTAATAGGAGAAGGATCTGTAAATGCGTTTGTTGTTATAGGAGTATCACCGGAAATCACCTCAAATTCTCCGCCGTTTGTCTGTCTGTAAACCTTGTATCCTACGGCACCGCTTGCCTTAGCCCAGTAGAAGTAAGCGTGAATCATGTGATCCTGTCCGTCTTCCTCTTGAATTACCGGCTGGAATATCATAATGTTTACATCAGGGTTTGCCGTACAAATACTATCTGATATCGGCGAGCTGAATGTAGCGATATAAGATAGCTCCGAGGAGCTTACATCGTTATTTGATGTATATGTTGCTGATTTATCTGCAACAACCATGTAGAAGTAATTTTGTCCCTGCTGTACGGTCTTGTCTGTATAAGTGTAGTTATCACCGCTTGAATGTGCATTTAATGTTGTTATAAGTGTAAATTCGGTTTCACTCTCCGCACGGCGGTAAATTTTGAGATACTTTATATTAGGTACGTCAGGCACCGATATCATAATGCCGTCGCTTGAAACCGTTGTTACGGTAGGCTTATCTACTGTACACTCGGTATGTGTATATGCTGTACACAGTGGGCTGTAAGCGTTTTCGCCTTTCATCATCACTGCGTACTGACATCCGTATTCGTTACCGCTTGTTTCATCACAGAATGTAAGTGAGGTTTCGTTACTGTTGTACTGCTTTTGATATCCCAGGTATGTCCAGTTATCCTGCTCATTAGCTCTGCGGAATACATGGTAGCTGTACGATGAACCAAGCTTGCTTATATCAAACTTAACATAAACATTACCGTCACTTGCCAATACGGTATCTGTTACGGTTGATGATACCGCAAGAGATGTATCTGCCTTAGTACCTACAGCGTCCATTGGGCTTTCAAGGGCTTCTCCTAATACATTTGCGCAGGTAACTATCATATAATACTTATATTCGGTAAAGGGTGTTTCGCTGTCAATAAATGTTGCTGTATCCGATGCCGTCTGGCCGATAAATTCATAGGCTGAATTCTCACTATCTTTGCGATATACCTTATATTCGCTTACGTTTGTTATAGACTGCCATGTTATTGAAGTACCGTTTGTTGCGGCATCGGGTGATATATCAATAATTTCCGGAGTGTCTACTCCAAGCGTAACGTGTACCATGCTGTCAAGTGATTTAGCAAATTTTACTGTTGCATTGGCAGATGTTCCGTAATCATAGTACGTTATCGAGTAATCCGGAATAGCACAATAATAGAAGGTAGTTATTTTATTGGCGATTACCGGATATGTATTATCAGTATAGGTTATAGTACCGTCTTCTGAAGGTGCAACGGTAGCTATTTCATCCATGAATGCAGCAGTATTTTGATTGCAGCCTCTGAAAATAGTGTAAGAAGAGGCGTTAATATCGCTTTCAAATGTAAAGTTTATACCATCGTTTGTCTTGACTGCACTTATTGCAGTAGCTGATTTAACGGCATCATATGCTTTTATATATGTGCTTGACGGCAGACTGTATGAGTTACCGTTTACGGCGATTAGTACATATGTATAATTACCTGAGGATTTATCTCTGTAATATACGGTACTGTTATTATCCGAACACTTTTGATAACCGATGTATTTAAAGGTATTGCCGTCCGATGATCTGTAGATATTAAATGTATCTGCACTTGTTCCTTCGGCAGGTGAGAATGCGATAACACTTGAGCTGCCCGACTTTCTAAGCCAAAGTACACTGGGTGCGGCCTCTGTAAAGTTATAAGTAAGCTCCGAGCCGCTTATATTTGCTTCTCCGCCCGTATAGGTCGGAATAACAGCACGAACCATATAAGCGCTGTTCTTAGAAAGATTATTGCTGTTATCGGTACAGGTGTTTCCGCTGAATGTGCCTGCAAGCTCATAGCTTGTGTCATCATACCTACGGTATAGTTCATATCTGAGTGCATGATATACATCGTTTGTAAGAGTTACGGTATATGACGCATCAGCTGGGTCAAAACTGAGCTGTGCTGTAGGTGCAGACGGTGTGTAGCTTATGTTCTTACTGTCTGATTTGTCGCTTTCGTCATTAATATAAATAGCGGTAACGGCATATTCATATTCAGTATTTGCATAAATGTCATCATCGTCAAAGCAGATATATCCGCTAAGGTTTTGGTATGATGTTCCACAGAGTGTAAATTGGTTATACTGTCCGCCCTTTTTATACATTAAGTAGGAATCAGCTTTTTCTATAGGATTTGCATATATACGGAAACCGTATTCCGTGCTGAAATCAACCTTTTCCACAACAGGTACGGGAAGCTTCAGCTTTATATTATCTGTCTGCTGTGCATAGTTGCTTTCTACTGCTCTGCTGTTAGCTTCTGATGTATAGGCAACTGCTGTTACGGTATAGCTGTATGCCTTACCGTACTGTGCGGATATATCGGAATATTGAGCGGATAATGCCGAATCCTCAGTATTTATTTTACCTATAAATTGCCATGATGTCAATGCTTCACTGCGATAAACATTATATGAAGTTATATTTTTAACCGTATTAAATTTAATGATTATTTCGTTCTCGGTACTGTCTGTACCTGTTATTGCCGGAGCAGGCGGCAGTACGGTAACAACATCCGTTTGTTGTGACATTTCGCTTGTTACCGCTTGATTTTCAACATTAACAAATGTCTGTACGCTGTAGATGTATTCGTCAGCGTAATTGATTGATGTATCGTTATATATATGATTGTCTGTCTGGGCGAGTAACTCCGGATCTAAGCTGTTTACACTGCGGTATATATAGTATCCGTCGGCATTTACGTCTTCGGTAATGCTTATAACTGCGCAAAGTCCGTCTGTTTCTACGCTTACGTCAGGCGTCATCGGATATGGTATCTTAGTTAATCCGACCTCATCACGTAATCCCTCAGCCGTTTCATTATCTACTGATATATAAGCACATACCGTATATGTGTAGCTTGTGCCGCAAAGTACGGTTGAGTCGTTATAAACAGTGTTTTGTGCGCCGCTCACCGTTGCTATCTCAACAAAATCGCCGCCTGAAGCTTTTCGGTAGATAATATATCCGTCAGCCGAATTTACAGCCGTATAAGTCAGCGTGAGTACTCCTGTGGCGTTGCTTTCCAAAGATATAAGCTGAGGCGCGGGTATTTGTGCGACGGCACTTAGTCCGTTAATGTCATACTTACCCTCATATATTCCGTTTACTGCTGAAACGGTGTAATAATATTGACTGCCGGTAACGCAAGTGTTGTCAGTATATTCGGTAATGTCACCGTTTACCTGATCTATCTTAACATACGCCGGATCATTGTTTTCTTTTCTATATATACAATAGCTTTGAGCATCGCTGAGCTTTTGCCATGTTATCTTTATAGCATTAAAGCTAACTGATTCTACACTTAAAAGCGTCGGAACAGCTATATCCGTAGTAAATGACAGGCTGTTGCTGTAGTCTGTTATATATATATCGTCTGCTGTATATATTTTTACTGCGCATACGGCATATGTGTATTCTTTGCCTGCCTCGCAGGTAGTGTCAGTACAGTCTGTACCGTTTATAACCTCAGATATTTTTTCAAAGCTACCGTTGCCGCTCTTTCTGTAAATATAATATGAGTCTGCGCCGTCTGACTTACTCCAGCTTAGATTTACGGTATTACAGTTCACTTGCTGTATATCAATAAGGGCAGGTGCGCTCATTGTGGTATGCGCCCACATTTCCTCAGAGGAGATATCTCCGTAATAATATACGTTATCTATGTTTACTGCGGCCTGTACCTTATATGTGTAATTTACGCCTACACGACAGTTCGCATCGTTATAGGATAGGTCGCCATGTGTCATGTCGTATTCCTGCCAATCGGAATTTTCAGCTTTTCTGTATATTTTATAGCTGTCTGCACCGATTACCTCATTCCATGTTATGCAAATTGTGCTGTAGTCAAGCGCTGTTACAGCTGTTACAGTAACAGTCTTAAGCTTTGGTGTTACAGTAATTGAAAGCGGATTGCTATGCTCAGTCGTATAGCTGCCGCCGTCTGAATATTCCCTTACACCGCATACGGCATATGTAAGCTCTACGTCTGCCTTGCGGGCTGTATCCGTATATTCGGTTTCTGTTACTTTGCCTGAAATTTTCTCAAAACTACCGCCGCCTATTTTTCTGTATATGTAGCAGTAATCAACACCTTGAGGATTGCTCCAGATTAGATTTACAAGGTTATCCTCGGTTTGCTTTATCTCATTGAGAACAGGTGCATTTAATGACGTAGCCACCAAAGGCGCCTGAGTTGAGAAGTCACCGCAAATTAATGTGTTATTTACTTTGATTGTGGCCTGTACTTTATATGTATATTTTACGCCTACCTTACAGTCGGTATCGGTATAGGAGAGACCGCTAGATATTATGGCGTAATTTTCCCAATCGGAATTTTCGGTTTTTCTGTGTAATATGTATCCGGTTGCACCTTCGATTTTATTCCATGAAATACGTACGGTACGATAATCAGTAGCCTTTACCTCTGAGATAACGGGTACGTCAAGCTTTGGTGTTGCGGTAACACCTGTAGAGTTATATCCGCTTTTGTAGCTTCCGTTGCTGTTCTTTGTTACGGCACGTACCGTATATGTGTATGCGGTACCTGTTGTACAGGTTTTATCGGTATATGTGACGGTTGTATTGCCTGACACAGTGGCAACGGTTGACCAAGAGCCGGATGCGACCTTACGGTAAATAGTGTAGGATGTAGCACC
Source organism: Acutalibacteraceae bacterium (assembly GCA_051881075.1). Taxonomy (GTDB): domain Bacteria; phylum Bacillota; class Clostridia; order Oscillospirales; family Acutalibacteraceae; genus RUG14223. Next base: position 184,976 of record JBJEPE010000092.1, on the reverse strand, counting down.
GGTTACCTTGCCCCAGCTTATTTTTACCGAATTGTAGCCTACGCTTACTGCGGAGCTTAATATAGGAGTAGACGGGATAGGTGTTGCGGCAACACCTGTAGAGTTATATCCGCCTGTAGATGTAACGGAATCAGCCGTTTGCATCGCTCGCACTGTGTATGTGTACTTTGTACCCGTAGTACAAGTGTAATCGGTGTATGTTACTGTAGTTCCGCCGCTTACGGTAGCTAGACCTTTCCATCCTGTTGTGCCGTATTTGCGGTATATCTTATATGATGTAGCACCCGTTACGGCCGACCATGTTACTTTTACTGAGTTGTAGCCCGCGCTTTCGGCGGATTTCAGCTTGGTCGTTGCAGGCAGCGGAATACCGGCTTTACCTGTTTTAACATAATTACTCAACACGTTAGTACCGCTTACCGTACGGTATGCACGCACGGTATAGTAGTAGACCGTACCTGATTTACAGTTTTTATCGGTATATGTAACCGTAGACTGTGACTTTATAGTAGCTATTTTTGTCCACCCTGAGGTCTTTTTGGTTGAGCGGTAAAGATAATATCCGTTTGCACCGGAAATTTTGTTCCATGTGACTGCAACAGATGTAGTAGACTTGCCTACCGTCGATGATACCGTTGGGGTAGAGGGGATGACCTTAACGGCAGTACCCTTATTATATCCGCTCCTACTGCTGCCTGAAACTGCCCTGAGCGTATAATAATATGTTTTACCGCAGGTCAGACCTTTATCGGTATAGCTGAGTGTAGTTACCGACGCTATCTGCTTCCATGATGCGTTATCGGTAGAACGGTAAACAGTATAGCTTTTTGCATTTGTTACTTTGCCCCACTTTATCAGCACACTGCTGTATGATGCCGATGTTGCTGAGGTTATAGTAGGCCTTGCCAAAGTGACCGCAGAGGCACATACGGTGCTTATAGTAGCAAGCAAAGCAGTAATTATAAGTCCTAAAATTATTTTTGTAAATCTTTTCATAGCAATTATTCCTTACTAAATTTATTTTGGTTCATTTTTATTATATCGCAAATAGTTTACAATGTGTGTCGGACTTCCTGTTAAAAATCTGTACAAATTGTAATAAACAGTGTTCATAAGCCTTATACGGGACTCTATATGCCCCCAAGCCACATGAGGTGTTATAGTCAGATTAGGTGCTTTTAACAGCTTGCAATCCTTCTCCATAGGCTCACAGTCCAAAACATCTATGGCCGCACCGCCTATGCGTTTATTTACCAAAGCATCGTACAGGTCATCGCTGTTTACAATGGCGCCTCTGGCTGTATTTATAAGAAAAACGTCATTATGACATTTTCTTAGCGTTTTTTTATTAATAAGATTTCGCGTCTGATCGTTTAACGGACAATGTATAGTGATTATGTCGCTGTAGCATAACAGCCGGTTAAGGTTTACTCTGTGATAACCGTGCCTTTTGTCCTTATAGCTTAACGGATGAGGATGATATACATATACTAGCATGTTAAAGGCAGATGCTATCTTGGCTACTTCATGGCCTATTTCTCCAAAACCTATTATGCCGATACTGAGATTTTGAAGCTCATGTGTATCGTATATGCAGGGTGCAAACAGCTTTGTGTGTTGCCAGCCCCCGTTATGAACAAAATTGTCGTACTGTGCTACCTTGCTAAAGTGATTAAGTATAAGTGCAAAGGTATGCTGAGCGACGGCTGCTGTAGAGTAGTTGGGAACATTTGTAACCGCTATGGAGTGTGCCGTGCAGTAGTCAATATCAATCATGTCATAGCCTGTTGCCATAACCCCGATATATACAAGTCCCTTAGCCTCCTTCATGGCCTCCGCCGTCATGGGTACCTTGTTTGTTATAACGGCATTTGCATCCTTTATGCGATCTGCGACCTCTTCGGGCTTTGTAAAAGAATAGTATGTGGTTTCTCCCAGAAGCATAAGCTTATTAAGATTAACATGATCATCGGTAAGAGTCATAGCGTCCAGGACTACTATTTTAAAGTTTTTTACTGTTTCGGCAGGCTCTTTAACACGCCTCATGTAAACCGGACTTTTTCTTTGTATAGGCTTTTCAAATACATTATCGTCCGGAGATGCGGATTTAGGATAGAGTGGCGGAAGAAGATGTTGTCCCTTTTTCAGGTTTATACCTACTTTTTGTCTTAACTCATCGTATTTTTTATATACCAGCTTTTCAAGCTCGTCTTGCGTTTGTTTAAGCTTATCTTCCGTGCTGTTGCTCATAAAACGATAGCTCCTTTATATAATTAACAGATATCTGTCGGTTCTAATTTTTGTTTATGGTTTAAGTGAAAGATCCTTGACTACCTCGCCTGCTATTATAAGCCCTGCCACACCAGGAACAAACGCCGTGCTTCCGGGAGTCTGTCTGCGTGAGGCGCTTTTCTCTTCTAATGGTAGGGGGGTTATGGCAGGTTCCTTTGAATATACTACCTTAAGATGCTTAATGCCACGGGCTTTCAGCTCTCTGCGCATTACCCTTGCCAGCGGACATCCGCTTGTGCGGTAGATATCCTCAACCTCAAGCATGGCGGCATTAAGCTTATTACCTGCTCCCATTGCACTCATTATAGGGACGTTTGCCCTATAACATTCACATATAAGATGTATCTTTGATGTTACCGTGTCTATGGCATCGATAACGTAATCGTACTTATCTATGGGGTATAAGGAGGAGTTCTCAGGTGTATAGAAAACGTTGAAGGCGTTGACGTCAGCATCCGGATTTATGTCAAGTATGCGCTGTTTCATAGCGTCCACCTTATACATACCTATGGTTTTTGTAGTGGCTATTATCTGTCTGTTCAGGTTGCTTTCACAAACCGTATCGTTATCAAAGATATCTATACTTCCTATTCCGCTGCGGACAAGCGCTTCTACGGCGTAACCTCCTACACCGCCTACGCCGAAAACGGCAACTCTTGACTTCTGTAAACGTTGCATACCGTCAGTACCAAGCAGCATTTCGGTTCTCAAAAAAATAGACATTGTGTTCCTCCCGATAATTGAGATAAAATCGAGTATTTATTAAAAAAGTAAAAAATGCCAATTTATCTATACATATATAATAGCATATAATTTACAATTTAACAACATGAATTTATGATTTTTTACAAAGTTTTGCAATAACATACAACTTTTTTATTGGATTTTATACTATAAATCGCAAATCCGTCAATTTTATGTGAATATTATCTGTAATAATACATAAATATATAAACAAATTGAAAATTTAATCAAAAAATAGTGACAAATTATAAAAAATGTGGTATTATTATCATAATTAGAAAGTGGGTTGGTATGTATTTTTGCTTGCCTGCATTATAACATCAGTCATATTTTTATTATACGCAAAATTACAGGAGGTAATAAAATGAAAGCAAAAAAAAGAATAATCATTTCATCGGTAATTTTAAGCGTAATTATTATTACGGGAGCGTTTTTAGGTATCAGCGGTAAGGCAGACAGACTTGTAAGCCTTATGTTATCGGGAAATAATACTGCGACTCTTAATAAGTCCGATGAGAAGCTTTTGGGAATAAGGGGTGCAGATGAAACTACTGTAGTCGTTTATAATGAAACGCAGGATAAATCCTACAGCAGTACAACCACTGAAACGGATAAATATTACGAAAGCTTAAAAACCGCTTTATCTGAAGCGGTAACGGACGATGTTCTTGTTCTTAAGGCAGATATAGTATTGCCGGATGACAGTGCAAGCAGAATAAGCATTTCCGATGGCAGAAGTCTGACTATCAAAAGTGATACCGATAAAACTATCACGCTCACTACAAAGGAGTCGTCGTATAGCTTTATATCACTTTCCGGCAGTTCAACCCTTAGTTTAGAGGGTGACATAATCATTGACGGTACAGGATACGGTAATAGTATCATATCCGAAACATGGGCGTCCGCAATACAGCCTGCCGTTCAAGTAACCAATAGCAGTACATTGTCACTTAATAAGGTTACTTTACAGAATTTTGATACTATAGGCGGATTTTTCGTTACAACACCTACACAAACAGGTTCCCCTACTTATGACCGCCTTGTCATTGACGGTAGTATTATAAATGTATCTGGCACAAGTAACTTGAACGCTACAAGTGTAACAGTAACGGACAGCAGCTCTCACTTTGTATATGTTACATATGCAACCTATGAAAAAGAGACATATACTGTGGCAACACAGACAAATGATTATAGATATGCTTATACCTATACACAGGATTCAAGCACAAATAAATTATTTACAAATCTTATTAATGTAAACGCATCCAAGCTTACAGGTTCAACGTTTAATGTGAGCAACTGTAATGCAGGACGTATATTTAATAATGTCTCATCCGGTACTATAACCATAAATACCGGTGAGGTAAAGGACGGTACCGGTCTTGCCTTCTATAATGGGTCAAGCAGTACCCTCAGCCTTGAGAAGGTTACGGTTTCAAATATGAAAGGTAATCTTACAGTGGGAAGCAAGATTGCACAGCCTGCTGTACACGCAGACGGTACAACCGTTACATTAAAGAATTGTACGGTAACAAATAACACCTGTGATTACGGTGTGCTTGCAAGCAACAGCGGTACGGCAAATCTCACAGGTACTACAGTAAGTAAATGTCAGCCCACAGGCAGCTACGGCTTATACGTAAGTAATAACTCCGTTGCTGTGCTTGATGGCGCAACCATAAAGGAAAACCCTGTAGGCGTTTATCTTGAGTCTACAGATACGGATATGCCCACGTTTAAGGTTAAGAATAAGGTTACGGTATCAGGCAATACAAGCAGTGATGTCTGGTTTGCCAGAGAGAATTCCATAACTGATGACGGCCTTACAACAGGCAGTAAGATAGGACTAAGATATAAAACCGAATTAACAGAGACAATAAGTATTGCACCAATACGTTCGGGTGCAAACGGAAAAACCGTAAAGGATTACTTCTTCAGTAACAATACTGACTATGTTATGGGCTATAACGATAGCAATATCGTAATGGGCAAAAAGCTTACGATATCCTTTGAACAAAATTTAAGTACAGGAGAAATGGCTGATGAATATGTATGTAAGGGAAGTTACTATACATTGCCAAAGTGTACATTTACAAAGTTCAGAGGAAAGTTTGATTGCTGGGGTACCAAGAGCGGTTATGAATATCCTAATTCAGCCGACTCTTATGAAGGCGTAATTATGGATTACGGTCAGTTTTATGATGAAGATGAAACCGTAATGGTTACATGGGATGCCGATGAAGTGTTCTATGCACGCTGGATAAGGTACGCTGCCATGATAGGCGATAATATGTATATGACCCTAAAGGAGGCATTCGATGCCGCACAGACTACAGATGTTGGTACAACTATATATGTTATTGATAACTGTGAGGTGGAGGATACAATCACGGTAAGCAAAGACATTAATTTATTTATAGATGTATCTTATGATAAAGAAGAGTATCAAAAGTATTATGGAAAGAAATATGATGAGGATGGTTTTGAATACACCACTTATAGGATTGAAGTTGACGGACAAATGATTGATATTCCGGAGTTTGATACAACGAGTATGACCATAAGCAGAAAGAACTATGATCCTGAAGATTCTACATCCGTAGATAACAGAAACCATGCTATGTTTGAAATAACAAACGGAGCGACACTTACGACAAAGGGTGCTAAGGGCGGTTCAAGAATTATATTTGAAGGTGGTATGTCATACAGCCTTGAAACAGGCTCGGCTTTCTTTAAGGTTGTAAACGGTACGCTTAATCTGTATGAATGCACAGAGGTTATGGGATGCTCCAATGCCCTTAATGACAGTAATGCTACACATAAGGGCGGTGCAGTATATGTCTGTGCAGGATCTAAGGTAAATATTCAAGGCGCCGATATAATGGGCAACAGGGCTTTGTACGGCGCAGGTGTTTACCTTGAGGGCTCAGATACGAAAGACGGCGGTGCAATACTAACGGTTAATAAAGGAAGTATCGAAGCAAACGGATATGTTTTTACCGCTGAATCTAACTTTGAGAACAATTCGCTTACTATACCTGAGGGTACCACCTTACCTGCCGATGTAACACCTGCAGGTACGGCTATTTATGCCGGCAAAAATACGTCCGTAACAATTTTTGAAGCACAGATGAATTATAATAATGCTAATGTAGAGGATAAGGGCGTAGGTGCTGTATTAGCTGCTTTTGAAGCAAATGTTACGATAAATAATCCTGATATAGAATCAAATGTGGCAGCCGGAAACGGTGGCGCAATCTATATTGAAGGCGGCAGCGTTAATATGGTGGGTGCCATGACACTATATAATAACAGATCTACAAACGGAAATGGCGGTGGCATTTACCTTAAGGATTGTGACTATTCGTTTACTAACAGTAAACAAAAGATAGTTTATAACCAAATGGATGGATCAACGGTTGAATATGACAAGGAAACCAAGATAAGTGAAAACAGCGCAAGAAATGGCGGTGCTTTCTATATTACCGGAAGCTCAGAGGGAAATATTACAGGATGCGAGACTACTCTGAATTCGGTTAAGTACAGAGATACCGAAGAAGAGGGTAACGGCGGCGCTATATATCTTGGCACAGGCAGTACGCTTGAGCTTAAGGGAACCGATACTCAGCGTATAGATGTGACTAAAAATACGGCATTTAATATGGGCGGTGCCGTATATGCGGCAAACGGAAGTAAGCTTACCGTTACTGCGTGTAATATGACAGGTAACAGAGCGGAGTATATTGATCCTAACGGTGTAGTAAGCGAGGAAACTCCTGAAGATAGTACTGACACTGACACCGACACCGGAGAAGAAGAAGAAGAGGAAGAGGATATAGCTCCGTCAAAATATGCTATGGGCGGTGCTATTTACGCAGACGGAAATGTTACTCTCGGTAGTTCTACTATTTCAGCAAACTACGGTGAGCTTGGCGGCGGTGTATATGTTACAAAAAACGCCAATCTCAAGGTGCAGGATATTTTAATAATAGAAAAGAACGAATATAATATTGCTCTTGTTTCTCATGTTACCGAGTTTAACAACCTTTACGTAGTTGATAACAGCAATATGACAAGCGGAGGACTAAGACCCGGCAGTAAAATATATCTGTCACTGAACTTGGATGGCAAATTCTACGGCACCTTTATGACAAATAATGATAAAGCTGCCGATGAAACTCAGTACTTTATAGCAGATGTAACCAGAACCCTTGACGATGATGAGTATGAGGGCGGTGATAGTACCGCTCCCTCCAGTGATGAGATAGACAGGTACATCATAGGTTCATCGGGAAAGACAATGTTTGTAAACAGAGAGATAACGATATCATTCTCACAAGGTCTTTCTACAGATGATCAGACTGATAAAACTATACCTAATATGTCATATGCATACGGTGCCGAGTTTACACTCCCGGCAAATACATTTACATATGATGGATTTACATTCTCGCATTGGGAGTGTGATTTACAGGGATATGACCAAGAATATCAACCCGGGGAAACGTTTACCATTCCTACGGATAGAGATGACCTTTTCAAAATCATGTTCACTGCAGTTTGGACGGATAATATAGCCAAGGTTCAAAATAAATTCTTTACTACCATTGAAGAGGCTATAGAATATGCCGGTAATAAGGCTGAGGAATACAGCGAAAGTGCGTTGGATACCTATGCGGAAGAATATACGGTTTATATCTTGCGCAGTATTGAGCTTAGAAAAACGCTGGATATCAATAAAACCGTAATTATTACATCCGACGGCGGTTTTGGTTTTTATAGAAGTCAGATGTTTGAGGACAATACAAAACCGTTGATAAGTGTAAATAAAAATGCAACTACCGGTGTAAACGGTAGGCTTACACTTAATAATGTATTTGTTACAGGCAACAGTATGTTAAGTGATAGTGGGATGGGAAGTCAAACCAGCTCGCAGGCTCCGCTCATTCAGGTAGAAGGAACACTTACCACTCTTGCAAAAACCGTACTTAGAGATAATTACAATGCAAATACTAATGGTTCAGACGGTTACGGCGGTGCCGTCCGTGTTGAAAAAGACGGTATTTATAACTGTAAGGAATCTACGATTACAGGTAATAAGGCTGCAAGAGGCGGTGCAATTTACATTAGAAGTACAAGTGCACTGGGTGAGCTCTACCTTGTAGGAGCCAAGATATATTCAAACACAGCAACCGATATAGGCGGCGGTATATATGTTGAGGGTGAATCCACAAAGGTGTATATTATGTCAAACACGGTTGTGGGCGGTACCGATACTGAACAGTCACAAGGTAATATTGCGTATGCCGGTGCAGGTATTTATGCGGCGGAAGGTACCATTAATATATATGATGCCCAAATAGCCTATAATAAAATAACGGAGGCCAATAAAGCAGCAGGTTATAATTGTGCCGGCGCAGGTATATATGTTGAGGCCGCAACCGTTATAATGAACAACGATAACAGCGTAATCAGAAAGAACCAGATAAATGCGTTGGGCGTAGAAAGCTTAGGCGTAGGTGTTTTTGTAAACTACGGAAGCCTTGTAATGTATAACGGTAGAATAGTTGATAACGTTGGATTAAGTAATACAAAGGGCGCGGGTGTTTATACAAAGAAGGTAATAACACTCAGCGGTGATGCGACTATCAATGATAACTTTGCAGGCGGTAATAAGTCAAACCTCTATTTGGCAAGCACACAGCTTATTAAAATGCTTAATGATTCTATAGGCAGTCAGATAGGTGTAACACTTAATTCAAGCATAAAAACCGGTCCTCTGCTTGCCGCAGACAGCGTAAGTGCGTACCTTAAGGACAGTGGTAAGACCATAGCATATGCAAATTGTCTGCAATCCGATGTCGGTGATTATTTGATATTGGGCCACTATAATGTAGCAAATAATCTGACATCTGAAAGAAATATATATATAACCAAAAAGATCAAGGTTACATACGATAAGGATAACGGTAAATCTAATACAATACCTGAAAGTCAGGTGTTATATTCAAATATAACAAATGAGCTTTATACCACAAAGGATGTAACAAGAAAGGGCTATGAGATAGCAAGCAATTACGGTTATTGGAAGTCAGGGGATAAGGGCTATGACTATGATTCAAGATTTATAAAGCCCGATAACTCCATGGAGGACTTTACGGTTAAGGTTCAATGGTCGGCTATACAGATTAATGTAAGTGTTTCCGGTAAAGAATTTTTGCTTAAGTACGGGTCACTTGTACAAACAAAGAACACGGACGGATCTTACACATTAGGATATGAGCTTTCTATATCTATTGAAAATGACGCAGAGGACGGTCCGGCAGTTAAATATGCGCTTGAGCCGGTTATGGGTAATCTGCCTAAGGGACTTTCCCTTGACGGCAAGAGAATTATGGGTACACCAAGTGAAGTAGGTGATTATCCGTTTTCTATTAAGGTAACCGGACGTAACGGTACCTCTGCATATGCCAGCTTTATAGTTACTGTAGGTGACGCAGACGGCATGGTAACCGTTGATAGTGATATTTCCAAGCTTTATGACGGATTCCCTGCAGCATATCCAAAGTATACACGTCTTGGTACCGGTGAAGTTACCATAACCTTTGCCTCTACTACAGGTAAGGTAATAAATGACCCTAACACACCTCCTACAGAGGCCGGAGAGTATGAATTTACGATATATGTTGCCAAGGATAAATATTATAACGCAACGTCCGTAACACAAAAATTTACTATAAGTAAAATAGACAGAGGATTTACATATAGAGATTTTATACAGACAAAGGTATATAACGGTGTTGAAGCCAGTGTGCCACCGGTATATGAGCAGGTATACAATGCTCTTAAAGGTACATATGACTATGAGTTCCGTTGGTATGACAGCGAAACTGTCGCTTTGAGTGATACAACCGGTGCAAATAAACGTAAGACACTGCCTGTGGATGTAGGCACATATTATGTAAGAATGTTCGTTGCCGGTGATGAAAACTATAACGATACTTTAAGTAAGGTATTCAAATATACCATAACTCAGAAGCCTGTAGACGTTATATGGGAGAACCTCCTATTCACCTATGATACACAGGCACATAAGCCTACGGCATACTTTACCGATATAAATAACGGTAAGGTATATGTTGAGGTTGTAGATTATCAGACCGAACAGGGTACATATACGGCATATGTAACCGATGCGGCAAAGAGTGCCAACTCTAATTATAATCTTCTTAATCCTACAGAGAGCTTTACTATTATAAGGGCAGACACTACCGTCAAGATAATAACTACACCTATGACCATGGTTTATAACACAAAAACGCCTGTACTTGAGTACGCTACGGTAAGCGACGGTGTTGCAAGCTTTGTATGGTACGACAGCGAGGGCAACGTTATACAACCTCCTACGGAAAACGGCACATATAAGGTTAAGGTAACTGTAACACAGGGTCACAACTATAACGCAACGGAAAGTGAGCTTTATACATATACTATTACTCCTAAGCCTACAGACATAGTATGGAGCGATCTTGAGTTTACTTATAAGGTTGACAGTATAGTTGAAGACAAAGAGGTTGCCCATACATGGTGTCCTACAGCGTACTACACAAAGATTAGCGGAGAAAAAGTGTACTTAACCGTTCTTGGCGCACAGTCACAGGCAGGTACATATACCGCTAAAACATTACTTTTAAAATCCGAGGACGGCAATTATACATTTAACAATCCTACGCAGACGTTTAAGATAGCAAAGCTTCAGGGCGTAATAAGAATTACAGGCGACCTTTCCAGAGATTATAACGGTCAGACCGTATCCGGCGATAAGGTTACTACATGGACAGGTGACGGTCAAAGAGTATATAAATATACCGATGAAAACGGTAATGTTCTTAATTCCGCTCCTAAGGATTCAGGTAAATATACCATAAGCGTAATAATGCTTGAGGGTAAAAACTACTTAGGTACAGGTACATATACTGACCCTGTTGAGTTTGAAATTTACAAGCTTTACGGTGAGGTGCAGATAAACAGCGATGCACAGTTCTCTAAGATATACGATGATATGCCGGTATCATTGTATGATCAGCTTGGCAATAAGAAATATGCTTCAACCGGTGACGGTGATATACAGGTAGACTGGTATACTATAGACAACGAACTTATAAGCAGCGGTATAGATGAGGGTGCCTTTACCGGTGTAGGTGCAAACGGTCCTATAGAAGAGGGTCAGTACAGAGTTGTGCTGACACTGCCGGATACACGTAACTATTACGGCGCAAGTGATTATACTACATTTAGTATTACAAAGATAGAGGGCGGCGTTAAGATAACCGCAAACCTTAATAAAGTTTATGACGGAATGCCGGCATCTTTAGCAACCCTTGACGACAGCGGTAACATAATCGATAAGGGCTATGAGTATATAATTCCTGATGCCGATACGGAAACAACAATTAATATCAAGTGGTATGATAAGGATCTTAATATGCTTGAAAGTGCCCCTATAAATGCCGGAAATTATACTGTTATGGTAACTCAGATACTTTCTGTTAAGGTCCCCGGTTCAGTAGATGAAAACGGTAATCCTAAGATATATGAAACGGAGTCTACCGATATAGCGGCATTTACTATAGCAAGGGCTCAGCCTAAATTCTCGGCACCTGAAAATCAGAGTAAGATATATGACGGTGACGCATTCTCTCTTAACTATAATATTGTATCTGACGGTCAGGTTTACGTAGCATGGTACAGAAACACCGAAAAGCTTGAATTTGTACCTTATAATGCAGGTGAATATATGGCTTATATCTCAGCGGAGCAGGGTGAAAACTATGTGGCACTAAGTCCGCAAAAGGTTGTTGTTACCATTGAAAAGGCAACGCCTGTAATCACACCAATCTCCACTATAGAAAGCCTATCAAAGCCTTATGACGGAGAGCCGATAAATTCTGAGGATGTAGAGTTTACATACACAGGTGACGGAAGAGCATCGGTTGTGTGGTATAACGAATCGTCTCAATTATCTTCTCCACCTGTTGATGCGGGTGCATATATAGCAAAGATAGTCATAAGCGAAACAGATAATTATAACAGCGCAACTCTTGATATAGGTAAAGTAAATACCACAGAAATAAACGGTATAAACGAAGTTGATACCAGCGAAATGATAATAATATCTAAGTTATCAGGTAAAATAACACTTATTGATACCAATATTGATAAGATATATGACGGCTTTGGAGTATCTGCACCTCGTTGCACTACGACAGGCGGTGATGTAAGCATAACCTGGTACGATAAAGAAGGTAATGAAATCGGATTCGCTCCCTCAGTTGTAGGCGAGTATTCCGTAAAGCTTACCCTTATAGGTAATACTAACTGGATAGGTGCTGAGGAATCTCTCAACTTTAAGATAACGCCTAAGACGGTAAATGCCACATTTACCGATATTATAAGAGAATACAGCGGTTCTACGGCAGTTACTATAAATGAGGGCGAGTATGAGCTTGACGATATTCTCAAAAACGATGTGGTTTATCTTAAAGCTACAGGTAATTTCTCTGACAAAAACGTAATTACAAGCGGTATGTCATATATGAGAGTAACCATTGATTCAATGACCTTAACAGGCCCGGACAGCGGCAACTATGTGCTGGGCGAAACTACCGCAAGTATTTTGGGTACAATTACAACACGCAGACTTTCGATTACTCCTGATCCATATCAATACAAAGAGGAACTTCAGGAGGATCCGGAGATCACATATGTGGCTGACGGACTTGTAGAGGGAGATGTTATAAAAGGTAAGCTCTCAAGAGAACAGGGCGAAGAGGTAGGTAGTTACTTTATCAATATAGGTACATTAGACCCCGGTACAAACTACTTTATGACATTTGACAATAATGTACTGTTTACCATTAAGCCAAGACCTACATATAACATACATATCACTACATTGGGCAGCGGTACCGTATCACCCAACGATATATCAACGGTAACTAAGAATGAAAGTCAGACATATGAGTTCATCCCTACCGACGGTTGGCTTGTAGGTGAGGTTAAAGTTGACTCTGAGGACAAGGGAGTAATTTACAGCTACGAATTTAAAGAAGTACAGGAGGATCATGACCTTTATGTAGTATTTGCAAAAGACGTTGCAGAGCTTAAAATAACAGAAAAAACCCACAGTACCGTAACGCTTGACTGGAATATTATCAATGGCTGTGCAAAGATGGTTATTGAGCGTTCAACAGACGGTGTAAACTTTGAAGAGATAGCTACGGTTGAGGGAGAGTCAACAGGATACGTTGATAATAATCTGCGTCCGAAGACAACATACTACTATAGAGCAATGCCATACTTTGTAAACGGAGACAGTGCGGATGAGTACTATTATACAAATATTGTATCTGTTGAAACCGAGCTTCTCGCACCTGTACTTGTAAGCGCAAAGAGCGATAACTACAATGCGATAACAATTACATGGAAGAAGAGCGACGGCGCAGAGGGATACAAAGTTTACCGTTATGACGATGCGGCAAATGCATGGAAAGAAATAGCTGATGTAGTCGGTGAGAATACACTCTCATATACGGACAAAACAGTTAAAAACGGAGAAACCTATAAATATACCGTACGTGCATACGTAACATCTGTCAACGGTATAGTCTACAGTGACTTCGATGAGGCCGGAAAAAGCGCAAAGGCTATGCCTGCAAGTCCGACGGTAACATCAGTTAAGGCGAGCGGAAGAACAAATGTTGTAATCAAATGGAATGCAGTAAGCGGTGCTGATAAGTACAGAGTTTACAGATCGGAAACAGGTGCAACATCAGGCTTCAGCGTAATAGCCAGTGTAGCATCAGGTACACTTACATATACCGATACAGACAGAACAGAGGGTAAGACTTATTATTACACCGTTCTTGCCGTAAGGGATGGAGTTTACGGTAAGTATAACAGCGGAATAGGTGTAACCCTTATACCTGCAACTCCTAAAATATCTGCAGTTACAAATTCAGCCTACAACAAGCTGAAGGTATCTTGGAGCAAGGTAAGCGACTGTGACGGATATATTTTGTACAGATCACTGAAAGAAAGCTCAGGATGGTCAAGGGTAGCTAACATAAGCGATCCTGCAACTGTAACATATACCGATACCGTACCGGATTGCGGTGTAACTTACTATTACACGATCAGAGCATACTGGAAGACAAGCTCAGGTTATGTATACGGTAAATACAATACGGGTGTAGGCGGTAACACATTACCTACAACACCGGCTATCAAAAAGGTAACATCCGCCGGATATAACAGTCTTAATATAAGATGGGACGAAGTAACAGAGGCTCACGGATATAGACTTTACCGTTCGGAAACTGAAACCGGAAATTGGGAAACTGTAAAGGACATCACGCCAGGTACTGTTACACTTTATAAGAATACAAAGCTTACAACAGGTAAGACATATTATTATACCTTAAGAGCATTTGTTGAGATTGACGGTAAAAAAATATTCAGCGGATATGTTAAAACAGGAGTGGGAGGAACACCTATCCCGGCAACTCCTAAGATAAGCAGTGCCGTAAAGAGCGGAGCCAAGCAGATAACCCTTACATGGGGTAAGATAACGGGCGCTACCGGATATAGAATATACCGTTCCTTAAATGAATCTACAGACTACTCTACAGTAGCGATAATCAGGAATAATGCAACGGTAACTTATACAGATGAAACCGCTGTACCGGGAACACAGTACTATTACACCATAAGGGCTTATACTACAGTAGACGGAACTAATATTTACAGCGAATGTGTAAAGCCGGGCATAGCAGGTAAAACTACGCTTGCAACGCCTAATATTAGCAGTGCAACCGCAACGGGATATAATTCTATAACCGTTAAATGGGGTAAGATAGCAGGCGTAGATACATACACACTTTATCGTTCTACCACTCAGACAGGCGGTTGGAAGTCGATAGCTACCGTAAAGGGCGATTCAACTACATCATATGTAGATACCACAGCAGTATATAATAAGCAATATTACTACACAGTCAGAGCAAATCTGACCATAGGCGATGATACTTACAGAAGCGGCTATAATACTACCGGAACAGCAGGTAAGGCTACGGCAGTAGTACCCAACTTCAGCGTAGCATCCGCAAGCTATGATTCAATTAAGCTTACTTGGACTGCTGTAGGCCAGGCTGACGGATACGTTATTTACCGTTCTTTGAATAGCGATAATACAGGATGGAAGGTAATAAGTACTATCGAAAAGGGGTCTACTGTAAGTTATATAGATAAAGATGTAGAGTGCGGTAAAACTTATTACTATACAATGCGCTCATTCAAGACTATTGACGGTACGAAAGTAACCAGCGGATATCTCAAGAACGGAAAGAGCTGCACAGCTAAGCCAAGTACCCCTGTTGTAACTGCATTGCAACAGCAGGATAAGACAGTATTCATTGAGTGGAATAAGATAGACGGTGCGGTAAGCTATAAGATATACCGTAAGATATCAGGCGGCTCATGGAGCGTTATTGGTACTGAGGACGGAGATACCGTAGTATTTATGGATGAAACAGCAGAGGAAGATGTTCCGTATATTTATACAGTAAGGGCAATAAGCAGTAATAATATATACAGTGCTTTTACTGCGGTTAATATGACATTCTGTGAATGATCGTCTTATAAATAAAAATAAATAAAAATTTTAACTAACAAAACGGCTTTGCCTTATTTGGCAGGGTCGTTTTGTATATATATTTTCATTTTTTTGTAAATTAATTTGCTAAAAAGTATTGTAAAAAAAATCAAAATTTGATATTATATAATTGTATAATCATATAATTGCGGTAATTGTCGGCGATTTTATTTAAACGCAATATCAGGTGTTGCTAAGATGTTTGACCTATCGCAATATTAAAGGCTTGCTTTGCCTTTAAACATATAGCCATTGGCTAAAAGTTTTAATCCATATATATCTTGAAGGGAAGGATCAAGAATGAATGTATTGAAGAGAGTGACATCCGTTTTACTATCATTACTTATGGTTATCGGTCTGTTTTCTGCGGTTCCTACGGCATATGCTGCAGGCATACTTGACGGAACTCTTGACGGAGGAATAACCTATGAGCTTGACGATGAAGGTACACTTACCATAACGGGTAGCGGCGAAATGCCTGACTTTGATTTAGCCACATATGCCCCGTGGTATTCAAACAGATATAATGTAAAAAAGATAGTTATCAGTGAGGGCATTACTTCTATAGGTAAGTATAATTTTACAAACCTGTATTATGTAACAGATTTAACAATGCCCGGCACTATCAAGACTATCGGCTACGGTGCTTTTATGAACTGTATCGGTTTGCCTGAGATAGTTATTCCTGACTCTGTTGTATCCATAGCTGACAGGGCATTTATGAATAATACAGAGCTCCATCATAAAGCAACTAAAATAGTACTTGGAGCTAACCTTGTAAGCATAGGTACTTCTGCATTTTATGAGTTGCGTTATGTAACCGAGATCAAGTTTAACGAAAAGCTAAAAACTTTAGGCTCAGGTGCATTTACTCATATGCAGTTCTTATCAGGAGTAGTAACATTACCTGACTCTCTTGAAACCATCGGTTCATATGCTTTTGACAGCCTGATGAATGTAGAGGAATTCAGACTGGGAAATAACGTAAAGAGTATAGGCGATAATGCGTTTACTTCATGCTCCAGCCTTACAAAGATAAATATTCCTAAAAGTGTTTCATATATCGGTGTAAATCCGTTTAAGCGTTGCCCTCTGGCTATAGATTGTGATTTTGACGATGAAAACGCATACTATTCCTGCGATGGAAAGGCTTTGTTTGATAAGGAGCAGACAAGACTTATATCTTGCTTTTATGACGGTACATATACTATACCGGACACCGTAACAGAGATTTGTCCACAGGCATTTTACGGTGCCTCTGTTAAGAATGTACGTATTGCAAACAGCGTACAGATTATAGGTGAACAGGCATTTTACGGATGCTCTAACCTCAAGGATGTAGTTATGGGTTCATCCGTTGTTACAGTAGGTGATGAGGCGTTCAGGGGCTGTGCAAGCATAGAACAAATAGCTTTTCCTGCGTCTACTACGACTATTGGAAGTAGGGTTTTCTACGGATGTCTTGCTTTAAATTCCTTCCTTATTTTAAATAATAACGCAACATTCGGCACAGAAGTATTTGCGGCTACCAATGGGGTTACAGTAAGAGCCAATACAGGCAGTACGGCAGAAGCATATGTTGCAAGTGTTCAAAACCCTGATACAGAGCCGATTACATTTGAGGTGGCTGATGTTCATTATCCTAATCCTACCACATTGAAGTATGCTACCGGTACCGACTATAACGCAATTACCGTAAGCTGGTATGCGGCAGAGGATAATAACTGTGACGGCTATATAGTTGCGCGCTCAACCGATAACAGTAACTATAAGATAATAGGAACTACAGCTACAAGTATTACCTCATTTGTAGATAATACAGTAGATGTAAACCGTACATATTACTATAAGGTAGCTGTTGTTGTATATAATAACAACCTTCCTTTTACAAGCGCATATTCGGATTCTATGGGTGCATCAGCTCATCTTGGAGATGCATCTATAACAGATTACTATATTGAAAATTACAATACTGCTATGATTTACTGGGAGTCTGTCAGAGGAGCAGAGGGTTATGATGTTGAAACCAGACTTGCAGGTCAAAGCACATGGAATCATTATAATACCTTCTTTGATGTTACATCTGCAAGAGTAACAGGTCTTAATACAGATATGGACACAGAGATTCGTGTAAGAGCTATAAGATATGACAGTGATAATAATCCACAGGCGGGAGACGCTAAAAATACGGTAACTGTACACCCTGTTCTTAGCGATATATATGTAGAGGACGCAAAGGCTATAAATTATAATACTATAAGAGTTTTATGGAGGCCGGTTGAGGGTGCCGAGAGCTACAGAATTGACTATTCAACAAACTCAGATATGAGCTCCGCAACAACCTTAACGGTTAGTGGGTCTGAGACATCTTATTCCATAACAAATCTTGATTCCTTCACAAAATATTATGTAAGAGTAAGAGCCATAAGATCAAATGCGGCAGGTACTACATTTGTTTACAGTCCTGTTTGCGGCCCGTTTACTCCTATACTTAAGGATGTAGAGAATCTTACCGCAGAGCGTATAGGCCTTGTTACGGTTGCTCTAAGCTGGGATGTAGTAGAGGGTGCAGAGGGATACTATGTTGACTACAGCACAGACAACGGTGAAACATGGCAGCGTGCACGTGAGTTAGTCAACGGTTCAGATACCGCTTATACTGTAGATAAGCTTCTTACAGATACAAGCTATAAGTTTAAAGTGACTGCATTCAGACATAATATGCCGACAAATCTGCTTGGTACAGACGTTAATCTGCAGATAGACAATCAGGGAACATCCGCAGTACTTAACTGGACTGTAGTAAACGATGCAGACGGATATTATATTGAATGCAAAAGGTCAGACGATATAGAGTGGACAAGAATATATACGGCTTCTAACGGAACAGATAACACATATACGGTTACGGGTCTTGTTGAAGGTCAGGATTATAACTTTAAGGTAACCGCATTTGTAGATAATCCATTTAAGGTATTGGTAACAAGCCTTAATCCAACCATTGCGGAACAGACTATTGTAACTACCTTTAATCCGCCTGTAATAACAAGCGTAACAATGACATCATACAATAAGACATCCGTTATTTGGGAAAAGTCAGTAGGTGCCACGTGGTACACGGTTTACAGAAGTATTGACGGCGGCGCATATGAGGAGATAGGTACACGCTCTGAAGAGGACGAGATAAATCAGACCGAAACCTATTATCTTAACGACACCGTTGACAGCGGTAAGAAATTTGAATATAAGGTAGTTGCCCATTACAGAGCATATGATGAAGATACAAAAACATATATCGAAAGATCATCCCAGGCATCTGCCGTAAAGGGAGTAAGCATAATTGAGAATGCTCCCGTGCTTGCCGTCAACAGCGTTGACTATGAGTCTGTAACCGTTAATTGGAATGCGGTAAACGAAGCTTACTCATATTATATTCAGTGGTCAACAGATGCTAACGCTGATGCAAACGGAACATGGCAAACATATAAGGATGCCGTAACAGATACCACATTCACACTCCACAATCTTAATGTAAATACAAAATACTACTTCAGAGTTTATGCACGAAATGAGAGCGGAACAAGGTATTCAAGATGCTCCGCAGTTATAGTCGGTATACCTACATTGGGCGTACCGCAAAACGTTAAAGGCAGCTGCATCAGATACAATACAGTAAGAATAGAATGGGATTATGTGATAGGTGCGTCCGGATATACTATTCAGAGAAAAACAGCAGACTCGGACTGGGCAGACATAAAGACTATAGCTGATACAGATGTTAAGTATTATGATGATTCCGATGTAGTTACCGGTATAACATATGACTACCGTGTTGCCGCATACAGAAATATCAATAATAGCCCGCAGTACGGTAATTATTCAAGTGTCGTTACAGTTAAGCCGGTGCTTGATCCGATGACTCTTGTAAATGCAACAACTAAAACTATAAACTATAAAACAAACAGAATAGTTTGGAATAATATTGACGGTGTAGTAAGCTACAAGATTTACCGTAGCGTTGACGGCGGTGATTTTGAGTGCATTTATGTTGCGCCTAGTACGGCTAATACATATGATGATAATCAGGCTATAACAAATTCAAGCAATACATATTATGTACTTGCATACAGAAGCGATATAGCAACGTCAAAGTCAAATGAGGTTACACTTTATCCGGTGCTTACAACACCACAGGTAACAGGACACAGCGTTAATTCATCTACATCATTAACGCTTGAGTGGGACGCCGTAAACGGAGCTACCGATTATACTGTATATATCTCGGATGCAGAGGGCGGCTCAACAGGCAGCACATCCTATAAGGCTATAAGCAACTCCTATCAGTTTACAAATCTTATAGCAAATAAGCAGTACTATTTTTATGTAGTTGCAAACTACACTATGGAGTACTATGACAGAAGAACTGTACAGAGCAGTCCATCAAACATATACTCTGCAGGTATAACGCTTGTTGCCCCGGAGAATAGAACAGCCGTTGCTGAGTCAAGCACTCAGATAAAGCTTACATGGGATGAGGTAAACGAGGTAGTAGGCTACAGAATTTATAAGTATGACGGCAATAACTGGAATCTGCTTGTCGACCTTAATAATAGCAGCTATCTTATCTTCAGAGATACAGATCTTGAGGAAGGTACAGCATATAAGTATAAGATATGCTCTTATCTGCTTGATGACGGTAATGTAGTTGAAAGTAGCATGGGCGAATTTGGCAGTGTAACTACCATGCCCGGTAAATGCGTACTGACTAATGTAAATGCAGATAATTTTGAAACAGTTGCTTTAACCTACACGGCGTCTGTATCGGAGCAACCGGTTGTTTATATAATTCAGCGTAAGCTTATTACAGAAGAGGAATACACAAATGTAGGTACGTCAGATACCATTACATTCAGCGATGATACAGCAGAAACCGGTATGAGATACCTATACAGAATAGTACCTACCATTACATATAATGAGTACTATATTGAGGGTGAGCCTTCAAATGCAGTAGAAGCAAAGACATTGCTTGAAAGCCCTGTTATATCAAGTATTACTCAGGCTGACTATAATGCCGCTACCCTTGTATGGAACAGTACTTTAGGCGCAGACGGATATGTAGTTATGCGTTCGCTTGACGGTGCATCTACTACTTGGAGTGAGATAGAAAGAATAAAAGGCAACGATAATACTACATACACAGATAAAACTCTTACCTGTAACGTTAAGTATTATTACTGCGTATTACCGATGAGATTTACAAATGACGGTGATTATATAGGAGAGGATAAGAATGTTGTTGAGATAACAACACATTTGGCTACTCCAAGTATAACATCACTTGTATGTACAGGATATAAGTCTGTAGTTATCAAGTGGAACAAAATAAACGGTGCAGACGGTTACAGGATTTACCGTGCGATAAATGGCGCAAGCTTTGCTATGATAGATGACGTTAAGGGTGTAGACAACACTACATATACCGAAACGGATCTGGTATGCGGCAGCACATATAAGTATAAGGTATGCGCATACAACATTGTAGGTAATAAGCAATTCCCGGGCGACGAATCAACCGTAAAGAGCGTTCAGGTTCTTCCTTCAACCCCTTCATTCTCAACAGTTAAGGTAAGCAAGAGGACCAACGTGGTACTTAAATGGAGCGCTATAGACGGTGCCGAAAAGTACAGAATATACCGCTCATCAACAAGTGCAACCTCCGGTTGGACGACCGTCAAAACATTGAGTGCTGAGAATCTGACATATACGGATACAGGCTTAACAGAAGGTAAGACCTACTACTATACTATAACAGCTATCAGAGGTAATGTAATAAGTAAGCATAATGACGGTAAGGCAGCAGTGCTTATTCCGGCAACACCTAAGATAAGCAAGGTAGCAGGCATAACATACAATACCCTTAAGGTTACATGGGGCAAGGTAAGCGACTGTGACGGTTATGTTATTTACAGATCACTAAAGGCAGATTCAGGCTGGTCAAAGGTAACTACTATAACTAACCCGGATACAGTAACATATACAGATAGAATAACAGAATGCGGTGCTACATACTACTACACGATAAAGGCTTATTGGAAGACTACATCAGGTAATGTATACAGCAAATATAATAAAGGTGTAGGAGGTAATACAGTACCTACCGCAACAAAGATAACATCAGTTAAGTCAAACGGCTATAACAGCGTGAAGATAGCATGGAGCGCAATATCAGAGGCAAGCGGATATAGAATTTACCGTTCAGAGACAGCAACCGGCGGTTGGACTAAGGTAGCCGATGTAACCGACGGTACAACAGTATCTTATAAGAATTCTAACCTTACAACAGGTAAGACATATTACTACACAGTAAGAACATTTGTAAGTGTAAACGGTGAAAAGATATTCGGCAGCTATGAAAAGACAGGTGTTGCCGGAACACCTATTCCGACTACACCTAAGATTAGCAGTGCCAGCGTAAAGGGTGCAAAGCAGATAGCACTTACATGGAATAAGATTAACGGTGCAAGCGGCTACAGAATTTACCGTTCAACCAGTAAGTCTACAGGTTTTGCAACACTTGCCGTAATTAAAGACGGTGCTACTGTAACATATACGGACGAAACAGCCGTTCCGGGTACACAGTACTACTACACCGTTAAGGCTTATACTACTGTAGACGGCAAAAATGTTTACAGCAAATATGTAAGCCCCGGTACAGCAGGTAAGACAACAATTACAGCGCCTAAGATAAGCTCGGCAACAGCTACAGGTTATAACCAAATCAGCCTTAAGTGGAATAAAAAAGCCGGTGTTGACGGATATCTTATTTATAGAAAGGTTAAATCGGGTAGCTGGTCTAAGATTAAAAATATAACTAATGGCAATACAACCGCATATGTAGATAAGACAGCCAAGTATAATACCGAATATTATTATACTATCAGGGCATATGTGACGATTAACGGAAAAAATTACACAAGCACATATTACACGGCCGGTACATTGGGTAAGGCTACTGCGGTTACACCTACATTTACACTTGCGTCAGTAGGCTATAATTCAATAAAGCTTTCATGGACGCAGGTAGGACAGGCTGACGGATATATAATTTATCGCTCATTAAACAGCGATGATACAGGCTGGAAAGCAATAAAGACCATTAAGAGCGGTACTACGGTTACATATACCGATACAACAGCCGAATGCGGTACAACATATTACTATACAATGCGTTCATATAAGACTATTGACGGTAAACAAGTAAAAAGCTCATACCTTAAGAACGGTAAATCCTGCGTAGCAAAGCCTGCTACACCTGTTGTAACAGCACAGCAACAGCAGGACAAAACCGTATTCTTACAGTGGAATAAGATAGACGGAGCAGCAACCTACAAGATTTACCGCAAGGTAGCCGGCGGCTCATGGAGTGTTATTGCTACCGAGGAAGGAAATAACGTAGTATATATGGATGAAACCGCAGAGCCGGATGTACAGTATATATACACCGTAAGGGCAGTAAGCAGTAATAACATAACAAGCGCATTTAAGGGCGTAACTATGACAATGTACGTAGAAGAGGCAACAGTATAATTGCTGTTTAAATGAAAAGTTAATACATAATAAAAACTACCCCTTACTCAGTATTCTGAGTAAGGGGTATAATAATATCAAAAGCATATAGTAAGGCTATTTTATAATGTAGTCAAATACCTCAATATTGGTTATTCCCATATTTTTAAGCTGTTCTACACTTGCCTTTTGGTCAATATCGGTGTTATATTCAGGTATAAGCGGTACACGTACCTTAAGCCTGTCCGTGCCAACCAACTTTATTAGAAGTTCAAGATTTCTTATAACAATGTCATTATCACCGCCTGTATAGCTACGGTAAATATCGGGGTTCATGTCTTTTATATCTATTATAAAGCTATCAACCGACTTTGCCGCAGATTCAACCAGCCTTTGCGGTACATTCAGACTGGTTTCGGCATGGATTTTCCACCTGTTGCCGACTATTTTTCTAAATTCGGAAATAAAGTTAGCATGAATAAGCGACTCGCCACCGCCAAAGGTTACACCGCCGCCTGTAGCGCAAAAGTACAGGTCATCAATCTTTACTTTGTCATATAATTGTTGTGCCGTTACATATTCAATCGGTGCGGTTTCTAAAACCTTCTTGTTTATGCACCATTTACACTTAAGGGGACAGCCCTTTCCTGCTATCAGGCTTGTCACTCCGTCACCGTCGCTTATCATGCGTATGCGTGAAACGCATATAAGCGGATATAATATCTTATCATTATTCATAAGGCTATATCAACAACATCAGATGAACAGCTATCATCTAAGGAATCATCGTCACAGCTGTTGTCACGGCTATTTGTTTCTTTATTTGTGAAGCTATCAAACAGACCATATTTTTTATCGTTTTCAGCCTCAGATACAGAGCTGTAATCATCACCGGGAATTGCCTGTATAGCACCTGTCATTCTGTTATTTTCCAGTTCTTTTTCCAGAAGGTTTTCAATCATATTACATCCGCTTGCTGTCGTAGCAACGGATAATGCAAGTGCAGAAACAACCACCTTT
>JBJEPE010000092.1:142888-160536 GCA_051881075.1 Acutalibacteraceae bacterium | reverse complement strand
GATTACAGATAAGTATAATATACGACCGTTAAGCAGAAATTATCTATAAAATGCTAACTGTCGTGTAAGTACTACCATAATAACAAATATATTTTTATTTATCGGCAAGGTTTATATCAGACTTATAACTCCGTCACCGTCGCTTATCATTATTCTTAAGACCTTATTGCAAGTCATCAGATGAACAGTTATCATCTAAGGAATCACCGTCACAGCTGTTGTCACTGTCAGTGCTTTTTTCATCTGTGAAATTATCAGGCAGATTATATGCCACATCTCCCGCAAGCTCAATTATATTGGAATCAAAATCGTTGTCGGAATTTTCGTTGGTATTATTTTTTTTATTATGTTCTGAGTATGCCAGTGCCATACCTGCCATACCATAAGTATTGTCTTTTTTATATTCTGAGGGTGCCGGTGCCGATACTATACCTGTCATAAAATTATTATCATTCAATGTGTCAACGGCATCACATCCGCTTGCAACGGTGTCAACGGATAATGCATGGGCAGAAATAACTACCTTTTCACCGGATGTATTACGGTGTTTAAGCTCTTTTTCTAAATATTGAAGCTCCTGTTCGCATTTAGGGCAGGTACCCAAACAATCTCCCTTATGTGTACATTCGCTTGTTATGTACGGTATATCGTTTTCATCGGCTATTTTTTGGCGAATTTCCTTTAATATTTTACATTTACTTTTGCCAAGGCACATATAAACACCTCATTTTACAAAGAAGATTATAAATAATTATATCATGCCTATTTTATATAAGTCAAGCCGGATGACAAATTTTGCATATTTTACGTAGATTAAAAAATATTATCTGCAATATCCGCTGATAATAAAAATTTATACGATGTTTATTATTTATTAAAATTTATAGCGTATCATTAAAATTTACTGGATTATATTACGTGTAATAGAAGCAAGAAAAGAGGAGATAAACGATGCTATCATTGCGGCACATTTATAAGGCATATGAAGTCGGCGAGTCTTTTATAGAGGCGCTCAAGGATATTACTATAGATTTTCGTGAAAGCGAATTTGTATCTGTGCTGGGACATTCAGGTTGCGGCAAGACAACCTTGCTCAATATAATAGGCGGCTTGGATCAATACTCAGACGGCGACCTTATAATAAATGACGTTTCAACTAAAAAGTATAAAAGCAGAGATTGGGATTCTTACCGTAATCACTCTGTTGGATTTGTCTTTCAAAGCTATAACCTTATTCCTCATCAAACGGTATTGGCTAATGTTGAGCTGGCCCTTACGCTTTCGGGCGTATCTAAGTCAGAGCGTAAGAAGCGTGCAATAGAAGTACTTAAAAAGGTAGGCTTGGGCGATCAGCTTAACAAAAAGCCGAATCAGATGTCGGGCGGTCAGGTTCAGAGAGTTGCTATAGCACGTGCGCTTATCAATAACCCGGATATACTGCTTGCCGATGAACCGACAGGCGCACTCGACAGCACAACAAGCCTACAAATAATGGAATTACTTAAAGAGGTTGCCAAAGATAAGCTGGTAATAATGGTAACCCATAATCCTGAGCTTGCCGAAAAGTATTCAACAAGAATAGTTAAGTTACTTGACGGCAGAATAGTATCAGACTCTAATCCATATAAGCCTGAACCTGAGCCGGAAGAAGAGAACGGAAAGAAAAAGAAAAAGCGTAAAAAACGTGTAAAAAAGCCAAGTATGTCATTCTTTACTGCGCTTTCACTCAGCTTTAATAACCTGCTTACCAAAAAGGGCAGAACCTTTATGACGGCATTTGCAGGCAGTATAGGTATTATAGGTATTGCGCTTATTGCCGCACTTTCTTCAGGCTTTAAGTCATATATATCAAGGGTAGAGGAAGAAACGCTTTCGTCTTATCCGTTATCAATAGAAGAACAGACGGTTGATATGAGCTCTATGATAACCTCACTTATGGGTGTACATGACAGAGAGGGCAAAGAATACGAGGCAGACAAGATATATTCAAGTGATATTATGGGTGATCTGCTTAATACCATGACATCTGAGATACAGCTTAACAATATGGCTGATTTTAAGGAATATATTGAGGATGAAGCTAACGGTGTAAAGAAGCTAACCACCGATATTCAGTACGGATATAATGTAGACCTTAATGTTTACAGGTCAGATACCGAAAACGGAATTTTGCAGGTAAACCCAAGTAAGATATTTGAGCAGGCAACGGGTTCTGAGATTATATCAAGCATGATGACCATGAATACCTCCCTTAACACAAAGCCAACGGATGTGTGGAAACAGTTGCTTGATAATGATGAACTTCTCCGTTCTCAGTATGACCTGTTAGACGGTAAATGGCCTGAAAGCTATAACGAGGTAGTCCTAATAGTAAACGAGTTTAACGAAGTAAGCGATATGGCGCTGTATACTCTCGGATTAAAGGATCAGTCTGAAATTGCCGATATAATGAAGCAACTTATGAACGGTGAGGGACATAAGTCCGAACAGGTAACATATACCTTTGATGATTTTATCGGCTTGACCTTTAAGGTAGTACCAAATTCATCATACTATCAGAAGCAGGAGGACGGTACATGGAAGGATATGCGTGATGATGAAGCATATCTCAAAAGTGTAATAGACGATGCTGACGACATAAAAATAGTAGGTATTATCAAGCCTAACGAAGATTCCGTAAGTCAAAAAAATTCTAATGTAGCAATAGGATACACAGTATCTCTCACTGAATTTGTTATGGATAAAATCAATGACAGCGAGATAGTAAAGGCACAAAAGGATAATTCAGACATCAACGTACTTACAGGCAAAGAATTTGCAAAGGCCAATCAGGAAGATGAGAAGGATGCCGAAAAAGAGCAGGAAAAAGCTACCTCCACAGATGCACAGCCTACTTTTGATATAAATATGCTTACTCCTGAGGAACAGCAGATATTTGCACAGCTTTCACCTGAAGAACAGCAAAAAATGATTGAACAAAAGATGGCTCAGATGCAACAGACTGTATCTGAAGATATACAGTTCTATATTAACAGCCTGACGCCCGAACAGCAGGAGTACTTTGCTACGTTGTCACCTGAAGAACAGCAACAGCTTATTGAATCAATGAAAAATGATCCGCAAGAGCCTGAGGACAATGCAACATATGAATCTAATCTTAAGCTGTTCGGCTCTACCGATGTAACAAGACCTACTACCATAAATATTTACCCTAAGGACTTTGAGTCAAAGGAAAAAATAATTGATATCATAGAAGAGTATAACAACAAAAAGCGTGATGACGGCAAAGAAGCTGATGTTATCAATTATACGGATTATATAGGACTTATGATTTCATCGGTCAGCAGTATAATCAGTGCAATAACTTATGTACTTATTGCCTTTGTTGCTATTTCTCTTATAGTTTCATCTATAATGATAGGTATTATTACATATATATCTGTACTTGAAAGAACTAAAGAGATCGGTATCTTACGTAGTATAGGTGCATCTAAGAAAGATATCTCACGTGTATTCAGGTCAGAAACTATTATCGAAGGCTTTGTATCAGGTGCATTGGGTATTTTGGTAACTGAGATATTGATAGTGCCGATAAACATTATAATAGAACATATTTCGGGAATACCTCATGTAGCGTCATTGCCGTATGAGTATTCTATAGCACTTATTGTAATCAGCATGGCGCTTACACTTATAGCCGGAGTTATGCCGTCACGTGTTGCCGCCAACAAAGACCCCGTAGAGGCATTACGCACAGAGTAATACGAATAAAAACAGAATAATTAATAGGGATATTTTCCCGATAACCTAAAACTGGGCTTGTAAAAACTTTTAGTTTTTACAAGCCCATTATTGTTGATGTCCGTTATAATGTGAAAATAATCCCGGTTAAATCGGGGTAAGATAAAAAGCTTTAGCAAAAGAAAACCTCCAAATATAATAGTAATGTGTTTGGCGACGCATTACTAAAATACAGGAGGTTAAGTGTTTATTATGTAATTTTATAAAAACAAAATGTATAAATAATATACTTTATTACTTTGCGTCTTGATGAATTAGATTACAAATATTCTCTGCCGAATGTGGGCAAGAGATTTTCGCACAGCTATTACGCATATTGTTTAGCCTTTCGGTATCGCTGATAAGACTACGGAACACATCGGCGGCCTGCTTTGGCTTATCTATGCTTACGCCTGCCTGTGAACGTATAAGGTAATCCCTATTGTCGTCCTCCTGACCGGGATAAGCCTCAAATATAACTATAGGTAAGTGAGAGGCAAGCGACTCTGTAACGGTTAATCCTCCCGGCTTTGTAATTATCATGTCGGCAGCCTGCATATATTTATCTACCTTATCGGTAAACTCTATGAGCAGGGTTTTCTTTGAATTATCCACTTGCGCATCAATTATAGCTTTAAATTTTTCATAAAGCTTATGATTTTTACCGGTTATAATTATTACTTGAAAGTCATCAGGCAGAGCAGATATGTTTTTGTATATTTTAAGAACGGAATTAACTCCAAAACTGCCTGCCATAAATAGGGCAGTAGGCTTATCGGCGTCAAAGCCAAGATCTTCATACAGTGCCTTGCGGTCATATCTTGCATAGAATTTTCTGTCTATCGGTATGCCTAGTGGCAGAACCTTTTCCGCAGGTACATCGTATTTTTGCATTTGTGCTATCATTTCGTTGCTCGAAACAATATATTTATCTATTGTATCGTTGACATATGCACGGTGCGGAGCATAGTCTGTAACGATGGATATTAAAGTAAACTCAGGTTTGTATTTTTGCTTGTAACACGCCATCATATTACCTGTGAATGGGTGAGTAGATATAACCACATCAGGCTTAAATTCATCTACAAGGCTTTTTAGCTTATATCCGTAATGTTTTGTAAATAGCGTAACTATTCCGCTTAAAGGACTTTTTTTATCCGCCAGCCTGTACATTACACCGTATGTACGCCGTATTACTTTTACACAAAAAAAGTAACCGTTTACAACAAGCTTATCAAAGAAGTGACTTACGTATTTAAGTGTATCAACAACCTTTACATTATCGTCAGGATACTTTGCTTCCATTTCTTTCTTTAGTGCTGCTGCGGCAGTGTTGTGTCCTCCACCGGTAGCAGCAGATAAAATAAGTACATTCATATTAATTGATTCCCTCCATAAGGTTGGTAAGATTATAAATCAACTTTTCAGGTCACGCTTAGCCAGCCTTGCAATAACAATGCCCAGACCAAGTACTACCATAATTGCAGATAATACTATCTTGTCAGTTGATAATTCTGCTCCGGTTGTTGCAAATACATACGGTGAATAGTAATGGTAAGGACCAATTACCTTAAGGAAAGAGAGTGAATCTGTATAGTAACCTAAAGTACCGAACAAAAATGCAAATAAAAATAATCCGAATGAAATTGATGACAAACCTGAAAGGTCTTTTATAAAAGTGGACGCCACCATGCCTATGGCGATAAATACAACCTCTACTATCAGCATAGCACAGAATGAGGTAATAATTAAATTCTGAAGCTCAGGTATATTGTTTGACATTCCTATCCATAAGGATACACAGAATGTTATTACATTATAAAGAATGATAGTAAAGAGATTTACAATAAAGTGAGTTATTATTATACTTACACGGTTTAAGCCTTGTGAGCAGGCAAAAATTAAAGTACCGTCATGTTCACTTAATGCTATAGATGATACACCTAAGTGACAGGCATATATACAGCCTATCATCATGATTACCTGCAAACATATACCTACATCTACGTTATAGTCGCCTAAGCTGGGCAATGTTTCAAAGTAAAAGTTTTGCATCATTCCCTTTGGCAATGCGGTAAGCATCTCACTTACAAATGCCGGAACACCGCTTTTTATTATAAGCGAAAACAATAACACAAAAACGATAAGCGTGCAAGCCGTTGACAGGCACCACAATATAAGCCCCTTTATTTTACCTCTTAAATTATATTCAAAAAGATGCGGTGAAAAAACCGTACTCATAAAAATTCCCTCCGATATAATGCCCTTTATTTTCTGCGCTTTTTACGTTTATCTTTCTTTTTATAGGCATAGTTATCTGCTGTGTCATTATTGGTATTCTCTTTCTTATCCGTTGATTCTTCGCTTGGTGAAATTTGTTCGTTCATATCTTCCTCTTGCAGCCGTCTTAAAAGGTCATTATCATAGTAACTATCAATAACGCTATTATTGACTGCGCCAGATATATCCGGAACATTATCCTCTTCGGTAGGTTTATCATCTGCAACGGTATCTTCTGTTATCTTGTTATCTGAAGAACTATCTTCTGCGGTAGCTTCTTCATCTGCAACGGTATCTTCTGTTACCTCGTTATCTGAAGAAATATCTTTCTCGGTAGCTTTATCTTCTGTAGAAATATTTTCTATCGTGGATGTATCTATTGATATCTCTTCCGCTATCTCACTTTGGGCAGAAATTGTTTTATCATCGGCAGAGATGTCTTTGCTTACTGAATCCGGTTTATTTAAATCCCCTATTAAAGGGTTACTGTCTGCATTATTATCAGGGCTGTGTGTGACTGCTTTAGTTGTATCTATATCAGTGATCACACCCACCTGCGTTACCTCGTTTTTAACAGGCGCATCGGTTTCGTTATATGTGAGGATAATGTCGTTTTGTTCCTTTTCAAGCTCGTTTTCATAATAGTCTGACAGTACCTCTGAAAGTTCAGGTAATGATATTTGTAAGTCGTCTATGCGATAGCTGGTAAGTGCCTGAATAAGGTCGTTAATGTCGTTTTTATATAAAAATGAAATGTAGCCCTTTTTTGTAAATACCTCTTTAATATTAAATAAAACCAAAAGTGCCGATATATCGTCATCGGTTTTTATGCTTATACGTCTGGTATCGCTGTTTATAAGCTTATCCTGTTCATTTATATCAAGCATGGTACCCTGATGCACTGCGGCTACACGTGAGCATATCTCTTGAGCTACCGTGATATCCTCAGTAGTCATAAATATGGTTGTACCGTTTTTATTAAGGTCTGAAAGTACCTTTTGCAGCTTATATCCGCTTACTTTATCAAGGCCGTAGAAGGGACTGTCTAAAAGCAGTACCTCCGGTGAGTGCATCATGGCGATTATCAGACCGACTATTTTTCTGTCTGAAAGTCCTATTTTGCTCAGACGCATTGCAGCATTAAGCTCAAAGATATCGCACAGCTCTTTAGTAAGGGCACGGTTCTTTACACGTCGCATTTTAGAGCACATAACAAGCAGGTCGGCAATACGCATATCGTGACAGAAGTCAGGATCTTTAGCACAGTAGCCAACTTTTTTTCGTATCTTGCTGCTTTTTTTATTGCAATCCATGCCAAACATAGTAGCTGTGCCGGAGCTTGGTGAAACAAAGTTCATCATGATATCAAGCACAACGGATTTACCGCTTGACGGACTGCCTACAAGCGCAAAAAAATCACCTTTTTTAATTGATAATGTGGTGGGGCTTAGTATAAGCTTGCCGTTCACACTTTTTGAGATTTCGGTTAATTCTATAACAGACACGGTAAGTCCTCCGTTAAGTATTAATAGCAGCAAAAAAAGAATGTAACAGTAGCCGATATGTGCTGCCTAAAAATTCATACGCTGTCATTATAAACCTTTTATAAAAGAAATTCAATACATGACAAAAGAATAAAGAATAAAATTTTTACATAAAATCTATATATAGCTCACAATTTTGTGAAAAATAATTTAAATGTAAAAAATATGAATAAAACAACTTTAATATTTGGCTATTTTAACTTAATCAGTGACAACGTTGTAACTTTACTTTGACAAATTATTAGTGTACAATTTATTTGTAGTACGGTGAAATGTCCTTATGCTGTGCGTATATTTAGCACAGATGAATATGAGGAGTTCCAAAGGGGGATGAACCCGTGAATAATAATGAAAACGACATAGTTAATAAATATCAGGACGACACAGAACAAAATTCAGCAGAGCAAGAGGTCAATGACGATAGCATAGGAAAAGCATCAGACGACGAATCTACTGCTGATGACAGCGATATTCAGACATCGGATGATGAAATCACCGCAGAGGACGTCGATGAGCAAGTGTTTGATGAAGAAGTTACCGCAGAGGACGTTGATGAGCAAGTATCAGATGAAGAATCCAATGCCGATGATAGCGAGGAGCATGTGCCTGATGAAGAAGTTATCGTAGAGGACAGCGAGGAACAAACATTTGACGACGAATCTACTGCTGAGGATAGCGATATTCATGAACCGGATGAAGAAATCACCGCAGAAGACAATGAAGGTGAGATTATCACCGATTCAACAGATGTAGCGGATATTGAACCCAGCGTTGAACAAATTATCGCAGAAATGTCAGCTTTTAAAGAAGAAATGACTGAAGATGCTGTAGTGGAAAGTGTCGCAGAAGATACGACTGAACCTATGGTAAAGCAAGAGGTGGAGGTTATGGCTATAGAAAATATGTCAAATGAGCCACAGCAACCTGTTTTTGAAGAAATATTTTCAGACTCAGGAAAGAATAAAGCTGCCCAATATAATGAGGATTTTAGAGAAAAGGTAGCGCAATGTATGGTAGACATGGGCTCTGAAAGGGCTGAGTCTAAGAAAAGGGTAAATTTATTTAAGGTATCTATAGTTGCATTGCTTGCAGTTGTGTTGCTGGTAGCAGGGGTACTGGTTTACAGCGCATTTACGTCAAAGCCCGGATTGTCAAACGGTCCGGCAAATCCCGGTGCAAATGTAAATACCGACTATACCGATGAAGACGATGAAGAGAGATTTGCCCCTGATATACGTATTGCAGGAGTAAATATGGAGGGTAAGACCTTTGATGTTGCCAGAAAGGTACTTGCTAAGCGTGAGGGCGAACTGGTAAAGAGATTTACCATAAACATACCGTATAATGACGACGTATATAGCATTACTCAGGACGATTTTACATATCTTTTTGACACGGATGAAGTTTTGAAAAAGGCTATTGATTACAGTAAAATGGTTAAAAAGGACGGAGAGCTGTACGAGGATGACGAGTATCCTGTTATACAAGATACTTCTTCAGGAGAAAAGTATGTTGACTTTGAGCTTTCTTACGTTCTGGATGAGTCCTCTGTTGATGATGTAGTAAATGATATTGCAGAAAAAATAGAGATAGAAATGGTAGAACCCCATGTAGGCAAATTTACGCCGCTTGGCGGAGATAAAAGATTTACTATAGTGAGCGGTAAAAACGGTCTTACTCTTGATAGGGATGACCTTAAGAATAAGATTATCACAAGTTTAAAGACGGATAACGATACTATTGACATAGATGTAAAGACATCGGTAGTAAAACCTACTAAGAAGAAGAGTCAGATAAAGGATGATATAGTCCTCATAAGCTCACATACAACTATATCGTACAATAACTGGTACGGTAATGAAAATATGAGGTTGGCGCTGTCTAAGATAAACGGTTCTATAATAAATACAGGCGAAGTGCTTTCATTTAATAAATGCACGGGTAACTCTAACTTACCTGAGGACGGTTGGCAGCCTGCAACGGTTATTTCCGGCGGTAAGCTTGAAACAGGCTACGGCGGAGGTATTTGTCAGGCGGCATCAACACTTTATAATGCCGCACTTAAGGCGAATATGGCAGTAGAAGAAAGACATAATCATCTTTGGCCGTCATCGTATGTTCCTACGGGACTTGATGCAACCATAGACTATCCGTACCTTGACTTAAAGCTTCGTAATGACAGCGAATATACAATGTACTTTGAGTGCTATATGGACGGCACAACACTCCATGTTAATATATACGGACATAAGGACACAAGCTTTGATAAAATAGAACTTGAGGCTTCCGTAGACGGATATATAGATCAGCCTGCAACTGTCTATACAATAGATTACTCAAAGGCAGATAACTATTATTCAACCACAAGATACGGTAACGCAGGCACTTTAGCAAGTGCAAGAAGAATCTTCTATAAGAACGGCAAAGAAATCAAGAGAGAAAATCTCCCTGATTCGGAATATGGAGCACTTGCAACTCTTGTAACTGTTGGTCCGGGATATAACTCAAACGGAGTATGGATAGGCGGAAGCTCATCCGGCGGCTCAGGTGACACATCATCAAGCAGCAAACCGGCAAGCAGTACACCGGCATCATCAAGCAGCAAGCCTACATCATCAAGCAGTAGGCCGGCGTCATCAAGCAGCAAGCCTGCATCATCAAGCAGTAAGCCGGCGTCATCAAGCAGTAAACCTGTAGATCCGCCTTCTTCGGATCCCGAACCAATCGATCCCGAACCAATCGATCCCGGCGATGACTCAAGCTCAGATACTGAAACCGAGATTGACGAAGGTTAAAAAATAAATGTACCTATATATCGAGTGCGGTAAAAGCTCCGCACTCGATTTTTACAATAATTTTTAAGCGTTAGTTTTTAAATTGTTCATGTATTTGGGAGAAAAAGATATTATAATAAGTACATAAGATGTAAATGGCTGTTATATTTTGTTGTTTTTTATTAATGCAAAATAGTCGGCACATATTATAAGGTTGACAGAACATGAAAGGAAGTGCTTAAATGAGTGCTTGTAAAATTTTAGTAGTAGATGACGATACCAATATTTGCGAATTGCTTCGATTATATATTGAAAAAGAGGGTTATGATGTTGTTATAGCAAATGACGGTGAAGAAGCGTTGCAGAAGTTCCGCTCTGAAGATCCTGATTTTGTAATGCTTGACATAATGCTTCCTAAGCTGGACGGTTGGCAGGTTTGCCGAGAGATAAGGAAAATATCTCAATGTCCTATAATCATGCTCACCGCTAAGGGAGAGGTATTCGATAAGGTACTGGGTCTTGAGCTTGGTGCAGATGACTATGTAGTTAAGCCGTTCGAGGCTAAAGAAGTAATAGCCAGAATCCGTGCGGTATTACGCCGTGCAGGTCATACTGAAGAAGAACCGGTAAAGGAAGTAAAGTGGGATAAACTGTCTATTAACCTTACCAACTATGAGCTTAAGGTTGACGGTGTTCAGATAGATACTCCGCCTAAGGAAATGGAGCTTATCTATCACCTTGCCAGCAACCCTAACCGTGTGTTTACCCGTGACCAGTTGCTTGATGAGGTATGGGGCTTCGATTATTACGGCGATTCACGTACGGTAGATGTACACATCAAGCGTTTAAGAGAGAAGCTTGAGGGTGTTTCTGATAAATGGGTACTTAAGACCGTGTGGGGCGTAGGATATAAATTTGAGGTAAAATAAAATTTTTATGGGCTTGTCTGAAAGATTTACTTTTTAGGCAAGCCTTTAAAAACGGCGCATCATTTTTTAGAATGGAGGAATAGATATGTTTGGAAGAAAAAGCTTATTTTGGAAATACATTCGTACAATAATGATTATATTCCTTGCCGGTTTTATACTGTTTGGCAGTGTTGTTATTACCAATACCATAAAAAACGTACAAAAGGTAAAGGAAAATATGCTACAATCCAACGCAAACTCCATTATTGAAATGGTAAACGTTGAAATAAGCAATGAGATAGAAGAGCAGGTAAACGGTAGTTTAAGCAGAGATTATTTTGATTTTTTTAATTATTTCTTTCCGTATTCCGATCCTTATTCCGATTTGTATAATTGGAGGTATGAGGAGCTTTATCAGGATGTAAACATTAAAAATTATGTTTCAGATAAATCTACGCTTATAAATTATCTTAAGATAATAGCAAAAAGTGTAAATTCCGATTTCTTTATTGCTGATGAGAACGGCAATATAATCTACTCTTATATAAAATGCGGTAAGAATGATTTGTTAAAGAACAATCCTCTGAGTAATAGTTCATGCCTTAATATGCTAACGCTTAACGATACCGATATAGATGAAATAAATGAAAGCGGTATAAGCAGGATTTCTACATTGGGTACGGTTGTCAATGTACCCGAAAATCTAAATTTCGGTGACAGCATAAATAAGTATCTATGTAAGGAACAGCACATAGTTGCCAAACCAATGCAGCTTAACAATAAGAAGAATATAGGCTATATATTGGTTACTACCAATACCTATGAGATCACACAGCTTAGCAGGGCTATATTTGACGGATTGGTAATAGCCACGCTTATGGTGCTTTTTATTATTATAATAGTAGTAGCCGTATGGACATATAAAATGTTCAGACCGTTACATCAGATGGTAATTGCAACCAAGAGCTTTGCACAGGGAGATTTTTCAAAAAGAGTAGATGTTTCAAGTGAGGACGAGATAGGCCAACTGTCATATTCGTTTAACCAAATGGCAGATTCGCTTGCTTCCAGTGAAAACGTACGCCGCAGCTTTGTTGCAAACGTATCGCATGAGCTTAAAACTCCTATGACTACAATATCGGGCTTTGTTGACGGTATTCTTGACGGCACTATACCCGCCGAAAAGCAGAATAACTATCTAAGGATAGTTTCGAGCGAGGTACGCAGACTTTCAAGGCTGGTTGAGTCGATGCTGTCACTATCCAGAATAGACAGCGGAGAGCTGAAGCTAAGACAGGAGAACTTTAATATTTCATCAACTATTTTTAATACATTCTTAACTTTTGAGAATAATATAGAGAGCAAGCATATTGATATAAGAGGGCTTGACAGCATAAATAATGATATACAGCTTGTCGGCGATCCTGATATGATACATCAGGTGGTTTATAATTTGGTTGAAAATGCCGTTAAATTCGTAAATGAAGGTGGATATATTGAGGTTAAGGCAATAGAAACAAACGATAAATGTATAATAAAAATAATTAACAGCGGTCACGGCATAGAGCAAGATGAGCTTATGCACATTTTTGAAAAATTCTATAAGACCGATAAATCACGCTCAATAGACAGAAAGGGAATGGGACTTGGACTTTATATAGTTAAGACGATATTACGTCTGCACGGTGGCGATATCTATGCGTCAAGTAAGATAGATGAATACACCTGCTTTGAGTTCTTTATACCCAAAAAGGAATTAAAATCTCATCACTTGCTCAAGGGTTCCTCTAAATCTGATAATGCTATCTCAGTAAAGGCTGACGATAAAGACGAAAAAATTCAAGAGGTAACATCTGAGATAAAAGAAGATGAAAAATCAACGGATATTGAGAAATAAAACGATTATAAAAAATATTCATCAAGAATGTTAAAAAAGATATTTACTTATTGCCTTAAAAATGGTATTATTGTTATAATTGTAACGAAAAGAGGCGAATTGCCATGACAGAAAACAATGATTTTATAAGTAACAATACTCAAAATAGTATTCCTGATATAGTTTCTGCGCAAAAACAGCCTGAAACTGCAGGAGATAGAAATAATTTTGATGAGCTTATGCGTAAGTTAAAGGATATGAACACAAGTATACCGCAAGAGCCGGTAAGTGCTGTGCCAATGCCTACAGAAGCGGAACCGATAAAAAATCCGGAATCTGTGCCGATAGTAAATGCAAAGCCGTTGGAGAATGCCGAGGTAAAGTCTGTACAGCCAAGAGCAGTGCCTACACCTGTAGCGGCAAGTACGGCACAGCCCAGTACAACACCTACTCCTGTAGCGGCAAGTCCGGCACAGCCTGGTACAACACCTGCACCTGTAGCGGCAAGTCCGGCACAGCCCGGTACAACACCTGCACCTGTAGCGGCAAGTCCGACACAGCCAAGTGTAGCACCTGCACCTGTAGCGGCAAGTCCGGCACAGCCCGGTACAACACTTACACCTGTAGCGGCAAGTCCGACACAGCCCAGTGTAACACCTGCACCTGTAGCGGCAAGTGCGGCACAGCCCGGTGTAACACCTGCACCTGTAGCGGCAAAACCGGCACAGCCAAGTGTAGCAACCACTGATATAAAGGCGGAGGCGGAAAGTGAAGATCCGAGCGACAAGGTAGAGGTTATTATCGAGCAGATAAAGAAAGAGATCAATGCTGACACATTCAATAATGCGGAAGTGTTTGAAAACGATCCTGCTGAGGAATATGAGGCAGAGTCTACGCCCGAAATAGAAGAAAAGCCCGATATACAGCAGAGTGCGGCACAGAATGGAGTGTTTACTGCGCAACCGCAGATGCCTAATTTAGGCTCTCAGCCTTACTTTGGCAACAATGTACAGCGTCCTGTACAACCTCCTGTACAACCTCCTGTACAACCTCAAGTACAACCCCAGGTTTATACACAGCCGAGTTACTACGGACAGATGCCTATACCTGTGCAGTATGCTCAACCGATATATGGCGGATATCAGCCGGTTCAGATGTCTACGCAGGTTCAGATACCTATGCCTATTCAGGCTCCTGTACCTATGGCAGTCCCGCCGATGCCGATAGCCGACAGCACAAGAGGTAATTATAATCAACCCGTACCGCCGCCGCAAAAACCTATCAAGAAGAAAAATCCGGGCGGTGTTATATATCTAACATTTATTGTTGTGTTATTTTTATTTTTTGTCGGTGCGTTTGTATTTTACAGTGCAGATAAGGCAGGTAACGGCGGATTCCTTGATATGCTAAACGGAATGATAGATGATTCACTCAGCTCGGCAACACCAAGTGAGCCTGAAAATAACACAAGCTCACTGCCGGACAGCAACACACCTGAGGATGAAGATACCGGTATAAACCCTGACGGACCGAATATAAAGCTTGAGAATGTACGTACAGACGGCGAGTATTCCGCACGTGCGGCATACAGACGTGTTAATCCTTCTGTTGTAAGTGTCTTGGTTTATGAGAACAACACGGCTATGGAGGGCGACTATACAAGTGAGGGCTCAGGCGTTATTATCAGCTCTGACGGATATATAGTTACTAACAGCCATGTTGTTCTTAATTCAAAAAGCGGCAACGGAATACAGATAGTCCTTTATAATGATGACGTTTACACAGGTAAGGTCGTTGGATTTGATACACGTACAGACTTGGCCGTTATTAAGATAAAGGCATCAAAGCTTATTCCTGCTGAGTTTATGGATTCTGACCTTGTAGAAATAGGCGAGGATGTTGTCGCAGTCGGAAACCCGGGCGGAATAGAGTTCTCACACTCTATTACAAAGGGTATCGTATCCGCTAAAGACAGGCCGGTATCTTCCGATAACTATGTTAAGTACATTCAGACGGATACAGCCATTAATCCCGGCAATTCAGGCGGACCTCTTACTAACCTTTACGGTCAGGTAATAGGCATAAATACAATAAAAATCGTAGATGAAGAATATGAGGGTATGGGATTTGCCATTCCTTCAAGGGTAGTAAAAACTATAGTTGACGACCTTATTACAAAAGGCTATGTTCAAAACAGAGTTAGACTCGGTATAAAAGGTCAGGTTGTACCGCTATATGATGCAGACAGATATGATATCAACGGCGGAATTATCATTATAGAATTTACCGATGACAGCGTATTTGCCGGTACGATGGCTAAGGTCAACGATATAATCGTAGAGCTTGACGGTAAAGAGATAGATTGTTTTGCTACTCTGTATGAAGAATTGGAGTCATACAGTCCCGGAGATAAGGCAGTAATTACCCTTTACAGACCAAGTGAAAACAAGGAAATTAAGGTAACGGTTACATTGCTTGCAGACACCGGTCAATCACAGAATTAATATAATAAAACCACTTATAAAGAGAGTTTGAGTGTTTCAAACTCTCTTTTTCTGTGCGTTTTTAACTTATATTATAATGGTAAAAACTGTAATTTTGGATTTTTTATAAAATTCAAAAAAATACATTGCAAATTAAATGGTAATGTGATACAATAAAATTAACAAAATAAGCTTAAAATGAGCTTACTATATTTTTTATTTTAGGAGGATTTAACAAATGGGCAATTTAAGAAAAAGCGCAGCAGTTTTACTGGCCGTTTTAATGATGCTCAGCTCGTTTACTTGCTTATCGGCATTCGCAGCAGATGACGCAGTTTACACTAAGATAACGAGCCTGAGTGACTTAACGGCCGGTGATTACTTAATTACTGCCACAGTAGACGGCACTACATATGCTGTTACCAGCAACGGTACTGCTATGACGCCGGTTACTGTTACACCATCAGGCGATTCAATTACTAATCCTGATGCTACTGCAGTATTTACATTTGCTGCAGGAAGCACAGACGGTACCTTTACAATTAAGGGTAGCACAGGTAAATTCATCAATAACACCACATCTACAACAGGTAGCTGGGCAGATGCAGGTGTAGATGTTACTATCACCTGCACAGACGGTAACTTCTTACTTGCAGTTCCTTCAGGCAGAGCTTTAGCTTTGTATAAGGACAACACAAAAGTAAGATGGTATGCACCGGAAAACCTCGGTTCAAACGGAACACAGAGCATTAACCTCTACAAGCTCGGCGGTAGCTCAAGCGGCCCTGTAGCAGAGGCAAATACAATTTATTTTACAAACAATAATAACTGGTCAAATGTTTACGTTTATATGTTTGATGACAACGGTCTTGAGAATGCAGACTGGCCAGGTGAGAAAGCAACATTTGTAGAGACAAATGACTATGGTCAGGATGTATATAAGTACTATTACGGTACAGCAGCTTATACAGGAGTTGTATTCAATGACGGAAGCAGCGTTCAAACAGTTGATATTCCTATGACGGATGAATATAACGGTTATTATCTTTCAACAAAGGACGCCAACGGCGACTATACAGTTATAGGATATAACTATGGCGTGGCTGCTCCTGTAGAGCCGGATACAAAGCGTACAATTACTATAACCTCAAATGTCGATGATGCGGCAATAGTTGAGGTAAATGATACTGACAGCGGCGAGTATAACGAGGGCGATACAGTTGATCTTTTAGCTTTGGTATATGATGAGACATATACATTTGCCGGATGGTACGAAGTAATAGACGGCGTAAGAGCTGATACACCTATATGCGAGGACGAGGAAGGCACTTATACAGTAGGTGCAAATGATGTTGTTCTTACAGCATATGTTTTAAAAGAGGGCGAGAGCATAGATGATCCTGTAACTCCGGTAGAGCCTGAGGCAGATTACAATCAGATATCAAGCCTTGAGGATGTTACAGCAGGCACCTATATAATCACAGCTACAGCAGAAAGCATTGAGTACGCATTTACAGGCGAAGCAAAGATGAAGCCTGCAGCAGCTACAGTTAGCAGCGGTAGAGTTGTTGCTCCTACAGATTCTATGGTTTGGGAGTTTGAGGATGCTACAGACGGCAACTTCTACATTAAGAATAAGGCTACTGGCCAATATCTTGGTGGTGCTACAAGCACAACAACAGTATTTACCGATACAGCAACTGAGCCATTCGCAGTTACATTAAATTCAGACGGTTCGTTCAGAATTTCATGTACATCTGCATCAACAAGAATCTTGGCAATGTACAACACTACTGAAGGTAGATGGTACACAAGTGCAAGTAGCTATAATGTACAGCTTTCATTGTACAAGCTCGGTGCAGAGTCAAATGTTACCACATCGTTAGTTTACTTCACAAAGCCTACAACATGGGGCGATACAATTCGCGTTTGGGCTTGGAATACAGAGAAGAATAATGCAGAGTCATTTGATGTTGCACCTGAAATGACATTTGTTGAAACAA
>JBJEPE010000092.1:0-142788 GCA_051881075.1 Acutalibacteraceae bacterium | reverse complement strand
TAGCGACGACAAGAACGGCGAATACAGCGAGGGCGACACAGTAGAGCTTTCAGTAGTTCTTGAAGAAGGCTATGTATTCAACGGTTGGTATCTTGTAGTTGACGGTGAAAGAGCAGGAGAAGCTCTCTCAACAGAAGAAACATTTACTTATACAGTAGGTACAGAGAACGTTACAATTCAGGCTTATGTTACAGCAGAGGGCGAGGATCCTGTTGATCCTACACCAACAGAAAGCTTCAATAAGATTACTGATATAAGCGAAGTTACAGCAGGTAGCTATGTAATTACAGCTATATACAGCACAGAAAATGCAGAGTACGCTTTTACAGGCGAAGAAAAGATGAAGCCTACAGCAGCTACAGTAAGCAACGATAAGGTTGTTGCTCCTACAGACACTATGATTTGGGAGTTTGAGGATGCTACAGACGGCAACTTCTACATTAAGAATAAGGCTACAGGCAAATACCTTGGCGGTACTACCGGTACAGGTACAGTATATGACGATACAGCAACTGAGCCATTCGCAGTTACATTAAACTCTGACGGTTCATTCAGAATTGCATGTACAGTTGCTTCTACAAGAATTTTGGCAATGTACAACAATACTGAGGGCAGATGGTACACAAGCGTAGGCAGCTACAATGTTAAGCTTTCATTCTATAAGCTTGGCGAAGAGAAGCCTGAGCCTGTAACCTATACAACGGTATACTTCACAAAGCCTACAACATGGGGCGATACAATTCGCGTTTGGGCTTGGAACACAGAAAAGAATAATGCAGAGTCATTTGATGTTGCACCTGAAATGACATTTGTTGAAACAAACGACTATGGTCAGAAGGTATATTCATACGAGCTTAGCTCAGAGTATGTAAACGTTATATTCCATGACGGTACTAACAAAACAGCTACTATAGCAGTGGCAGATATATTTGCTGACGGTAACAACGGCGTATATCTCGACGGCACAACCGTATGCTACTACAAGTATGCTGTAGAGGCTCCTAAGTACACGGTTACCGTTACAACTAACGACGAAGCAGCAGCAATCGTTAGCGACGACAAGAACGGCGAATACAGCGAGGGCGACACAGTAGAGCTTTCAGTAGTTCTTGAAGAAGGCTATGTATTCAACGGTTGGTATCTTGTAGTTGACGGTGAAAGAGCAGGAGAAGCTCTCTCAACAGAAGAAACATTTACTTATACAGTAGGTACAGAGAACGTTACAATTCAGGCTTATGTTACAGCAGAAGGCGAGGATCCTGATGTACCGGTTGATCCTACACCAACAGAAAACTTTGTAAAGATTAGTGATATTAACGATGTAACAGCAGGCAGCTACATAATCACAGCTACATCTGACAGCATTGAGTACGCATTTACAGGCGAAGCAAAGATGAAGCCTGCAGCACCTACTGTTAGCAACGGTAAGGTTGTTGCTCCTACAGATTCTATGGTTTGGGAATTTGAGGATGCTACAGACGGTAACTTCTATATCAAGAATAAGGCTACAGGTAAATACCTTGGCGGTGCTACAGGTACAGGTACAGTATATGACGATACAGCAACTGAGCCATTTGCAGTTACATTAAATTCAGACGGTTCGTTCAGAATTTCATGTACATCTGCATCAACAAGAATTTTGGCAATGTACAACACTACTGAAGGTAGATGGTACACAAGCGCAGGCAGCTATAATGTACAGCTAACATTCTACAAGCTGGGTGCCGAGGCAGTTGTTACAACATCAACAGTATACTTCACAAAGCCCGCATCATGGGGCGATACAATTCGCGTTTGGGCTTGGAACACAGAAAAGAATAATGCAGAGTCATTTGATGTTGCACCTGAAATGACATTTGTTGAAACAAACGACTATGGTCAGAAGGTATATTCATACGAGCTTAGCTCAGAGTATGTAAACGTTATATTCCATGACGGTACTAACAAAACAGCTACTATAGCAGTGGCAGATATATTTGCTGACGGTAACAACGGCGTATATCTCGACGGCACAACCGTATGCTACTACAAGTATGCTGTAGAGGCTCCTAAGTACACGGTTACCGTTACAACTAACGACGAAGCAGCAGCAATCGTTAGCGACGACAAGAACGGCGAATACAGCGAGGGCGACACAGTAGAGCTTTCAGTAATTCTTGAAGAAGGTTATGTATTCAACGGCTGGTATCTTGTAGTTGACGGTGAAAGAGCAGGAGAAGCTCTTTCAACAGAAGAGACATTTACTTACACAGTAGGTACAGAGAACGTTACAATTCAGGCTTATGTTACAGCAGAGGGTGAGAATCCTGATGTACCTGTAGATGAAGCATTTATCAAGATTAGCGGTGCAGATTCATTATCAGCAGGCAGCTTCATTATTACAGCTATCAATGATACCACAGAGTACGCATTTACAGGCGGCGCTAAGATGGTACCTACAACTGACTTT
Organism: Acutalibacteraceae bacterium; assembly: GCA_051881075.1. GTDB lineage: Bacteria > Bacillota > Clostridia > Oscillospirales > Acutalibacteraceae > RUG14223. The sequence continues at coordinate 140,339 of JBJEPE010000092.1, read as the reverse complement.
ACAGTAACAAACGATACTATAGCTACAGCTGAGGCTACAGATACCATGACATGGATATTTGAGGCAACAGATGGTGGCTACTACATCAAGAATAAGGCTACAGGCAAATACATTGGCTGGACAAGCAGTACAACAGTTGCTTGGGACGATACGGCTACTCAGGTATTTACAATAACCGCAAATGACGACGGCACATATACATTGGCATTAGCTATAAACGGTAGAAAGCTTGGCTTGTATACATCTAACAATGCTGAAGCCAGACTTTATTCAACAGTTGGTTCAAATATTGTAAACCTCAACCTTTATAAGCTTGGCGAGCAATCATCTGAGCCTACAACAACTACTACAGTATACTTCACAAAGCCGGCATCATGGGGCGATACAATTCGCATCTGGGCTTGGAATACAGATAAGAATATTGCAGAAGATTTTGCAAATGCACCTGTAATGACATTTGTTGAAACAAACAGCTATGGTCAGAAGGTATATTCATACGAGCTTAGCTCAGAGTATACAAACGTAATATTCCATGACGGTACAAATCAAACAGAAACTATAGCAGTAGCAGATATATTTGCTGACGGTAACAACGGCGTATATCTCGACGGTACAACCGTATGCTACTACAAGTATGCTGTAGAGGCTCCTAAGTACACAATTCTTGTTGGTTCAGACAATGAGAATTGCTTAGTTGACGAGGATGTAATGGGCGAGTACGAAGAGGGCGAAAAGGTTACACTTACAGTTCTTGAGTATGAAGGCTATGAGTTCTTAGGCTGGTACATCGGAAGCACAAAGCTTTCAGCCCAAACAACATATGAATACACAGTTGGTACAACAGATGTTGAGATTGTTGCTAAGTTCAGAGAGATCACAACTCAGACATACACAGTAATCGTTGACTCAGATACAGCATCATGTACTATAGATGACGTATCAGGCGATTATGCAGACGGCACAAAGATCACACTTAGTGTTATTAAGTATGACGGTTACAACTTCTTGGGCTGGTATGTAAACAATGAGTGTGTTTCAACTGATACTACATACGAATATACAGTAACAGAAGATGCAGAAATCGTTGCTAAGTTTGAAGCAATAGAGGTTGTAGAGAAGTACATCGTAACTGTAGAATCAGATACAACAGGTTGTACAGTAGCGGATGTTGACGGTGAGTACGAAGCAGGTACAAAGATCACACTTAGTGTTACTAAGTATGACGGTTACAAGTTCTTAGGCTGGTACATCGGCAGCACAAAGCTTTCTGACAGCACAACATATGAATATACAGTAACAGGTTATGCAGAGATCGTTGCTAAGTTTGAGGCCCTCATCTATGTTGCACTTGATGTAGATGACGCTTCACACGGTACTATCGTTGGTAGTGACGAATTATATGTAGAGAAGAACACACCGTTCACAATCTCAGCTTCCGCACTTGCAGGTTATGTATTTGCAGCATGGACAGTTGACGGTGTTCAGGTTTCAACATCTGCTACATATACAGTATCAGATGGCGTAACAAGCGCAGTAAATTACACAGCTACATTTAAGATGCTTGGTGACTTTGACGGTAACTTCAGCATCACAATAGCAGAAGTAACTAAGCTTCTTGACAGCCTTTCAGGCAAGGCAGCTCTTACAGCAAGCGAGAGCGCAGTTGCTGACTTTAACAGCGACGGTAATAGCAACCTTCTCGATGCTTACTTAATGTACATCAAGACAAGAGCTTAATTATATTGCATAGACCTTGATATACAAGGTCACACAAAATTAAACCCCTAAAATTAAAGACTCCCCTGTGAATAACTCTCACAGGGGAGTTTCGTTTATGTATTCAATTAGCGTTATTGGTGGCTTTTTATTGTTGCATATTACTGAAAAGTGTGGTACAATAAACTGTAAAGCATTTATCAATAAAATTACATTTATATGCCTGTTTATTACTAAAATATGGCTATAATAATCAAGTAAGTAATATTAAACGAGAAATATACCGAAAGGATTGACATAAATTGAAATATCTACGCAGAACATGGGCAGAGATAAACTTAAACGCTATAGAGCACAACTATAGGGTAATACGTGAAAAGATTGATTCCGAATGTAAGCTTATGTGTGTTATTAAAGCCGACGGATACGGTCACGGCTCTATTGTTCTTGCTAAAGAGTATGAAAGGCTTGGTGCGGATTGGTTTGCGGTATCTAATATAGAGGAAGCAATACAGCTAAGGCAAAACGGTATTTCCGTTCCCATTCTTGTGCTTGGCTATACTCCTGCTTCTATGGCGGATAAGCTTAACGAATTTAACGTTACACAGGCCGTCTTAACAAAAAGCTATGCCGAATATCTCTCGGATTATTCCAAAAAGTACGGTGTAAATACCAATGTTCATATCAAGCTTGATACGGGTATGTCAAGAATAGGCCTAATGTATCAGAATCCTGAGCGTGATGCCTGTACTATCGACGAAATAGAGGAGATTTCAAAGCTCGAAAATTTAAATGTAACGGGAATGTTCTCACACTTTGCAGTAGCGGATGACGGCGCAGACGGTGAAGAATATACAATGCAACAGCTTGATTGCTTCAATAATGCCGCAGAACAGCTCAAGGCAAGGGGTATTGAGTTTGAAAACTATCATATCTCTAACAGCGGAGGGATAATTGATTACAAGTGCGCTCATTTAAACATGGTGCGTGCAGGTATTATCTTATACGGACTTTTACCTTCGGCCAAGCTTAAAAATGACGTTGACCTTATGAACGTTATGGAGCTTAAATCCGTAATTTCACAGATAAAGACTGTTGAGCCTGATACTACCGTAAGCTACGGCAGAACATATACCACACAAAAGCCTACTACCATAGCTACCGTTCCTATAGGATATGCTGACGGCTACATACGTACGTTAGGCAAAAAGGCAGAGATGCTTGTTCACGGTAAAAGGGCTAAGGTAGTCGGCAGAATTTGCATGGATCAGCTTATGCTTGATGTTACACACATAGATGATATAAAGGTTGGGGATATTATAACGGTGTTCGGTAAGGATCACGGTGCTTACCTTACCGTAGACGAGATAGCCTCATGGAGCGACACAATAAACTATGAGGTTATCTGCTTAGTAGGTAAGCGTGTACCAAGACTTTATTACCGTGACGGAAAAATTGTTGATATAATGGATATTTGTAATTTAGGCTGATTAAATTTTTAAGGGGTTGTATCATATGAAATTACTGGTAGTTGACGGAAACAGCATATTAAACCGTGCGTATTACGGGATTAAACTGCTTACCACTAAGGACGGTAAGTACACTAACGGTATTTACGGTTTTTTAACTATGCTTAATAGAATTAAAGATGCAACCGAGCCTGACGCTGTAGCAATAGCCTTTGATTTAAAGGCACCTACCTTCCGTCACAAGGCTTATTCCGGATACAAGGCAAACAGAAAGGGTATGCCACAGGAGCTTGCACAGCAGTTATCACCGCTTAAAGAGCTTTTAAGATACTTAGGCTATAAGCTTGTTGAATGTGAAGGCTATGAGGCGGATGATATACTCGGTACGCTTGCCGCCGAATGTGAGCGTACAGGCAATACCTGCGTTATAGCTACAGGTGACAGAGACAGCCTGCAGCTTGTATCAGAAGATGTAAACGTAATGCTTGCAAAGACCAACGAAAGCATTTTATATGATATAGCTAAGATAGCAGAGGTTTATGGGGTTACACCGCATCAGCTTATTGATATTAAGGCTATACAGGGCGATTCCTCCGATAATATACCCGGTGTTGCCGGTATAGGCGAAAAGGGAGCAAGAGAGCTGATAACCAAGTTCCATGACCTTGATTATATATATGAAAATTTAGATACGATAGACATTAAGCCGGCAATGCGTAATAAGCTTATAAACGGTAAAGAGAGTGCCTATATGAGCCGTATGCTGGGCGAGATATGCCGGACTGCACCGATAAATACAGATATTAACGAGTACATTCCTGCACCGATTGACAATAACAATGCCGTAAGAATGATGATATCTTTGGAGTTCTTTTCATTAATAGACAAAATGGGATTACAGCATGTTGAAAGCAATGCTCAGATAAGCAATGACGAAGAAAAGAAAGAAGTTACGTTCACAATAAGCGACAAAACAGATGCAAATAATATATATGAATACTTAAAAGAGAAAAAGATTACCGCATTTTCCGCACAGATAAAAGACGGCGAATTTGTACAGATAGCCATTGCCTGCGGTGATAGGGTATTTAATCTGTACAGTATTAACGGTGCATTTAACGAGCTTTTAAGTCTTTACTTTGCGGATAATGATATAATTAAGCAGACGCATGATGCAAAGCCGATTTTTGCTGCACTTATCAGGCAGAATATACGGTGCGATAAGATAGATTTTGACTGTGCGCTTGCAGCGTATCTGCTTAATCCGTCAGCATCGGGATACGAATTGCAAAGACTTATGGAGGAATACTCCGTTGCCGCAGCTAATATTGAAACCGATGATGCGATAATAAAAAATGCGGCTGATACATTGGCACTTGCCGATGAATTAAAGGGAAAATTAGAGGCAAACTCGCAGATGAGCTTGCTTACAGATATAGAGATACCGCTTGCACAGGTGCTTGCAAGTATGGAGGTGCTCGGCTTTGAGGTCAAGGCCGAGGATATAAGAAGCTACGGAGAAGCATTGCAACACAAACTTGATAGATTACAGGGAGAGATATACGACCTGTGCGGCTGTGAATTTAATATAAATTCACCTAAACAGCTTGGTGTAGTACTCTTTGAAACGCTTAAATTACCGTCGGGTAAAAAAACTAAAAGCGGTTATTCCACAAGCGCAGAGGTACTTGAACAGCTCAGACATGAACATCCCGTAGTTGAAAAGGTGCTTGAATACAGAACGGTAGCAAAGCTTAAATCAACGTACTGTGACGGCCTACTTAAGGTTATTTCTTCAGACGGAAGGATACATTCAAGCTTTAATCAGACCGAAACAAGGACGGGACGTATAAGCTCAACCGAGCCTAACCTACAGAATATCCCTGTTAGAACCGAACTTGGAAAGGAGTTTCGTAAATTCTTTACCGCTAAAGACGGCTGTGTGCTTGTAGATGCCGACTATTCGCAGATAGAATTGCGAGTGCTTGCACATATTGCTAATGATAAGAATATGATAGACGCATTTAACAGCGGTGACGATATTCATGCAATAACGGCGTCACAGGTATTTAAGATGCCGCTTGAAATGATAACGCCTATAATGAGAAGCCGAGCAAAGGCTGTAAACTTCGGCATAGTTTACGGTATAGGTGCGTTTTCATTGTCTAAGGATATAGGTGTTACACGTAAAGAAGCAAGTAATTATATTAATAATTACCTTGCACATTACAGCGGCGTAGATAAATATATGGCAAATGTAGTTGAAGAAGCCAAGAATAAAGGATATGTAGAAACTATGTTTAACCGTCGCAGATATCTGCCCGAGCTTGCCTCGTCTAATCACAATTTACGTGCCTTCGGTGAGCGTGTTGCCCGCAATATGCCTATACAGGGTACTGCGGCAGATATAATTAAAATTGCAATGGTAAGAGTATATAGGCGGCTCAAAGAAGAAAAAATGAGCGCACATTTGATCCTGCAGGTACACGATGAGCTTATCGTAGAAGCCCCTGTATCAGAGGCAGACAGAGTAAAGAAGATACTTGAGCAGGAAATGTCCGGTGCAGTAGATATGGCGGTACCGCTCATTGCCGATGCCGCATACGGAAAAACATGGTACGAGGCTAAAGCATAAAGGATGATGTTATTATGAAGATTGTTTTTACCTGTACGGGTAATACGTGCCGTAGCCCTATGGCAGAGGGAATATTCAAAAAGCTGTGCAGTGATGACGGAATAGAGGCCGAGGTTTTAAGCTGCGGTATATTTGCGCTTGACGGAGAAAGTGCCTCAGAAAATGCAGTAGACGTATGTAATGAAATAGGAGTAGATATAAGCGGTCATAAGTCGCTTAATATACGTTTTATAAATTTTAGTGATGTAGATTATATAGTACCTATGACAGACTCACACGCACAAATGCTGAAAGCTCTGGGACTTGGTGATAAGATAATGCGTTTAGATAGAGAGATACCTGACCCGTATATGGGCAGTAAAGAGGTATATGCCGCTTGCAGAGATAGCCTGGTATCAGAGCTTACTAAGCTTAAAGACAAGCTTTTCGGTCAGAACGGTTAATCGCTTTTTTTGCAAAGGATAAAATTAGAATATGGACATTATAATAGAAAAAATGCAGGCTGAGAATATCTCAGATGTTGCAGAGATAGAAAAAATTTGCTTTGCACATCCGTGGAGCGAAAAGTCGCTTGAAGAACAGCTTACAAATGATATTTCACATTTTTTTGTTGCAAAGAATATAGACGGAAAATCTATAGGTTATGCGGGTATGCAGGCGATAGTCGGTGAGGGCTATGTCACCAATATTGCGGTATTGCCTCGGTACAGGGGCAGCGGCATAGGCTCATGTCTTGTAAAACAGCTTATTGATACCGCAAATGACTTAAGGCTTGATTTTATCTCGCTTGAGGTGCGGCCTTCAAATACCGTTGCAATAGCGCTGTATGAAAAGTACGGATTTAAAGAAGTAGGTAGGAGAAAAAATTTTTACAGATCACCAACAGAGGACGGTCTGATAATGACATATACACGAATTGAAAAGGGTTGAATATATGAAAATATTGTCTATAGAAAGCTCATGTGACGAAACCGCCGCCGCAGTAGTGGTTGACGGCAGACAGGTGCTTTCGTCGGTGGTTGCCTCACAGGTAGAGGAGCATAAGCTTTACGGCGGAGTTGTCCCTGAGATAGCCTCACGCCGCCATGCGGAGGCAATAGTACCTGTAGTATCACAGGCACTACAGCAGGCAGATACGGTACTAAATGACATAGATGCCATAGCTGTCACAAGTGTACCGGGTCTTATAGGTGCGCTTTTGGTCGGTGTAAACTTTGCCAAGGGCTTATCACTTGCAAGCGGTAAACCGCTTGTACCGGTGCATCATCTGCGCTCACACATTGCATCAAACTACATAAGCAATCCCGACCTTAAGCCGCCGTTTTTATGCCTAATAGTATCGGGCGGCCACAGTCATATAGTTATGGTAGAGGATTATACCAAGATGAAGATACTCGGCAGAACCCGTGACGATGCGGCAGGTGAAGCCTTCGATAAGGCGGCACGTACTATGGGTATGCCATACCCCGGAGGAATACATCTGGATAAGGCGGCACAGGGCGGTAACGATGAGGCATTTAAATTTCCGCATCCGCACCTTAGCGGCTCAAAATACGACTTCAGCTTTTCAGGACTAAAGACGGCAGTAATAAATACCGTACACAATATAACGCAAAAGGGCGGAGAAGTTCCTGTTGCGGATCTGTCGGCTTCATTCCGCAAGACGGTGGTAGATTGTCTTACAGAGAATTTCTTAGCGGCGGCAAAGGACTATAATGCCAATAAGCTTGTCATAGCAGGCGGTGTATCTGCAAACAGTCTTTTAAGGTCAAGACTTGCCGAGGAATGTAAAAAGCGCGGTTATAAGTTCTATATGCCGGAAAAGCACCTTTGCGGAGATAACGCCGCCATGGTAGGCTCACAGGGATATTATGAATTTATAAGCGGAAATACAGCCGACCTATCGCTTAATGCGGCGGCAACAGGCTCTATTGAGGGCCAATAGGGAGGAGCTTGCAATGAATATAGATTTAGGCGATACATTGGAGCTTAAGAAACAGCACCCATGCGGAAATAAGCTTTTTACGGTATTGCGTACAGGCATGGATATTAAACTGCACTGTGTTAAGTGTGGCAGAGAGATGATGCTACCACGTTCTAAAGTGGAAAAAAGCATAAAAAGGATAATTAAGGGAGCGGACAACGCACAGTAAGCTTATGTTTGCCCCGTGAAAGGAAAATTACCCGATGTTTGATAAGCTTGAAATTTTTGATAAAAGGCTCACGGAACTTAACGTAAGATTATACGACCCGTCTGTTGCGGCTGACCCTGAGCTTTATACACAGACTATGAAAGAGTATAGGTCAATAGAGCCTATAGTTAATAAATACAGAGAATACAAGGCGACTAAGCAGGCAGTCGAGGATGCTCTCGCTATACTGGAGGAGCCTAATCTTGATAAAGAGCTTAAGGAGCTTGCGGATATTGAGCTTGAGGATTCCAGAGAAAAGCTTAATACAATATCCGATGAGCTTAAGTTACTGCTTATTCCTAAAGACCCTAACGATGATAAAAATGTTATAATTGAGATACGTGGCGGCGCAGGCGGAGAAGAGGCGGCGCTTTTCTCAGGGGTACTATACAGAATGTACTCTATGTATGCCGAAAAACGCGGCTGGAAGATAGAGCCTGTCAATATGAATGAAACCGAGCTTGGCGGATATAAGGAAGTCAGCTTTATGATAAACGGCGACGGGGCATTTTCCAGATTTAAGTTTGAAAGCGGTGTTCACCGTGTACAGCGTGTACCTGAAACCGAGGCGCAGGGCAGAATACATACGTCAACCGTTACGGTGGCGGTACTGCCTGAGGCCGATGACGTAGAGGTAGAAATAAACCCGGCAGATTTACAGATAGATACCTACCGTTCAAGCGGTGCAGGCGGTCAGCATATAAACAAAACCGAATCGGCAATAAGGATAACCCATCTGCCCACAGGTATAGTTGTAGAATGTCAGGACGAGCGCAGTCAGTATAAAAATAAAGATAAGGCGATGAAGGTGCTTAAATCAAGACTGCTCAGCGCAGAGCAGGAAAGACAGGCAAATGCCGTAGCACAGGAGCGTAAGTCGCAGGTTGGCACAGGCGACCGCAGTGAGAGAATAAGAACGTACAATTATCCACAGGGCAGAGTAACGGATCATCGCATAGGACTTACCCTATACAGACTTGACGATATATTAAACGGAGATTTGGACGAGGTAATAGACGCACTTATAACTGCCGACAGAGCAAAAAAGCTTGAAGAAAGCTCTGCTACATGACGGTAGGCATACGCCTTATCTAGCTTAAGGATGATAAATATATGGAAACACTTTTACTTAATGATAACCAAGTTGATATAGCCGCACAGATAATCAAAGACGGCGGTCTGGCGGCATTTCCTACAGAAACAGTTTACGGCTTGGGTGCAGATGCCTTAAACGGTAAAGCCGTTGCAGAGATATTTAAGGCAAAGGGCAGACCTATGGATAATCCCCTTATAGTGCATATAAGCGACATTTCACAGGTTTACAATATTGTTCGTGACTTTCCGGAAAAGGCGCAGGCTTTGGCAAATAAGTTTTGGCCTGGTCCGCTGACAATGATAATGAAGAAAAAGGATATAATACCCGATGAGGTAAGTGCAGGACTTGACACGGTTGCCGTAAGATTTCCGTCGCATCCCATAGCGCAAAGACTTATTACGCTTGCAGGTACTCCTATTGCGGCGCCGAGCGCAAACCTATCCGGTAAGCCAAGCCCTACCGAGTTCAGCCATGTGGTAGAGGACTTGTCGGGCAAGGTAGGTGCAATAATTGACGGAGGATCCTGTAACGTAGGCGTTGAGTCAACGGTAATAACTCTTGCGACCGATACACCCCGCCTTTTAAGGCCGGGCGGAATAACACTTGAGCAGTTACGTGAGGTAATAGGTGATGTAGATGTTGATAAAGCAGTATTTGCTAAACCCGACGACGGTACACCTGTTGCAAGCCCTGGCATGAAGTACAAGCACTATGCGCCGAGGGCAAAGGTAATAATAATAAATGCCGAGTCAGACGCTTATATAGAATATGTTAATGCTCATGCGGCAGACGGTGTCTGTGCGCTGTGCTATGAAGAGGATAAAGAAAAGCTTGATGTGCCGTGTGTAGTGTACGGTAAGGCGGAGGATTACTCTGAGCAGGCACACCGCTTGTTTGAGGCACTGCGCAGAGTGGATGAACTGGGCGCAAGCTTAGCATATGCAAGGTGTCCGCAGCCTGACGGAGTAGGTATGGCGGTGTATAATCGCCTAATACGTGCGGCAGGCTTTGAGGTAATAAAACCATGAGCAGAAAGAAATTTATAATAGTAGGATTAACAGGTCCTACAGGTTCAGGTAAAAGCACGGTTTGCAGTACGTTTTTAAAGAATGGCTGTGCCGTAATAGATGCCGATAAGCTTGCAAGAGAAGCCGTGCAAAAAGGAACAGCCTGTCTTAAACAGCTTTGTATGGCATTTGGTGATGATATATTAAATGCAGACGGAGAGCTTAACCGCAAGTCGCTTGCCGCTAAGGCATTCTCTACTGCTGAGAATACAAAGCTACTGAATGATATTACACACCCAAGTATAATTGCAATATCCATGCAAAGGGTAAAACAGCTTATCGCCGAGGGATATAAAATCATAGTATTTGATGCCCCTACATTATTTGAGAGTAATACCGATATAATGTGCAGATATATAGTAACCGTAACCGCACCGCACGACATTCGATTAGCCAGAATAATGGAGCGTGACGGTATTACAATGGAGCAGGCAAGGCTGAGAATGAAGGCTCAGCATGATGATATATTTTATACTGATAATTCGGATTTTGTAATAAATAATGATGATGAAGTTGAAGCTACAGTTAAAAAAACTGAAATAATAATTAAAAAAATAAAAGCAGAGTTATAATATTTTATTATTTGTGTGGTACACTACTGAAAATGGGACTGTAAAAAACTACAAATGTTTTACAGCCCCATTTTAGGGGATAGGGAAAAATGCGTAGAATGGACAAATTGAGCGCAGACAAAGTATTTGCTTTGTCTACACTTTTTTTACATCCCCTTTTATACTATTTAGGTTTTAAAGGTAGTGCATTTATGGAGATTTTAAAAGTTATCATGACATCTTTATTTTCTGCCGCATCAATTTTTGTTTTTGCTAAGCTTATGGGACATAAGCAGATAGCACAGCTGGATATATTCGACTATTTAAACGGCATAACCATGGGCTCTATAGCGGCAGAGCTTGCTACGGAGCTTGAAAGCCCTGTTTTACCGTTTACGGCACTTGTAGTTTACTCTTCTATAGCCGTTATACTTAGTATAATGACAAATAAATTTCCGAGATCAAGAAAGATAATTAACGGAACGCCAACCATACTTATGAGTAACGGTACTATATACAGAAAAAATCTAAAAAAATCAAAGCTTGATTTAAGCGAGTTTTTAATGATGTGCCGTATGCAGGGGTACTTTGACCTTAGCAATATACAGGTAGCTGTATATGAGTATAACGGTAGTCTGAGTATCTTGCCTACAAGCACACAGCGTCCGGCAACACCGCAGGATATGGGATTAAATCCGTCTAAGGCGGAGATGTTCACTGAGGTGATAATGGACGGCAGAATAATGGGAGAAAATATTAAACGCATGGGCAAGGATGATACATGGCTTACACGCAGCTTAAATAAACAGGGCTATAAGTCTGCAAAGGAGGTATTCCTTGCTTTGTGTGACAGTAACGGTAATTTAACTGTTTATAAGAATAAATGAACTAATATACGGAATAAATGATGCAGAACTACAATAAAGCAAAATCAGAGGTGATGTGTATGAAGGTGCTTAGCTGTGAGCAGACAAGATTGCTCGAAAAAACGGCAGTAGATAACGGAAAAACATATCTTGAATTAATGCGTAATGCAGGAAGTGCCGCCGCAGAAATATTAATGCAGAACTGCAAACCGAGTGATAAGATAGCGGTAATCTGCGGTAAGGGCAATAATGGCGGTGACGGCTTTGTTATAGCGTCGCATTTATATGATAACGGTTATGATGTCAGCGTAATTTTGGCTGACGGTATGCCTAAGACGGAAGATGCGCTTGCTATGCTTGAAGAAGCACAAAAAGCTGGTTTGCGAATTGTTAAATTAGAGCAAGAAATTACTTTAAGTATAATAAATAATGCTGATTGGGTGGTAGACGCTCTTTACGGAATAGGCTTCAAGGGGGGACTTAATGAGCAATATTTCTGTTTGCTTGACTGTATAAAGGGTAGGGTTTTATCGGTTGACTTACCAAGCGGAGTACAATGCGATACAGGAGCGGTACAGACAAGAGCATTTAAGGCAGATATAACGGTAAGCTTTTCTACGCTTAAGCCTGCAAATGTGCTACAGCCCGGCAACGAATATTGCGGTGAGGTATATGTTGCGAATGTAGGTATAAGTGAAAAGCTTATTAGCTTGTCGCCGTATATAGCACGTACCATTGAGCCTGATATATTTAAGGATAAGTTCTACAGAGATAAAAATGCCAATAAAGGCACATTCGGTAATGCAGTGTGTGTTTGCGGCAGCTACGGTATGGCAGGCGCAGCCATACTTTGCGGCAGTGCGGCTTTACGCAGCGGAGCAGGGCTTGTAAAAATGTGTGTGCCAAATAGTATTTATCCTATAGTAGCACCGTCATTGACAGAGGCGATATTTGTACCGTACAATAGCCGTTCAGAGGTTTTATCTGCTTGTGCAAAGGCCTCGTGTGCAGCTATAGGCTGTGGTATGGGCAAAAGTGCAGATACTTTAGCTATAGTAGAGGATATAATAACCAAGACAGACCTGCCAGTAGTTTTAGATGCAGATGGCATAAATTCTGTTTGTGAGCATATAGATATTTTAAGAAGGGGCAACATTATAATAACGCCACATCCGCAGGAGTTCGCACGCCTTAACGCAGTAGATAAGGACGAGATACAAGCGGATCGTATTGGCTACAGTACCCGCTTTGCCAAAGAATACGGCGTATATGTAGTGCTAAAAGGAGCTAATACCGTAATCGCCGCACCTGACGGAGAGGTATTTGTAAATACTACAGGCAATCCGGGTATGGCAAGGGGCGGTAGCGGCGATGTGCTGACAGGTATAATCACGGCACTTTTAGCGCAGGGATTAACCTTGCGTGATGCGGCACTGTGCGGAGTATATATTCATGGCTATGCAGGAGATATCGCCTGTGCTGAGCGTGGCATGATATCAATGTTACCTACGGATATAACGGAATATTTGGGTAAATCATTTAAGGAGTTGATTGGTTGAAGCGAGCGGCCGTTTTTGCATATGCTTTTATAGTTATGCTGTTTTTCAGCGGTTGTGAAAATATATCGGATGTGAAAAAAGAGTCAGCGGCGTTTCCACAGATGTACAGCGGCGCACTTGAGGTAGAATCAGACGGACAGATATATACCTTTGCCGTCAATAATAATGAAAAGGGTAGCTATATTGAGGTTTTATCACCCAAGGAGCTGTCAGGCCTTGCTTATGAGCTACCGTACACAGGAGAGATAGTCATTACATATAACGATTTGTCATTTTCAGAGGGCATAAATATGCTTGACAGTTCAAGTACCGTAATGCGCCTGCATAGCGTTCTGCAACAACCTCATAGGTTGCAGGCAATAGATGATACGTCATATACAGACGGTACTATTACTGTAAGGCTGATAAGCTCCGATGAAACATCGCAAGCGGAGTGAAAAGTGACTATAATAAAAAATTCCCCAATCTTGTAATTAAGCCTCCCTGTCTACTTGACAAGGGGTGCTTAATAATTCAAGGTCGGGGAATTTGTTAATATGTGAGGGATTTTTCGTTATAATAATATATAATTATACTGCTTAGTTCGAGATCTCTGGGGTAGAGGTACTGCCGGTTTCGGATGTATCGGAATCCTTATCACTTATAATTATCTCTACAGCGCCTATAACTTCATTTCCGTCTTCAGCTTCAGAAAGATCTTCAGAGATATCTATGTTAAACTCGCTATCATATATTATTGCGTCAAACTCTGCGGATGCTTCGGAATTATTAATTTCATATTTAACGTGTTTGTTACCGTCATCATCTATATACTCTTCGGTTTTGTGCATAGTAGCGGATTTAACTACGTTCACTACCTTTTCTACGGCGGTTTCACCTGTAACGGCGTACGTTACTACATTGCCCATTATAAGCAGTGCGATTATAACGGCTATAGCTAAGACATAGCCAAACCTAAGCCTTCTTACAGGAGTTGTATTTTCTTCAGTCATATTTTTTATCTCCTTTACTTTTTTTTCGGATAGAGAAATCTTGTTATACAGATTTTTGTATTTATTATTACAGCTCATTTTTACTCCTCCAATAGCTCCTTAAGCTTGCGTCTTGCACGCATAAGTCTTGTTTGTACAGTGGTTTCTTTAATTTCCAGAAGCTTCGATATCTCTTTTATTGAGTAATCCTCATAGTAGAATAAATGTACAACTATACGGTATTTTGCCTGTAGCTTTGTGACGGCATTGTATAGGTCATAGTCATTCTGTGTAAAGTCAGCTGCGCTCTCTGCCTCAATCAGGTCGTCAAGCGGTAGGGCGTTCTTCTGCCAGAATGATTTTTTTATATCTTTACAATTATTTATGGCTACTCTGAACAGCCACTTTTTAATATGCTCATCTGACTCAAAGCTTTCATCAGATTGCAAGAGCTTTAAAAAAGTATTCTGAGTAATATCCTCGGCATCACTTTTATTACTGCAATAGCTAAGTGCAATTCTGAAAACATCGTCGGAGTACATCTCAACCGCATTTATAAATTCCGATCTGTTCACTTTTTCCCTCCGTATATTTGCGCCGTTTTTTCGGCTTGAAAAGGCCTTTCTGCTATATTAACGATTTATTATAACAAAAAATCACAAAAAATTAAAGCAATATCACAAAAAGGGTTTATGTATGTTTTTACCCTTTGCGATATTGCTTTTGTATTGAGTCTTAATGCTTGTTCAGCATAAAACGGTATTCGGATAATATGTGCCGAGTATCTCTTTATAGCTTGCTCCCTGCTGTGCCATATACTGCGCCCCATACTGGCTCATACCGACGCCGTGTCCGTAGCCGCGCACAGTAAAAATAAATTCCTCCTGTGAGTATATAACGTCAAAGTTTGCAGATCGCAGAGAAAATACCTCTCTTACCTGTTCTCCTGTTGTCTGTGCCGTGCCTATAACTATCTGTGACACAGTACCGGAGTCTGTCCTTTCAATGTCGGTTATCCACTGCTGCGGTGAAGCGTCAAGGTCTATATCGCCCCAGGCATCGGTAACAAGCTTTTTAAATTCATCAGATGTAAAGGTCTTAACACTGTAATACTCCGGTGCAAGGCGATCCGCAGGGCTTGCGACAGCCGTTAAGTACGGTAGCTTACTGCCGAATATATCCTCGCAATTCTCTGTTACCCCTGCGCTTATGGCATAAAAGCACGTCAGAGCAAGTTCATCGTCATAGACCAGTATTTTACCGAACACATCATCTACACAGTCACTCAGCTTTTCATAATATGTACTGAAGTTGTCGCCCCACATACTTTTAAGCTTTTCTTCGGTAATATATATAGTGTTATTCTCTACATCGGCCGTAAAGTCATACTCTGATGTACTGTCCTCACGGCTTTCTTCACGCATCTTAGAGTAATAAGTATATATTGCCACCGTTTGAGCTTTAAGTGCTTCATCCTCAAAGCTTACCGGCATCTCTGCGGCAAGTGCGCCTATGCAGAATTCTCTGTCAGGCACATCTAAGATTTTATTAGATGACGTATCAAGTACTCTGAAGCTTTCGGATGATATTTTATCCTTAACCTCTTCGATTTTACTGTTTATATCCTGTTCTTTACTTTGTGTGTTCTCTTTTTGAACCGTATTGTTTTTTATAAGAGATGCAACTGGTATAATTATCATACAGAGCAAAAAACCTAAACAAAAATACAATATCCTTTTCATTATTATTCCTCCTGAGGTAGTGATGATATATTAAAAAAATCGGCATAAAATATATTTTTTTAAGCATTTTTCCTTGACATAATCTGATTATTAGACTAAAATTATATTATATGTCTTGTTTTAATGGGTTAGAATATCTATTATACTTTTTCAAATAAAATTATAGTGGTTTTTCAGGTAGCTTGTACATAAAAACCTGCTTAATCTATACTGCCTATAGAGGGCTTTTATGTACCTGATATTATTTTAAAAATCGGTTTTAATAATTAATATTTAGCTTACTTTGGTTTTATACATTATATATAACATTTTTTACGGCTTATAAACATTAGTCTTGCTATGTAATTTAAATTTTGCATGGCTACAGCTTTGAAAGGATATGAATATTTATGAGGATTAAAAAGACATGGCTTGCATTTATTCCGTTGACGGTAGCTTCGCTGATAGGCTCCCTCTTAGGGTATGGCTCACCGCAAAGCGTCTTTAGTTATATACCGGTTATCTGTACTGTAATATATATGATAGTAGCATTTATTCTGGTATCAAGCGAAAAACAGGCTACCTCTGCACACAGATTTGAGGCCAACATGATGGCTGGATTAAGCTCTATACTCTTGGGTACGCTTCTGATAGTTGATTTCTTTAAAACCGTGTTTAAGGTAAACAAAAGCGGTTTAGGGTATTTTTACATTCTGAATATTATACTTATGCTACTTACCGGTATTATATTTATAATCATAGGTATTGAGTCCATCATTCCCAGAATCCACAGAAAGATGCGCAAGGTACCTATCCTAATGCTTATACCTACTGCATATTTCTGTACAAGATTGGTGCTTAAATTCTTGGAATACACTACATCCGCCGTTGCGGGTACGGATATGCTGGATCTCATTTACATTGCTCTTATGGTAATGTTTGTATTCTATTATTCTGTGCTATATGTAGGCTATGAAAATAGCGGAACGGTCAAGTATATTTATGTGTTCGGTCTTGGATCGGTAATGCTTTGTTTATCGTATAATTTTATATATTTCTACGATTTGCTCCAAAATAATATGTCTGCTTCTCTAAACGAGAATGTACGTACTTATGAGGATTTATTACTTTGCGTGTATATAATTTCTTATCTTTTTGAGATGACTAAAAATGTCTTTCATGTTGATATCAGAAAGAAAAACTATGAAGACAATGAAAATGATTTGGAAGACGAGGAGGACCGTATATTTGAGAAGATAATAGAAGAATACGACAATGCAGAAAATGTAAGAGAGGGTATTGAGTCGGAAGAAGCCAATGCAGAGGAATCAGAGACATTAGATGAGGGTGATGAAACTGAGCCCGCAGATGATGAAGATGATGTTAATGATATAGCTAAGATAGACGCTCTTATTAATGAGATTTTTAAAGAGACAAATAATAATTAATTATATATGGAAGGATTGTACTTACAATGATAAACATTACATTAAAAGGCGACAACATAAAGGAGTACGAGAGTGGAGTTACGGCGGCAGAGGTTGCCAAGTCACTGGGCGGCGGCTTGTTTAAGGCTGTATGCGCCTGCAAAATAGACGGAGTTCTTTCAGATTTAAGAACGCCTATCACCCGCGATTGCAGGCTTGATCTTCTAACATTTGATGATGAAGACGGTAAAAGGGCATTCTGGCACACTGCGTCACACGTACTTGCGCAGGCTGTTAAAAGATTATATCCCGATGCAAGATTTGCTATTGGACCTGCCATAGAAAACGGCTTTTATTATGACTTTGATGTTGAAAAGGCATTTACAAATGAGGATCTTGAGAAGATAGAAGCCGAGATGAAGAATATAGTTAAGAGTGGCATAGAGCTTGAACGTTTTGAGCTTGCGCCTGACAAGGCTGTAGAGCTTCTTGAGAACATGGGTGAACCGTACAAGGTTGAGCTTTGCAAGGAGCATGCCGGCAAGGGAGAGAATATTACCTTCTATAAGCAGGCGGAGTTTACAGATCTTTGTGCGGGTCCGCACCTTTTAAGCGTTGCGCCGCTTAAGGCTATTAAGCTTACTAACTGCACAGGTGCATATTGGAGAGGCGACGCTAAGAATGCACAGCTTTGCAGAGTTTACGGTATTGCATTCCCTAAGGCCTCTATGCTTGAAGAATATCTTAAAATGGTAGAGGAAGCCAAGAGTCGTGACCACAACAAGCTTGGCAGAGAGCTTGAATTATTTACAACGGTTGACGCTATCGGTCAGGGCTTGCCGGTACTTTTGCCTAAGGGTGCCAAGATAATTCAGACTTTACAAAGATTTATTGAGGATGAAGAAGAGCGCAGAGGATATTTACTCACAAAAACACCTCTTATGGCTAAGAGTGATTTTTATAAGATTTCAGGACACTGGGATCATTACAAAGACGGTATGTTCGTTATTGGTGATGAAGAGAAGGACGAAGAAGTTTACGCATTGCGTCCAATGACCTGTCCGTTCCAGTATCAGGTATTTCTTAACCGTATGCGTTCTTACAGAGATTTACCTATGCGTTTGGGCGAAACCTCTACATTGTTCAGAAACGAAGCGTCTGGCGAGATGCACGGACTTATCAGAGTAAGACAGTTTACTATATCTGAGGGACATCTTATCTGTACGCCTGAACAGCTTGAGGAGGAGTTTAAGGGATGTTTGGAGCTGGCTAATTTCATGCTTGAAACAGTCGGACTTGCTGAGGATGTATCGTACAGATTTTCTAAGTGGGATCCTAACGATAAGGAGAAGTATATCGGTACAGCAGAGCAGTGGGATTCATCACAAGGTTTGATGAGAAAGATCCTTGATGATCTCGGTCTTGATTATACTGAAGAGGCAGGCGAGGCCGCATTCTATGGACCGAAGCTTGATATTCAGATAAAGAATGTTCATGGTAAAGAGGATACTCTTATTACTATACAGGTTGACCTTATGCTTGCTGAACGTTTTAACATGGAGTATATTGACAAGGACGGACAGCGTAAGCATCCGTATATTATTCACCGTACATCTATCGGATGTTATGAGAGAACACTTGCCTTGCTTATTGAGAAGTATGCCGGTGCGTTGCCAATGTGGCTGATGCCGGAGCAGGTAAGAATATTGCCTATAAGCGATATGTATCTTGATAATGCTAAAGAAATAGAGAGTAAGCTTAAGCTTGCGGGTGTAAGAGTAACTACTGATTCACGTGCCGAGAAGATAGGTTATAAGATTAGAGAGGCTCAGCTTGAGAAAATACCTTATATGCTGGTTGTGGGTAAAAATGAGGTTGAATCGGGCAGCGTTTCTGTTCGTTCACGTAAAAACGGTGATCTCGGTTCTATGGAGCTTCAAAGCTTTATCGACATGGCAGTTACCGAAATAGCTACCAAAGCCAAATAATTTCCCCCCGCCTTTTGAAAAAGGCTTGGCGAAAACTTCACATCGCACACAGGGAAAGATATAGTATTATACTTTATTACCTGCGTATGGGGTTAAGCTTTAATATTAAATTAAAGGTTAGTATCTTAAAACGATAGATAAAAGCTTTACGTTGCATACAGGGTAAGTATACAAAATAACCTTTATTACCTGCGTATGGGGTTAAGCTTTAATATTAAATTAAAGGTTAGTACCTTAAAACGATAGATAAAAGCTTTACGTTGCACACAGGGTAAGTATACAAAATAATCTTTATTTCCTGTGTATGGGGTTAAGCTTTAATATTAAATTAAAGGTTAGTTCCTTAAAACGATAGATAAAAGCTTTACGTTGCATACAGTGTAAGTATACAAAATAACCTTTATTACCTGCGTATGGGGTTAAGTTTGGATATTATAGTAATGGTATTTACCTTATTAAAAATATAGTCGGAATTTCACGTCGCACACGTAGTAAGATATAATGTATACTTTATATCCTGCGGCGGGGCTTAGTTTAAATTATTTTGGTATAGACATTTTCTAAAATATATTTATCAAAAAGTTATGATCGTTTTACATTGTTCATCGGGGGTATGAAGCATTTTTTACCTCTGCAATTTATGAAATTTACTGCTTATTAAAAGCAATATTATC
The DNA here is from genome assembly GCA_051881075.1 of Acutalibacteraceae bacterium. Lineage (GTDB taxonomy): Bacteria > Bacillota > Clostridia > Oscillospirales > Acutalibacteraceae > RUG14223. Next base: position 120,407 of record JBJEPE010000092.1, on the reverse strand, counting down.
ACTTGTATAGAGGTGAGCTTAATATGTCAACTGAAAAAAGAATAACACAAGAGGCAAAGCAACGTCTTTCTGACGGTAATTGGAGTAAAGTGATTTGCGGCAGTATTTTATATACCTGTATTCCGATCATTATACTTTTGCTTTATATGATAGTAAGCACCATCTTTGAGGCGGATGTCTTTGACCTTTCAATATATGAGGGCGGATTTAATACCAACAATATCCTTTTGCTGGTTTTTACCGGAGTGTTGGTTTTGGTCTGCTTTATGTTTACTCCGCTTATGCTGGGATTTAAGAAGCTTTCATATCAGATAGCGAAAAACGATTCTCCTGAGTTTAACGACCTTTTCTTCTTTTTTAAATCATCTGAAAGATATTTCTCAGCTATAAGGCTTTATTTCTTTAAGGTATTATACTTCGTTTTTTATGCTATAGTTTATTATGTTATACCGGTATTACTTACTGTATATTTTAAAGATGTATTTGCATATACGGGTTTGGATGATTCTTTTAAACCGATTATTATAGCGGCATTGGTTATTATTTATGTTATTAGCTCACTGCTTATGCTATCATCGTTATTAAGACAGTATTTGATGTCATTTATTTTCTGTGATGATGATAACTATTCGGTATTTGATGCTCTTTCACTTTCCGGCAGATTAATGCACGGTAATAAGATGAAGATAGTTAAGCTTTTTATTAAGATGATTCCGTGGATGCTTACCTGTGTTGCGGTAATGCCGATACTGTATGTTTTACCGTATATGAAGGAATGTTTTGCGGTTTGCAGTAAGTGGATTATACAGCAAAATTCTGCTGAAGATGCTGTTAAATAAATGTATGGAAATAGCAGGTGACTTTATTTAATGAGCGATACACAATGGAAGATGAGTGATGAAGAACTTAAACGACTTCAAAAAAAATCACTTGAAATAACACTTTATATTAGAGATTTTTGTCAAAGAAATAACATCGTTCATTATCTTTGCGGTGGCGGTTGTATAGGTGCCGTACGTAGCGGAGGCTTCGTTCCGTGGGATGATGACCTTGATATAATGATGCCAAGATATGAGTATGAGCGTTTCTATAAGCTATGGCGTGAGCAGGAGAAAGAGGAAAAGTACATCTGCCTGCGTACTACCGATAAGCTTTTTACAGGCAATACCTTTACCACTATAGTTGATAAAGATACTACCTGTATCAAATCAAATCAAGCTGAACTGGACATACCGCAAGGTGTGGTTGTAGATGTTTTTCCGATAGACGGTTGCCCTGACGGATTTTTCAAGAGAAGAATGCAAATGCTTCATGCTATGATATTCTCTTTGTTTATAACTCAGGTAGTGCCTGTAAATCATGGTAAGCTGATGAGCCTTGGCAGTAAGATTTTACTTGGGATTTTTCGTGGTGATAAAATAAGATACAAGATCTGGCGCAGAGCCGAGCGTAAAATGACAAAGTATAATTTAAAAGAGGTCAACAAAGCTACCGACCTATGTGCAGGTCCGTATTATATGCGTAAGGAATATCCGAATACAGCTTTTTTGGACTCTGTGTATAAGGACTTTGAGGGAGAGAAGTTACCTGTGCCTATAGGATATCATGAGTATTTAACCATAGCGTTTGGTGATTACATGACACCTCCGCCGATAGAACAGCAGGTAGCACATCATGATATAGCTTTCTGCGATACTCAGAATAGCTATACTAAATATAGAGGAATTTACTACCTTACAGGTAAAAAGAATAAATGATGATTAGCCCCAATTATTTGGGGCTAAATTTATGTAAAAAACAATTTTAAATAAAATTCCGTGGAGGACGTATATGAACTATAATATAGATAAATGGACAGCACAGGACTATACAGATTTAATAGAACACCTTAAAAGTATTGCGGATGAAAAGTACCGTATCTTTCACAGCTCTCTTGTGCCTGATAAAAATAACATCTTGGGTGTACGTATGCCTATGCTGCGTGCATTGGGCAAAGAGATATCAAAGGGTGACACGGAATCGTATTATGCTTTATGTGGTACTGATTATTATGAAGAAGTAATGTTAAAAGGAATCGTTATAGGTAATGAGAAAGTCGATTACAGCACCTTTATTAATCTGGTAGATAATTTTGCGCCGTTGATAGATAATTGGGCTGTGTGCGATTGTTTCTGTTCGGGTCTGAAGCTATGCAGAAAGTATAAAGATGATTTCTTTGAGTATATAGAAAAGTATCTGTACAGCGGCGATACATGGCAAATACGGCTTGCCCTAGTTATAATGCTTGACCATTATATAGATGAGGAGCATATCGACGCTGTACTTGACAGATGCGAAAGTATAAAAAGCGATAAATATTATGTCAGCATGGCTCAGGCATGGCTTGTATCTATAGCGTATATTCACTTTCCGGAAAAAACCTCCGGATATCTTGATACTTGCTCATTAAATGTAGATACGTACAAACGTGCCATCCAAAAAATATGTGATTCCCACAGGGTTACTCCACAGCAAAAGGCAGAACTACGTAAAAGGGCGAAGGAAAGAATTTACGGGCAAAATAAAAACTTTAAGTAAAAAAAATTAACTGTGTTGATTATTAGTTATTGAGTAAAATTTACTTTATTAAAATAGATAGCTTATTGTACAGAACCAGCCCTTCAGTCAGTCTGACGACTGACATCTCCCTTTATAAAATGGGGAGCTTAAGATTATGAAAACTAAAAGCCGTAAAGGGAGGTATCAAAGCGTAGCTTTGTCATTGTATTTTGGAAAATATCCTCCGCTCTGCAAATATCTGCCCTGCTCATTTTCTTATCTACTGATAATTTCCATAATTTGTTGTAATTGACCGTTAAATAAATCACTATTAAAGTGCATTGGTTGTTGCAGGTAGTGGTATTCTAAACCATACGATAACAAACAAAAGACTTGCACGCCGTGGATATTATTATATATCCTAAGCGTACAAGTCTATGCACTTAATATGATTGAATTGCCGTATACCGAACGGTACGCACGGTGGTGTGAGAGATCGACTGGTCAAATAATGGTCAGCCTCCTACTCTATTTTCGGATTAACAAAATGTAAATAATATATTTTACAACAAAATATCATAATTTAACTTGCCGTAAAGTGAAAAATTTTTTTTCATTTTACGGCATGGTTTTTTATAAAAAAGCATTTTATAATAGATATCACAAGAAAAACATCACAAAACAAATTTTGTGATATGGGGAGGTAATTCCAATGGACTAGTAAAAATACATGGTTATATTATGTTAATTAATCACATTACAATAAAAAATTTAAAATTAAAGGAGAATAAAATATGAAAAAGAATTTGAAAAGAACTTTATCCGTTATGTTAGTCCTTGTTATGATGATACCTATTTTTGCAATGCCTGCTGATGCGGCAGTTGTTGGAGTTTATGTTAAACCAGCAAATTATATTGATGTACCTAAAGATAGATGGTCACATCCATATATTAGCTATGTGACTAGTTTTAACCTTATGAACGGAACAGGTAATAATTGTTTTTCACCTTATGGAACATTGACAAAAGGTGAGGTTGATATTGTACTTAAAAGAGTAAAGGGTTTAAATCCGACATGGCAAGCAAATCCTAAAATATATACAAGAAATGATACGGTTTATGCTATTTGGCAAAATGCCGGTTATCCTTACGCATCAAAGAGTGTAGTAAATAAATACAGCGACAGTTGGAAAATACCTGAAAACTATAAGCAAGCTTGGGCATGGTGCATAAATAATAAAATATTAGGCGGAACAAGTAATACAACGTTAAGTCCATTGAATAATTTAACACGTGAACAATTTGCTAAATTGATTACAAATTATCATATGATATGTACATTTGGTGTTGTTTTGGAATTACAATAATCTCACAGCTTACCATACGGCTCCCGTATGGTAAGCTTCTTTTTCTATATAAACTACTAAGAATACAGTTAGTTTAATGGTTTTATAATTAACCATACTTAATGAATTAGAATAGAAAAAATCCTCATACGGTTTGCACCGTATGAGGATTTCTTTTATATAAGTTAGATGTTTAAGTTTATATTATGCGTTGCCCTCTGCTTTTGCGGCCTCAATTACCTTTTGAGATACCATTGCAGGAGCATCCTCGTAACGTTCAAAGTCAAAGGTGAAATATCCTCTGCCCTGAGTTACCTGGCGCAGATAAATAGAGAAGTCGTGCATTTCTGCCATCGGTACTTCTGCCTCTATACGCTGCATACCTGCTTCATCTGCCGGATGCATACCAAGAACTCTGCCACGACGCTTAGTTACCTCACCCATAACGTCACCAAGGTTTCCGTCAGGCATAGTAACCTTTAAGGTCCCTATAGGCTCAAGCAGAACAGGATTTGCTGTAGGCATACCGTTCTTATATGCTATTGTAGCCGCCATTTTAAATGACATTTCAGATGAATCTACAGGGTGATAAGAACCGTCGTAAAGGGTTGCTCTTAGACCAACAACAGGATATCCTGCGAGAGGTCCCTTAAGGATACATTCACGCAAGCCCTTTTCAACAGCAGGGAAGAAGCCCTTAGGAACAGAGCCGCCTACTACACGCTCACCAAATTCAAGGCCGTCGCTGTCACAAGGCTCAAACTCTATCCAAACATCACCGAACTGACCGTGACCGCCGGATTGCTTCTTATGTCTGCCTTGTACCTGTACTTTCTTACGGATAGTTTCTCTATATGCTACCTTAGGAGTTTCAAGTGTAACATCAATACCGAATTTAACCTTAAGCTTAGATACGATAACGTCTAAGTGCTGTTCGCCCATACCGGAAACTATCATCTGGCGTGTTTCAGTATTATTTGCAAATCTAATAGTAGGATCTTCGTCAGCAAGCTTTGCAAGACCCTGTGCTACCTTATCCTCATCACCCTTATTCTTAGGATAAATCGCCATTGAATATGAAGGCAACGGATAATCTATACCCTGTAGCTTTATTTTTCTTGTAGGAGAGCAAAGAGTGTCGCCTGTGTTAGTACCCTGTAGCTTAGCAACGGCACCGATATCACCTGCGCCGATGTACGGAGCGTCCTCTTGCTTTTTGCCCCTTATATACATTACCTTACCGATACGCTCTGTTGCGCCTGTACGCATATTAACAAGTGCAGAGTCGGCACCAATCTTACCGGATATAACCTTAAAGTATGAGAGCTTACCAACGAACGGGTCAGCGATAGTTTTGAATACGATAGCAGAAGCAGGCGCATCAATATGGGTCATTACCTCAATTAAATCGCCGTTTTCTGTTTCTGCTGTTTCAGGTGCCTTATCAGTAGCGTCAGGAGTAAGCCAAACAAGGCAGGTGAGAAGTTGATCTATACCCTCAAGAGTAAGTGCGTCACCGCAGAATACCGGGCAAACAGAGCCATCTCTTACACCTTTTTTAATGCCCTCAACTATCTCGTCACGGGTAAAAGCTTCGCCTGCAAAGAACTTTTCCATTTTTTCGTCATCGGCCTCAGCAACAGCCTCATAAATATTATTTTGTAATTCGCTGAGCTTACCTGCTAAGTCAGGCATGAGCATCTCTGTTGCTTTGCCGTTATTATAGGTATATGCTTTACCGTCAAGCAGGTTTACATAACATGATGCTTTGCCGTCAACCATGTGTGGTACAACTATAGGACATACAGCCTTGCCAAATTCATCATGCAGGCTATCAAATACCTTATAGAAGTCTGCACCCTCATCGCAAAGACCGTTTACAAAGAACACTTTAGTAAGTCCTGCCTTTTGTGCGGCCTTGTAGGCTTTCTCTGTTCCTACGCTTATTCCGCTTTTGCCAGATACAACTATCATAGCTGTATCAGCGGCACGCATACCCTCGCATATACCGCCCTCAAAGTCAAAAAGACCTGGGGTGTCTATCAAATTTATTTTATGGTTACTCCACTCCAACGGTGCTACCGCCGGAACAACCGATACTTTTCTTTTAATTTCCTCGGGGTCAAAATCACAGACAGTATTTCCGTCGCCAACCTTGCCGAGACGATCTGACTGACCTGCCATGTATATCATAGCCTCTGCCAGCGATGTCTTTCCTGCTCCGCTGTGTCCCGATAAGGAAATATTCAAAATCTTTTTTGCTTCATACTGTTTCAATGTAATTGCTCCTTTCAGTCTTTTATGTAAAAATTAAGTAATTGTCATTATTTAATAGATTTCAACAAATCAAAATCACTTAACAAATTAATTATATCTCATATAAACAAATAAATCAATTAAAATATTTCTCAAAGCAATATTTCTACTCATTTATACAATAATGCTATAGTTTTTTTGTAAATCTTGCACATAAAAGCAATATGCATATTTGCCTGATAATATACATATATAGCATTTTTAGAGCCGCATCCGAATATTTATCAGTATATAGTATAATAAAAACTACCGGCTTTGCCTTGCACCTCTATTTGCATAAAGGAGGTTGAAATGCGGAAAAATTATTTTCACCTATCGTTTTTACCGATGTTTTTTGCAAAATAAAACGTCCCAGGCTAAATAACCTAAGACGTTAATTTTGAATTTATTTAATTTTTTCAAGAGCAATCATTGTTTTCTGACACTCATAGATATGTTGAACTCTTTTTTTTGCTTGTATGGAGGCATCACAATAATCATAATACTTATGATAATACGGTATGCAACTATCCCACTTTTCCTTTTGCTGTGGAGTAAGTACAGACTTTTTGATGCCGAAATCTCGCATAAACAGTGTTCCTAGGAACTCTGTCATTTTTTCGCAACCATAGATATTTAAGTGATCACTGTTATAAAAGTCGTGCTTAATATCAAGATTAAGCAATTCCGGGTATCTTTCAAAGTTTAAAAACTCGTAACCGTACTCTTCAATTATCGTACCTGCCGTGTTAGTGCGGGCAAAGCGATCATATTTATCATTCAAGACAATATGAGGCATACGCATAAATACAACATTATCAAGCCCCTCATCTTTGCAGAACTGAAGAAGATCACGTAATAGTCCTTCAAGCTTAGGTACAAGTGGTAGCCGAGTATTGTCGCTCGATAAATCGGTATTTATAATGTCCTTTTTCTTGGAATGAAATATTTTCGCACTTGTCTTCATGCCCTTTAGTAGTGAATATCCCCTGTTGTGTAGCTTTAAGTTATACGCAACATTTGGAAAATTATATGGGTATTCATCCCATGTTGAATGATACTTTAAAAATGGAAAATAATATTCAAATCTATCTGCAAAGTCAAAGTTTTCATTTATAAACTTAATTTTATTTGCGTTTAGCGGTACATTATCTATGTATTTACGAGTATTTGCTTCTTCACTTTCTTCATTAAACCTTTCGTAAAGAAAAGCATTGATTTCAATTACAATGAGCTTTGGGTTCTGGGTTCTCAAAACCTCCTTTAAAGCCGTTTTATAAACTCTGCTTGACATAGATTGAGTGGCAAGAGGATAGCTGGTAAATCCAAATTTTTCGTACGCGTAAACAGATGAAAAACCGGCATATAGCTCGCTTGCACCAATAAATACTACATCTAATGAGTCTTTGTCCTCCATATAAAATCCGTCTACTCTTACCTTATTGCTGTCGTATCTGCATAAAATATACTCCTGCAGAAATGCTGACGCAAGTGCAACAACAAGTAAAAGCGATACTATACGTAAAGTCCTTTTAAAATAAATCTTCTTTTTACTCATAACCTACACCTCAAAATTGCATATATACAAAGTCTGCGGCGTTATAGCCTGAGCCGTAAATTCCGAATATAAGTACAGACATAATGCCAACAAATATAAGTGCAAATCTTAATATAAATGGCTTTTTATCAAGCATTTCACGTATAGTAGTGTCGCTGTGTCTTTCCTGTATAACGCTTGCAATAAAGATCACGCACATACCCAGCAGAATAACAATAATATCCTTTACAGTAATACCTAAGCCGGATATCTGCTGTAAACCCAGCGAGAGATTTTGACTTGTAAAGAAGAATTTTAATGTTTTAATTGATAAGGCGTATGACGGCGCTACATCAAATACATAACCGACAAGAACTATCAGGAATGTACGCAACATCTGGAACAGCGCAAACCACCATGATTTAACGTTGATGTGAAGCTTTTCGATAATATAATCAAAAACGGGCTTAAGTAAAATGGATAGCATTATTATTACGCCGTTCCATGCACCGAAGGCAACGTATTTCCAGTTTGCACCGTGCCATATACCTACTACTAAAAATACGATCAGTGAGGCAACGCTTGTAGGCAATACTTTAGAAATATGACTGCCTGCGGCTGTACTGCCGAAGCGTGTTTTCTTCATTTTTTTGCTTAAATTGATAAAAGCGTTAGACATGGCGATAGGGTAGAACAGGTAATTTTTAAGCCATGCGCCAAGCGATATATGCCATCTGCGCCAGTATTCGTTTATTGATCTGGAGAAATACGGACGCTTAAAGTTATCTATTAAATCTATACCCAATATCTGCGCTACACCGCGTGATATATCAATACCGCCGGAAAAGTCGGCATAAAGCTGAAGCGCATACAGCAGTATTGTAAATGTAAGCGCAGTACCGCCGAAATCGCTGTAACTTTCAGTAACTGAGTTTATAGCTATAACGGCTCTGTCAGCTATAACCAGCTTTTTGAAAAATCCCCATAATATAAGTTCGGCTCCGTACTTAAACCGTGTAAAGCTGAAATCATGCGGCTCATACAGCTGATTTGCAAGCTGATCGTATATACTGATAGGTCCCTGTATGATCTGTGGAAAGAATGAAACAAACAAAGCAAGCTTAAAGATGTTTCTTTCAGCGGCGTTATTCTCTCTGTAAACGTCAATAACATATCCCATTGACTGGAATGTATAGAATGAAATGCCTATAGGTAGAAACAGCTTAAGCGTAGGCGCAGAGAAGCTTGCACCGAAACTGCCGAATAAATCGTTTAAACTACCTGCAAAAAAGTTGTAATACTTTAAAAATGCTAAAATACCAAAGTTGAGTACAAGTGCAAGCGTCATTACAAGACGTTTCTGCACTTTTATCTTTTCTTTGTATTTTTTCTTTTGTTCACGTGTCCATGCAGACTTGTGATGCTGAGTTATTTCTTTAGCGTGCTTTGTTATACGATCAAGCCACAGAGCAGTAAAGTATGTAGTTATTGTGGTGAATAGTATAAAGGCTGCATACTTATAGCCTACATATAAATAGAAAAAGTAGCTTGCCGCAAGCAGAACTGTCCATCTGTACTTTTTAAACGGAAGTAAAAAGTACAGTAACATTGTGACAGCTACAAACAGCAAGAAGCTCAAAGAAGTATAAGTCAAAATATTGCCTCCTTAATTAGGGTGTGTTAAAGCTGTCAGTATATATTATATTTCTGAGTGCGATCAAACCTTTATCTTTGGAATAAACCGATATTGAGGGCATCTCTCGGCTTAAGAATACAGCCATTCCCTCCATAGCCGAATATGCGCCCGTGCGGCAGAATACAAGAATATCGCCGATTTGAAGGCTGTTAAGCTCTACGTCACGTGCAATTACGTCGGCGGTTGTACAAAGGCTTCCGCACAAAGTCCATGCCTTTACATCATCTACAGATGAATTTTCTTTCAAATGAATTATCGTGGGTATCTGCATACCCTGTAGCTGACCGTCGTATTTAAGTTGATTCATTCCGCCGTCAACTATGGCATAGTTAATGCCGCAGTTAGTTTTTACGTCCATTACACGTGTAAAGTAATATCCGCACGGAGCGGCGAAAAATCTACCCATCTCAACGGTAAGCTCCGCTACTTCCGATAGTCTGCGTATCTCGGGAGCAATGGCTGATAAGCGTTCACTTTCAAGCTCGTCCGCATTATTGCTGAAATAATCTACGGCAAGGCCTGTGCCGTACTCTATACGTTTTATCTTGAAGTCAAGCTCGTTTTTTACTTTAGTAACAAAGTCAGTAAGATAGTTAAGCTCTTTAATTATTGAGTTAGGTTTTCTTTTCTGTGTACCTGTAAAGTAATGTATGCCTACTATTTCAATGCCTTTATAGTTATCACGGTTTTCAATTACGTTAAGGACATCAGATTCGTCCATACCGAATTGACTTCCGCCTGTAAGCCTTATAAGCACAGGTACTGTAATTCCTCTTTTAATAGCAGAATCGTTAATAAGCTTTATATGTAAATAGCTTTCAGCCGTAAATGTGCCTACGTTATCATCCATTGCACGCTCTACATCTGCGGCTGTTTTATTAACACCGGAGAAGATTACTTTTGCCATATCTTCGCCTGTTTTTTCACATATAGTCAACTCACCCGGACTACATACCTCTATCTTATCGAAAAAATCCGGTAAACGGCCAAGCAAAAAGGGATTAGCTTTAATTGAAAAACAAATCCCCACATTTTTGCCGAATTGCTCTTTAACAAGCCTTGCACGCTCGTTAAATATATCTAAATCGAAGAGATAAGACGGTGTACCCGGTTTTAACGAAAATGCCCTAAGCATTTCGTCATTCATAAACGCACTCCTCAGTTATCCTGTAATTGCTCTATAAGCTCCATCATAGCCTCTGCTGAATTGAAGTTCTTAGGTAAAAGGTAATTAGGCTTTATCTCAATGTCAAAAGCTTCGTTAAGCTCACCTACAAGAGCAACAATGTCAAAGGAATCAAGTATGCCGTCTGTGATCAGACCCTTTTCGTTTTCAAAATCAACGTCAGGTCTAAGCTCATTTAAAATTTCCATTAACTCATCCATGTTATTTTCCCTCTTTTCAAAAATTTAAAAATATGATTTAAGTGTCTGCATATCAATTTTTCCATTAGGTAACGTAGGCAGCTTTTCTAAGTTTATAAGCTTTCTTGGCACCATAAATGCAGGCATATTTTGTCTGAAGTATATAACTATATCCTTAGAAGCAGCACTACCTGTATAGAACAGATAAAGTATTTCTTTCTCTTTATTATAAAGTGAGCAGCAGTCCTCAACGCCGCCTATCTTCTTTGCTGTTTCTTCAATTTCGCCAAGCTCTATGCGATGTCCCATATGCTTTACCTGACGGTCCATTCTGCCGTGGAACATGAGCTGACCCTTCTCGTTAAAGCTGCCCAAATCGCCCGTCTTGTATATAAGTTCACGGTAATTCGGATTAAGCGGATTTTGAATAAATGATTTTTCAGTGTATTCTTTGTTGCCATAATATCCCAATGCAAGGATAGGTCCGCTTACGCATATCTGACCCTTTTCACCGTAAGGAGTTGCGGTGTCGTCATCATTTAAGAGTATGATTTTATAGTTATCATACGGTATGCCTATAGGTAATACGGTATCTTCCGTTACCTTTTCGGTTACTACATGATATGTGCATGATGCAGTAGCCTCTGTAGGGCCGTACTGATTTACAAACAGAACATCAGGCATATTTTCCTGCCATATTTTAAGGTACTTTGATGAAATAACCGAACCTGAGAAGCACAGCTTCTTTAAATACTCAGGTTTAAGTGAATTAAAAGCTCCCAATTTTGCAGGTAATTCAACGCCTGCCACGCTCCAGCATAATGCTGTTATCTTTTCATTGTTAAGTGTGGCGAAAAGCTGAGTAGGTATAGCAAACTCAGTCTTAGGTATGATGTAGGTTGATGCGCCACGGCTTACAGGGAAGTATATATCTCTTACTGCGGCTATATAGTCAAGCGGAGATTGATTTCCCATAATATCGTTTTCATTTATATCAAGCACCTTCATTACAGCGTCTATATAACACATAAGTGAATGGTTTGATGTTATAACGCCCTTTGGTACGCCTGTCGAACCTGATGTGAATATAACGTATAGCGGAGATGTACCTGTCAGAGTAGCGGCTCTTTCTGCAATTATCTTTTCATCTACCGGAGTGTCCAGTATATCCTCCATTATGATTATCTGACCGTCAAAATCAAGCTGCTTTGCCTTAGCCAGGTGTTCTGTGTCTACAAGCATTATTTGTGCTTTGATTACACCTATTATCTGATTAAGTCTGGTTACAGGCATATCTGCATCCATAGGGGCATAGAAACAACCGGCTCTTACAACACCTAAGAAACAGGCAGGCGTAAGAGCATGACGACCCGACATAACTATAACGGGATTGCCGGGAGTGACTATTGAGGAAAGATATGTTCCAATAGCCTTAGTGTAAGCGTTAAGCTGAGAGAATGTAACGCTTCTATTGATATCTTTAAAAGCAACTTTATTCGGAAGTCTTTCCGATGTTGCGTCTAATCTGCACAGTACAGAGGTTTCCATAAATAACACATCCTATAACTTTATTTTATATTTACTTTTATTTAGACATAAAATCACATAATAACATATAGAATATTCTACTCCAAAGACTATCAAAAGTCAAGCAGAATAAGAATAATTATAAAAATAAGTAATTAAGTGATATAGCGCAAAATATATACACCTAATTTTGTATAAATTTACATTTTATTATACCACGGTATGACATCAAAATTGCATCTTAATAAAATAAAAGCCCGAAAACTGTTTTTGGCACTTTCGGGCTTATATAAATGATTATGTTTTTGTGTGTTTATTTTTTGGCATAAGGGGTATCTTCAAGAGGCAGCTTAGTTCTGAGTTTACCGTCATACCTGAAGTAAGCGTCGGCAATAGCCGGTGCGGTAGGTATAGATGTTATTTCGCCAATGCCGATTGCTCCGTATGCAAGGTCAAATCCGGGCTTCTCAACTATTATCGCCTTTATTTCCGGTATCTGATTTGCTTTAAGCAGACCAAGTGTACCGAATTTTGCTGTTGGCTTACAGTCTACAATCGGATATTTCTCAGTAAGGGCATAGCCCATTGACATTACAACTCCGCCCTCTATCTGTCCCTCGCAGGCGATAGGATTAACAGCTCTGCCTACGTCATGTGCGGCTACTATCTTCTTTATCTTTCCGTCGTCATCAAGTATAGCCATTTGTGTTGCATATCCGTATGCAACATGGCTTACCGGGTTAGGTACATCCGCCCCCAGCGGGTCGGTCTTTGCCAGATATTCAGCGTAAAATTCATCGCCCTCAAGGTCGTTTAAGGTTTTGCCCTGCATTGCCTCTGCAAGCTGTACGCAGGCACGTCGGCAGGCTTCACCAGTGATGAGCGTCTGGCGCGATCCTGATGTTGTACCTGAGTCAGGTGCCTCATATGTATTGGCACGTTCATAAACTATTTTATCACGTTCAAGTCCTGTTACCTCGCCTACCATCTGTACAAGCACCGTACCTAGTCCCTGACCTATGCAGGACGCACCTGAGAATATGTGCACCTTACCTTCTTTTACGAGTAAACGCACTCTGCCTGTGTCGGGTATTCCTACGCCTACGCCTGCATTTTTCATTGCACAGGCGATGCCGACATATTTTTCAGAGTCGTATTCTTCTTTTATAGCTTCAAGTGTTTCTACAAGTCCGGTAGAGTTATCTACTATCTGTCCGTTAGGCAGTACCTGACCGGGGCGTATGGCGTTGCGGTACCGTATCTCCCATGTAGATATACCTACCTTATCGGCCATTTGATTGAGCAGAGATTCTATGCAGAAGCAGGTTTGAGTAACACCGAAGCCTCTGAATGCACCTGCAGGAGGATTGTTTGTATAGTATGCGTAACCGTCGATCTCAAAGTTTTGATAATTATACGGGCCTGCGGCATGAGTACAGGCTCTCTCTAATACAGGACCTCCCAAGGATGCGTATGCGCCTGTATCTGATATTACCTTAGCCTTTACACCCTGTATAATTCCGTTTTCATCACATCCAAGGGTAAATTCCATATCCATTGGGTGACGCTTTGGATGTATAAGTATGCTTTCTGCCCTAGTAAGCTTTACCTTAACCGGGCGTTTGGTCAAATATGCGATGAGTGCCGCCTGATGCTGTACCGTAACGTCCTCTTTACCGCCGAAGCCGCCGCCTACCAGTTGGTTCTGTACCCAAACCTTATCCATAGGAAGATTGAGCATAGGTGCGGTTTCGTGCTGAGTATCGTATGTGCCTTGGTCTGTTGAAAGGATAACAACACCGTCATCTTTTGGGTATGCCACCGCACACTCAGGCTCCAGAAATGCGTGCTCAGTATATGGAGTTGAGAATTTCTCATGTAAAACATATTTTGAATTTTTAATGGCTTCTTCTGCATTGCCACGGCTTACGTGCTTATGAGCAAGAAGATTTCCGCTTTTATGTACAAGCGGAGCGTTCTCGGCCATAGCCTCATACGGAGAGCGAACAGGCTCCAGTACCTCATAATCAACCTTAACAAGCTTCTTTGCCTGTTCCAGAATTTCGGGAGTTTCCGCAACCACAAGGCAGATAGAGTCGCCTAAGTAATGTGTCGTATCGCCTACGGCTATCATGGTATCCCAATCCTTGACTAAGTGGCCTACCTTATTTTTTCCGGGTATATCCGCCGCAGTAAATACATCAATAACCCCCGGTAATGCCTTGGCTTCTTCGGTATGTATCGCCTTGACAACGGCTCTTGGATATTGAGAACGTACAGCCGAACCGTACACCATACCGTCAAGGTATATGTCATCCGGATAAACGCCTGTGCCGGTTACCTTTTCACGTACATCTATACGGTGTACGTGTGCGCCTATTTTCCAGTTTGTTTCAGGTATCGGTATAACACCCTCACGTATTACTTTAGCGGCTAATTTAACAGCCTTAATTATCTTAACATAGCCTGTACATCTGCATATATTGGTGCGCAGAGCGTAGGCTATTTCATCTTCTGTAGGGTCAGGGTTTACATCCAGCAGTGCTTTGGCGCACATTACCATGCCCGGAATACAAAATCCGCACTGTACCGCACCGGCTTCACCGAAAGCGTATGTATAGGCATCCTTTTCAAATTCCGAAAGTCCCTCAACGGTAAGAACGGTTTTTCCGTTAAGCTTATCGGTCTGCATTATACAGGCTCTTACGGCTTTACCGTCAACAATGACCGTACACGTTCCGCAGGCGCCCTCACTGCATCCGTCCTTAACGGAGGTAAGGCGCATGGTATCACGCAAAAACCTAAGCAACTTTTGGTTTTTGTCTACCGTTACCGGGCTGCCGTTCAAGATGAAAGTTGACATTTTCGTGTTCCTCCTCAGCTTCAAGTAAAAGTAAGATCAAGTAGATCAGATTTATCGTCTATATCAGCAAGTTGTTCTTTTTCAAGTTCAAATAAGAGTAGTCTGTCCGTGTGCTTTTTTATTACCGCACTGCCACCGACATCGCCCTGCAATTCTGTAAGCTCACAGAAAAATTCCCCGGGGAATATACACGGATTACCGCGCTTACCGTTATGTGCCGCCGCAACAATGTTATCTCTATGTAATAAAAAGAAATTGACCTCGTTACGTATGCTTTCCTTTTTCAGCATGGGCTGATCCGCTACGGTAAACATTATGGCATCACAGTCGGCAAGAGCACATACGCCCAATTTGACGGAACTGCTTATGCCTTGCTCTGGCGTGTCGTTAAATACTGTCATAAATCCGTATTGTTCGGCAATTTCCGCTATCTCACGGTATTGTGTAACTACAGCCACGCATGAGAAAAGCTCTGACGGTATAGCGTCAAGTGCATGGCGGATTATTGACTTACCGTTAAGCTGTGCAAGCAATTTATTTCCTCCGAAACGCTTTGAAAAACCTGCCGCAGTTACCACACATCCCAATTTGTAATTTTCCATAAAAAATACTGCCCTTATTATAAATTCTTTTAATAATTATAACGTATCTGTAAAATAAAATCAATCTATAAATTCAAAATGCGTTATTTTTTAAATAGAATAGCGAAAAACTCTTTTATATTATGTATTTATGTGATATAATTTATAAAATTCAGCTTATTGAACAATATTTTTTGTCAATGCTTTGTTTATTTAATTAATTAATTCAATAAATCATGGAGGGGCATTTATGAGTATCGGAAAAAGCGAAATACGTGTTGACGCATACGATAAAGCAACGGGCAGAACCCAATATACCGATGATCTTTGCGACAAAAACGCATTGGTTGCCAAGATATTGCACTCAACCATTACTAACGGAGTAGTAAAGTCTATAGATACATCCGAGGCTGAGAAGATAGAGGGAGTAGTAAAGATAGTTACCTGTTTTGACGTACCTAAGAACTACTTTCCGACCGCAGGACATCCATGGTCAACTGATGTAGGCCATCAGGACGTAGCTGACAGACTGTTGCTTACTGACAGGGTAAGATTTTACGGCGATGACGTAGTGGCTGTAGTAGCCGAAAACGAGGTTGCCGCCGCTCAGGCAGTACGTGCAATAAAGGTTGAGTATGAGGAGTACCCGTTTGTTCTTGATGTACAGGAAGCAATGAAGGATGACGCACCTCAGCTTCATGAAAAATATAAGAATAACATACTGGCACATACAAGCATACGTAAGGGTAATTATGAGGAGGCTATCAAAGAGCCGGGTCTTATAAAGTTTGAGAATTGGTACGAAACCCCAACCGTACAGCATTGTCATATTGAAAATCACATCTGCTTTGCGAAGATGGAGCAGGGCAGAGTTATAGTAACATCTTCCACACAGATACCGCATATTGTAAGACGTATAGTAGGTCAGGCGCTCGGTATTCCGTGGGGCAAGGTAAAGATAATCAAGCCATATATAGGCGGCGGCTTCGGTAATAAGCAGGACGCTTTGTATGAGCCGCTTTGTGCATATTTAAGCACACAGGTAGGCGGCAGACTTGTTAAGCTTGATGTATCAAGAGAAGAAACCTTTGTAAGTAACCGTGTACGTCATGCTATACGCAGTCATATAGTAAGCTGGGTACGCCCCGATGGTACATTTGCCGCAAGAAAGCTTGAGTGTTTTTCAAATCAGGGCGCATACGCATCACACGGTCACGGCGTAGTTGCCAAGGGTATGGGCGCATTCCCACAGCTTTATCCGTGCGATAACGTAGAGTGCGATGCTTACACTGTATTTACAAACAGACCTGTTGCCGGTGCTATGAGAGGCTACGGTATCCCGCAGGCAATGTTTGCAGTAGAAAGTCAGACAGACGATATAGCGCTCAAACTGAATATATCGCCGATAGAGTTCAGACAGAAGAACCTTATGCCGGTAGGCTATGTTGACGGTTTTTCAAAGAATGAAAATTACTTCGACAGCTTCAATCAATGTATTGAAAAGGGCAAGAAATATATAGATTACGACAGAAAAATAGAGGAATATAAAAATCAGACAGGCGATATTCGCAGAGGCATAGGTATGGCGGTGTTCTGGTATAATACCGCTGTTTGGCCGATAAGCCTTGAATCCTCATCTTGCCGTATGGTACTTAATCAGGACGGATCTTTACAATTACAGGTGGGTGAAACCGAGATAGGACAGGGCGCAGATACTGCATTTGCACAGATGGCGGCAGATACACTCGGCGTACCGTTCGATATGGTACATACGGTATCCTGTCAGGATACCGACGTTACGCCGTTCGGTACAGGTGCATACGCATCCCGTCAGACATATACAGCGGGCTTTGCTATCAGACAGACGGCATTGATGCTTAAGGAAAAGATACTAAAGCACGCACATGAGCTTACACGTATGCCGGTTTATAACCTCGATATAGTAGACGGAAATATTGTACGTACTACAGATAACAGAGTGCTTATGTCGCTGGGTGAGCTTTCAACAGAGGTTCTTTACAGTCTTGCAAACTCTGAGCATATCACGGCAGAGGGTACATATCAGATAAAGTCAAACGCTTACTCCTTCGGCTGTTGCTTTGCAGATGTAGAGGTAGATATACCTATGTGTAAAGCAACCGTTAAGAAGATAATCAACGTGCATGACTGCGGCAAGCTTATCAACCCTGCACTTGCAGAGGCACAGGTACACGGCGGTATGAGCATGGGCATAGGCTATGCGCTTTCAGAACAGCTTTTATTTGATAAAAAGACTGGTCGCACACTTAATAACAATCTGCTTGACTATAAGCTTTCAACCGTAATGGATCACCCGAAGCTTGAAGCTCAGTTTGTAGAGAATTACGAGCCTACCAGCGCATACGGTACTAAGGCACTCGGTGAGCCGCCGGCTTGTCCTGTTGCTCCTGCCATAAGAAACGCTATACTGAATGCTACAGGCGTTAAGATAGATGAAATTCCTATGAATCCTCACGTACTTTTCAGACGCTTTAAAGAAGAAGGACTTATATAAGGAGGTAACACGTTATGTATGATATGAAAGCACTGTATGAGGCACAGAGCGTGCAGCACGCAGTACAACTTCGCATGGAGCATCCGGATGCTCAGATAATCGCCGGCGGCAGTGACGTGCTGGTACAGATGAGAGAGGGCAGACGTGCAGGAAAAGAGCTTATAAGCATATATATGATAGACGAGATGCGTGGCGTATCTCTTGACGAGGACGAAGCTATACGTATAGGATCACTTACAAGCTTTTCACATATTACAAAAGACCCGATAATACAAAAATACATAAATGTTCTGGGAGAGGCCGTTGATATGGTAGGCGGACCTCAGATAAGAAATATCGGTACAATAGGCGGTAACACCTGTAACGGCGTTACCTCTGCGGATTCTGCATCAACACTGCACGCATGGGATGCAATAGTAGAGATCACAGGCCCGAACGGAGTACGCAGAATACCTATCAAAGAGTTTTACATTAAAGCAGGTGTCGTAGACCTGAGAGAAGGCGAGATACAAACCGCTATAATAATACCTAAAAAGGCGTATGAAGGCTATAAGGGTCATTACATTAAGTACGGAATGAGAAACGCTATGGAGATAGCGTCAACAGGCTGTTCCGTAAACTGTAAGCTTTCAGAGGATAAAAAGACCTTTGAGGATGTAAGAATAGCATATGGTGTTGCAGGTCCTGTTCCTATGAGAGTACCTTCGGCTGAAGCGGTCATCAAGGGCAAGGAAGTAAATGCAGAGAATATAGAAGCCTTTTCAAAGGCTGTGCTTGAGGATATAACCCCTCGTGACAGTTGGCGTGCATCAAAGGAATTCAGACAGCATATTGCAACGGTTATGGCAAAAAGAGCCTTGATAGAATCCGTTAAGCTTTGCGGAGGTGAGATTTAATGGCACAGTATAAGCTTGTTAAATGTACAATAAACGGTAAATATACCGAAACAATGGTTGATGTCAGAGCATCACTTACGGATATGCTCAGAAACGATTACAGACTTACCTCAGTTAAAAAGGGCTGTGAGGTTGGCGAGTGCGGTGCCTGTAATGTGCTTATAGACGGTGAGTGCTTTAATTCCTGTATATATCTTGCAGTATGGGCAGACGGCAAAAATATCCGTACATTAGAGGGCTTACTTGGTCCTGACGGTGAATTATCCGATATACAACAGGCATTTGTTGAAGAAGCGGCTATTCAGTGCGGCTTCTGTACTCCGGGCTTTATTATGACAGCCGTTGAGATACTTGAAAGCGGTAAGGAATATACAGACGATGAGCTTCGCAAGTTGCTTTCGGGTCATTTGTGCCGTTGCACAGGCTACGAGAATATCATGCGTGCCGTTAAAAAGACAATGCTCAGACGTTTGGGTAAGGAAGCCTGATGAATATGAAAAGGGATATACATCCTAAGATGACATTTCAGATATATACCGATGTCAAGTGCTTTGGCCCCGGTGTCGCTGAGCTTTTGGACGGAGTAAAGGAGCATCACTCTCTACGTGCCTCGGCAAATGCTCTTAATATGGCATACTCTAAGGCATGGACTGTTATTAAGAATTGCGAAGAACAATTCGGTTTTAAGCTTTTAAACAGTGTAGCAGGGGGAAAAAACGGCGGCGGTGCAGTGCTAACCGAAGAGGCCGAGCGACTTTTATGCGATTATTATTATGTGCGTGACGAGCTGAACAGGGCGGCAAAAAGTCTTTTTGACGAGCGTCTTAATTGGCTGTTACCTAAGGAATAAATAATTGATAATAAGATTAAATAACAAATATCGCCCACACTTACGTAATTTTGTAAGTGTGGGCTGTTTTACTTTTCTTAAATATATGTTTTTATGTCAGCTTAAAATACCGGTGATGAATATTTCAAGTCCTATGCCTATAAGTATAAATCCACCCAATATGGATGCCTTATTTGCAAGCTTTGTACCGAATTTTTTACCGATAATAAGTCCTGCTATGCAGAGAATAAACGTTACAATTCCGATTATCAATGCCTCAATAAGTGCTGTAAACCAATCGTAGTCCGCAATAGTGAAGCCTACCGAAAGTGCATCTATGGAGGTTGCAACGCCCTGTATAAGCAGAGCTGTAAATCCAACCGCCGCAGTATCCTCACCGTCATCACCGCTACCCTTAAAGCCCTCTATAAGCATTTTACCGCCTATATATCCGAGCAGCAGAAGCGCTATCCACGGTATAAATTTTTGAAAAGACTCAAATGCGGTGGCAACGGTATGTATACATATCCAACCGATAAGCGGCATTATTATCTGAAATCCTGCAAAAACTCCTGCGATAACGCACATTTTTGTTCTGCCCATCTTAGGCTCCTTTAATCCGTTAGCCATTGATACCGAAAAGGCATCCATAGCAAGTCCCACTCCGAAGCCGATAGCATTGATAAAAAATAAAAACCCTAAATTCATTTTTGTTCCTCCTGATTTTTACACGTAAAAAAGCCCTTGTACAGCATACGCCATAAAAGAGCCTCAGATATCAGTATATACACGTAGACTCAGCGCATAGCTTATGTTATACATGAGTCTCGCAATTTAAAACAAAGCCAGACCGTAATCGGTCAGTATGTTGACTTGCTACGCATATGCGCTTGCTACTCCCTCATAGGGATCAATTTTCTATGGAATTATTATACATTATTTTTATGGATAAGTCAATAATTATTAATAAACATTTGTTTTTTATTTTGCAATAAATTTTTTAATAAAAGTATTTGATTTTGCTCTGATATATAGTATAATTACAATGTATATGACTTTATAATGGAAAACCTTGTATTAATTTTTATAAAATAACGGATAATTAAGGAGTGACCTGTTATGTCGGGTAAATTTACCGTATCACTTGCAAATATAATCAATGAGCTTTCGCTTGAAACCGTATATATGCCTAAGGCAAGCGACGAGATATTGATATCATCTAACGACGTCAGCCGACCTGGACTTGAGCTTACCGGATATCTTGACTTCTTTGATAATAAACGTATATTAGTCTTTGGAAATACAGAAATCTATTATCTTCAGAAATTTACGGCCGATGAAAGATATAATATTATTAAGAGAATATTTTTATGTAATCCGCCGGCTGTAATAATAGCCAGAAATCTTGAACCGTATGAGGAAATTATACGCTGTGCCAAGGAATACGGCGTTGCGTTACTGCGTTCATCGGATTCAACCTCTGTACTGTCTGCGGCACTTGTATCATACCTTAACGTAGAGCTTGCCCCCAGAATAACAAGACACGGCGTTTTGGTAGAGGTGTACGGCGAGGGCATATTGCTTATCGGTGACAGCGGAGTGGGTAAGAGCGAAACCGCCATAGAACTTATCAAGAGAGGTCACAGGCTTATTGCCGACGATGCCGTAGAAATAAGGCGTGTATCAAGAAAATCCCTTGTTGGCTCTGCACCTGAAAATATAAGGCACTTTATTGAGGTAAGAGGCGTAGGTATAATCAACGCAAGGCGTATATTCGGTATGGGTGCGGTAAAGCTTACCGAAAAGATCGATATTGTCATAAATATGGAGATATGGGACGGCGAAAAGGTCTACGACAGACTCGGCGCCGGTAATGAATATATTGAGATACTCGGCATTAAGGTGCCTATACTCACAATTCCTGTAAAGCCCGGCAGAAACCTTGCCGTAATAATCGAGGTAGCCGCCATGAATAACAGACAAAAGAAGATGGGCTACAATGCGGCTAACGAGCTTTTAAAGAGTCTTGGTATGGATGTAAGCATTGAAGACAAGGAGCAGTCACGTCCCGAAGTCAATAATTGGAACATTTAAAATAAAAGTAACGTAATTTAATAATGATTTGTGAAGATTGAAAGGAATGTCCTTTAAATGATAAAAATTATAGCGGATATGCATTGCCACACGATAGCATCTACGCACGCATATTCTACACTAAGAGAAATGATATCTGCGGCAGCGGAAAAGAACCTGTATGC
Organism: Acutalibacteraceae bacterium; assembly: GCA_051881075.1. Lineage (GTDB taxonomy): Bacteria > Bacillota > Clostridia > Oscillospirales > Acutalibacteraceae > RUG14223. Next base: position 98,143 of record JBJEPE010000092.1, on the reverse strand, counting down.
CGTTGCCATAACTGACCACGGCAGAGCTATGCCGGGTGCGCCGGGCACCTATTACTTTGAAAATTTGCACAATCTGCCCGGCACATACCTTGGTGTACGTGTAATTAAGGGAATAGAGGCCAATATAACCGATTATGACGGCTCGCTTGATGCTTCACCGGAGCTTTTGGACAGTCTGGAATGGGTAATAGCGTCAATCCACAACCCTACGATTAACGGAGAAAGAAGCGTAGAGGCGTGTACCAACACATGGCTCAAAATAGCGGAAAATCCGCTTGTCGATGTTATCGGGCATTGCGGCACGGCAGGATTTGAATTTGATTTTGAGCGTGTTATTAAGAGCTTTGCGGATAACGGAAAGATTGTTGAGATAAACAACGGTTCGTTTAAATTCAGACCTAAGTCTATAGAGAATTGCAAGAAAATTGCGCTTCTCTGTAAAAAATACGGTGCAAGAGTGATAATAGACTCAGATGCACACTTTGAAAATATGGTCGGTGCTTGCGAAAATGCCGCCGCTATGCTTCAGGAAATAGATTTTCCGAGAGAGCTAATAGTGAATGCGGATCTGGATATATTTAAAAGCTTCTTAACCGAAAAACACATTTCACTTGACTAACGGAGGCCATAATGTACGATTTTGATTTAATTAAAGATAAATTATTACGCACAGACTGTGAGCTGTCTTTGCATGAACCGCTTTCACAGCATACGACCTTTAAGATAGGCGGTAAGGCAGACTACTTTGTTAAGGTAGATACTGCCGAGCAGTTAAGGGCGGTGCTTGATATATGCAGAGAAAACAATGTGCCTAAGTATATTATAGGCAGAGGCTCAAACCTGCTTGCGCCCGATAGTGATATAAATGCGGTGATTATAGAGCTTGACGGCGATTTCAAGGGGATGTCCCTGCTTGATGATGATGTAATATATTGCGGTGCGGGTGTTAAGCTCTCTGCTGCCTGCATCTTTGCTATGGATAAGGGCTTGTCGGGACTTGAATTTGCCTATGGCATACCGGGAAGTGTGGGCGGTGCGGTATTTATGAATGCCGGCGCATACGGCGGTACGATGAATGACGTTGTATTTAAGTCATGCCATGTAGGCTCAGACGGGGCAGAGGGTTGTGTATGTGACGATGAGCTTGATTTTGGATACAGACACAGCTTTTACAGCGATAAAGACTATATAATAACAGGGGCATATTTTAAACTGAAAAAGGATAAAAAAGAGGATATAAAAGCACGTATGGAGGACTTTATGAGTCGCCGCAGAGATAAACAGCCGCTAGAATATCCCAGTGCAGGCAGTGTTTTCAAACGTCCTGAGGGATACTTTGCAGGCGAACTTATACAGCAATGTGACCTGAAGGGTGTAAGCATAGGCGGCGCTATGGTAAGTACCAAGCACGCAGGCTTTATAATAAATAAGGGCGGCGCAACCTGTAAGGATGTTTGTGAGCTTATAGAGCTTATCAAGCGCACGGTACTGGATAAAAAGGGAGTTGCTCTTGAGCAGGAAATTAAAGTAATGCAGATTTGATACATAATAGGTATCTTTTCGGTGTGATTTTTAATAATGTATAAAGGAGGAGATCATAGATGAATTTTGTAATTGTTACGGGACTTTCGGGTGCAGGCAAGACAAGTGCTCTGCGTGCGCTGGAGGATATAGACTACTACTGCGTTGATAACATCCCCCCTATACTCATACCTACTTTTTACGACCTTTGCCAGCAGTCTAAAGATTCACGCATGAAAAATATTGCCATCGTTACCGATATACGTGGCGGCGAGGTTTTTGACAACCTTTTTGAGGCACTTGATAAGCTTAAGTCAGAGAATAAAATGTATAGCATACTGTACCTTGACGCAAGGGACGATATAATAATAACGAGATTTAAAGAAACCAGGAGAAAACATCCTCTCAGTGATAATTATAACGGCGAAACCACAGAGGCGGTTAAGCTTGAACGAGAGCTTTTGCGCCCTGTGCGTGAGCGTGCGGATTATATTATAGACAGTTCTCAGCTTTCACCGGCACAGCTTAAAGAGCGTGTTACGGCAATCTTTTTAGGCGATACCGTAGACGGCCTTACCATTACCTGTATGTCATTTGGCTTTAAGTACGGCACACCGCCTGAGGCAGACCTCATGTTTGACGTGCGTTGTCTGCCGAATCCGTTTTATATTAAGGAGCTTAAACATCTTACAGGCCTTGATGAAAGCGTAAGAGAGTATGTAATGAAATGGGAGCAGACAATAGGCTTCAGAGAGAGAATGACGGAGCTTGTGGATTATACACTTCCGCTGTATAGACACGAGGGCAAAAGTCAGCTTGTCATAGCCGTTGGATGTACAGGAGGTAAGCATAGGAGCGTTGCGCTTGCACAGTACCTTTATAACCACCTTTCAGCAGGGCAGAATAAGGTTTGTGTACAGCACAGAGATATACGTAAGCCGTGATGGGTAAGAGGTAAAAAGCCATGTCATTTGCATCTGAAACAAAAAACGAGCTTTGCAAAACAGCAATTACAGACGGGCAGGCGTTACGTGCCGAATACTACGGATTGCTTTTATTCGGCAAGGCGTTCTCTTACAGAAATATAACCTTCAGTACAGAGCATGAACAGACGGTACAAAGGTTTATTGATGACGTAACCGCCGTTAATCCGGTTATTATAGATGTAGTAACATCTAAAAGTAAGCGTGGCGTAGGCAAGCTTTATCATCTTAATATACCAAGCACGGACGATTGTGCAAAGATACTCGACGATCTCGGATATTCCGAGAATAACATAAGCCTGCGCATAAACAGGGCAAATATAGAGGACGAGGAGTACATATCGGCATTTTTGCGCGGTGCTTTTCTTGCCTGCGGAACGGTTACTAATCCACGATCGGGCTATCATCTTGAATTTACCGTTCAGCGCATGAATTTAGCTTATGACCTGTGCAGACTTATATCAGAGATAAGTACGCTTGCGCTTGAGCCTAAGATAGTTATGCGCCGCGGCAGTTACATACTTTACGTTAAAGGCAGTGAGCATATAGCCGATCTGCTTACATATATGGGTGCGTGCATAGCTTCAATGCAGCTTATGCAGGAGAAGATAATCAAGGATGTACGCAATACCGCTAACAGAAAAGCCAATTCTGATTTTTATAATACAAGTAAAACCGTTACTGCCGCCGCTAAACAAAGGCGTGCAATAATGCTGATAGATGAAAAGATAGGTATAGATAATCTATCCGATGAGCTTAAAAGCGTAGCTAAGCTCAGACTTGAAAATCCCGATATGTCGCTTAATATGCTGGCTAAGGAGATTAACCCGCCGATATCACGTTCAGGCCTTAATCATAGATTAAGCAAGCTGATGGAGATAGCTGACGGACTTAAAAAATAACGGAGGTGCAGGGTATGTCCTTTGTTCATCTTCATGTGCACAGCGAGTACAGCCTGCTTGACGGTGCCTGTAGATTAACTGAGCTTGTAAAGAGGGCTAAGGAGCTTGGTATGGATTCAATAGCCGTTACCGACCACGGCAATATGTACGGTGCAGTGGACTTTTACAAGCTTGCTAAAAAAGAGGGCATAAAACCCATAATAGGTTGTGAGGTGTATGTTGCACCCAGAACCAGATTTGATAAGGTGCATGAGCTTGACAGAGATAGCAGGCACCTTGTTTTGCTATGCAAAAATAACACAGGATATCAAAATCTTATTCAGCTTGTGTCCAGAGCATGGACAGAGGGCTTTTATAATAAGCCGAGAATAGATTTTGACCTGCTTAAAGAATATCACGAGGGTCTTATATGCCTTTCTGCCTGCCTTGCAGGTGAGATACCAAGACTGCTTACTAACAGAGATATAGCCAAAGCCAAGGCCGTGGCCGAGCAGTACGATGAGCTTTTTGGCAGGGGGAATTATTATTTAGAGCTGCAGCAGCACGGCATAGAGGAGCAGACGTTTGTCAATGCACAGATACAGCGTATATCAAGCGAAACGGGAATACCGCTTGTAGTAACAAACGACTGTCACTATATTAAGCGTGCCGACAGCTTTATGCACAAGGTACTGCTTTGCATACAGACCAACCATACAATAAACGATGAAAACTCAATGGAGTTCCCGACGGATGAATTTTATCTGAAAAGTGAAGAAGAGATGCGAGAGCTTTTTCCCTCACTTAATGAAGCATATGAGAACACATCACGCATTGCAAAAATGTGTAATGTTGAATTTGAGTTCGGAAATACCAAGCTGCCGCACTTTGATGTTCCGAATAATGAAGACCACTTTGAATACTTTAAGCGACAGTGCTATAACGGACTTTATCGCAATTACGGCAGCAATCCCGATAAAAGCCTGATAGACAGACTGGAATATGAGCTTGAAACCATACGCCATATGGGATATGTAGATTACTACCTTATAGTGCATGATTTTGTAAGCTATGCCAAGCGTACCGGTATCCCCGTCGGACCGGGCAGAGGTTCGGGCGCTGGCAGTCTGGCGGCATATTGCATAGGAATTACAGGTATTGACCCTATTAAATATAATCTGCTGTTTGAACGCTTTTTAAACCCCGAAAGAGTAAGTATGCCCGACTTTGATATAGATTTTTGTAAGGACAGACGTCAAGAGGTAATCGACTATGTTATAAGAAAGTACGGTGAAGACCACGTTGCGCAGATAATCGCCTTTGGTACAATGGCGGCTAGGGGCGCCATACGTGACGTTGGCAGAGCAATGGCGGTGCCTTACTCTACCTGTGATACCATTGCAAAGCTTATACCGTTTGATTTGGGAATGACTATTGACAAGGCACTTGAAATATCCGCCGACCTTAAAAATATCTATAACACTGACGAAACCGTAAAGCAGCTTATAGATATGGCGCGCAGTATAGAGGGTATGCCACGTCATGCCACTACTCATGCGGCCGGTGTGGTTATAACCGAAAAACCTGTATCCGAATATGTACCGCTTGCCAAGAATGACGATGCGGTGGTTACTCAGTTCACTATGACTACACTTGAAGAACTGGGTCTGCTTAAAATGGATTTTTTGGGGCTCAGAAACCTTACCGTAATACATGATGCGGTACAGATGATTTTAAAAGATGAGCCCGACTTTGATATAGATAAAATCGACCTTGAAGATAAGGGCGTTTTTGAAATGCTCTCGCAGGGCAACAGCGAAGGAGTATTTCAGTTTGAGTCACAGGGCATGAAGTCGGTACTTACACAGCTTAAGCCCGAGAGTATAGAGGATTTAATAGCGGTAATTGCGCTGTACCGTCCCGGCCCTATGGACTCTATCCCAATGTATATAGAGAACAGACATCACCCCGATAAGATAACATATAAACACCCGTTGCTTGCAAATATACTTGATGTTACCTACGGATGTATTGTTTATCAGGAACAGGTAATGCAGGTTTTCAGAACCTTAGCAGGGTATTCTTTAGGCAGAGCCGATATAGTGCGCCGTGCGATGTCTAAGAAGAAAAAAGACGTTATGGAGCGTGAGCATAAGATATTTATAAACGGCCTTGTATCGGAGGACGGTAAAGTAGAGGTAGAGGGCTGTATAAGGCGTGGCGTTGATGAGGCTACCGCTAAGTCGGTATATGCCGATATGGAGAGCTTTGCGTCATATGCCTTTAATAAATCCCATGCGGCGGCATATGCTACAGTTGCATACCAGACAGCATTTTTGAAACGTCATTATCCACGTGAGTATTTTTCTGCACTTATGACTACCGTGCTTGATAACGGAAACAAGCTTGCCGGATATATTGCGGAGTGCCGCAGGCTTGGTATAGAGGTGCTTCCGCCACATGTTAATGCAAGCTGCGGCGGCTTTACCGTATGCGGAGAAAACAGCATACGCTTTGGTCTGCTTGCAGTCAGAAATCTTGGCAAGTCACTTATTGATGCTATAGTGGCAGAGCGTGAAAACGGAGAATTTACAACATTCTATAACTTTTGTAAGCGACTTTCACGCAAGGGTATGAATATCCGTGCGCTTGAAAGCCTGATACGCTGTGGCGCACTTGACGGACTTGGTGCAAACCGCAGACAAATGGCAATGTCGGCTAAGCCCGTTATGGACGGACTTGACAGCGACAGACGCAGAAACCTTGACGGTCAGTTAAGCTTTTTTGATATGGGTAATCTTGATGAAAGAGAATATGAGCCTAAACTGCCGAATGTTGAGGAATTTGCAGTATCAGATATACTTGCCATGGAGAAAGAAATGACAGGTATGTACCTTACCGGTCATCCTATGGCTGAATTTATCGGCAGTAAATTGGAGCGAAGCAGTGACAGAATTGCCGATATACTTGAATCGGGTAACGATAAATTTTCACGATACCGTGACGGTGCAAGCGTAAGATTGCTTGCAATCATTTCATCGGTCAAAACAAAAATAACAAAAAATAACACCTCTATGGCGTTTGTCACCGTAGAGGACATGAGTGGCAGTATAGAAATGCTGGTATTCCCGCAGACGTATTCAGATTGTGCGCGATATATAACCGAGGGCGTTATAATACAGGCTGTAGGCACTATAAGCGCAAAAGAGGACGAGGAACCTAAGATTATTTGTAATCAGATGGTTAAGGCGGATAAAAACAAGTTACTTAAGCAAGATAATAGAAAAAGTAAAAACACAGACGATATACCGAATATAAGACAAGATGCAACTGCACAGACGAAGATAGAGCAGAATATATCCGATACACCTGCTACTGACTTAAATCAAAAGTCTAAGCCAAAGCCTAAGCATTTGTATTTGAGAGTCAAAGAAAGAGATTGTAAGACGCATATAAAGGCAAAGCAGATACTTGCAGTATTTGACGGCAGAGTGCCCGTATCGTTCTATTATGAAAGCACTAAGGAATACGAGCATTTGCCGCTAAATTACGGTACGGATATTAACGATGTCATGATAAATGAGCTTAAACGACAGTTAGGCGCAGAAAATGTTGTGATTAAGTAAAAAAATACTTGATTAATTGGCATAAGGTGTATTATAATAAAGGGTAGGGATTTTTCTAAGGAGGTAGTTTTAAATGTCACAAAAAGCAATAGCAGTATTAACAAGCGGAGGCGATGCACCCGGTATGAACGCCGCTGTAAGAGCAGTAGCAAGAGCAGGTATCGCCGAGGGCTTTCGTATAATAGGAGTTTACAGAGGATATAACGGACTGCTTAACGGCGATGTAAAGGATATAGAGATTCGTGACGTATCAAATATACTGAATAAGGGCGGCACAGTACTATATACCGCAAGAAGCGAGGAGTACAATACACCTGAGGGTGTAAAAAAGGCTGCGCAAACCTGCCGTGACCTTAATATATGCGGCGTAGTAGTTATCGGCGGTGACGGTTCATTTAGGGGTGCACGTGATCTTTCGGGTCAGGGTATACCGTGCGTAGGCATTCCGGGTACTATTGATAACGATATCGCATGCAGTGAGTACACAGTAGGCTTTGATACCGCAATGAATACCGCACTTGAGATGATTGACAAAATCAGAGATACGGCTCAGTCCCACGACAGATGCAGTGTTGTTGAGGTTATGGGCAGACGTTGCGGAGATATAGCATTGCAGACAGGTATTGCAGCAGGTGCTACAGCTATTCTTGTACCGGAAATTCCGTATGATTTCCAGAAAGACGTTATCGACAGAATAAGAAACGGACAGTCCAAGGGCAAAAATCACTTTATCATAGTTGTTGCCGAGGGTGTAGAATATGAGGGCGGCGTTAATAAGCTTGCCCATGATATTGAAGAAATCACAGGCATTGAGTCAAGGGCTACGGTACTTGGCCATGTTCAAAGAGGCGGCTCACCTACATTACGTGACAGAGTGGTTGCAAGCGAAATGGGTTGCAGAGCTGTAGATTTGCTTAAGCAGGGTATCGGTAACAGGGTTATTGCGGTATCTGACGGTAAGATAGTAGATTACGATATCACAGAGGCACTGAATGTTCCAAGAACATTTGACCGCTCACTCTACGAAACAGCACTTAAAATTTCTATCTGAATAAAATGATGAGCCTTGGTAAGAATCTGTAAGTTTGCCAAGCATATATTTAGGTAAAATGTATGAAGAAAAGAATTATAATAATTATATCAGCCGTACTTTTAATCGTTGTATCGTTTGGCGTTACTGATTTTATTAGGGTAAAGCAATTTGAAAAACCGATTTTTTGCATTTTAACAGACGGCGCAGATGACGGCGGCTCTGGTAAATATATCGGTATAGGATATTCATTTGATATCAAGGGCAATTTTATGCCTGAAGATGAATTACCCGGAGTTACTCATTATACTTATAATATAATGGGAGTTGAAGTCCGTTCCGGAGTGAGAGATTAACAAAATATTAGCTATTAAATTATAAAACGAATAATATAAAAATATTCATAAGAATTACCCGTATTTAAGGCTACCGAGAATGCGGGCAATTTGTTTAAAAGAGAGAAATATATAAGTTATATCGGTACGTTACCAATATTTATACAGCGTATACAGTACCGAATAGGGGAGTTGTAAACAGATGAGCCTTACATCAGCTCAGATAATAGATTTACGAAAAAAATTAATTGAAAAAGAATTTTCAAGAATGAACCCAATGCAGAAAAGTGCGGCTTTTCATACAGAGGGTGCATTGCTTATACTTGCAGGTGCAGGCAGCGGAAAGACTACCGTACTTGTAAATAGAATAGCTAATTTGCTTGAGTACGGCAGTGCCTATACAAGTAATGACGTACCGTATTTAAGTGAGGATATGGAGCAGGAGCTTATTTGTGCCGCAGAGTCGGGTAACGCAAGCGGAGAATTAAAGCGCATACTTGCCGTAGACGCTCCGCGCCCGTGGCAGATACTTGCTATAACATTTACCAATAAGGCCGCCGGTGAGCTTAAAGACAGAATTAATGCAAGAGTCGGATTTATCGGTAACGATGTATGGGCGGCTACGTTCCACTCCACCTGTTCCAGAATTTTGAGACGTTTTGGTGACAGACTCGGATTTTCAAGTAGCTTTACCGTATATGATACCGACGATTCCTTGCGCCTTATCAAGGACTGTATAAAACAGCTTAACATAGACGAAAAAACATTGCCTGCAAAGTCGGTATTGAACGAGATATCACGCACTAAGGATAAGCTTTTAACACCGTCTGAGATGAAGCGTGATGCGGCTAATGATTTCAGACTTAGTAAGATTGCAGAAGTATATGATACGTATCAAAAAAGAATGAAAAGCTCAGACGCAATGGACTTTGACGATATGTTATTCTATACGGTTAAGCTTCTTGAAGCTGACAGCACCGTGCTTGAATATTATCAAAACCAATTCAGATACATAATGGTTGATGAGTATCAGGACACAAACCACGCTCAGTATGAATTTATACGTCTGTTGGCAGGTAAGCACGGAAATATCTGTGTTGTAGGTGATGATGACCAGAGTATTTATAAATTCAGGGGTGCAACAATAGAGAATATCTTATCGTTTGAAAAATCATTTAAAAACGCAACGGTCATTCGTCTTGAACAGAATTACCGTTCAACACAGACTATACTGGATGCCGCCAATGCAGTAATATCAAATAACATGATGCGAAAGAGTAAAACGCTTTGGACAGAAAACAGCAGAGGCGATAAGATTACTCTATATACCGCCGACAGCGAACGTTCAGAGGCGCAGTATATTGCCGACGCCATATTAAAGGGTGTTGCTTCCGGCAGAAAGTTTGCAGACTATGCCGTACTTTACAGAATGAACGCACAGTCAAATACAATAGAAGGTGTTTTCGCACGTTCGGGTATTCCTCACAGAATTATTGGTGGTCACAGATTCTATGACCGTGAAGAAGTAAGAGATATGATGGCATATCTTCATGTGGTGGATAATCATAACGATGATATACGATTGCTTAGAATAGTGAATAAGCCTAAGCGTGCTATAGGCGAGGCAACTATGGAAAAGGTACAGGATATAGCACAAAACTTAGGCGAAAGTATATTTACGGTTATGGAGAATGCAGACGAGTATGCCGCATTGCAAAAATCAGCAAAAAAGCTTATGGACTTCTGCAAGCTTATAAACGATTTTTCAGAGCTTTTGGAGGACGGTGAGCATTCGCTTGACGAGGTATATGATAGTATAGTAGAGAATACGGAATATATACCGTACCTTCGTAGCGAGTTTGCAAAAGAGCCGACTAAGCGTGATTCAAAAATAGAGAATATAGAGGAACTGAAAACCAATATAATGAATTACATCAAGGATAATGAGGACGGCTCATTATCCGGATTCTTAGAGGAAATCTCTCTTATTACCGATATAGACAATTATGACGCCGATGCAGATACCGTCGTAATGATGACGATGCACTCTGCTAAGGGACTTGAGTTTCCGGTAGTATTCATACCGGGTATGGAGGACGGAATTTTCCCCGGCTTACAATCTATTTACAGCGGTGAAGATTTGCAAGAGGAGCGCAGGCTTGCGTATGTAGGTATAACCCGTGCAAAAGAAAAATTATACCTGACTAAGGCAACTGCCAGAATGTTATTCGGTCAGACCAAAAGGAACCTTGAATCACGTTTCCTTAAAGAGATACCTACTGATTTACTGGAGATCATCCGCCCTGAAGGCCAGCGTATCGTATCAATTAACGATATTGTGGCAAGTGGTGGATTTGGAGTATCAGCAAGTGCTCAAAGGCCAAAGCCCGTTATGCCTTCATTTGCAAAGCCTTCTGTTTCACAGAAGACTGCATCGGTTTATAAATCGGGTGACAGAGTACAGCATAAGGTTTTTGGTGAGGGTACCGTGTTAAACGCAACTAAAATGGGCAACGATACATTGCTTGAAATAGCCTTTGATAAAATAGGCACAAAGAAGCTTATGGCTAATTACGCAAACCTTACATTGCTATAAAAAGGTGATTTACACTGCACAGCAGGTTATTTGAATAATAAACTCTTGACTTGTATTTTTGTCTATGTTACAATATATTAGATACGATAACAGTAAACCGCTTTGACGTTGTGCAGAAAGGATGATGTGGTCAATGGCAAAAAAAGAAAATGAGTTTCTCACATATAAGGGCAAGCCTCTTGTAAGATGTGGAGATACCATTTATTACGGCAGTATGGCTGACGAATACGTAATAAAGCTTAATATAAAATCCAAAAAGATGATAAAAAATACCGAGGTAGCGGATAAGATATCCATACAGCTTATCAGCACCGACCCTGAGCTTAGTCCACGTAAAGCAATTATAAAGGTAAGCGAAAAGAACGGTATGTACCTTGCCATGGATATTGCTGAGGCTTGGCTTATGAGAGCATTAGCAAAATCGGGTAAGCAAGAGTAATTTTATCAATATATTAATAAGGACCATCAGGTTAGAATACTTGGTGGTCTTTTTTTCATAAAATATTAAATAAAAATAATAAATAATGTAAATTTAACAAAAATATAAAAAAATCGGTTGATTTTTGGTATTTAAATTGCTACAATTAGATTAAAGATAAAGTAAGTTTATGTATGATTTTTATTCATATAATGTAAAAATTGATGTACGTCTTACTTTATATGTAGGGTAAACAGTAGTAATAATACCCTATAGATTATTTTTAAAATAAAAATACGGAGGTAAGAACATGAAAACTTTAAAGAAATACTTGTCATGTTTAATGGCTGTTATGCTTATTTTAAGCAGCGTTTGCGGTACAGCTATTACGGCATATGCCGCTGATTTAGTAAGCGGTGACTACAGCTATGTTGTGGTTAATAATTCATATGCCCAAATAACAGGGTATAACGGTAGCGCAGAAACCGTTACTATACCGTCTACGCTTGGCAATTATACTGTAAAGAGCATAGGTGAAAACGCATTTTTAGATAATGAAACTATCACCAGCGTTACTATTCCAAGTACGGTTACAGAGATATGCGATTTCGCATTTCAGTATTGCTATGAGCTTCAGGAAATAAATATACCATCCGGTGTAACAACAATTGGAAAAGGTGCGTTTGCTGATTGTAAAAGCTTGATGGAGATCAGTGTAGATAGTAAAAACAACTATTTTAAATTCAGTAATATGCTTCTTTCCTTAGACGGTAAACGTTTACTGTGGTATCCTATAGAAGGTACGGCAAGCATACCTACTACTGTAGAGGTAATATGTGAATACGCATTTATGGCCTGCAAGTTTGCTACGATAACATTGCCTACAAGTTTAAAAACTATAGAATCCAATGCGTTTTATCAGTGTCAAAATATGAGCAGCATAAAAATTCCTGCAAATGTAACTTCTATTCAAGATCTTGCATTTTTTGGATGCACCGGGTTGTCTCAGTTTACTGTTGTTACAAGCAACAAAAACTTTAGTGCAATAGATGATGTTCTCTATACAAAGGACGGAAAAAAAATAATCTGTTATCCTACTATGAAGGCTAATGATTCTTATACTGTTCAAAGTGGAGTTACTACAGTAGCAGACGGAGCTTTCGCAAATGCTTCTTTACTTACAGAAGTGATTTTACCTAGTACGGTTACTTATTTAGGAGATAAGGCCTTTTACTGTTGTGCACGCCTTAAAAGTGTGAATCTTTCAGACAGTATAACAAAGATTGGTGATGAAACATTCTCTCAATGTAATTATTTAAAAAATATTAATTTACCTACAAATCTTACTACAATAGGGAAAAAGGCCTTTGTATTTTGTGAGTCATTAGAAACAATTGATTTGCCTAGTAAATTGACATTGATAGATGCTTACGCATTCTATTATTGTAAGGCGTTAAAAAGCATTACAATACCGTCAAGTACAACAAGGATAGAAGAAGGTGCATTTCAATGTTGCACAGGATTAACAAGTCTAACCATGAATCAGGGATTGAAAGTAATAGGTAAGGAATCATTTGCAGCAAATACTTCGTTAAAAAGTGTAAGTATTCCTGACGGAGTAACAACGATTGAACCCAAGGCTTTTAATTATTGCACTCAGCTAGCTAATGCATATATATACGATACAGTAAAGTCTATAGGTGATGAAGCCTTCGGTAGTTGCAACAATATTAAAATTCATTGTATTAAGAACTCAGCGGCGCATACATATGCTGTTGACAATAGCTTATCTTGTGAATTTTTTGTAACTACTCCTCAAATCACAGCGACAGAGGGTGTAGGAACCAAAAGTGTTAAGATAACATGGAGCAAGGGCAGAGGCGCAGACGGATATGTTATAATGCGCTCTGATTCCGAGAATGTAGAAGGTCAAGAAATAGGCGAAGTAAATAGCGGTACGACCCTTACATATACAGATAATAATACTATACCAAATACAAACAGATATTATACGGTCAAGGCCTATTGTATCAATACAGACAATTCACGTGTTTACAGCGATGTATCAAGTGTAGTAGCCGGAAAGGCCGCTATACCTACACCTAAGATAACCAGTGCTACTTCAAACGGTGTTACCTCAATTACACTCAAGTGGAGTAAGATAGATAACGTAGACGGATATTATATCTACCGTACCACAAAGGACGGTAGCTGGTCATCAACACTTATTGCAACTGTAGATGGCGGTGATATCACATCGTATACAGATACATCTATAGTAACCGGTACACAATATTATTATACTATGAGAGCATTTGCTAATGTAGGCGGCACTATTTATTCCAGTAGTTATGAAAAGGTGGGTACAGCAGGCAAGGCAGAAATCCCCGTACCTACAATAAAGACTAAAGCAACAGGATTTACATCAATTAGCCTTTCATGGGATGAAGTAGATTGTGCAGACGGATATTATATATACCGCACTACCACAGACGGTAAATGGTCATCAACGCTTATAGCCACAGTAGTGGGCGGAGATACTACATCATATACCGATAGCTCTGTTGCTTACGGCACGCAGTATTATTATTCGATGAGAGCTTACATCAGTTTAAACGGAACTATATATAAGAGCGATTATAATAAAGCAGGTACAGCAGGTAAGAGTGCGGCTGTAGCGCCTACATTTACCGTAGCATCCGCAAAGTATAATTCCGTAAAGTTAAGCTGGAATAAAATCAGCGGTGCAAGCGGATACTATATCTACCGCACGACTAACAGCGATAACACAGGCTGGAAGTTAATAAAAACAATCACTAGTGGCAGCACAGTAACATATACAGACAGCACCTGTACTTGCGGTACTACCTACTATTACACCATACGTTCATACAGAACCGTAAACGGCAGTGCAGTAAAAAGCAGTTATTTAAAGTACGGAAAAGCCTGTAAGCCTATTCCGTCCACACCTAAAGTAACTGCAGTACAGCAGAGCAATAAGTCGGTTGTAATTAAATGGAATAAAATAGCCGGTACTACAAAGTACAGAATTTACAGAAGAACAGTCGGCGGCAGTTGGACTGTAGTTAAGGATATTACTAATATTAATACTTTAACATATACCGATAAGCCTGCAAACACCACTACTCAGTACGAGTACACAGTTAAGGCATATTGCGGTAGTGTAGCCGGTAAATATAAGGCTGTTCTTATGACGATGTACACCGCATAATATATCTGTATTAAAAATAAGAAATAATAAAATATTGCCCACATCTATACCTTATGTAATGGTGTCGATGTGGGCTTTATCATTTGTAAATTATCCGCTTGATCGGAGCTTCTGTAGTATTTTACGTTCTCGCCGGGAAACCTGTACTTGCGTCATGTTAAGCCGCTTTGCTGTTTCAGTCTGTGTAAGCTGAGAAAAAAAGCGCAGCATTATTATTGAGCGATCCTGTGAGTTTAATGCACTTATCATCTGCTGCAATGCAAGTCTATCGGTTATTTTTTCTTCATGAGAGTCTACAGGTACGTCTATCTGACCGTTGCCTGCATCATCATCCGCAGTAAGTGATAAGGTCTGCATACCTGCACATATTGCTTGGGCGGCAGTTTCATTATCAACTCCCAAGCATATGGCTACCTCTCCTATAGTAGGCTCTCTGCCAAACTCATTCTCAAACTGTGCAGTTATACGTGATGCTTTAAGTGAAAGCTCCTTTAATGCTCTGCCGACCTTTACCGTGCCGCCATCCCTGAAAAGCTTTTTTATCTCGCCTAATATAACAGGTACGGCGTAAGTTGAAAGCCGCACACCACGTGTTTCATCAAACCCGTTTACAGCCTTTATGAGTCCTAAGCATCCTGCCTGAAACAGATCGTCATATTCGATCCCCTTGCCACGGAATTTGCCTGCGCATGAGTGTACAAGTCCTAAGTTATCATTTATGAGCTTATCTCGCGCTGTCATTTGCTGTGCCTCTGCGAATTATGTATTTTTCCATAAGGACTGTAGTGCCTTTTTGCGGTTTAGAGGTCACTTTGACTCTGTCCATAAAGCTTTGCATTACCGCAAAGCCGAGGCCTGCTCTGTCCTCTCCGCCTGTAGTGAAAAGTGGCTCCATTGCCTGCTCTATGTTCTCTATGCCGCAACCCTTATCACGTACCTTTATCGTTATTTTTCCGTTGTCATATATTTTAGCATTAATGCTTATTGTACCTATCTCATCACAATAAGCGTGGACTATACAGTTTGTTACCGCCTCGCTTACGGCGGTTTTAATGTCCGCCAATTCTCCTATAGTCGGGTCAAGCTGTACCAGAAATGCCGCAACAGCCGCCCTTGAAAATGCCTCGTTTGAGGATTTACTTTCAAAGCTTAAATTCATTTCATTTATTATGTTCATTTTGTCACGTCCTCACTTTTCATAATTCCCAGAGAATATATACCGGATAACGCAATTATCCTTCTTAAATGCTTCGGTATTTCTTCTATAACAAGCTTACCGCCGATAAGCCGCATTACTCTGTACCTACCCATAATAAGACCGATGCCTGAGCTATCCATAAATTTGACGTTTTTAAAGTTAAGCTTAAGCAGTGACGGGTGCTTGCTTTGTATATGCAGGTCGGTTTCCTCACGTATCTGCACAGCGGTGTGATGGTCTATTTCTCCCGCAAGATAAACCGTAAGTACACCGTCATTGTATACAATGTTCATTCTAATACTTCCTTTCAACAAAAAACCTCTGTTACAAGGGCAACTGCTTGTCCTTATAATAGAGGTTTTGTTTTAAATATTTTAGCCTTTTATGTCGTTATAGTCATATAATATTTTAGAAATTGCCGTTTAATAAAAATTCCCTGACCTGCGCCGCAAGATACAGACTTCCGCAAACAATAAGTATGCCGTCTTTGGGCATAGTATTCATTGCAAGACTTATCGCTTTATGAGGCTCCGGCTCGGCATAAACGTCATTGCAGATATTTTCGGCAAGCTGTGCAAGCTGCGGTGCAGACATCTTTCTTGGATTGTCGGGCTCGGTGGCTATTATGCGTGACGGAATACCACGTAAAAGTTCAAGTGATGCGCTTACGTCCTTATCGGCAAGCATACCCATTACAAACGTGACTTTTTTGTCGCTACAGGTATCTTTTATATATTCGGCGAGCGCACGAATTCCTCCGGGATTATGACCGCCGTCAAGTATAATGCACGGTTCTTTGCTTATACACTCTGTTCTGGCCGGCATAAAGGCGTCTGCCAATCCTGATTTTACGGCTTCGTCAGATATTGTCAGTCCACTGTCACGCAGTGCATTTACTGCTGATAGTACCGTAGAGGCATTGTTTATCTGATGATTACCTATAAGACGCATGAAAATCTGAGTATCTTTATATTTTACGGTCATGCCGTCTATAGTTTTTTCAAGGATTTCCATGTCTGAAGTATCGGCACGGTAAAGCAAGTTATGCTTGACATATGCCGTTTGTTCTATTACGTTGTTTACCTCCGATTCCTGAGGCAGGAATACCGTTCTGCCGTTTGACTTGATTATTCCGCACTTTTCAAATGCGATCTTCTCTAATGTGTCGCCCAGTATTGCCGTATGGTCCAAAGATATGGATGCTATTATGGAGCATAGTGGAGTTTCTATTGTATTAGTGGCGTCAAATCTACCGCCAAGTCCCGTTTCAAGTACAACAACGTCACAGCCCATTTTCAAAAACCACTTCATTGCAATGGCGGTAATAAATTCAAACTCAGTTATTATCTCATCATTCTCTTCCATTTGCTCTAAATATGGATACACCTCATCAACTAAATCGGCAAGCTCCTGCTCAGGTATCATTTCACCGTTTAGCTGTATTCGCTCTCTGAAGTCGATTACATACGGTGAGGTGTACAAGCCCGTGTTGTAACCCTGACTTTTAAGGATAGATGAAAGCATGGCGCAAATAGAACCCTTGCCGTTAGTACCTGCAACGTGTATGAATTTAAGTTTTTTTTCGGGATTACCCAAAAGTGTGAGTAATTTAGTTATTCTGTCCAATCCCGGACGTGAACCGAAACGTAACAAGCCGTGGATTTTTTGCATTGCTTGGTCGTATGTCATAAAAATCACCTTAAATTTTAAATTCTTATTTATAAATACAATTCAATTAGATATTGCTTTTTTCGTCAAAATCCTATACAATATAAGTATGTGTACATTTATATTGTATTTTACCACAATGTTTTGATTTTTTCAACTTTTGTGTCAAATGGCACAAGTTTATATATATTGCTTGAAACGGAGTTATCTTTAATGAAAAGGAATAGACTTTTTACTGCATTTGTATTAATGCTTTCTATATTATTTCTGTTTAATACTGCGCCTGTAGCTAACGCATCTGAAGCGTATTCATATGATGAGAAAGGGGACAATCAACCGTATGACGCCAGCGGAGAACAATCAAGCGAGGGTGCGGATTACGAGTCTGAATATGTTCCACCCGTTTTTGATATGGACAATTATACATTTGAAAAACTATATATGAGCTTGGATATACCCAGCGATCTGCTTACCGTAACCAGAGAAACCAAGCGAACCGATGAGGTTTTTTCAAAGCTTAAAAAAACATATGAAGAAACTATCCGGGAAATGAAAGAGGCTAACTGCTATCTTATGGCGTATCCGGAGGATTTCTCATTTGAGCTTACCGTTGAGATGCACACCGACAGCGAAAGTAAGGAAATATATGATTTTAACCTCTTAACGGAGGATCAGCTAAGGGCAGTCAAGGACTCTTTGTCAAACTCCGGACTTTACCATTCGGTATCGCACCCTGCACATACACAGGCAATATTCTTTAACCTTGGTATAGAGTATGATGATGAAAGCGGAAAAAAGTACTATGGCGCACAAAGCTATACTATAATCAACGGTATGCAGATAACGATTACCCTTACCACCTTTACCGGTGAGGATCTTACACCGGAGCAATACAGTATGGCAACTCAGATACTTAAAAGTGTTAATTTTTCTAAAGTATCTGAAAAGCCTGAGGCTGTAGACAATACCGACCAATATATTATTGTAATAGTAATAATCGCACTTATCATAGGCGTTGCCCTTGCGCTAATTATAGTGATTATGATGTACCGAAAGAACACTAAGACGCTTATGTCTATGGAGGATGAGCTTGAGGATAAGTACGCCGTTAAAGAAAAAACACTTCGTGAGCTTATCAAGGATCTGTATAGGAAAATACGTAAAAACAGTATGGGATATGATGGCGATGACGATGAATTTATATATAATTTCGACTATTCCTATATTGACAATAATGATACCCAGTTTGATATAAGCATAGATGATATTAATGCCGAGATTGAACGCCGTAACAAGACTAGGGCAGATAACGGCAATAATAAGACAAAGAAGCAAAATCAAAACAATAAAAAATCAAATAACAAAAACAATACTACAGCAAAGCCAAAAGATAAAAAGTCATCGGATACAAAGAAAAACAATGCCGACAACTCAGGTAAAAAGAAGAAAAGACCTAAGGTAAAGGACTTTGATATTTTCAAGTCATAAAGTCAAAATGCAAAAAATCCCACTGCAACGTTTAATAATTGCAGTGGGATAACTTTTTGTGTAAATTAATGACGATGATTAATCTTTGATCTTTCTTGCCTCAATATAATAACGCTTATCGCAGGCATTGCCCATACTGAATGTTTTTCTGGGTAATGAACCGTCATGCTTGATAGCGTCGAACAGCTCAGACTTTTTCATACCCTCAAATATAAAGCCTACTACGTTCTCCTGCTTGCATAGGTCATATACAACGCTTTCACCGTGGATATAGTCGATTTTAACCTCTTTGTGTTCGGCAAGGTATTTATCGAGGAAGGCTTGCAATGTACCTACGGGCAACTTAGAGCTTGGTTTAGCCGATATCTTGCCTGATTTTGCGGCAGATACATATTCTATTACCTGTGCGTCGTTGCCGCTATAGTCTTCACCCAATGCGGCCTTTACTTCATCAATAAATTTATCTGCATCAACATTAAAGAGAACTCTGTAAATCGGCTCAAATTCTATTGATTCATCATGTATGTTTACTACCTCTACCAAAGCATAGCGTGCGTCAGGCGATTTGGTAAGGTTGTAACACTCTTTGGCTGTTGCAAGAGAGTGGTTGCCGTCGCCTACAGCGAACATAAGCTTGTCGTCCTTATCTGCGATTATTGCATTTAAGGCTTCGCCTATCTGCTGCTGTAACGCACTGCTTGTAAAGTAGCCCGTTATATGTCCGCCGCCCTGCATAAGGTCAAAATCATATGCTTTTTTGAGTGAGTCCTTAACCTTTGCGATAGGCTCGATTACAGTAAGACTGGGGTCATCAACAAGAAGCATTACGTGAGGTAATTCAAGTGCCGCATCACGTCTAATCTTTACACGTGGAGGTATTCTTTCAAGTACTGTTTGCTCTGTGGCTCTTATGAGCGAATGACTGCCCTTATTGTAGTCATAATCTTCAAGGTCTATAACACCTACTATGCCACGTCTTACCTTGCCGTTGCTTGACATTCTTTCAACGTATATCATGGCGTCCTTATTAACCTCAAAAACATCAGAGCTTAAGTACTCCTTCATGGTACTGTTGATGCGTGCTATACGCTCATCCGTATTATCGTCCAAGTATATTTCCGGCAGAGTTATACGGAGGGTAGACGGGGCAGAGCCGACAATGCGCTCTGTTTCCTCCCAATATTTCTGTTCGGAGGTGTACTGGTCGCAGGCTATTACCGCCCATTTTTCAAAGTTATCTTTTGGCAGTAATATGTCTGCCGGCATAAGTGGATATTTTTGCATAATGTTCTCCTTCTTTGATTTTATTTATAAATTTAGCATTTTATATATATCTGCTTTTTTTATTTTAGTAATTGCAGCCGCTTGCTTTGCACTTTCTGAGCAGGATGAACCGTTTTGCATAAGCTCTTTGGCTATCTGTATGGCATCTTCAAGGGTGTATTGTGTTTTCTCCTTTGGCTTTGCGCCCTCAATAACCAGTACAAGCTCTCCCTTAAGTCCGCCATCGGCATACTTTTCTGCGGCATCGCCAAGTGTGGTACGGATGACTTCTTCGTGTATCTTAGTAAGCTCACGGACTATAGATATACGTCGGTCACTGCCAAAATTGTCACGCATATCAATAAGGGTTGAGCCTACCTTATGTGGGGCTTCATAGAATATCATGGTGCGATATTCGTCCTTTAACGATGTAAGATGCTCAGAGCGGCTTTTTTTGTTCATGCTCAAAAAGCCCTCAAAAGTAAACCTGCCTGTAGATAAGCCTGAAATAGCCAATGCCGATACTACGGCACTGGGGCCGGGGACAGCAATAACCTGAATGCCTCTCTCAGCGCATTGCTTCACAAGCTCTTCACCGGGGTCGGATATACAAGGCATACCCGCATCCGTTACTATGGCACAGTTCTCTCCTGAGAGTATTCTGTTACAGATTATTTCGCCCTTTTCACGCTTATTGTGCTCATAATAGCTTATAAGCGGCTTTTTTATATTAAAATGATTAAGTAACTTCAAGGTAACTCTGGTATCCTCAGCGGCGATGAAATCAACCTTTTCAAGTGTTTCTACTGCTCTTGGGGATAGATCTCCGAGATTGCCTATCGGTGTACCTACTACGTATAAACAACTCATGCTTTAAGCTCCCTGTTTCTTTCGGCAGATTCTTTATAAATGCCGTATATATCACGCATTTCCTGAGAGAAATCTCCGCTTTCGTCCTCAATAAAAAGTGTGTTAAGTACATTTAATCCGCCGGGATTTGCGCCCTTTTTTCCCTCTATTAAAAATAACTTGGGTGCTTTGGATAATCTTTGCTGAACAAATCTGAGGCGTTTAGGTTCTATGCCATGCTTACGCATAGATATTATAATGTCGGCTAAGCGTTCAGGCCTTTGACATAGGCAAAACCTGCCGCCAAAGCGTAAAAGTGCCGCCGCCGCTTCTATAACATCGTCATTTGTGCAGGTATATTCATGCCGTGCAAGCTTATGAGATTCATTTGGATTTACTATTCCTCCACCCGATATCTTATACGGCGGATTGCATACCACGAGGTCATTTTCGGCAAAGGGAACAACACCCTTAAGATTACGTAAGTCTGCATTTATAACTTCTATTTTGTCGCCAAGATTGTTCATTTCAACTGACCGTGCCATAAGCACGCACGCATTATGCTGTATCTCAACGGCTTTAGTATGTAGCGGTAAACCGTCACGTGCCCATATAAGGCTAATGGTACCGCAACCACTGCCAAGCTCTACTGCTCTTTCGTACTTTCTGGGCTGTGCAAAGTTGGCAAGCAATATGGTATCGGTAGAAAAGTGGTGTTCGTCCGTTACCAGTACATAGACCCCGTTTCCGAGCGGTTCTTTACGTTCTATCATGCTATTCTCCTTGCGGCGCTATATTCAGCTTTTTGCAAATCTCGCCCTTACTCTTGTAAATGCTGTTTTGCGGAATATATCCTCTTACCATAGATAGCGGATATATGTTTGTATTACTGCCTACTATAGTGCCGGGATTAAGCACGCTGTTACAGCCTACCTCTACCATATCACCGAGTATTGCGCCAAGCTTCTTTCGGCCTGTGTCTACTCTTTCGCCGTTAATGGATATTCTAACTACGGTTTTATCTGATTTCAGGTTTGATGTGATTGAGCCTGCACCCATATGTGACTTATATCCAAGTATAGAGTCACCTACGTAGTTATAGTGTGGTGCCTGCACATTATCAAAAAGGATTGAGCCTTTAAGCTCGGTAGAATTACCTACTACAGCGTTTGCGCCGACTATAGCACACCCACGTATAAATGCGCAATGTCTGATCTCTGCATTTTCACAGATTATAAGCGGACCGTGAAGATATGCGGTAGGGGCTACCTTTGCTGACTTGGCAACCCATATATCATCATCTATTTTATCATAAACGTTCGGATCTAATGTATTGCCAAGCGCTATAATATAATCGGATAAGCCGTTAAGTGCCTCCCACGGATATGTGACGCTCTCAAAAAGTGACCTTGCTATGGTATGCGAATAATCAAGCAAATTTTTAGAATATATAATCTCTGTATTCATGTTTATTTCCTTTCAAAGCTCATTGCAGTAACAGCTGTTAAAAAGCGTTAATTCACACGGAACATATGCTGTAAGATGATAGCTGTTCAATGATATTATATACATCTAAATTATAACTTATTAAATACCAAATTTCAATAGATTTAAACCAATACTATGCTAAGATTTACGGCGCATTTATATAGACTATCTGCAATACTCTCCGCCGTTCACCGATAATGTCTGACCCGTAATATATGAGGCACTGTCAGAGGCGAGAAACAGCACAGCATCAGCGACCTCATGCGCAAGCCCTACTCTGCCGAGCGGTAATTCATCCGCAAGCTGACGGAGTATATCTTTGTCTATTATGTCATTCATCTTAGTGTCTATTATTCCCGGCGATACACAGTTTACAGTAATATCACACGGGCCTACCTCCTGAGCCAAAGCTTTGGTAAAGCCTATAACAGCTGCCTTGGATGCGGAGTAGACAACCTCACACGATGCACCGCATTCGCCCCAAACAGAGGCTATATTTATTATTCTGCCGCTGTGATGTTTTATCATCATGGGCAGTACCTCACGGCAACAGTAAAAAACGCTGTCAAAGTTTGTGGACATTACATTGCGGTACTGTTCGTCCGTCATATCGGTTACAAGTCCCTGATATGCTATGCCTGCATTGTTTACAAGTATATCTATATCTCCAAAGCTTGCTTTTACCTCGCCTATCATACTCTTTACCTGATTAACCGACGATACATCCGCCTTAATGCCGATGGCTCTGCCGCCGTCTGCATTTATGACACGGACTACCTCGGCTGCGCTTTGTTCCGACTTATTGTAATTAACGGCAACATTATACTTAAGCCTGCCAAATGCAAGCGCTATAGCCTTGCCTATACCGTTTGAGGCTCCTGTTACCAATACGGTTTTCTGCATTTTATCATTCCTTTTGATTTATTCGGCGCACAGTACCTTAACTATTTCGCCTACATACATTCTATGGTAATCTCCGTTTTCATAATTGCTGAGAAGCTCTTTATCAATAAAGCTTTCTTTGTTAAAATCCTGAGCATACAGTTTGCGGCAAATAAGCACCGTGCTTGCTTGTTTAAAGTATGGGGCAGACTCATCAAAGCAGGGAGTAAATCCGCAGGCTTCAGCCTTATCTATATCTCTGCCGGACTTAGAGCCGCATAAACCAAGCTCATTTTTATATTCTCCGCCGAAAAATGCCAGAGAAAAATAATCGGATTTTTCTATAAATTCAAACGTATAACGTTGCGGTCTTATATAACATACGGCAACATTCTTATTCCATAGTACGCCTGCACCGCCCCAAGATGCGGTCATGGTGTTGTAGTTTTCTTTGTCACCTGCGGTAACAAGCATCCAATCCTTGCCTATCATTTTAAAAATATTGTCGTTAAGCTCTGTACAAGCTATCTCTTTAAAGCTTTTCATTTAATCGGTTCCTTTCTGTAGTTCATTGTACTTTTACATTATATTATATATTATCTGATTGCGTGTAAATTATTACATATATATTATATAGACAATCAGATTGCCTTGCAAGTGTTTAATTGTAAATACTCAATTTCCTTTTGTTGCTGTTAATTTGATAGCCTCGTTTTTGCTTTTACAAAAAAGACTCTTATGTTTTAAAATGGTATGCTCCTTCTTATAAAATCAATGCTATATAAATAAACGTTTTGCTTTCTGCACATAATTTATATAAATATATGCAGTAATCATTTCTACAATATTGACTTTCTGCATATAAAAAGCTAAAATATATGAAGAAAGGACTGGTCTATATGAGAAAATTTGATTATTCTTTTTTGAATAACGGTTTGTTGCCTGCAAATCTTGTGAACTTGACTTCAAATATTTCATCGCTAAAAACCATGGCTGGTGTTCGTAAAGAAGAGCATCAGGCAGTTTTCACGGAATTGGAGGCTGTGGCAAAAATTCAGTCCGTTAAAAGCTCCAATGCCATTGAGGGAATTATAACAAGCGATGAGCGTATTGCGGCGATTGTCAATCAGAACAGTGCACCGCTTAATCATAACGAGGCAGAGATTGCAGGATACAGAGATGCTTTGAATGCAATACATTTGGGATATGACTACATTGATGTTACGGAAGCAAATATTCTGCGCCTGCACGAGATGATGATGTCAATTGCCGGATACGAATACGGTGGGCAATACAAAACAGACGATAATGTAATTCTGGAAGTTGACGCAGACGGAAACAGGCGAGTTAGATTTCGCCCGACACCGGCCGCAGAAACGAAGCAAGCCATGGAACAGTTGGAACTCGCATATATGGATGCAAGAAATGATGCAGGTATCAATCAGCTTTTGTTAATTCCCTGTGTTATTCTGGATTTTCTCTGTATTCATCCGTTTAGGGACGGCAACGGAAGAATGTCCCGTCTGCTTTCTCTGCTCTTGCTGTATAAAAACGGCTATGACGCAGGAAAATATGTTTCTTTTGAGGAGCAGATAAATAAATATAAGGCATGGTATTATGAAGCTTTGCGGCAGTCATCTGAGGGTTGGGAGACAAATGAAAATTCTTACTTCCCATTCATTGAAAACTTCCTAACAACTTTGTATATGTGTTATAAAGAACTGGACAAACGGTTCGCAGTAGTAAACGGAAAGAAGATTACCAAAAAGGCACGAATAGAGGCAACTGTTTTGAACAGCCTTACACCCATTACTAAGGCGGAGATATGCAGAATTTTGCCGGATGTCAGTCCTACAACGGTGGAGGCTGTGTTGGGTGCAATGGTGAAAGAAGGTTCCATTAGCCGAATCGGTCAGGGTAGGTCGACACGGTATATTAAGGCATAAAAGGAGAAGAGATTAAACATGAAAAGAATTCTGTTGGAAAACGCATATGAAGCGTGGATTTCGGCAGTTGGTTACTGTAAAGACATCTTGAATGGTAAAGGTACACTTCAATACCAAAAAAGTTTTGTATCGTCACTACATAATGCGATAGAACTTTTCTTAAAACAAATTATGCTAGATGTAGGAAATCATAATGTTGCAAAAATCTATGAAATTAAAGATACTAATGATGCGCAACTTGCATTAGACTATATGAAAGCGGAAAATCTAAATGTCTTTTTTGACAATCTTTCCGTAGAAAAATTGCAGAGATTTAGAACCATTGAATTTTCAAAACTAATCGATCAACATAAAAAAATACTCAATAAAAGCCTTTCTCAAACAGATACACTAAGAGACGAATTAGTAATTCTGCAAAACTTGAGAAACAATGAGACACATTTTCTTATTCGTCAAAACAGTTTTCTTTCGGAGACGGATTTCTGTTCTTTGCACAATTTGATGGTTAAGTTTTATAAAATACTAGAGGACTATGATCTTTTGAGTTTTTGGGGAGAACCTATTGGTAGAGAAGTGAAAATTAAATTTGATAGGAATACTCTTCAGACCTTTTCTTATTCTGATGCGGTAAGAAATTCGCCGTTGGTAAAAGAATTGGTAAAAATACTTAATGACTGGGAAGATGTAGATCCTGATTTATCTTCATATAGTATTGCTCGCAAAATAGTGATTCTGAATCCAGAATATGAACCACAATTTAACGATGTTTGGACTATGGTTGAGATGATGCAGTCTATCGGGATGATCAAGATTGACAAAGTGGAAATATCGGAAGAAGAACATGATTCGGCAGAATATTATCCGCAAGTACATTACTTTATGACAATAGAATAGAAATAAAACTTTATGATATATCGTAAGGGGCTGTTGCAAATGATAAGATTTTGCAACAGCCCCTTTAAAGCTATATTATACAGTTTCGGAATAATTATTCGGAATACGGTGTAACCGATACGGCCTTATAAGTGCCGCCTACGGTATTGCGGTAAGCTCTTACGGTGTACTCATACTGAGTAGAATCGTTTGCTGTCTTATCTGTGTAATAAGTAATGTTAAGGTTTGTGATAGTTCTCAGTGCACTCCAGCTTCCGCCTACCTCACGCCTGTAAACAATGTACTTAGTAGCTCCGCTTACGGTTGTCCACTCAATAAGTACTGATTTATCCTTCTGCTGTACTGCCGTTACTATGCAAGAGGCAGGTACAGGCTTGCAGGCCTTTCCGTACTTAAGGTATCCGCTTGTTACCTTCTTGCCGTTTATCGTCTTGTAAGAACGCATTGTGTAGTAATAGGTAGTACCGCATGATAGGTTAGTATCTTTAAATGATACAGTAGTACCCTTAGTTATTGTTTTAATAGTCTGCCAGCCGGTGTTATCGCTGTTTGTTGTACGGTAAATGATATATCCGTCAGCCTGACCGACTGCAGTCCATGTCAGTTTAACCGAATTGTAGCCTGAGGAGGTTGCCTTAAATGTCGGCTTTGTGGCTACTGCCTTGCCCGCAACACCTGTTTTTACATAAGAGCTGGTATAATCAGTTCCGTCAAGTGTTACATAGGCACGCATTGTATAATAATACTGTGTATTATATGTTGCCTTAGCATCAGTATATGTTACGGTTGAGCCACCGCTTACCTTAGCTATCTTTGACCAACCGCCTGTCTTTGTCTTTGAGCGATATATAATATATCCGTTTGCGCCTGTTATCTTGCTCCATGAAAGCTTAACAGATGTATATCCTACTGATGTAGCACTGCTTATCTTAGGTGTTGACAGTTTAGTCTTACCTGCCGTGCCCGGCAATTCGTATCCGCTCCATACATTTGTGCCGTCCTGATTTCTGTATGCTCTTATGGTGTAGTAGTACTGAATGCCCGGTGCCGCCTTAACGTCGGTATATGTTACAGTAGAAGCATTTTTAACCGTAGCTACTGTCGACCATCCCGATGTACTGCTGGTTGAACGGTAAATTCTGTAGCCTGTTACGCCGCTTACCTGATTCCATGTAAGCTTAATGCTTGTTACTGAGGTTGCTTCGGTTGTGCTTATCTTAGGCGCTGACGGAATAGCCTTACAGGCAATGCCCGTTGACTTAAATCCGCTTTGAACAGTACCCTTGCTGTTAGTTGTGATAGCCCTTAATGTATAGTAATACTGTGTTCCGCATACGGCGGTAGCGTCTGTATATGATACTGTACTTCCGCCGTCAACGGTAGCTATAAGTGTTCCTGACCATGAGCCTTGCTCTGTTGTACGGTAAACTTTGTATCCTGTTGCGCCCGGTAT
This sequence comes from Acutalibacteraceae bacterium, assembly GCA_051881075.1. GTDB lineage: Bacteria > Bacillota > Clostridia > Oscillospirales > Acutalibacteraceae > RUG14223. The sequence goes on along the minus strand of JBJEPE010000092.1, from coordinate 70,392 downwards.
TTTTGCCCAGTTAAGCTTTATTGAATTATATGCAACAGATACCGCACCTGTTATAACAGGGGTATTAAGACTTGTAGTGCAGGTTACATCTTTTGACTTACTGCTTGTTACTATATTGTCGTTATAGTTTACATATGCACAGATATAATACTTATATTCTATACCGCACTCAACTGTAGTGTCAGTATATGTTGTAGTGCTTGCGGATGTGATAGTCTTAATAGGTGTAGTTGAGGAATCTCTGTAAATATAATATCCGCTGGCTTCGGGTATTTTTTTCCATGTCAATGTAATACTGTTGTATGCCGTAGCCTCTGCCGTTACAGTAGGAGCGGTAGGCTTGAGCAGTACGGCAATACCGTCATTGTATTTGCTTGCTATAGTATCACGTATAGCCTTAACGGTGAAGTAATATGTTGCACCGCAAGTAAGATTTGATACCGTAAGGCTTGTACCTGTTACCGTGTCCGCAAGCGTCCATCCTGTCTTAGCGGATGTTGTTGAATAGTAAACGTTGTATTTTGTAGCACCTGATACAGCATCCCATGTAACTGATACCGTATTGTAGTTATTAGCCTTTACCGATGTAACGGTAGGTGTGTTAGGTATAGGCTTAACCGATACAACACTACTGTATTCGCTTTCTACGGTGTTTTCTGTAAATGTTTTAAATGATGTAAGTGTATAGTAATATGTAACACCGCAGGTAAGACCCGTATCAGCATAGGATACCTTATCACCTGTAAGGGTGGCTATCCTTTCACCTAATGTTCCGCTTGATGTTGAACGGTACAGATAATATCCGTTAATATCGCTCATTGCATTCCATTTGATGATAACAGAATTATAAGATGCTGACGCAGCTGATGTAATGGTAGGTGCAGGCAAGGTCGTTTTGCCAAGTACCATATCGGAGGCTTCGCTCTGTATAGAGCCGTTAAAGGCAGTAACCTTGTAGTAGTAAAGCATACCCAAAGTAAGATTTTCGTCAATGTAGCTTGTTGAGCCGTCTGTTATAAAAGCTATGTTTTTAAAGCTTTTCTTATCCGTTGAGCGTGAAAGTATATAACCCTCAGCATACGGTACAGCTCTCCATGTTACCTTAACGGAAGTATTATCTGTAGCCTTAGCCGATGATATAACAGGCTTTTCAAGCTTAAAGGAGGACATAACATAATCGGAAAACTCGGTATATATATTATATTCAATGTCGCCTTGTACTGTAGTGGCTATACGGTATATATAATAATATGTTTCTTCATTTGATACGGCCTCATCCGTATATGTTCCTGTAAAATCTTCTGCCGATATAGTAGCCAAAGGCTCATAATCACCTGTTCCCTGTTTTCTGTACAGCTCGTAGTATTCTGCACCGCTTGCGGGGGCCCATGAAACGGTATTTGATTTATCGGTTATCTTATCAAGCTTGATTACAGGAGCATTATATACAAATATCTCAAAGCTGTCTGTTTTTCCAAGGACGGTTATCGTAACGGTGGTTTTGCCTTCGCCTACAGCGACTATAGTACCGTCCTCATCAATGTTGAGTATACTCTCGTCGTAGCCGCTTACCTCAATAGGTGTGTCAGGCTTTACATATGTATTGTTTGCAGGTATATAATCAATATCTATAGACGCCAATTCTCCAACCTTCAAAACGTATTCATCTGAATATACTTCAATAGATTCAAGCGGTATTTCTACAGTAACGTTTATGTATTTTGAAACGCCTGCACTGCTTTCAATACCTATCTGGGTAGTGCCTGCTTCAACCGCTGTGATTACACCGTTGCTGTCAACAGTAGCTACAGCAGGATTTTTACTGTTCCATGTAAGTGTTCCATAGTATGAATTTTGATATACAGGAGTGTTTGTTATAGTAGTCTTATCGCCTTTAACAAGTGTAAGTGAGCTTATCTCTTTGCCGTTATTAAGTATCTTGAAATCTGATACACGGTTCATAACTGTGAATGTATATGTATCGGAGAAGCTTCCTACGGTTGCGGAAACCGTAATTTCACGTGTAGTGTTATTTTCAATGGCGGCAGGTGTTACCACGCCGTTTTTATCTACTGTACATTCACTTGCATTACCGCTGAATACTACTGTTCTGTCATCATTTGTATCGGCGGGTAAATAGTTTACTATGAGTTTGGCTGTGCTGTCTGTGAGAAGAAGAGAATCGTCACATGTAAGCTCAATACCTGTCATGGGTACTCTGACGTGCAGATAATATGTGTCAGATACGGTGCCGCTTTCGCTTGCTACTGTTATGTTGGCATCTCCGCCGCCAACTGCTGTAATAAGTCCGTTTTGGTCAACGGTAGCAACGCTTTCGTCAGAGCTTGTCCATACACATTCCTCTGTATATCCCAGCGGGTTACAGGTAACTGTCAGCTGCTTTGTATCATACTTTAAAAGTGTTTCACGTTCGTTTTCGCTTGCGCCGGTATTGTTGTCTATTTCTATATAAGTTATCTTACTTGTTACCTTGACCTCACAGGTTATGGTAAAATTAAGATATGTACCTGTAATAGTCACGTTACCGGGCGTTTTAGGCGTTACTATACCGCTATTGTTTACCGTAGCTATAGAAGTATTACTGCTACTCCATGTGATGTCGGTAGCCGTTATGTAGTTTGCGGGCACGACCGTATAAGTTATAGCTACCGGAGTATTAACATCGGTTATTATACTTGTGTTATTTGCTGTAAGCGAAATCACACCGTCATATACACGTACCGGCACTGTCTTTGAGTAGTTTGTGTTAAATGTAAGGGTAAGATCTGCGGTACCGTCTGCGACACCCTCTAAGTATCGGTTATTAAGTACAGACATAACGGAGGTATCACTTGATGTGAATGTAAGTGATTTCTGCGAAAAAGGTGATTCTATAGTATATAATCCCTTAAGGTCCAGAGTATCATTTGCGAACATTTCATAAGAATCCTGGCTGAACATGATGTTTACGTAGTAATTGTCAGCAAGCTCAGGATATACAAACTCAGTATATGTACCCGGATTTTCAGGTGAGTCGTTTATGATAGTATCCGGTATATGAGAGTCTATAAACCGTACAGTTTGGTAGTTTGTCCAATATTGTGCAACAGTGTTATTACCGCAAAGGAACCAATCTGTAAAGATTCCGGCCGTCTGGTCATCCCAAGTAACATCAGAGCCGTACCATTTGCCGTCATCCATCTTTATGTATATCCACATATGGTCAGTGATTACAATACCTGTGGCTGCGTCACGATTTTGTCCGCCCCTGACGGCTACCGTTTCAAAGCCGATATGCTGGAGCAGATATCTGTAGTAACGCGTATAACCCTCGCATACTGAGTAGTAGTACGATGTACCGTTATCCTCAGTCGGTATTATACAACTGTCTATGGTATGTATCTTCATGTTCTCTGCGTACTTTGACGGATCACTGAGATAAGGGAAATACGTGAGCTTGTTTGCTATATAATCGTGTACTGTCTTTACCTTTTGATATGCTGTCATATCGTCGGTAACAAGAGCGTCTATCTCATTTACGCTTTGCTCAAGACCGGCAGTAACGGCCTCTTTGTTGGCAGCGGCATCCTCATAACGTGGAATAACATAAATACCGATGATGCTATACCATAATGTTACCGTGTTGCCGGTTTGTTTATACTTTGACGCAAAGCCGCATCCGTATGAGTACCACCATGTTTCGGTCATGGTGTCCATATAGAAGGCATCACAGGCACGTCCTACCTGATTGTCCAATATCTCATGGTAATATTCTTGGTACTCAGGGGTTGTAGTAAGTATTGATGATGCGTTTTCAGATGTAATTGTCCCCAAGTCAGTAACATCAATATCAACACTCATAACTTTATCTGAGGGTATGGCTATAGTGAGCATATTACTTGCGGAGTTATAACTAAGCAGGTCATCTGCATTTTCCACAAGTGCATCATAAATAAGTGCCTGATAGTCTGTAAGCTGTGATCCAAACCAACCTCTTGTGACTGTTGGTGTTGCGACTTCTTCAGCAAAAACAGGTACAATGCTTACCATACTTAATATCATTGTAACTACAAGTATTACGGAAAGTAGTCTTTTCATGTTGATAACACTCCTTTTGCATTATTGGCGCATCTAAGCACAGATTGCAACATTTTATAGCTTTTTATAACAAAAGCTATTATTACAAATATATGATAGCATAAAAGGCACTTATTTACAACATTTTTTTGCATAAAATATGCACAAATTTTTTACATAATAATGTAATATAGAACAATATATAATAAGTAATTATGAATTTTAAGCGAAAACTCAACTAATATTTAATTTACAATATCAAATAGGACATTTGAAAAATAAAATCAGAAGAGTGATAATTGAACATTTTACGAGGCAAATTATTGATTCAATGTTCAACAAAAGCGACCTGTTCATCAGTAATATCATCAAAAGATTTGCCCTTAGGGAAGAAACGGCGAACAAGTGAGTTATGTTTTTCATTTGTGACTCTTTAATAAGAGAAGTATGGAGGAGCGTTGGAAAAATTTAGCGGTAGAATTTAGTCTGGAAAATTAAGAAAGGAGCCCGGACTAATGAAAAACAAAAAGAACAAACATATGACTTTAGATGACAGGATTGAAATACAAGCCTGCTTATCAAAAAGAATGACATTTAAGGCTATTGCCCAAAGAATAGGAAAAGACCCGACGACAATATCCAAAGAAGTAAAATTACATTCAAAAGCACAGGCAAACGGTTTTACAAAATTGATAAAGTATGCCCAAAACTACTTAAAGCGCCGTTTGTTTGCAACGGGTGTAGCAAATGCAATAATGCAGGTTGCAGATATCCACGCAGAAAGTATGTCGCAAAGCTTGCACAAAAGGAATATGAAGAAACCCTTGTATTTTCAAAAGAGGGTGTTCCATTAAATAAAAGCGAGTTTTATGACATTGAGGAAATTATTTTTCAATCGGTGAATTGAGGGCAACACATTTACCATGCTATACAGACAAGCAGTCTGTTTTTTTGCGACCCGAATTCCCCTCATCAAAAGCCTCATGTTGAAAACAACCACACACTTTTAGGGATATTGTTCCTTCCGGTTCTTCTTTTGATGATTTTGATCAAGATACTGTCAATCTAATTTTTTCGCATATTAACTCTGTGAAAAGAAAATAGTTCAACGGTAAAAGTGCTTACGAAATGTTCTCATTTACTTACTCCGATAAACTTGCCGAAGTTCTCGGTGGTTCCTTCATACAGCCCGAATTGGTTGTTCAATCTCCTAAATTGTTACGCTAAATTTTTTCCATTGTAAATTCCACCGATTTCTCACACTAAACGCCACTTCTTAATACTGTGGAATTTCACGATGTTTTCATAAAAATCTGGCTAACCAAAAAATACAAATAAATCGGGGTTAAATTAATCATTAACCCCGATTCATTATATGTAATAAACCTAATTTATGTCATTTTATCATATCGGTAAGGCGAATTTAGTACGTAAATCAATTATCAGCTTAATAATATACAGGATTATCAGATGAACGGGATAGAAGGCATAAAATGCGTACTTAAGCTTTAGCTTACCCTTTTCACCATTGTACAGAATAATGGGAATATAAGCAAATATACATAAATTCTGTATTGCTGTATGTATTCCTCTAAAAAATCCCGTGCGGTACAAGGTGAGCAGAGTAAGCGGAAATATTGAAAGCTCTTTTGCATATCTGAAGAGATAAAAGATGTAAATTATCGCAACGCCGTACCAGTTGTAGTCGGTACACATCAGCTTTGCGGCTAATATTCCAAGGCCTGCCGGAAATGCCGCAAGAAGCTTGTAATATTTCTTTTTCTTCAAAAAATAATCTATACCCCATACCGATATAAGACCAATCAGTAGCGTAAAAAATACATTGTTGTTGCGCCAAAAGAATGCTGTATTATGGAATGCAAGGTCGTACGGAATTTCAGAGATTAATGCAAAGACAAATAGCCTTATAGCGTATTTCTTTACACTTCGGGTGTGCATGAATCCCTCTATTAAAAGAAAACAATATATAGGAAATGCAAGCCGCCCTAATTTACGCAACAGCAAAACATGAGGAAACAGTACGGCTCCTGTATGGTCGATAGCCATTGAAATAACCGCTATAATTTTTAGTGTCGATTGTGACAGTCCGTGCTTTTTTATAAAATTATCCATATATCCTCCGTAAAAGCTATATTACTTTAAGTATATTCATAATAAAAATAGCAATCTGTAAATTTAATTGCGCTAAATTACAGCAAAATATCGCCAAGCTGTGCAACATCCGATGCAAACGCCCTTGCTCCCAGTTGCTCCATTTGAGATTTTACACCGTATCCGTACAGCACACCGATAAAGTCACATCCGGCGGCGGCTGCACCCTCAGCATCAAATTTTGTATCGCCTATCATTACGCAATCTTTTTTGTCAAATTTAAGCTTATCAACGGTATATTCAATGACTTCCTGTTTTTTCTTGCGTGTACCGTCAAGCCCCGAACCGCATATAAAGTGAAAGTAATCGTACAGCCCTATGTGCTTTAGCACATCTATGGCAAGCTTTTCGTTTTTAGATGTCGTTACGGCTACGGTTTTGCCTTTATCTCTCAGTCTTTGCAGAAGCTCAGGTATGCCGTCATAGGCTTTGTTTATATACATACCCGTTTCTATATAGTGCTTTATATAAATCTTGACGCCCTCGTTTGCCTGCTCGTCACTTAATCCGCAAAGCCCCGTTAATGTGGTGAACATCGGCGGCCCGATGTACTTGGTGTAGTCATTAAGCTCCGGAACATCTACGCCCATTTCATTCAGGGTAAGTATAAGGCACTTTCGTATTCCGTCGGCTGACTCAGACAGCGTGCCGTCCAAATCAAACATTATCAGCTTTTTATCTTTCATCTGTCAGTTCCTCCGAACTTCCGTTTATCTTGATTTATCTGTCATCACAGGCATATTATTGTTTACATAAAGTGTCAGGTGTGAATTTTTGATTATATTTTGATAACCTCTCTTGCAATCTCGCTCGTTTATGATATAATAAGACATATGTCGTAATGAAAAACTGTGATGTAATAATTAGTATAACACAATTAAAAGCAAAAGGAAACACTTTTTTGGTGGTGATGAAAATTAAATCGACAGGTTTTGCAAAAGGCAGGATCCATACAATGGACGAAATACGAGGCTTCGCTATAATTTGTATGGTCTTTTTTCATGCTTTTTATACGATGACTTTTATGTTTAATATGAAAATAGGCAGAATTCTACTGGGCTTTTTTGAGCCTGCTTCAATATATTTTGCCTGCGGATTTATAGTTATATCGGGTATATCCTCATGCCTTAGCCGTAGTAATATGAAAAGAGGCATAAAGCTTTTCTGTATAGCGTTGTTACTTACGCTTGCTACCTGCATTATAGGCAACGACTGTGAAATATACTTTGGTATATTGCATTTGCTTTCGGTATGTATGATTTTATCGGCGGTGCTAATGCCTATTATAAATAAGATACCCGTACCTATCGGTGTAGCGGTCAACGCTTTACTGTACTACATGACCTATGATATAAGCACAAAAAAGCTACACATACCGTTTACGGCAGATGTAATTTTACCGCAGTTTTTGTATAAGTCAAATTGGCTTGCCCCGCTTGGTATGTATGCAAACGGATTCTATTCAGCAGACTATTACCCACTTATGCCCTTTGCATTTATGTTCTTTATAGGTGTGTTTATAGGCAGATATGCCAAACAGGGCAAATTCCCTAAATTTATGTATAAGCGACGTGTGCCGTTTCTCTCATTTGTTGGTAAGCACACGCTTATTATATACATTGCACATCAGCCTGTTATCTATGGACTGATAACGCTATGTGAGTATTTGTTCAAATAGATTTATAATAGAAAGGATATTACAAAATGGATTATGCACAGAAGCTGTCACAGCAATTTAACATTAACGCTGTGTACATTCAAAACGTTATTGATTTGCTCGATGAGGGCAATACAATCCCGTTTATTGCACGTTACAGAAAAGAGGCCCACGGCTCGTTAGATGATCAAATCATAAGAGAGCTGAGCGACAGATTGGAGTATTTACGTAACCTTGATAAGCGAAGGGATGAAGTAAAGGCGCTTATTGAGGCTCAGGAAAAAATGACAGACGAGATAATGGAGCAACTCGATAAGGCAGAAACCCTTGCCGAGATAGACGATATTTACCGTCCGTTCCGTCCTAAGAAAAAGACCCGTGCATCCGTTGCTAAAGAGAAGGGCTTAGAACCGCTTGCGGAGTATATTCTCACACAGGAGGATGTAGAGTGTGACCCTATCGTCCTTGCTGAAAATTACATCGACGAAGAAAAGGGAGTTGCAAGTGCAGAGGAGGCTTTGCAGGGAGCTACCGACATCATAGCCGAGGTAGTATCGGACAATGCGGAGATAAGAAAAAGATTAAGAAATATAGTTTGGTTCAACGGTAACGTTGTTTCAGAGGCAACAGATAAAGACGCCGAGTCTGTATATACAATATACTATGATTTTAAAGAACCTGTAAGCAAGATAGCAGGTCACAGAATACTTGCGATAAACAGGGGCGAAGCAGAAAAGTTCCTGCGTGTAAATGTAGAAACGGATATTCAAAGACCTATGAATATGATTTATTCAATAATGCTCAAAGGTGACTCTAAATGTACCGAGGTAGTAAAAGCTGCGTGTGATGATGCCTATGAAAGACTTATATATCCGTCAGTAGAAAGAGAAATAAGAACAGAGCTTACAACAAACGCATCAGAAAGCGCCATAAAGCTGTTTTCTATGAACCTGCGCCAGCTTCTTATGCAGCCGCCTGTAAAGGGTAAGGTTGCGTTAGGCCTTGACCCCGGATACCGTACAGGCTGTAAGGTTGCTGTTGTTGACGCTACAGGCAGAGTTATAGATACTACTGTTATTTATCCAACACACTCAGAGCTAAAGGTAAAGCAATCAAAAGAAGTATTAAAATCACTTATCAAGAAGCACCACGTAGATATCATATCTATAGGTAACGGTACTGCATCTAAAGAAACCGAAATGTTTACCGCTGAGGTTATATCAGAGATAAGCGATCCTGTATCATATATGGTAGTAAGTGAAGCAGGAGCTTCCGTATATTCGGCATCAAAGCTTGCGGCGGCTGAATTGCCTGATCTCGACTTAACACTCAGAAGTGCGGCATCTATAGCCAGAAGATTGCAGGACCCTCTCGCAGAGCTTGTTAAGATAGAGCCAAAGGCAATAGGTGTAGGACAATATCAGCACGATATGCCGCAAAAAAGACTGGGTGAGGCACTTGACGGTGTTGTCGAAGATTGCGTAAACTCAGTAGGCGCAGACCTTAACACCGCGTCGCCTGCGCTATTATCAAGAGTAGCAGGCATAAGCGCAAACGTTGCTAAGAATATAGTAGCATACAGAGAAGAAAACGGTGAGTTTAAGTCACGTGCAGAGCTTAAAAAGGTGCCTAAGCTCGGACCTAAGGCATTTGAGCAGAGTGCAGGCTTCCTGCGTGTAGCTGAGAGCAAAAACCCACTTGACAGTACAGGCGTTCACCCGGAATCTTATTCTGCGGCTAAAGCGCTAATTGAGCTGTGCGGATGCAGTCTTTCCGATATTAAGAACGGCGGTATTGCCGGATTAAGGGACAAGGTAGAGGATATAGGTATAGAGAATGCCGCAGAGCAAATTGGCGTAGGCGTTCCTACACTTAACGATATAGTATCTGAGCTTGTAAAGCCCGGCCGTGACCCTCGTGACGAGTTACCTGCACCTATGCTACGTACAGACGTTCTTGATATGAACGACTTAAAGCCGGGCATGGAGCTTAAGGGAACGGTAAGAAATGTAATAGACTTTGGTGCATTTGTTGATATCGGAGTACATCAGGACGGACTTTTGCATATATCACAGATAAGTGATAAATACATCAAGCATCCGTCAGAGATACTCAAGGTAGGCGATGTTATCAAGGTTTGGGTAATCTCGGTAGATACAAACAAAAAGAGAATTGCGCTTACAATGCGTGAGGACAAAGCAGGAAATGCCGTTAATTGATTTTGAAAGGTTTGATATAAATGAAACTGGGAATAGTAGGTTTACCTAACGTAGGAAAAAGTACTCTTTTTAACGCAATAACCAATGCAGGGGCACAGTCCGCAAACTATCCGTTTTGCACTATTGAGCCTAATGTAGGCGTTGTTGCCGTGCCGGATAAAAGGCTTGATAAGCTTGCAGAGATGTATTCCCCTGAGAAGTACACACCTGCTTCTATAGAGTTTGTTGACATTGCAGGACTTGTTAAGGGTGCGTCTAAGGGAGAGGGCTTAGGCAATAAGTTCCTCTCAAATATCAGAGAGGTAGACGCAATAGTACACGTTGTACGTTGCTTTGAAAATGACGATATAATTCACGTAGAGGGCAGTATTGACCCTGTAAGAGATATAGAAACCATCAACCTTGAGCTTATACTCTCTGACGTTGAAATAATAGAAAGACGTATAGACAAGGCTATGAAGATGGTTAAGGCTGATAAAAAATATCAGGTTGAGGTAGATTTCTTTAAAAGAGTTAAAGACCTGCTCAATGAGGGCAAGTCGGCACGCTCTATGAAATGTACCGAAGATGAAGCAGAGCTTCTTTCAACAGTTGCTCTGCTGACAAATAAGCCCGTTATCTATGCCGCCAATATGAGCGATACGGATTTTGCTAACGGTATAGAGAATAATGAGGGATACAAGAGAGTTTGTCAACTTGCCGCAGAAGAAAATTCAGGTGTATTGCCTATCTGCGCCCAGCTTGAGGAAGAAATAGTTGATATGGACAAAGAGGAAAAGGAGCTTTTTCTTGCCGATATGGGACTGGAGGAATCAGGACTTGACAGACTTATCAAAGAGTGCTACTCGCTATTAGGCCTTATATCTTATTTAACTGCGGGCAAGCCTGAGGTGCGTGCATGGACTATAAAGAAGGGTACTAAGGCACCGCAGGCGGCAGGCAAGATACACACGGACTTTGAGCGTGGCTTTATCAGGGCAGAGGTAATAGCATTTGATGACCTTATGGCTTGCGGCTCAATGACTGCCGCTAAGGAAAAGGGACTTGTACGCTCTGAGGGTAAAGAGTACGTAATGCAGGACGGAGATATAGTTCTTTTCCGCTTTAATGTATAATAATGAAAAAGGTTTTTTGCTATTGTACATCGGTATTTTGCAATGCCAACAGTATAAATAAAAATATTAGTAAAACACTTGATTATTACCTGAAAATGAATTATAATGTATTCATCGTATAATGCGTATTATGCCGATTTTTGCGGCAACGTACGAATATTATATAATACCAAAATGCGAGAGAAAGGAGTACTTATATGAACTATTCAAACGAAGTAGAAAATATGTGTACGGTAAAAAAGGGCCCGCATCACGGACCTGCTCCTATCCCCGAAGAGGGCAGATGGGTAAAATCCTATGAGATTAAGGATATCTCCGGTCTTTCTCACGGTATCGGCTGGTGCGCTCCTCAGCAGGGTGCTTGCAAGCTGACACTTAATGTAAAGGACGGAATTGTTGAGGAGGCTCTTGTAGAAACAATCGGTTGTTCAGGCATGACTCACTCAGCAGCTATGGCGGCAGAAATTTTGCCGGGTAAAACATTACTGGAATGTCTTAATACAGACCTTGTTTGTGACGCTATCAACGTTGCAATGCGTGAGATATTTAAGCAGCTTGCTTACGGTCGTTCACAAACAGCATTCTCTGAGGACGGCTTGCCGATAGGTGCAGGACTTGAAGACCTTGGTAAGGGCTTACGCTCACAGGTAGGCACACATTACAGCACCAAGGTTAAGGGTGTACGTTATATGGAAATGGCAGAAGGCTACATACTCTCTACTGCTCTTGATGAGGACAACGAGGTTATCGGTTATAAGTTCGTTAAGCTCGGCAAGATGCTTGAAGATATCAGACACGGTATGTCACCTAATGATGCTTATAATAAGAATATTGGTCAGTACGGCCGTTATGACGGTGCTGCCAAATACATCGATCCACGTGAAGAATAAGCGAGACTATACATTAAAGGAGGACTATATTTTATGGCTAACGATGTAAAATTCGAAGGAAAAGAAAGAAGAATGGCCAAAATAGAAAAGTGTCTTGCCGAGTATGGCCTTGCCAGTCTCGAAGACGCTCGTGAGCTTTGCTTGAGCAAGGGCTTTGATCCTGACGCTATCGTTAAGGGCGTTCAGCCAATCGCCTTTGAAAATGCAAGCTGGGCTTACACACTCGGCTGTGCCGTTGCAATCAAGAAGAACGTTAAGACAGCCGCTGAGGCCTCAGAAGCTATCGGTATCGGCCTTGAGGCATTCTGTATTCCCGGCTCTGTTGCAGAGCAGAGAAACGTTGGCAGAGGTCACGGCAACTTGGGCGCAATGCTTTTAAGAGATGAGACAAAGTGCTTTGCATTCCTTGCAGGTCACGAGTCATTTGCAGCTGCTGAGGGTGCTATCGGTATAGCACGTACAGCTAATAAGGCACGTAAAGAGCCGCTTAGAATTATCCTTAACGGTCTTGGTAAGGATGCGGCGTATATTATTTCAAGAATTAACGGCTTTACATATGTAGAGACAGATTATGACTTTTTCACAGGCGAGCTTAAGGTAGTTCGTGAAAAGGCATTCTCAACAGGTGAGAGAGCAGCAGTTAAGTGCTACGGCGCAAACGATGTTCTTGAGGGCGTTGCTATCATGCGCAGTGAGAGCGTTGATGTATCTATCACAGGTAACTCTACTAACCCGACACGTTTCCAGCACCTTGTTGCAGGTACATATAAGAAGTGGGCTCTTGAGAACGGCAAAAAGTACTTCTCGGTTGCTTCAGGCGGCGGTACAGGCCGTACACTCCATCCGGATAATATGGCTGCCGGCCCTGCTTCATACGGCTTGACAGATTCTATGGGACGTATGCACGGCGATGCACAGTTCGCAGGATCTTCATCAGTTCCGGCTCACGTTGAAATGATGGGTCTTATCGGCATGGGCAATAACCCAATGGTTGGTGCTACAGTTGCCTGCGCAGTTGCAGTTTATGAGTCTTTAAACGGCTGATAAATTAAATATATTTTAAGGGGGCTTCGATATAAACGTAAGCCCTCTATTGTTAAAATATGTAATTAATATCTTACTGCAAAAGTTTATTTACGGGCATATCGGTTTATATTATATTAGGAGGTTGTAAAATGAAAAAGTTTATTTCTATTATTTTAACTCTTGCAATGGCAGCTTCAATTACTGCTTGCAGCGGTAAAGATGAAAATACAAGCAATGCATCATCAAAGAATGAGACAGTATCACAGCAATCATCAACTACCGATACAGAAAGCACTGACGAATCACAGCAAACACCGGATGATACTGATGAATCACAGCCATCATCTTCTGAAGACGAACAAAGCCCTGTTGAGTCTGTTCCGATAAGCGATGATGAAAATGCACACGATCAATGGAACACCGAAGATTTTAGCAGCCTCGGCATTACCAATATTAAAGAAATGAGCATGGGAGAGCTTTCATATTTTAAAGGATCAGAAAAGGCTATAAAAGCTAAGTGGACAGGAATAACCGATTTTGAAGTAGTAGAAAAGTACGGTGAAGATCTGTTTAACAGTATAGCTGCTGAACACGATATCTATAAATTAGGACTTGGTGAAGAAATCGGAACATGGGCATTTTTCTATGACCAAAAAATAACAACCTTTAATGAAGCTCATTTTACCTGGGACAGAGTAGAAAATTTCTACGCTAATTGGTTCTTTGAGTTAGACGATAAGCTGATCATAGTACTGTATTACGGTAATGGCGAAGGCGTAGTTCTGGATGTTTACTCTTATCAGCCATTTGCAGACGAGGTTAAAGGTAATTCAGAAGCTCTTGATAAGTGGAACAGCGACGATTTCAGCAAATTCGGCATTAATGGAATTAAAGAATTGAATCTGGGCGAAATGACATATTATAAATGCACAGATAAAGGACTGACTGTAAAGTGGAGCGGCGTAGATGATTTTGATGCAGCAACAAAGTACGGTGAAAGTCTATTTGCTGCCACCTCTGCAAACAGCCGTAACTATGAGATTAGCTTTGATGATGACAACTGGCGCAGAGTGTATAATTATAATAACGCACTTGCAAGCTTTAGCGATGCCGGTGACTATTGGACCGGAATAGAGTTCTGTTATTCCGACTGGTGCTATGTATTAGACGGTTCTAAGATGTTGGTATCATATTTTGGCACAACTGATTATGACGGTGCAAAGTGTCTGACCTTAAGAATTCTGTGTGATGACTAATTCAATTAAGTATTGATTATTTAGTGCAAATGTTGAATAAATCTATAAAAATCTAAGCCTGTTAGGGGCATAAAATAATAAAGGGTCTGTGAAAAACTATTGTTTTTTACAGATCCTTATTTTTATACTTTCTATATTCATTTATGATATTGTTCAGGGACTCGATTTCTCCGTTTGTCAAGTCGGTAACGTCTATCATTTTTTTGTGTTCTACACCTAAAAGATAATCGGTTGTAACTCCAAAGTATTCTGCAAAGTGTATAAGCGTGTCGAGAGTCGGATAGCCTATCCCATTCTCATATTTACTTATTACTGCCTTGGATAGTCCTATATGTTTTCCTAATTCTTGCTGCGTCAGGTTGTGCTGTAACCTTAGTCGTCGTAATACTTCGCAAAATTTACAATAACTCAAAATATTCACCTCTTAAGTTATAATTGTATATTATATAGGGGTTATAATTCATAGATTTTAATCAACAAATAGTTGACTTAATTAAAAGTTTATGATATAATAAATATACATCAAAAATTGTGGAATAATCGCTAAAATCATAACAAATTCTTTATAGATTTTAATCAATAAATAATTTGACTTAATGTAAAATTTATAATATAATAAATAATATGCCAAAATCAGAGAATAACAATTAAAATCATGGCAAATTCTAAGTAATTTCTGAATTAGAGAATTGTAGTCATATCTTAGTTTATTAGAACTAGTTTACAGGTTTTAGCTTATTTCTGATTATTAATGGCCGATTTTTATATGAATTGAATAATAATTTATAAGGGAAACAATTGTAAAAGAAAAGCAATAATAAGAATAGCGCTAACATGTTGTTTAAATGCTGTAAAATTTGGCTAATAGCTGCTGGTTTTATCAATAAATAAAATGTACATTTAAATGTGCATTGTATATAAAAACAAATTAATATATAAGGAGTAATTAAAAATGAAAAAGTTTGTATCAATTATTTTAACTCTTGCGATGGCAGCGTCAATTTCTGCCTGCAGCGGTAACGCCGAAAAGACGAGTTCTGTGCAGTCGAACAGTGAAGCTGTATCACAACAATCGTCATCGGATAATGGCGGAGAAAATTCTTCTGAATCTGTTCTAACAAGCATCAATGAAGATACTATCGGCCAATGGAATAGTGAAGACTTTAGCAAATTTGCTATTATTGATATTAAAGAAATGAATATGGGTGAAATGGCATATTATAATAGTTCAGAAAATGAAGTAACAGTTAAGTGGAAAGGAATAACCGATTTTGACGCAGTAAAGGAGTACGGTGAGTCTTTATTCCAGACAGAGTATCATCACTACTATGAATTAGGAGTTAATGAAGAAACTGGCGAATGGATACATAATTATGATAAAACTCTTGAAACTTTCGACGATGCCTGCGAAAGCTGGAACAGCATCAATGACTTTTCTGCTGATTGGTTTTATGAATTAGGCGGTAAGATAGTTTTGGTATCATATTCTGGCTCTAAGGATACTGATGATAGCACACTCATAACCTTAAAAGTTTCATACGAAAACTAAAGATATTAATTGTTGATACATAAGTTAGCTTTATTATGCTGTTGCCTCCATATTTAATGGGGCGATCTATATAAACAGTAAAAGAAGAAGCCCTATCAATGCAAATGAATGCAATTGATAGGGCTGATTTTTTATTGTTTTCGTTTCAAACTTATATTTAGAAGCAGCCTTGTTCAAGCATAGCTTCTGCAACTTTTTTGAATCCCGCTATATTAGCACCGGCAACAAGATCGTAGCCAAGACCGTATTGCTCAGCGGCAGCAGCAGAAACATCATGTATATTTTTCATCATCTTCTTAAGTTGATGATCTACCTCCTCAGCAGTCCATACAAGACGTTCTGAGTTCTGAGCCATCTCAAGAGCTGACACGCCAACGCCGCCGGCATTAACAGCCTTAGACGGAGCAACAATAACTCCCTCTCGACTGCGCAGATAGTTAAGAGCGTCGTTAGTAGTAGGCATATTAGCTACCTCAATATAGTACTTAACGCCTGATGCAACTATCTTCTTAGCCCAATCCATGTCAACGTCATTCTGCATAGCTGAAGGCATACAAATATCTACGTCTTTTTCGCCCCACGGCTTAGTACCCGGTACAAATGTACAGCCGAAATGATCAGCATATGGCTTGCAGTGCATAGGATCCTTAGCACGCATTTCAAGTATATAGTTAAGCTTTTCTTCTGTAGTTACGCCGTCAGGATCGTAAACATAACCGTCAGGACCGGATAAATAAACTACCTTTGCGCCAAGCTCGGCGGCCTTCTTCATTATACCCCAAGCAACGTTGCCATAGCCTGATACAGCTATGCGCTTGCCCTCTATGGAGTCGCCCTCGTGCTTGAGTACCTCGCACAGATAGTAAACTGCGCCGTAGCCTGTAGCCTCCGGACGGATGAGTGATCCACCGTAAGAAAGTCCCTTACCGGTGAGAACACCGTTTTCCCATACGCCCTTTAAACGGCGATATTGACCGTAGAGATAGCCTATCTCACGTCCGCCGACACCCATATCACCGGCAGGAACATCTATGTCCGGACCGATATAGCGGTATAAGGCTGTCATAAAGCTTTGACAGAAGCGCATAACTTCAGCGTCAGACTTACCTGCAGGGTCAAAGTCAGATCCGCCCTTTGCGCCGCCTATTGGCAAACCGGTAAGGCTGTTCTTAAAGGTCTGCTCAAAGCCGAGAAACTTAATAATGCCCTCATAAACATTCTTTTGAAAACGCAATCCACCCTTATAAGGGCCGATAGCTCCGTTGAATTGGCAGCGCCAGCCACGGTTAGTGTGCCACTTGCCGTTGTCGTCCATCCACACTACGCGGAAGGTGAACATACGCTCAGGCTCTACCATACGGTTGAGCAGGTCAACTTGTTCATACTCAGGATGTTTTTCGATAACCGGATCTAAAGAAGATAATACTTCTTCAACTGTTTGCACAAACTCCGGCTCATTGCTGTGCTTGGCTTTTACATTCTCAAGCACACTTGATAAGTAAGCGTTCATTTAATTACCTCCAGATTGTATTATAATAAAAGCGTTCAATTCATTTTAATACTTTAACACGCAAAAAACAAGAGTAAATACAAAATTAAGAATTAATATTTCTCTATTTTACAAAATATAAAGCCGTATTGATAATTTTTTTGTAGTTTTGACTTATAGGAACATCAAAAATTTTTATAGTTGAATAAATCTTATTAATAACTTGCAAAATCATATTTGTGATCATACAGTAAACCAATTTTGAAAATCTACAAACTTTTTATATATATTTACTGTGATTAAAAGAAAATACGCACCTATCGGATAAATAATTTTATTTTTACATACGTAGATTTAGTATATCTGTAAAGTGAAAAATTTTCACTTAAAGTGTACATTTCAGGTGATTAATTCAGCCTTATAATGCGGAAATACACTTTTGAAATTAAACTGCCATAATTAGTATTATATGTATTAAAAAATTATGTGTGCGCACGTAAATAGGCTGACTGCATACAACTTTAGCATTACCCGTTTTAAATTTAAAACTAAAATTGCAAGAAAATATAATTTGACTTGCAAAATTAACATGAGAGATAAATACCTTGCCGATGTATTTATATACAAAAAATTACCTGCTTTCGGCAAAGCAAAAGCAGGTGAGAGAGGCTATATTTTATGTACCGCTGTTTATTTAAGATCCAGTGCCTTGCGAACGGCAGGGGTATTAAGCACTTTTGCAATAATATAAATCAGCGCAATGCTTACTGGTAACAGTAATCCATAGGTTGTAACCCTAATAGGAAATATAAAGCTGAATACGCTGCCGCCTATTGTGCATAGTCCCAGAGTTGTAAGTCCTAAGTCGGTTACTATAACGTTGATTACGCACATAATAATAATATTTTTAAGCTTAGGTGCGCTTTTGTATAGGAAGCAACCGTATATTACGCCTGCCGTAATGCGGCTGAGTGTAATTATAGGGTTAAACATACCTATAGGCTTGATTATAAGAGTAACTATATCGCTTAAACCGCCTACTATTCCTGCCGGGATAGGTCCAAGCAGCATACCGCACATTGCTATAGCTAGATGCGAAAAATCAATTCTGTTGTAGTTGCCTATAGGTATTGCCAAAAAACCTATAATTGTTCTTAATGCGATAAATAATCCGCACAATGCAATATTGCGCAATGAGCTTAAGCCTTTGACTGATTGTTTAAATTTTTCCGATAATTTCAAAATGATCCCTCCGATAATTAAAATGCCTTACCCATTGTTACATAGGTAAGGCATAAAATTGTCCGCAAAGCGGCTATATAAATCATGCGGTAATCATCCTGAATGTAACAGCGGGATGCGGGATAATATACCGTCGCCTACGTTAAGGCATTCGTCCGTGCGACAACTCCCCGTTCGCACAGCACTAAACGCATATATCCCTACTCTGTTGATATGTAGAAAATGATATCACCGGTAAATTAAATTGTCAAGAGCTGATTATAAATTTTATAAAAAAATCTATTTACCGGTTTAAATAAAATTATACACGCCGTAAAATTGCCAAAGCAGTGTGCTATGTCAAATATAATTCCCTCTATCCAGTATGCTATAGCCATATTAATACCGCCCATAAACAGGTACGGTATAGCGCATAGCATACCGAAGAAAAGACCGAAAGCGGCACTTACTACCGACCAGAATACTGTGGACTTTACACTTGAGAACAGCATAACAACTAAGAATAAAACTGTCCAGATATACAGGTAATTAATCCACCATATGCCAAATCCATATACAAATCCCTCTAAAAAAACAAATACGTATATGGGTATAAGTGCCTTACTGCGCAGTGTAAGCGTGTAGATTATTATTAAAAACGATACAAGCTCGATATTGGGCAAAAAGGATAATGCCACCTGAACGCCAAGCAGTAATGCTCCCAGCATTGCCCCTAAGGAGATATCTAAAATTCTGCTTTTCATATTAATAAGTTGAGAGTGTCAGCTCGAACTTATCGCCGTCTGCTATAGGTGTAGTGTCAACTCCGGTAGATGTCATAACGCCGTCTTTGGTTATGCACCACCATTCATTGTCACCTGCGGCTACTCCATCTACAGCAGTGATGTATAAGCCGTAGTCTGAGTCTTGACCTGTGATGAGGTTTTTCTCTTCAAGTGCGCCTCTCAAAAACTCGGCATCTGTGTTGATTTCTACTGTTTTCTTGTTATCTTCACTGAATACTATTTCAACGCTTATAGTCTTTGCGCCTACCTGAGTATCAGGTCTGGTAACAATGTAAATGATGCCGAAAACGGCTATAATTGCCGCAAGCGCAACGCATGATATTATAATAAGCTTTTTGTTCGATTTCTTTTCCATATTTACAGTTTCCTTTCCGCAGAGCAGATATAATATCCGTCTGCATAACAAAAATTTTTGTTAAGGTAACTGACTTTTCCGTATTAAGTTAAGAAGTTAAAGCATAGTGCATAATACGGTATGTATATCATGTACCGCAACGCCATACAGTAACTCCGTATTGATTATCTAAATGTTTTATCGGTTAAGCCAATTCCTCGTGGCATTTACGATTGACTGAATGCAAGTATTTCGGCTTCGATGTCAACGCCCTGCCCGGCCTTCCCGGTTTTATCCAGTGACATTATTTGAGCAGGACTCTTTCGTTACGGCGACGGGTTCGCACAGGACTTTCACCTGTTTCCATAACATTCGGTCATAGTTAAGGCAATATTGAGCAATAATTGCTTAATATTGCCTTTATTGTTTTAATTTAAGATTTTCTTGTGATGATTACGCATTGATTTCAATAAGTTAAATCAGGCTTCAAAGAAGCACTTGAATGCACGGTAAGCCATGTAAATATCTATCTTTGATATAATCTCAAAGGGAGCGTGCATAGAAAGTACCGGTACGCCCAGGTCAACTACATCTACGTTAAGGTTAGCAACGAACTTAGCTATTGTTCCGCCACCGCCGAGGTCAACCTTACCAAGCTCACCGGCTTGCCACAGAATGTCGTTGCTGTCGAGCAGACTGCGTATCTCTGCCATGTACTCGGCGCAGGCGTCTGATGTATCTGCTTTACCGCCACGACCAGTGTACTTGGTTATAACAACACCGCCGTTGATATAGCAGGAATTGTTTGATTCATATGCGCTTGCATATGTTGGGTCAAATGCAGCATTTACGTCTGCAGATAAGCACTTTGATTTGCTTAGTACGTGGCGTGGCTCTAAGCCCTCAGCCTTAGCAAGGTCTGCAATAAAGTATCTCATATATTCAGAGTTCATACCTGTGTTACCGTCACTGCCGATTTCTTCCTTATCTGTTAAAACGGTTATAATAGTATCCTTAGGTGCCTTTGCGTCCAGAATAGCCTTAAGTGCAGGATAAGCGCAAACACGGTCATCGTGTCCGTATCCGCCTATCATGCTGGAGTCAAAGCCGATATCTCTGGCCTTAAATGCAGGCACAACCTCTAAGTCGGCAGAAAGGAAGTCGTCCTCTGTCATGTTGTATTTTTTATTGAGTATGTTAAGTATGTTAAGCTTAACAAGCTCAGATTCGCTGTCATCCTTGAACGGGCGGCTGCCGATAAGAACATTGAGATCCTCGCCTGTGAAAGCAGCGTTAAGACTCTTGCTCATTTGCTCTCTTGCAAGGTGCGGTAAAAGGTCGGTAATGCACAGGCATGGCTCGTTTTCGTCCTCGCCGTAGCATACGTCAACGGTAGTACCGTCCTTTAATACAACTACGCCGTGTAATGCAAGCGGAATAGTAGTCCACTGATATTTCTTAATACCGCCGTAGTAATGTGTCTTAAAGAGTGCAAGGTTGCTTGATTCATACAGTGGGTTTGGCTTTAAGTCAAGTCGAGGTGAGTCTATATGAGCTATAGAGAGCCTTACACCGTTTGAACAGCCGTGCTTACCTATAACTGCAAGCATCAATGCCTTACCTCTGTTATTTACATAAACCTTGTCGCCTGCCTTGTACTTCTTGGTGTTATCATAGGGTACAAAGCCCGCCTTTTCTGCAAGCTTTATTGAGGTCTTTACAGCCTCGCGCTCAATTTTTGATTCGTCAAGGAAAGTTTTATAGGCAACGCAGAATCTATCAGCCTTCTCTATCTCGCTGTCATCAATATCCAGCTTAGAATTAACAGGCTTCATAAAAAGCTTATCCTTAAGCTCCTTTGCCTTAGAAACTTCTTCTTTTTTCTTAGACATTTTAAATCATCCTTTCATATATTAATTAAAGTATAATTTGTTATACATTTTTTCCGCACTCAATACTCTTTCGGCATATTGTGAGGTTTCGGGATAGGGAATAACGGATATAGTCTTGCCGTCATATGACAACTCACTGTCCTTTAGCCATTTGTCCACATTACCCATTCCTGCATTATAGGCACACAGAGCTGTGCGCTTGTTCTCGTAATGTTCCATAAGAAACGACAGCATATATACGCCGTACTCAATGTTTGTTTCAGGTTCAAGCAGATTTTCTACACTGCCGTCCTCCGAAGGCAAATGTGTTTGTAGCCACGTATATGTTGTCGGCATTATCTGCATAAGCCCTCTTGCGCCTGCCTGCGACTGTGCATCGGCGTTAAAACCGCTTTCTGTGTGTATAACGGCATAAATTAAAGCTTCATCCACATTATATTTCTTAGCGGCCTGCTCAACATAGTTTTCGTATTTTACAGGGTATAAGCTTTTGTAAAAGTGAGAATAACTCTTGTATACAACAAAGAATGCAAGACACACCAGCATAGAGTAAAATACAGTAACTGCTATTTTTTTAAACTGCTTCACACTGTCACCTCAATGCTTTAAAAGCTCATTTAAGATACTGCGCTTAAGATATGGCTTTATCGTATTTATCAGGTCTTCATCAGGTGAAAATACAATAAGACTTCTGCCGTTCTTTTCGCTGTAAACTGATGCCCAGCATAGATTTACGTCATTATCATTTCCTGCAATCACGGTTTTATCATATGCTTGCTCAGGAACATCACATACTGACATAAGGCGCATATCCTCAATGGTTTTTGCACTGAATTTTATAAGTCCTTTGCGTTTTCTTTGAGCTATTACCTTGCTTATTGTTATCTCATCGCTTACTACTGAGTATTCAAACTCAACACGCTGACTTGATATAACATACCAGTCAACATATATCATAAAGACAAAAGAGAAAAAAGCCACCATAAACAGATATTCTGTTGTTATTTTAGCCAAAAGAATAAAAATTACCGGTATAAGCACGGTCAAAAGCAACATAGATAATATAATGCAAATTGTTTTTGTAGTTCTATTACATTTTACTACTTGCTCATAAAAAGCGTCCATAGGCGATATGCCCCCTTATAACAATGTAAATTTAATAATAACATATTTATTATAAATTTACAACAATCTATTATAAAAAGCTTGAAAAAAAATAATTTATATGATATATTTAACCTCAAATACAAAAATATTTTACAAAATGGCATTAAATATATGTTGAAAAAACAAGCATAATGATGTATAATAAGTTTATAATTAAAGATAAACCGCTATTTTAAATATAGAAAGGACTGTTAAAAGTGTTTGATAAGACTATGGTGTTTTCTTTGGGAAACGATAAAGACGACGACATAAAGGCTACGCTTAAATTCGTAGCTAAAGCGTTGGAGGAAAAGGGCTATAACCCTGTGAATCAGATAGTAGGCTATGTTCTCTCTGAAGACCCAACGTATATCACCACTTATAAGAATGCACGTAACCTTATTCGTAGAATAGAGCGTGATGACCTTCTGGAGGCAATAGTCAAGGATTATTTAAAATAAACAGTATATGCTGATAACGCCGTCACATCCGCTGTGGCGGCGTAAAGTTTGCTAATAAAACTAAATATATAATAGAGGAAAGTGTATATGCAAAGCAACAAGATTAAAACTCTTTGTAAAGTTTTTACATCGTTTTTGAAGATAGGCGCATTTACCTTTGGCGGCGGTTATGCGATGATACCGCTTATACAGAAGGAAACAGTAGAAACCAATAAGTGGATAACGGATGACGATATTTTAGAGATAATCGCCATAGCGGAGTCAACCCCCGGACCTATAGCGATAAATGCGGCTACCTTCGTTGGCTATAAGGTCTGCGGCTTCTGGGGTTCGTTTTTCGCTACGCTTGGCGTGGTATTGCCCTCGTTTGTGATTATCAGTATAATATCGTTTATACTGCGTGAGTTCGCACATAATAAAACTGTGCAGTATGCGTTCTTTGGTATACGCGCAGGTGTGCTGGCTCTTGTTATCAAGGCACTGTGGTCAATGTACCGTAAATGCCCCAAGGGTATAATATCATATATAGTTATGGCAGGTTCATTTATACTTGCCGCAGTACTAGGAGTTAATGTACTATTTGTAATAATAGGCTGTGCCGTATTCGGTCTTGTATCCTCACTAATAATTCGTAGGAGGAGCAGACAATGATATATTTTAAGCTTTTCTGGACATTTTTTAAGATAGGACTTTTTACCTTTGGCGGAGGATACGCAATGCTGCCGCTCATACAGTCTGAAGTAGCGGCAAACGGTTGGATGCAGACTCAGGAGCTTATAAACTTTGTAGCCGTGAGCGAAAGTACGCCGGGCCCGTTTGCGATAAATATTTCAACATATATCGGCTGTGAAACGGCAGGTATTCTCGGTGCAATATGCGCTACACTCGGTGTTGTAATGCCCTCATTTCTTATAATACTGATAGTTGCCAAATGCTTTGAAAAATTTAAAGATAATAAGATAGTTAAGGGTTGTATGACAGGACTTAAGCCTGCCGTTATAGGTCTTATAGGTTCGGCTGTTATATCAATAGGCAAGACGGTATTTTTTACCTCAGGCGTTACGCTTGATGTATTTAATTCCGCCTCAATATATATTTCATTGTGCATATTTGCGGTAATGCTTGTTATGGCGCTTAAAAAGATTCATCCGATAATAATTATATGTATATCTGCGGTGGTCGGAATTATAGCAGGTAATGTTTTCTCGATACCGACTTAGAAGAATATACCAAGCAAAATTAACGGTATTTCAGACATCGTATCACATAAAAATTCGTATAATAAAACGCTGAACGCACAAACTATATAGGCAAACGAATATTTACAAATAAGGGAGTTTATATAGCATGAAGGCGACAGGAATTGTGAGAAGAATTGATGATTTGGGCAGAGTGGTTATTCCCAAAGAGATACGAAGAACACTGCGCATAAGGGAGGGTGATCCGCTGGAGA
Organism: Acutalibacteraceae bacterium; assembly: GCA_051881075.1. Lineage (GTDB taxonomy): Bacteria > Bacillota > Clostridia > Oscillospirales > Acutalibacteraceae > RUG14223. The sequence goes on along the minus strand of JBJEPE010000092.1, from coordinate 45,629 downwards.
TTTACACCGATACAGACGGAGAGGTAATATTTAAGAAGTACTCACCTGTGGGCGAGATGTCCGCATTTGCTACGCAGTATGCGGAGGTGCTTGCCAGAGTATCGGGCTTGCCTACGCTTATAAGTGACAGAGATCATATAATAGCGGCGGCAGGTGTATCTAAGCGAGAGTACCTTGAAAGACGTGTTAATTCCGTTATGGAGGAGCTTATGGAAACACGCCGCAGCTTTGCCGCACGGGGCGGAGATATGGATGCCGTATATCCTGTTGAGGGTATAGACCAAGCGGCGGCACTTATGTATCCTATTATAGCAGCAGGCGATGTTACGGGATCGGTCATAATGCTTTGCTCAGAGAAAATGTCGGTTCCGGGTGATGCTGAAATTAAGCTGGTGCAGACAGCGGCGGCATTCTTAGGTAAACAGATGGAGGAGTAATCCTCCGTCTTTACTTTAGGAACAAAATGTATTAAAAATTTAAAAACAAACATCGTAGTGTTTTTAAATAAAATCAATTTGCTTGTTCATAAATTAACGATATATGAATTTTATTTGTATAATTTTCTATAATACTCGTTGAAAACGATAGGATTAATATTGTGATTGTAGTTGTAAATCCTTAAAAATCTGCATGAACAGTGATAAAATCAAATATAAGATATTGTGCTTGTATATATTTTTAAATTATAAGAGCAGTTCATATTTTTTTAAAATTTATTTAAGCTATATTTAACGCAAGCTTAAAAATATAGACAATAAAACCCGATATAATACAACCATAGCACAACGGTGCATGACTAAGATAACATACCGATCATTAAAAATCAGGATTATGAATGTCTTGCTTAAACGGTCGGTAATACATACAGAAAGGAAGATATATATGTCAGAAGATTTTGTAAAAGGTAATGCAGAAATCACTAATGACGTACAACAGACAGAACAAGTTACGGCATCGGTTGAACCGACACCTATAGAGGTACAACCTGCACAGCAGACAGAAGCCCCCGTAGAAGTACAGCCCACACAGCAGGCCCCTGTTGTTGAGCCGGTGCAAACAATAGAACAGGTGGAGGTACAGCCTACACAGCAACCACAGGTACAGGCTTCCGTATCTGAACAGCCGGCATATACGGCGCCGCAGAGCATATATGTAAATCCTGTAAATGAGGTTTCCAGTAAACCTCCGTTTGCAACTCAGGCATATCAACAGCCTGTTATGTACACACAACCGCAGCAGATGTACGGGCAACCGTATTATGGAGCATATCAGGCGCCGATGATGCAGCCCATTGCCCCTACAGCACCTGCACAGGTACAGCAACCGATTGTTGGTTCTCAGCCGACAGCTAATGCAGCGGCACAGCATGCAACACAGACACAACATAATACCGAGAAGGTGAATAATGCCTTTGATTACGGTGTTCAAAAGTCAGAGAAAAAAAGCGAAAAAAGACCGTTGGGCAGGGCGGCTGTTGCCGTACTTGTACTCTTAGGCTTTATAATCTCAGGCGGACTTGGTTTTTGCGGCGGTATGTTAGCCAATAAATACGGTTCAGGTACAAGCAACAGAACAGGTACTCAAACATCAAATATCAGCGGAGATCTCAATATTCAAAAGGTTGAGGACAATGCCGAAACAAATACCACATCTACACCGACAAATAATTTAAGTGTTTCAGAGATAACCGATTTGGTTGCAAACTCAGTTGTTGAGATTACTACAGAGTCTGTTGTTACAGGCGGATTTTCTCAGCAATATATAGCGGAGGGTGCAGGCAGCGGCGTTATAATCTCAAGCGACGGTTATATTATTACAAATAACCATGTTATTTCAGGTGCCAAAACAATCAAGGTAACATTGCGCAATGGTACTGCATATGACGCTACAATAGTAGGTGCGGATTCCGTAGTTGATATAGCACTTCTTAAGATAGATGCAAAGGATCTTACAGCGGCTGTTTTCGGTGATTCCGATAAGCTAAAAGTAGGCGATATGACAGTAGTTATAGGTAATCCTCTCGGTCAGCTTGGCGGTACCGTAACAGACGGTATAATCAGTGCGCTTAACAGAGATATAGTTATAGACGACCAGACAATGAATTTATTACAGACCAATGCGGCTATCAATCCCGGTAACTCAGGCGGCGGACTTTTTGACGGCAGAGGTAATCTTGTAGGTATTATCGTTGCTAAATCAAGCGGCACAGATGTTGAGGGTCTTGGCTTTGCTATTCCGATAAATGATGTTCTTGATATACTTGAGGATCTCAAAAAGTACGGATATGTAACAGGCAGAATAGACCTTGGTATGACATTACTTGATGTAACATCATCACAGATGGCATGGATGTACGGTGTAAGCGAAACAGGCGTTTACGTTTACAGCGTAACCAATAATTCAAAGGCTGCTGCAGCAGGATTTGTGCCGGGCGACTATATTACTGAGTTTGACGGTAAAAAGGTAACAAGCTCTGACGATATAAACAAAATACTGGAAGACCACAAGGTTGGCGATAAGGTAGAGGTTAATATTGTAAGACGAAGACAAACATATTCCCTGACGCTTGAGCTTGAAGAATATTCTCCTAATTTGATAGGTAAGAGCGAAAATACAGACGGTTGGAACAACAATAGCAACAGTAATAACGGCGGATATAATGATTATAGCGACGATTTCTTTGATGATTTTTTTGATAGATTTTTCTGATCACAAGTTTAATTAATTTTTCATATTTTATCCTCTTAAAGACGGTGCTCAATACATTAGAATGTGTTGGGTGCCGTTTTTTCTGACCAAATACGAATTGTATTCAGCTTTTTTGTTGTAAAAGCACGAATAATATGCTATTATATAATTTAATAACATATTATATGCAGTGTGAATTTATAGAGGGGATAGTGTGGTCTGATGAGCAAGCAACGTGTAAGCTTTTGGGATAACTTAAAGGGAATACTTATAATTTTGGTAGTTGTGGGTCACTTTTTATACGGATATTGTGACACAGGCCTTTCTAAGTATATAGTGAATACTATCTATATGTTCCATATGCCTGCGTTTGTGTTTGTTTCAGGCTACTTTGCCAAACGTGACAGTACCCGCAGTAAATTATCGGTATGCAAGCTTGCCGTTGCATATGTTATATTTAATACGGTGATGCTACTGTTTAATCTGGTGCAAAGCGGTTTAAGCAATGTATCGCTGTTATATCCTTATAATTCCATGTGGTACATACTTTCGCTTATAGTATGGCGTTTTATCGCAAAGCCGTTATCCAAGGTAAGGAATATATTGCCTATTTGTATTATTGCCGCCTTGCTGGTCGGTTATTGGGCAGAATTTGATAATCTTCTTTCAATAAGCAGAACAGTAGCATTTCTGCCGTTCTTTATGGCAGGATACAGGCTAAGCACAGAAAAAGCGACTTCCATAATTAATGGCAGAAAGATAAAAGAATACCTTATGGGTGCATTCGTTCTTATTGTATCTATAGTTGCTTCTATAAGTATGATATATGACTACGATATGCCTACAGATGTGTATTTAATGACGGGCTACACATCAGGTGCAGAAATACTGTACCGTATGATGATTTTTGCTGTAGCGGCTATGTATATAGTAGGTCTGATTTATATCGTCCCCGACAGAAAAATACCGTTGCTTACGGTATGCGGTACTAACAGCCTTGCAATTTATCTTTTGCACAGACCTATAACTTTTATATTCAACTGGGTGTTTACATCTGAGAATTATACTGAGCTGTATGTTGTTTATGCGGCTGTGGCATCAGTCATTACCCTGTTTATGCTAGGTAACGTTAAAGTATCGCTGTGGCTTGATAAATTGCTTAAAAAGCTTACGGGTATTTTATGTAACGAGCATACGGATGAAAAGGAAATAAGCATTAAAAGTAAGCTTATTCAAAGAATGGCGGTATTATTTGCAATTCTTCTGTTTATACAGCCGATAGTATGGCTTGCGGATTTTGTAAACAGTCAGGATACAAGTGACGGAAATTACGGAGAGATGTTCCCCATAATGACCAAACAGCAGAGCGATAGTATAAAAAACAGTGTTTCCTTGGCGTTTATCGGTGATATGATACTTTTACAGGATCAGGTCATCTACGGTTTAGATGGGAAAACCGGTGAATATAATTTTGATGATGTTTTTGAATACGCCAAATCATATCTGACCGATGCAGACTATGCTATAGGCGTATTTGAGGGTCCTGCCGCAGGTGCGGATGCAGGGTACTCTACCAGTAACTTTGACGATCATATACCGCTATATCTTAATTATCCCGACAGCTTTGCACAGGCTGTTAAAAACAGCGGCATAGACCTTGTTACCACAGCAAACAATCATGTGCTGGATAAGGGCAGAGAGGGCGCATTGCGTACTCTTGATGTACTTGACAGCATAGGGCTTGAGCATGTAGGCTCATATAGAAATGAAGAAGAAAAAAATACCGTTAAGGTGATAAAAATAAAGGATATAACCTGTGCGGTGCTTGCATATACATACGGTTCAAATTATCATACCGATGATTACTTTATGGAGGAGGATACTACCCTTACTTCTCTTATTTGTTCGCCTGACAGCGAATATTTTGACGAATGTAAACGCAACGTATATGCCGACTTTGAGCGTGCAAAGCAGACAAATGCGGATTTAATAATCGTGTTACCTCATATGGGTACTCAGTTTGAGCATACTACCGATGATTTTCAGAATACATGGAACGGCATATTTGCCGAAGCCGGAGCAGATATTATCCTAGGCGACCATAGCCATGCCGTACAGCCTGTAGAATATATGACAACTAACGGACATACTACTGCTATAGTTAATTGTCCGGGTAATTTTGCTAACATATACTGCGAATATGACGGCGATGCAACGGCTTTGGTTAAGGTGTATATTGATAAGGATTCAAAAGAGGTAAATGCAATATCTGTTGTACCTATGTACACACAATCTCAAAATTCAGGTCAGTACAGGGCATTACCGATATATAAAATAATGTATGATGAGGACTTGTATAAGAGTATAAGCCGCTATGAAATGGGACGCATAGAGCAGGTACACTCGATTATAGTTTCATCTATGCTTGGCAAAGAAATACCGCTTGAAAGTATCGAAAAGGAGTATTTTATGTTTAAGTCAGGCTATGCGAGATCACAGGTGCAACCGCTTGAGATCACGGATGACGAGAAGCAGTCGGTACTGTATAAGGCGTTAAGCGAGAGCGACTCCGTGTGCTTTGTAGGGGATAGCGTAACAGAGGGTACGGCTAATGGTGGTTACGGTTGGTATGAGCCGCTTGTAGCACTTTTCCCTGATTTAAGCGTATATAATTGCTCCAAGGGCGGCGCTACGGTACAGACCATACTAGACAGAATAGACGACGTAACCTCCTGCAAGGCAGACCTGTATGTTATAGCAATAGGTACAAACGATGTCAGATATCGAGATAGCGTTGACGAGTCAAACGAAAGTGATTTTATAAATAGTATAAAATCACTTACAGATAATATACGTAAGGCAAATAATGATGCCAAGATAGTGTTTATATCGCCGTGGTGTGCGCTCGACAGCGACCCTGTTATCCGTATAACAACAGAGGAGAGGGACAAGCTGCTTGACAGCTACGGTGCGTCGCTACGACAGTATGCTGAGAAAAACGGATATATTTATATTGACGCATCATCAAAGATAAAACAAATCATAAGTTCCAGCCCATTTGATATGTATTTGGTAGATCATATTCACCCAAATGTCATAAGGGGCATTGCACTTTACAGCAAAGCCGTCCTTAGTGACTGATAAATTAAAGTATAGAGAGGCAACCGTTAATGATATCTGAAGATAAGCTTATACAGAAAAGATTTTCAGAGCTTGCTAAGAAAGCATACACAGGCAACCATTTTACATTTACTGATTTTTTAGGCCTGTCTGAGATAGACCTTTTCTATCGCTGTGAGCGTGAGTTTAACCACGTTAAATATGAAATGTTCGGCGGCACAGAGGGATGCAGTCGCCTAATGGTGCGCTTTGGCGATGCGGAAGAGCTTGGATATAGTGAGTCTTATCCGATAGACTGTGTTAAGATTGCGCCCCTGCTTATGAAGTTCTCAGACAGCTTAACGCACAGAGATATCCTCGGTGCAGTTATGGGCTTAGGTATTAAGCGCAGTGCGGTAGGTGATATAATCCTTAAAGATAACGTTGCGTATATGTTTGTTGTTGACAGGCTTTCTCAGTATGTATGCGATAATCTGTTTAAGGTAAAGCATACGTCCGTATCATGTGAGGTAACTCAGGACATACCTGATTTTTATGAAAGCTCACTGACCGAAGCCTCGCTTTTGGTGCCGTCCTTGCGCATAGACGCAGTTATTGCCAAGCTTTATAATCTTTCACGCAATAGCAGTATAGAGCTGTTCAGAGAAAAAAAGATATTTGTAAACGGCAGGTCATGCGAGAATAACAGCTATTTTCTTAAAGAAAATGATATAATTACGGTACGTGGTAGGGGTAGATTTACATTTATTAAAGAAAATTTTACTACACGTAAGGGTAATGTAAATATATCTGTAGACAAGACCCAATAAATTTGCCTATGCCTATTGACATTTATATTAAAATGTGTATAATTAAATTGTACACAATTAAATTTAGTACAATAAATACGGTTGATACAAGCATATATTAATATATCGCAAAAAAGAAATTTTACTCACCGTAACCAATTGTGAGCTAAAAAATAATTAAAAAATAAAGGAGATTATTTATGAAACACTACGAGTATAGAACAAAAGATACCTGTGCACAAATTATCAGCTTTGATATTGACGGCGATGTTATAAGCAACATCAGCTTTTTAGGCGGATGCAACGGCAATCTTAAGGCCATATCAAAGCTTGTAAACGGTTGGACTGTAGACAAAATTGAGGAATATCTGCTTGGTAATACCTGCGGCAGAAGATCTACCTCATGTGCAGATCAGCTTGCCAGAGCTGTGAGAGCGGCTTATAACGAAACACAGGGCGCATAAGCCTTATGGATAAGTATGAGGCACTTAAGCTTGAAAACCAGCTTTGTTTTCCGCTGTATGCCTGCGCCAGAGAGGTAGTCAAGAAGTATAAGCCGTATCTTGATGGGCTAGACCTAACATATACGCAGTATATAACCCTTATGGTGCTGTGGGAGCATAAGAAAATTACAGTTAAGCAAATAGGTGATCTGTTACGCCTTGATTCGGGTACGCTTACACCTGTGCTGAAAAAGCTGGAGGAAAAGAAGCTTATAACACGCAAACGCTCTAAAGAGGACGAACGCAACCTTATAGTTACTTTAACGCAACAGGGTGAGGAGATTAAAAGCAGGGCTGTAGATATCCCGAATAAATTAGCTCCATGTCTATCACTTAGTGTGGAGGAAGCGCAGCAACTATATACATTGCTGTATAAATTGCTTAATAATTTTTAACACAAATATAAAAGACGTATGAAATCATTTTAGGATTTGTACGTCTTTTTACTTTATATCAAACTAATATTAAAATGTGGTAACGTAAATTTTTGCGGCGTAGATACCCTTAGGATATGATATACAAAATTTGTAGTGTGTATTTTACTTCGCAATATAACAGCATATTTATCCTTATCGTCCGTATTTGAAAAATCCCCCTTGTGTAAAGGGAAGTGATAAAGCGTAGCTTTGGCTTTCACGGAGTAAGTGTAAGGGCACAAAGTCGATCTTCTTTATAAGGGCTTGAATTTTTTAATTGCGCCTATGTTTCTGATTGCATTTTTCTATCCGTTGTATAGATCATGGTGGTCATACTTTCATTTTTTACTCCTTCATCAATAAAATATTCAGCAGTTCTGACAAAACCTGCAGATAGATGTGTTGCAATGCTTGCAATATTTTTCTTGTGAGGATTAGATACCAAGGTAATATTGCCAAACTCTATCTCCATACGTTCAATCAAAAGATGAAACAACAGACTGCCATAGCCTTTTCTGCGGCGGTCAGGACGGGTTTCCAGAGCCTCCACAAAAAATCGGTTATTCCCATCAAGCGGATATAGGCGTAATGCGCTGCAATACACATTTTCATCGGAAAGGATAGCAAGTAATCCTCCCTCATCCCAAAACGTTGTGCGCATATAGTCAAGATATTCGCTTTCATAGCGTGCAAGTGCATCTTTGGGACTTAGCTCTTGATACCAGTTCGGTGCGTTTTCCAGTGAAGATACTCGATAAACTTCTAAAAATTCGTTCTCATTCACATTATCAAAGGAATGCAATAATTGAAATTCTTTCATAATCTTTTCTCCATTACAAGTTCCGGTTGGTTTCAAAAATATAAAGGTGATATTTTGTCAGCATGATTTTTAATTTTATTTTGTACGCCATATCACCAAAGGTGTATTTCTTAATAAAAGACGGTTTTCTTTCTAAATAAAGTAGGGTTAGTTAGCATAAATTTTTATAGAATTTAATTAATAAAAACCTCCCTTGTGTGTAAAGGGAGGCGGTAAAACGTAATCTTTATAGTATGGATGGTAAATCAATTTATAGCTTGGCCTATAGCTTCACCGAATTTCACTACGGTTTCATATCCGTTTTTGGTATTTATAAAAAATTCCTCATCAACGGCTACAACACCCTTTTTAAGAAGAAGTACTATTGTAGATCCGCCAAACTCGAACATACCCTTTTCTTCACCCTTACTAAAGGAATATCCGTCACTGTGCTTATTCTTTATTTTTCCTACCATAAGTGCTCCTACCTCAACATGGATAACATCTCCGAAGTTGTCTGTATGCAGAACGGTGTATTCTCTTGCGTTGCGCTTATAGATGTTGCAGTGTGATAAGGCAATGGGCTGTACGGTGTGGAATTTACCCTTGATATGCACATTTTCGCCCTGTGTTCCGTTATCAATATAGCAGTAACGGTGATAGTCATCAACGGCTAAACGGAATATAAGACATATACCGCCCATATATTCATCAGCAAGTGTTTTATTATTGATGAGATCAGCTACAGAATACTCGGAACCCTTTATATTAAAAGTACTGTTTTCATCTATCGTATATGCCGTAAGCTTGCTGTCGCATGGGCTTATCAGGACATTTTTATTACTGTAAATGTGGCGTTTACCGTTTTTAATCTTACGTGTGAAGAAGTCGTTATACGACTTAAACTTTTTATCCTCATACTCGGACATATCAATAGAGTTTTCTTTGATAAACGGTTCAATTCTGCGCCGAGAAAATCTACTGTTCATATATGCGCCGCCAAGTACGGAAACAAACCTACAGGTCAAAATTTTTAACAGTAATCTGCCGAATACCGTTTTATATAAAAAATGAAGTGAGCCGCTGTCCGGCTCAACTATCTCAATTCTTCTACGTGTATGTGCCGCCATACGTTCACCTCATATGTTTTATGTTATATACAATGTTATTATTTTTGTACGTTGCTGTGGAACAGCATCATCAGTACTATAAAAGCAATTTCGGCTACGCCTATGCCTATCATTATGAATATACCCCTCCAACCGGGCTTGGGTACTTTTATTTTTGAAACAAATAATACAGCAATGATTAGCAGGAATATAGCATATACATTCGGGAACAATGTACTGCCGATAAGTCCCTTAAATCCATACAGAAACGGTAAAATAAGTGCAACCGTAGTTACAGGTAATCCCTCATAGTACTTACGTACCTCATTTGTCTGTTGCTGACGTTCCTCTTCAATCACATTAAAGTATGCAAGTCTGATAAGTGCGCCGAGGATGTAAACAACGAATATAATAGTAGTCCATATATGACGTAAACCGAGCGCATATCCTATTGTAGTAGGTAAAACGCCAAAGCAAACAAGGTCGCACAGACTGTCAAGCTGTATTCCAAAGTTTTTTTCAGCATCGGTACGTGTCTTAAGCGTACGCGCTATCTTGCCGTCAAACATATCTAAAAAGCCTGAAATCATCAAGCAGAATATAGCAATAGTAGGTTTATTGTTCATTGCCTCTAGTATGCCGATAACCGAGCTTACTAAGCTTATATACGTAGGCACTACAGTATAATTATAAAAACCTATCATATGTATCTTCCTTCCACAAGAACTTTATACTTAACAAAAGACTGCAATTTATAGTAAATTTAATTATAATATAAATATGGCTTTTAAACAATAAATAATAACCGTGTATTATTTTGAATACTTATACCAAACACATTATAACTTAAATTTATTCATAAATCAATAAATTTAAAGAAATTTAAACAAATTTTTTAAATTTTTCTTAACTTAGGTCGCATATTACGTAAATTCCGTCATATAATGACCCTAAAAGATCAGAAATATATATCTTTTTTTCAGAAAGTACAGGTGATGACGGTGAATTTATATATACATATTCTCCGTCATAGTCAGTATAGCCTTTTATAACAATGTACTCACATTTTGAGCTTATACCCTTATTACTTATACGTGTGATAACGGGCTTTCCTGATTTTATTGCGCTTATCATGTCGCTTTGCACATTAGAAAGTTTAACTTTTATGTCATAAAAGCTTGCAAGCTCCAATATTTCTTTTTCAGTTAAAATTTCCCCGTTAAATATATGTTCGTGATAAGCTTTAAAAAGTATTTCATCAGGAACAGTTGAAGCGCCGCTGAGATAATTGTATACCATTGAGAAGCACGTAAAACTGCTTCCACATGAACTTACTGAGTATTCTTTGCCGTTTACGGTACAAATGGCGTCATTGTAATTATATGAATAAATTTTGTCGATATTCATAACAATTCCGCTGTTATTGTCGATTACCACAAATTCCTTATTGATAATGGACTTTCGCTCGTTGTAGGTCTCTACATTAAGCTTAAATCTGTAAATACCGCTTTCAAGATATTCCAGTTTAAGATAATCTGACAGCATGGATATATCATATCTGGTACCGTTGGGATACACAGTCTTGTAAAATATTACTTTATCGTCTACCGAGAGTACCTCGGCGGTAATGCTGTTTATTATATCCTCACACTGTACCTTACCTTGTAACTGAAACTTAACACCCTGTGTAATTGTATCCGGATATTGTGCGTTACGTATCTTTATCTGTGATTTTTCTGGTTTTTCAGATACGGTAAAGGCCTTATTAAACAGCGTTTTTCGTTCTACAGTATCTGTTGCAATTATTCTGAAATAATAGGTACCGGTATCAAGGTCTGCAAATTTGATCTTATGGTTAATTATATTCAGGTTAAATCTCTCTGAATACGGTGAGCAAGAATATACATCCACAGATTTACCGTTAGTGTCAAATACGCCTGCCGTTACCTTACGTATCTTAAAGTTTGACTGTATTATACCGTAAAAGTTAAATTCCTGTCCGTAGCCTAAAATAGTGGGGTATGTATTCTCAGTAAGTGTCATTAATGACTTTACCTCGTCCGGTTTTTTTACGGTAAACTGCTTGTTGAGCAATACCTTACTTCCTGCCATATCTGACGCTACGATTTTGTAATAGTTTTTACCTGTTACTGCCTTTGTAAAGTCAAGCTCTGAATTAAGGTAACTAATATCTGCACTTTTAACCTGCGGTGACGCTGACGCCTGTGACAGTACGTGTCCGCTCTCATCGTATATACCGAGTGTAACGGACATTATTTTATAGTTTGATTTTATTACGCCTCTTATGTCATAGTTGTCGCCAAGCGTAAGTGCGGTAGGGTAGTTATATCCTTCAAGCACCATGGAGGAATCCGTTGATACCGCACCTGTTATTTTAAGTGTGGAGATCTCACTGTTTTTAAGACCTTTACGTACAGCAAATACGGTTAATGTTTCACCTTTTTTAACATTAAAAGGTTCTATGTAATTTTTAGAACGTATAATATCTATTGGTTTATTACCTATAGTATAATAAATTACCGCACCGCTGGTTTTACATGATAGCGTTACCTTTAAGTCCTCACTTACCCTTATAGTGGGCATAGAAACCTGCATTAGCGGTATTTGTTTAGATATCTGAGAGGTTTCAAAGCCGTCCCTTGTAGCCAGTACTCTCAAATTAACCTCATCGGTTACGATAAACGGCTCAGTATAACGGTTACCGGTGGTTTTAGGTATTGAGCCGTCTGTTGTATAGTATATTTTTACATCAGGCGTATCGCATGATATGATTACCCTTTTACCGCCTATAAAATTTTCGGTGGTTATTTCGGGTGCCTTTACAGTCGGCATAGATATCTTAGTACTTACGGTATGGCTGGGATTCATACCCTTTTTCATTGCTTTTATTTTAATTGTACATGAGCTTCCTATAACAAGCGAAGAAGAAAACTTTTTAGAATATGATGTGGGTTCGGTTTCATCAATGGTATAATATAACTCTACATCGGGTGTTGCACAGGTTACGGTTATCTTTTTACCGCCTGCGCAGCTTACCGGAGCAGCTATTACAGGAGTGCTTACAGCTTTATTTGTAATTTTCTTTTCAACTATCTTACTTCGTTTACCGCCGAGCTTTACTGCGTATAGATTAATGCGGCATGAGTTTGCTATTACAAGCTCAGAGGTATATCGTTCAGGCTTGCCACCGTCTATTGTGTAGTATATGGCGGTGTCAGGGTCGTCTACAAATGCTTTTACCGCCTTGCCCTCGATGTGATCCTCTATGGTGACGGTTGGAGCAGGGGTTTCCTTTACCTCTATCTTACGTGTGACGGTTTGACTTTTTCCCAATCCGGAAACCGCAAAGGCGTTTATGGTTACATTGCTTGTTGTAGCTATAGGTTGTATATATTTTGGACTTGACCTGGTGGGTGTAGTGCCGTCGGTTGTATAATATATGACTGCGTTCTTATCCTTACAAATTATAGATATATTCTTACCGCCCTCATACTCGTCTACATATATTACGGGTTTATCTACCGCATTGTCACTTGCGGCAAGCTCCTTACACGTTACGGGTATAAAGAAGTCGTTGTAAAGGCTTAAAAAGGTATATCCTTCTCCGCCGATCCTCCATGTAGAGCTACCGCTGATATCCATTGAGCTTGACTGTTCTATAACGAAAATTCTGCTGTTTTCGGCATCAATGCTTCCGTTCTTATTTTTGACAATGCTTACTGACGTTACCATTTTGCAGTTGCCTTTGTTTTGCGGCGTATATGTAAATATTGCGTCACCTGGGTTAAGCATAGCGTAGGACTCAAATATAGCTTCTTGCGTATTCATATTTATTATATCGGACGTAGAGCCGGTACTGCCTGTATAATCATATATTCCCACAGCAACGGTTCCTTTTTCACTCATAGGGAACATTTCGCTTTCATCCCTAAAAGATACGGTTTTGCTTATCTCCGCCCATGAATAATATACAGCACCTGCACTGCTTATACCTACATATTTTTTTTGCGATGTTTCGCCTATATACTGCGGTGTAGGGGATGAATTTAGATTTTTTCTGAATGTCCTCAGGTTGGCAACATTACTGTCGGTGTACGGTATGCCTGTATATATCTTTCCTGCACGGAAGGCACGTGTAATATCTCCGTAAAGCATAAAGCTTTCAGACGGTGTCCACTTAATGGTTGCCATGTGGCGTATATATGTACATACTATATCCCTGACGGTAGTACTTTCCGCATTGACCGTTACACTCGGCAGAATAGCCAATAAAGCCAACATAACTAAGAAAGAACACAGTCTTTTCATACTATAGCCTCCTTTACGACGATCTGAATTATACAAAGTCCGTTTATCAATATATATAAATGCTTTTTGCATTTTTCTTATAAAAAGATACAATAACTTATTATAATTATAAGACTTTACGGGTTTTATGTCAATGAATTTAATAGTAAATGCAAAAACTGTTGAAACTTGTACAAAAATGTGTTACTATATGGTTATATATTGAAATTAAATAAGGGGAGTTGCACATGGCGTCAAAAAAGAAATCCCACGGGATTACAAAACCTGCCAAAAGTAAATATAATGCCGGCTTGGGTACAATGCCGCTTGAAAAGATAGTTACGTGCTATCTTGTCGTTATTATGAGTATTTTTTGGGTATATTCAACTAACTGTCTTTTTAATATTAAAAATGATAAATACACATTCTTTTGCACTACAACATTTATAGCCTTTGCCGCATTCTCTGTGGCAGCGGTTATATTACTGATATTAAAGGTAGCACATCCCACGCCTCCGTCAACAGAGAGAAAAAAACGGCTTTGTATAGCTGATATAGGTATGTACGTGTTCTTTGTAGGCGCCGTTATATCTACCCTTCTGTCTGATTACAGAGAAGAGTCCATAACAGGCTCAATGGGTAGGCGAAACGGACTTATACTTATATTCGCATATCTGCTGTGCTATATAATGATATCTCAATTCTATAAGGGACGCTTAGGCGTTGTATATATCTTCCTTATAATGGGTATGTATGTCTGCATTATAGGTATAGCAAATCACTTCAGCTTTGACCCGCTTGGTTATATAAATAAAATAGTTGAGGATCAACGTGTAAATTTTATATCTACAATAGGTAACATCAACTTCTTTGCAAGCTTTGTCTGCGTTTACTTTGCGGCATCGTTCGGTATGTTTATGGTAAGCGAGAATATAGTTAATAAGATATTCTGCATAGCCTGTCTTGCTACAGGTTCAGGCGCACTTATCGCCGCAAACAGCGACTTGGGATTTTTCGCAGTATTCGTATTCATGGGCATTATGTCAATATATGCTTTCAAGAAAATCAGAAGGCTTCACCGATATATAATATCGTGGCTGGTGCTTATAACCTCAATGAAGCTTATGCCTGTACTGTGCAAGCTGGTTGGCGGCAAGCATATACTTATTGAGCCGATATCAAATTTCTTTATGTTCAATGATGCAATGTATTATGTAATAGGTATTTTGTTTGCACTTACGCTAATTTTTGCAGGTTTAAGAAAGAACGATAAACTCCTTGAACTTCCGTCATGGTTATTCATAATACCTCTTGTTGCGGTTATACTCTGCGTGATAGCAGGTATAGGTTCATTTATTTACTTCTCGTGGATAGATACCGAAACTGACCTAGGAGTATTTAACAGCTACCTTAGATTTGGCCCTAAATGGGGTACGAACAGAGGTTACATATGGACACGTTCACTTGACTCTTATGCGCAGTTTGACCCAATTCATAAGCTGTTTGGCTCAGGTCCTGATACACTCAAGGCGATACTTGATAAATACTACGGCCAAGAGATTTCAGCCAACTATAATGTTTACTTTGACAGCGCACACAACGAATATATAGAGTGGCTTGTAACACTCGGAATAGTAGGTACTGCCGGTATACTTACCATGATAATAGGCGGTATAGTAAGACTTGTAAGATGCTCTAAGCAGAAGCCTGAGCTTGTAGTGTTCTATAGTGCGGCACTTATCTACGCATTACAGGCTATATTCAATATAGGTCAACCGCTGACTACACCTATGCTGTTCCTATTCTTATCA
Organism: Acutalibacteraceae bacterium; assembly: GCA_051881075.1. Lineage (GTDB taxonomy): Bacteria > Bacillota > Clostridia > Oscillospirales > Acutalibacteraceae > RUG14223. The sequence continues at coordinate 30,087 of JBJEPE010000092.1, read as the reverse complement.
ATGGGTATATCAATATCACGAAGCGTTAAGCATGGGCAATGGATAGACTTATAACATAAAAAATCATCACCCGAATTTATACGGTAAAAGGTATAAGTTCGGGTGTTTTGTATTATGCTCTTTTAAATTGCCAGTACTCCGTTGTCTGATTCTATCAGGATAAATATATTTTCTTCTTCGCCTGTATCCGCATTGATATATACAAGCAATGTTTCGTCATCGTCGGATGTGCATTTAAATTCATAGCACAGCACCTCTCTGCCGTCGCTCAGCGGAATAAGCGCAAGCTGACAACTCTCTACGTCAAGCAGTGGACTAACGCTGTCTTGTGCTTTTTCCTGAGTAAGTGTAGGATACGGTATATCCCGTGGATGACTGTTCATTATATAACCTGTAGCATTATAATATACTATCTCGCCTGACGATAATGAAACGCCAACCTTAAGCAGGTCGCTGTAGCAAACTACGTCGTCTATTGTGTTGGCAAAATTCACTGTACAAACGCCGTCAGAACATATATAATAACTTTCCTTAACATTATTAAAACCGTGCAACCGCAAAAATTCACGGGCAATTATTACTGCATCTTCCTTCTTTATAGAAGCTCCGCTACTGCTATTGCCGTAAAAGTATTCGACCACACCGCCCTGTTTAGTTACGGAAACAAGCGATTTTTTATATTCAAACAGATATGATGGTATGTTGCCTTTTCGCTCGGACACAAAGCTTATATTGCTGTCATTGACGCCAAGAAACTCTGCCGCAAGCACCTGTGCTTCTTTTTCCGATATCTCTTTTGCGTTTTCCAGCAGCTGAGGATGCTTCTGCATTACATGATCTGCAAAAGGTCCGTCATACAGTAGGGTAGGGTAATCCTTGAAGCTGTCGTTCATGCTCTCAAATCCGTCCGTAACGGCATTATGACTCAGTTCTCCGCTTCGTGCGTTGCCTATGTTATTAATCGCATAGGATGCTCCGGCAAGCTCTATACTGCCGTCGCTGTAACGCCATACTATCTCACTCATTGAGATATTGAGTATCTCTGCATATGATCTGAGAGTTTTTATGGTTTCTCTATCCTGCTGTGATAGCTTTTCACCTCTTGCAAGCTTATTTATCATGTATGATGCAAAGTCACTTGACTGTGACAGAAATTTCTGTAATCCGTCAGTAGATATTTGCTCAAAGGGTAATCTTTCAAGTGCTTGCTTGGCATTTTCACTGCTTGATAACAGCGTTATGGCAAACGACACCTGATTGGTGGAGGTGTTGGAATACATACCCTTTTTAAGGGTTTCCATTATATTATCCACATAGTCGGTAAGCTCGTTTACAGCAGCCCTGTATGCGTTCTCTATGGTTTCCTTATACTGTACGGTCAGCATATATCCGCTGATGCCTGCACCCAAAAATACCAGAAATATTGCTATAGAAAAGCTTATTACACGCACTATCCATCTTTGTGAAAGCTTCTTCATTATATAAACACCGCCCGAAAATTACTTGTATAGTTATGTTTTCCGGAAAATAAAAGTATATTCTCTTAATGCCTACATTTTGCCTTTTATGAGTGGAGATATCTTCTTGTAGATAATAAAGGTTATGATTACACTGAGCATTCCTTTGATAAAGGTAAAAGGCATATTGAATACAATAAGTGCCTGTAAAAGTGTAGAGATACTTGGGTTAATAGCCTTGTACATATCCAGTATAGCCTCCATAGGTAAGAACAGGCTGTATGCCGGATATGCTATATAATAATTGGTCAGTATGCTTCCCAAAGCCATGCACAGTGAGCCGGCCAATGAGCCTATGACTGCACCCTTGCGTGTCTTCATCTTATGATATATAATTCCTGCCGGAAGTACGAACAGACAACCGAGTATAAAGTTAGAAAGCTCGCCTACGCCGGAGGTAGTTGAAAACGGCAGATTTATCAGATTTTTAATAAGACATACCAACACACCGGATACAGGGTCAACCGCAAATGCGGCGATAAGTGCCGGAAGCTCAGAAAAATCAAGTTTAATAAAGCTTGGCATAAGCGGAACGCTAAAGCTTATAAACATAAGAGCCGCCGCCAAAGCGCCAAGCATAGCCGTAATAACCGTTTTTCTTGTTTTACTCATTTTCTTGTTCACAAAAACCACCTACATTTCAAAGTGCTTTACCGCATAAAATAACGTCATAATTTTAACAGTATGCTTGCAAGCAGCAATATGGCGTAAGTCCTCCATATGTACCATGGATTTAATAGAGGAAATAATATATGCGGTATTAAAAGTATACAAAAAAGCCCCATAATGATAAACATTACGGGGCCTTTAATGCTGTGTTATATTCTTCTCACATCCGGACTATACCGTCGGCTTCGGGATCTCACCGAAATCAGCTTTCGCTCATGGGCTCGCTGCATATGCAGATTACCATCGGTGGGGAATTACACCCCGCCCCGAAGAATTAATTTACGTTATTATAGCATTTAATATAGTGCCTGTCAAGTGTAACTTTACAGTTATTGCTATTTTATTTATTATCCGAGTATGGCAGTAGAGTAAGGCGGCAGATAAAGCTCTTCACCGTCCAATGTTATATACGGCTGTGTACCGTCTGTTACCTCTCCTGCAACAAGGTCGCCTCTTAGCTCTGTATATCCAAGAGTTTTAGGCATAGTTACCGTTTTACCTGTAGTACCCATATTATGCACTATTATCACCTGAGTGTCACCGTACTGCACTTTATATGCTCCTAAGGTCTTTTTGCCCAGATCGATATGCTCGGTTATTCTGCCTCTTGCTATTGCAGGATTTTGATTTTTTATCTTGATAATACGCTTATAGAAGTTGAGCAGGGAGTTCTCGTCCTTTAATTGCTCGTCAACACCCTTTTCGGGCTTATATGTGTTCTTTGCGCCCGGCGGAAGCTGTGTGTATCCTGTAAGATCGGTTACTGACCATACCATACCGGTACGCTTATTAGGGTCGTTAGAACAATCGCCGCCCATGCCTATCTCTTCACCGTAATAAATAAACGGATTGCCGGGTATGAGCATATATGCAGAAGCAGCCATTTTCATTAAAACGGGATCTCTCTGTAACGGGCCTGAGCTTCTTGCCTGATCATGATTAGAGAGAAATACGGCGTCTATTAAGTTTTCGTTGCTGCGTGTTAAGATTTCCTGTGATTTCATTATTGCATCAACAAAAGAAGAGCCTGAGTTTGTTATTACAGAGTCAATTATATCTCCGTTAAGCTCAGAGAATGGGAAGTTAAACAGGCTGTCTACTCCTGACTTATACATATCGGATATCTGCGAGGGAACGTTTACCCAATATTCGCCTACTATATAGGCCTTAGGATTGATCTCTGCAACAGTATTTGTAAGCCAGTTAAGAAATTCAACGCCGTCTGTATTATCGTCCGTATAATAGGTTACTGCGTCCAGTCTGAATCCGCCTACACCCATATCAAGCCAATACTTGACTATACTTCTGATTTCTGCACGTGTATCTTCGTTGCTAAGGTCAAGCTCAGGCATAGAAGAGGTAAAGTTACTTTCATAGTACCAGTTATCCGTACCGTTTACCTTAGTCCAGCCTGTAGGCTTTGCATCACTTTGCTTAGTGCTGTAGTATCTTGCGTAGCCGTCGGTCTTACCGTTTGCTAACTCCTGTTTAGCCTGTATAAACCATGGATGCCTGTCCGATGTATGATTAAGCACAAGGTCGATTATTACATTTATGCCACGCTTGTCACACTCTGATATAAGCTGTTTAAAGTCATCAAGTGTACCGTAAACGGGGTCTATTTCGTAGTAGTCGGTAACGTCATATTTGTGATAAGACGGTGAAGGCATTATCGGCATAAGCCATATACCGTCTATGCCCAAGTCATCTCCTGAGTTTGGGTCGCCGTCATTCAGGTAATCAAGCTTAGAGATAAGCCCCTGTATATCGCCTATGCCGTCACCGTTGGAATCATAAAACGAATAAAGAAATATCTCATAATAATTCCTGTATTTGTCGGTAGATGCCTGTGCCTGATACTTAGCGGTAACATCAACATAATCCATAAAATCATTCTCCGGAGTAGAATTTGTATCATCTGTACTGCCGCGTTCAGAGCATCCGCAGATGATAAGTGTAAGCATACACAGAGTAAGTATAAGCGATACCGTTCTTTTTATCATCTCTTTTTAAACTCCTTTCCGTTTTAAAAATCCTACACCCACAAAGGAGTGAGTGTAGGATTTTGTTGTTGTATTATTAAGAATTGTTACATTAAACGTGTTTAAGGAATTATCCCTTAACAGCACCGCCTGTAACACCCTCAACATAATATTTCTGCATCCACAGGAACAACGCCGTTATCGGCACTGCTATGAGCAAAGCTCCCGCATAGAACTGCATTATATACGTTGAAATATATTCTCTGTCTATCATCTTGTAAAGTCCCATTGCAATGGTGTACTTGTCGGTTTCATCACGCATGATTATGCTTACAAGTATGAAGTCAGCCCACGGTCCGATGAACGCCGTAAGCGCTGTATAAACTACAATAGGCTTAGACAAAGGAAGTATTATCTTCCAGAATATTTGATTTTTACTTGCTCCGTCAATTGTTGCAGCCTCATCAAGCGCACGTGGGATAGTATCAAAGAATCCCTTGGAAATAAAGTAACCGAGCGCAGCGCCTGCTGAGTAAACTATAATAAGAGATACAAGTGATTTTGTAAGACCGATGGCCTTAAGTAAGTAATAAACGGCTATCATTGTCATAAAGCCTGGGAACATACCTAAGATCATAGCTATATTCATAAATACCTTACGTGTTTTAAATCTTAAACGGCTGAAGGTATAGCTTATCATCAATACAGAGAGTGTTGAAAGTATGCAAGAGCATACAGAAACAAACAATGTATTTAAGAACCACTTAGGATAGTTGAAAAGTGTGGTTTCCGTAAACAGATCCTTAAAGTTCTGCAACGTGAATGCCTTAGGCCAAACATATGATGGATAGACTGTCTTTTCTGCTCTGAATGCGCTAATAACAAGCCAAAGCAGAGGTAATACCCATAATATAGCAAGTACGGTAAGTATAACATAAATTATACCGTTGCTGATGCCGCGTCTTAATTTGTAGCTTTTTATCATGAGAATTCCTCCTCATTCTTGGCAGATTTACTCGAATTGAACGTAATAAGCGAAATACCGGCGCACAGTATAAATACCAGAATACCTATAGTAGCCGCAAGGTTATTATCGTTTTCATTTACGGTCAGCTTGTATAGCCATGTAACAAGCAAGTCGGTCTGACCTGCCTTGTACAAGTCGAGTGACTTAGGATCACCGCCCGTTAATAGGTATATCAGGTTGAAGTTATTGATATTACCTACAAACTGCGTTATAAGATACGGAGTAGTTACGAAGAGCATATACGGTAATGTTATCTTTGTAAAAGTCTTAAACGGACTTGCTCCGTCTATCTTAGCACTCTCGTATAGCTCCTCAGGAATATTCATCAGAATACCGCTGGTAATAAGGATGGTATAAGGAATACCTATCCACATATTTACAACAATAACGGATATCTTAGCGCCAAGCGCCGTACCCAAGAAATCAATACCCTTATCTATAAGTCCTAACTCCATTAATACAACGTTGATTATACCCTCTTTGTGAAGCATTTGCTTCATGAGGAGCAATGTAACGAACTGAGGTACAGCGATTGCAAGAACAAACATTGTTCTGTAAACGGATTTGAACTTAATACCTTTTTTGTTTATCATAAGTGCTACTATCATACCTAAAATGTAGTTTGAGAATGTAGCACAAACGGCCCATGTTAATGTCCATTTAGTAAGTGTACCGAAGGTCTGCACATACTTTGCATTTTGATAGAATATGTTTTTAAAGTTTTCCAAACCTACCCAATCAAACAAACCGGCCTGATGATATGAGTCAAAGTTTGTGAAAGCTATCAAAATCATAAATATAAGAGGAAGAACAGTAAATGCGCATACGAGCAATGTTGGCAGTGAAAGCAGTGTTATGTGGAACTTGCTGTCGAGAAGGTCTTGCATATCCTTCTTAAAGCTTGAAGGAGTCTTGCCTTCTTTAACCATTTGTTCTGTTGCGTATGCTGATTTAGTGTTAGCAACATAAAGTGCTATAAATACTACAGATATGATTATTGTAAGTACACCGTAGAGGAGTATAAGCATTGAGTTGTCGCCTTCATGGTAAACGTACATTTGTCTTACCTCATCCCATACCTCTTGACTTGCCTGTGTGCCGAGTGTCGGGAGATCTTTTAACCATGCTGCGCCAAAGCTTATCATGTAATACAGGTAGCCTATCTGTACTGCAAGGAAGCATAAACCCTTACCAATCTGTTTATGAGTTATGTTGCCTATACCCATAATAAAGTATGAAAGCTTTGTAAAAATACCGCCTTTGGCAAATCTTACGCCGAAATTTTTAAAGCCATGTACAATGCCCATAAAGAACTTAGCTATTGCTCTGCCTATAGTTAAAAAGAATGTTTTTAACGCTGTAGGTATTTTCTTAAAGAAACGGGATACTTTGTATGCTACCTTTTGAAAAAAATTAAGTTGGATATAATCCAAATAATCCATAATTCACGCTCCTTTATTCAAATTAAAGGTTATCTTTTGCAAACAATGTGAGTAAATTTAAATTCGGAAATAAATTATATCTGACAACGGCAAAGCTGCTGAAGTTTTGACCTTGTCAGATCTAACTTTCTTATTATTAAGTAATCAACAGCAAGCACCGAAAAAATTAGCATATTTCGTCACAAAAGAATTTGTATTCCGTCCGAGGGCAGGCCCCCGGACGGTTAAAATGATTATCAGTTAAATATTAAGCCTATTATTAAAGCTGTGCATTCTCAATAAGTTTATCGAGTTCTGCCTTCATAGCTGTTTCTGATTGGTCTGCACCGTTGTAAATGTACTGACCAAATGCTGCCATAGGATCCCAGAAGCCGTTAGAAATAATAAGCTGAGGAATTGAATATTGCTGTTGCTCAGAGATAGCAACGAGTACAGGGTCGTTCTTTGAAACGTCGTTCTCAAGAGCTACAAGGTTTGAAGGACCGAAGCCAAGAGCCTCTGCTCTTTCAATCTGGCACTTTTGACCTGAAAGGTAAGTTGCAAGAGCTCTTGATGTAAGAGGATACTTTGTCTTAATATTTACACCCATGAGCTTATAGCCGTGCATGCTTATCATTTGCTTGTCTTCGCCGTTTACCTTAATTGTAGGAAGCTTTGCAACACCGAAGTTGTCACCAAGCTTTGCCTTGATAGCTGATGCGCTCCATGTACCTGTAACGCCTGCTGCTATGTCATCGCCTATACGTGATGTTAAAACTGTATCATCGCCTGAAACAACAGATTCGTTATTGTTTACGAGGTCTGAAAAAGCCTTTGCTGTAGCATAGATGCTATCCATGTCATAGTTGAGAATCTGTGACTTCTTATCAGCAGATACATCAAGTGTCATGCCGCCTGTAAAGAGTATTGAGCAAGCATAGAAGCCGTCACCGAAATTGAAGTGGAAACGCTTATTTGTTGAACACTTAGCGAGGATGCCCTCAAGTGATTTAACATCGTCTTCGCTTAAAACGCTCTTATCATAGAATAGGCAGTAACCGTTGTCGCCTGTAATCGGATAACCGTACATAACCTCTGACTTGTTACCGTCTTCATCTTCAACCTCACAGTAGCTTGCTGCAACTGCATCAGAGAGGTTACTGTTCTTAATGCTTTCAACAACCTCAGGAACTGTAACAGCCTGTAAAGCCTTTGACTGTGCGCCGAGCTTTAACATATGGTCAGATACAAATGAGAATACATCTGCAGCTTCATCAGGGTCGTTAAGAACCTGAGTTCTTGCCGTTGACTCTGAGCAAGCCTTGATATCGAATTTGATTGTCTTTTCAGGATATAATGCTGCGAAATCGTTGCATTGCTTTTCAAGCAAGGTAAGAGAAGCCTCAGGGCCCCATACCTTAAGAGTTACGTTGTCTTCCTCAAAAAGGTTGAGGAGAGGTGTACCGTCGTCAAGAGTCTTGATAACTGCTGAACCTTCAGCACCGCCGCCGTTATTGCCATCGTTGTTGTCTTCGCCTTTACATCCGGCAAAAACTGATGCTACCATGAGCATAGCCAAAACAAGTGACAAAATTTTCTTTGTTTTTGCAAACATTTCATTTTCCTTCTTTCTGATAAATCTTAAACAAAATTGTTGTTTAAAGATAATTATGCACATAAAAATGCAATAATTACCTTCTAATAAATAATACCATAGCAATGCCTTAAAAGCAACATTTGAGGATCAATTTTATCCATATGCCCAAATTTTAAAATTTAAATTTGTTTACATTGCTGATGATATTTTTATGTTTTTTAACTATCTGTAAAAAAACAAGCCTGTTTTTTGTAGAAAATCACGTTACCTTCATTGTGCAAAATGACGAAGCAAAAAATTTGTTTTTCAAATTCTGTAAGTGATTTTTTAATATTTTTAGCCTTAATTCTTGATTTATACTCTGTGTTTGTGCGTTTTGCCCAATTATTATTAGTAGGTTTTTACATAGCTCTTTTCCAAAAATTAAGAAGTAATGTTAAATGAATTATATAAATAACTTCTAAATAAGGAAAGAACAACATATAAAATTATTAATTTTGTTTTGTATATTTATGCAAAATACTAAATAATAAATTAATTTTCTTATATTTCTTCTGCTTATAATTTTCAAGTTTTGTATTTATACCGTAATAAACGTTAAAATTCAATGTGATATAAAACAAAATCCCCAGATAAAAGGGGAAACAAAATTATTATTTTATAAGCTTACTTTCAATACTGTTTTTTAAGTGCTTTATAAAGAATTTAACTACAAAGCCAACGCTAATAGCTGATATAACAGTGCCCTCACGGGTACCGATTATTTTACAATCAAAGAATAATAAGGATAATATTACAGATAGTAAAACGCAAGTTATATCAAATATGACTTTTACGTTACCAAATTCAAACTTGAATTTATCCGCAATAGCCTTAACTATAGCTTCACCGGAATTCATAATTACATTAGCTATTACAGATAACGCAACTCCAAGGGCGAGTATCACTATGCCTATTGAAAGCATTATCAGCTTTAAAAAGTAGTTGTCAACAGGTATAAACGATACGCACCACATACCGAAATCCGTAAAATATCCGAACAGAAATGACAGAGGAATTTGCAGTAACTGATATAGCCTGAAATCACGCCTCAGTATGATTATCTGACCCACTATCAACACGCAGTTCCATATAATTAACCAGGACCCTATGCTCAATACAGGTAGTTTGTAGCTCATTACATTTGCAACAGAAGAAATAGGAGTTACTCCAAGTTCTCCATGCTTAGTAAATGCAACCCCAATACCTGCAAAGAAAAGACCGAAAATAAATAATATGTATCTTTTAACGATTTCTTTATTTGATATTTTGTTGTTGTTCATACTGTTCATGACCTTTACTTTTTCAGTTTAGAGTAAATTAATTATAGCATAAATTTTTATCTCTATCAATAGAAAATAATTAGCATAAAATTGTTAGAATTATCCATAATGTAGTAAAGCTCTGTAACAGTCGCAAGCTAATGTACTATGCTTTAAATTTTTGATATGACCAGCTTTCAAAAAGTAAATATTATATGAAATTTGTAAGTTGTGTATATGCGGTATTAATCCAATAATTTATGTTAAACAAGCTAAATTTACCGTGCAATAAACATTCCGTATTCTTTTGGAAGATTTAAAACGCTTTTAATCTTGTTTTGGATAGGCAGCCGCTAATTGTGTAATTGTTTTTTCAACTATTCAATGTTTAACACAACCATGCACATATATTTGTTTCTTATCATTACTCCATCAAATTCTAATTATTCTTCCTCTTTATAAAATACAACAATACAAAGCTCACCAAGTGCGCCGGGAATTTCGTAAGAATGCAGCTTCCAACCGTCGTTCGCATATTTATCAATGATTTCTTGTAACTGCTTTACGACCTTTCCTTTTGTTGAAAAAGTACAGCTAAATGAATCTACTTTGTAAATTGTTCTTTTCATGTTATCACTCCGCCATCAAAATTTCTCAATCTATAATATCAAGTATATCAAGGTAATTACCGTATGTAATGTATGTATACTAATTCAATTATAATATTATGTTCACTAAAAGTCAAGATAAAATAGGCTTTGTATAGACTGTAGACTTTTACCAATGACTATCCGCTTACTTTGGCATAATATTAGTACATACTTAAATAAAAACCACTGCTTAAAGTTATAAGTTTAAGCAGTGGATATTCTGTCAAGAGGTAGCAAAAAAGATGCCACCGCAAAATACTGATGTGGACTTGAACCCGCAAAAAGTTGGCAGCGACAGCGAACCGTTGCGAGGGCGTTTACAACCAAGCAGGTGAGCCGAGCGTGACTTTTTGCGGAAAGGAGGAGCAGCGGCGTGAGCGCACTCTGATTTTTGTAAAAAATCGGAGCAAGCGATACAAAGCTTGCTCCGACGTGGCCCGCCTGAAGGGATTTGAACCCCCGTCCTCCAGAATCGGAATCTGTTGCGATATCCAGCTTCGCTACAGGCGGATATATTATATTTTGGGAGGGGACTGTAAAAAATCACTAGTTTTTACATCCCCTCTAAATATATCAATTAAAATGCAAGTCTTTCGTTGATATAGTCAACAAGCTTATCAATAGCCACTCTTTCCTGTGCCATTGTATCACGGTCACGTACGGTAACGCAGTTATCTTCTAAGCTGTCAAAGTCGAAAGTAATGCAGAACGGTGTGCCTATTTCATCCTGACGGCGGTAACGCTTACCTATAGAGCCTGCGTCGTCATACTCAACCATAAAGTGCTTAGTAAGCATGGAATAAACCTCGTCAGCCTTGTCACCGAGCTTCTTTGAAAGCGGCAATACAGCGGCCTTGATAGGTGCAAGTGCAGGATGAAGTCTGAGTACTACTCTGGTATCCTTTTCATCTATAACCTCTTCATCATATGCCTCCGTCATAAGTGCTAAGAACAAACGCTCAACGCCAAGTGACGGCTCAATAACATACGGTATATAACGTGAATTGTCTGTCGGATCAAAGTATTCAAGGCTTTTACCGCTTGTTTTGATATGCTGTGTAAGGTCGTAGTCTGTTCTGTCGGCAACACCCCAAAGCTCGCCCCAACCAAATGGGAATAAATACTCAAAGTCTGTTGTTGCTTTGGAATAGAAGCAGAGCTCCTCTGCGGAGTGATCACGTAAGCGAAGGTTTTCAGGCTTAATGTTAAGTGAATAAAGCCAATCTCTACAGAAGCTTCTCCAATAATTGAACCATTCAAGGTCAGTACCCGGTTTACAGAAAAATTCAAGCTCCATCTGCTCAAACTCACGTACACGGAAGATAAAGTTACCCGGTGTGATCTCATTACGGAATGATTTACCTATCTGAGCAACGCCAAAAGGCACCTTTTTACGGCTTGTACGCTGAATATTAGCAAAGTTTACGAATATACCCTGCGCTGTTTCCGGACGAAGATATATTTCATTCTTGCTGTCCTCGGTTACACCCTGAAATGTCTTAAACATAAGGTTGAATTGACGTATATCGGTAAAGTTGTGCTTACCGCAGTCCGGGCATGGAATTTGCTTTTCTCTGATATATTCCATCATCTGTTCATTACTCCAACCGGCAACATTAGTACCGTCAAAGTCCTCTATGAGGTTATCTGCTCTGTGACGTGTTTTACATTCCTTACAATCCATCAGAGGGTCAGAAAAGCCGCCTAAGTGACCGGAGGCAACCCATGTTTGCGGATTCATAAGTATAGCAGAGTCAAGGCCTACGTTGTAACGGTTTTCCTGTACAAACTTTTTCAGCCATGCCTTCTTGATGTTGTTCTTAAGCTCCATGCCGAGCGGGCCGTAATCCCACGTGTTAGCAAGTCCGCCGTAAATCTCTGAGCCTGCGTATACGAAGCCTCTGCCCTTACAAAGAGCTACGATTTTTTCCATTGTCTTTTGTTTGTTATCCATGTTTGTATTATCCTTTCGGTAGCTAGATTACATATTGTGAATATCTTCGGCAGTAAGTGTTTTAATGCCGTTGTTTTTTAGTAGATTTTCCGCTTTGTCGCTATCGTCAACCCTGATTATTACAGAAGCCTTGCCGTCATTACGTGATGAAAGAGCATACATATACTCAACATCAAGCTTGTTTTCGGCCAATATCTTGAGCACCTTGGCAAATTCTCCGGGTTTATCGTTTATACCTACCGCTATTACATCGGTAAGCGCTACTGTCATACCTGCATCACGCATGACCTTAACTGCCATAGCAGGATTATCTACAATAACTCTTAAAATACCAAAATCACTGGTATCCGCAACGGATATTGCCCTTATATCAATGTCAGCCGTAGCCAAAACCTGTGCTATCTCAGCCAAACGCCCTGACTTATTCTCAACAAAAACCGATAATTGCTGTATATTCATGTTTTTCGCTCCCTTATAAATAATATGTGACAAATGCGATTTAGGTCTAACACTTGTTTATGTATATGTCTGATATAGGTTTTTAATTGCTTTTGCGCCTATGGACTATACCACATAATAAGCTATTTTATATTATACATCATAATTACAAAATAATCAAATATTTTTTGCACATATTTCAAAATATAGTTTGCCCGGTGAATATATGACCAATAACGTCCAATAATATACTTGGTAAATAAGTGTTGGGGGCGTAAAAATGCACAGGTCAACAAAGAATATAATGATGTTTATCTCAGGTGGCATAATATACGGGTTCATGGAGATACTGTGGCGAGGATATACACACTGGACTATGATACTTACAGGAGGTATATGTTTAGTACTTTTGTACAATATGTTTAACCGTCTTGAAAATGTACACACCCTATGTAAGTGTGTGTACGGCGCAGGGATAATAACGCTTGTTGAGTTTACCGTCGGTTGTATAGTTAATCTAATGCTCGGTATGAATGTATGGGATTACTCGGCAATACCGTTTAATTTGCTGGGACAGGTGTGCGTACTTTTCAGTACATTCTGGATATTGATTTCATATGTGGCAATTCACTTTTGCAGATTTGCTGATAATATATTTACAAGAATAGAAGTCAGAAAAGAGCGCACAGGATAAAGGGAATAAATGTAATGAAAAAGGGCTGTACAAAACCGGCAGTTTTTACAGCCCTTTTAATGTTACTATATTATTTTATCATAAGATTACTGTTTTCTATAGCGGCATCTTCAAATACCGTTAATATCATATCAAAGTATGTGTCCAGGTTTTCCGTTGCCATTTCAGTATTTATAAATGAAACGCTGGTTTTTTCACAAATATCGTTAAGGCAGTCATACAAAGCGTCAAGATTATTGCCGTAATAATCAGGAAATTCAAGTTGTTCGGCTAAATATTGGTGTACTGATTTTTTATCCGTCATAAATCTGCCGTCAAGGATTATTTCTCTCATTGTTATTCCTCACCGTAAAGTAATGTAAATGTTTCGTAATGGTCGTCTGTATAATAGATAAGTCCGTCACTTGAGAATACTATTCTCTTTGCTCCCCTGCTGCTTGCGCCTAGTGTATCTATGTCACATTCTGTATATGATCTGCCCAGCTTTTTGGGTAATACGCCCTCATAGTTGCCGAATCTATCTCCGCCTATGCACTTACCGGGTGCGTACTTTTCAAGTGAGCCGCCGCTCCAACCGAGTGCCTGAGCCTCTTTCTTAGTAATAAAGTTTGATGGCAGCTTATTATATACATATATATACCTAGCTACGTCGTCCTTGCTTGTGTATGTGCCGTTTTCATCAATTCCGTAGATGTTTGAATCAACATCCCATGAGTCTGTGTAAGTACTTTCTGTACTTGTTGTGCTTTCGGTACTGTCATAGTCGCTGTCGGTATCTGAAGATGAGTCGTCACCGTCCCAATCAAGCTCAGACTGAATTTCGTCCTTTATTTCTCCCGCTAAGTCCTTAAGCTCATCGCAGCCTGCAAGAGAGAATACCGTGCCTATAAGCAGGAGTAATATCAATAATAATGATGCTGTTTTTTTCATATTTTATAATTCCTTTCCTGTTTTCGGATATCCGAGTATATCTTTTAAATTTTAGCAGTTTATTACTTGAATGTAAAGTGATAATTGAGCAATAATTTAAATAAAGGCATTTTTAACGGAATTTTGACGAAAGGATATTGCGTAATTATACGCTTTTGGTATAAATATATGATACGTACAGACTTGGCGCTTGAGGCAAGAGAGATATTCGGGAAAGATGAAAAAGGAGTTGAGTGTATAGAAGAAACACGGTGCGGCATGAATATAACAACAATGCACATTAAAACTCAGGAGAGTGCAAAAAGACTTAATAAGAGCATGGGAACATATATAACCGTAGATATGCCTTCACTTGCACAGTCATATCATCAGCCGGAGGAAAAAATTAAAGAGATAGGCAAGATAATAGAAGAACTTTTGCCGCCCAGTGGCTTGGTTCTGGTAGCGGGCGTGGGTAATAACGACATAACACCAGATGCGCTCGGCCCTAAGGCAATGTCTGCGGTACTTGCAACAAGGCATATAACAGGTGAGCTTGCCCGTCAGACAGGGCTTGATAGATTACGCCCTGCCGCAGTTATTGCTCCGGGAGTATTGGGTCAAACGGGTATTGAAACAGGAGAGCTGATTTTCAGTATAGCAGAGAAAATTTCGCCTGCTGCCATAATAGTGGTAGATGCTTTGGCGTCCAGAAGATTAGAGAGATTGGGATGTACCGTTCAGGTATCTGATACAGGAATATCGCCCGGTGCGGGAGTAGGCAATCATAGGCTGAAAATCAATAAAGAAAGTTTGGGTATACCTGTTATAGGCGTAGGTGTTCCTACAGTAGTAGATGCCGTTACGCTTGCATCGGATTTGCTTGATTACCCGATTACAGACAGCATTAAGCGCAATATTTCACCTAAAGGACAAAGCATGGTTGTTACCCCACGTGAGATAGACCTGCTTATAGACAGGGCCGCACGCCTTATAGGTACCGCAATAAACTGCGCTTTGCAACCGGAATTTTCGGTAAGTGACATTCTTGCACTTACCGTATAATATACAGGATAATTAAATGTGATACTGTGTTATCATATTCTAGGCGCAATCTGCATATATCTTAAAGTAATTGAATGTGGAGGTTGATGATATGTCTAAAAAAAGCAGTGTTCTTGATAAGCTTGTATCTGTAGTATGTGTTATAGTTATATGTATAAGCATAGTTTGCGTTTATGTTAATATACCTGAAAATGCTGATAACAGTTTAAGCGGATTGGAACTTGCCGCAACGGGATTTACTCTATATGAAAAGAATATAGAGAACGGCAATGCCGTTGAGGTACTGCAAAATAATACCTCATCACATAATGCAGTAAGTGAAGACGACGAACCTATAGTTACTATAATCTCACGTGATTATGTAGAAAGTGCCGAAGAGGGAGAAGTAACATACCCGATAATAGAAAGCCACATAGGCGGTTCAGGTACGGCATATGATAATTTTTATGTTAAAAACTATATGGGAATTAACCTTAATATAGGTTCATTGCTGAACAGTAAGCTTACCTTTGATATAGCCGATACCGCAGAGCCACAGGTGCTTATAGTACACACTCATGCAGGCGAGTGTTATGTAACCGAGGACCTTGGATACTATCCGGAAAGCTATTATCCACGTACCACAGACAATAACTATAATGTAACCAGAGTAGGCGCCGCTATAGCCAAGTCGCTAAATAGGGCAGGTATATACACCATACATGACGCTACACAGCATGATAATCCAAGCTACAACGGCAGTTATGACAGAAGCCTTGAAACCATAAACAAATATTTGGAGCAATATCCGTCTATCAAAATAGTTCTTGACATTCACAGGGATTCACTCGGATACGGCGGAGAACAGGGAAAGATAAAGCCCGTATTTGTAGCAAACGGTAAAAAAGCGGCGCAGATAATGATAATGTCCGGCTGTGACCTTGATGGCAGTCTTGATTTTCCTGATTGGGAAGAAAATTTGAAGTTCGCACTTAAAATACAGAGCAAGGCAGAAACCATGTATCCCGGTATGACCAGACCGCTTGACTTTGGTGAGTTCGCATATAATATGAATGTAAACACAGGTTCGCTTCTAATAGAGGTAGGCACAGATGTAAATACACTTGATGAGGCGGTGTATTCTGGAGAATTACTTGGTAATGTAATAGCCAACGTGTGCGCAGAACTGTAAAAATTGCATACAATGTGTTAATTTTTTGATTAAAGCATTGCAATTTGTGAGGAATATGATATATAATAAAAGAAACATGACTATTTATAACGAATATTAGGAGCAAATCGTATAATTTTAACAGAGAATTTATGTAGTATAAAATTCCATATAAATGGGGGATGAGAAATGAAATTTAAAAGAGTAGCAGTTGTAGTAGTCGTTTTACTTATAACTTTAGGAAGCTTAATGCTTAATGTAACGGCAGCTCCTATAGAGAATAACCCCGATACCCCGGATACAAGCAGTTCGGACGTATCTGTCGATGAGCCTGTAGACCCGTCACAGCCTGATGTATCTGAACCCGATGTTCCGTCAAGTGAGCCCGAACCGTCGAGCGAGCCGGATCCCTCAAGCGATGTAGTATCAAGTGAGCCCGAACCGCCGGAAAGTAAACCCGAGAGCGCCGCATCAAATCCTGCACCGGAGTCCAGCAAGCCTGAAAGTAAGCCGCAGGTGGACAACACCAGTAAAGCACAATCAAGCAAACCTGTTTCATCCAGTCAGGCACCGGATGAACCGATATATACGGTGTCTGTTCCGTCAGAAGAGGAAAATATTAATTCACAGGCATCGTCATCATCAATTCAGTCATCTATTGTATCATCCGCATCAAGTGAAGAGGGTATGATACTTCCGGAAATTAATTCGGCTGATATAAACTATCCGCAGGGAATAGGCGTTACCGGCAGTACGGACAGCAGCAGTAAAGATAACTTTTATAGAGGAATTATTGCTTGGATATGTATAGGAATAGGCATCGTTATAGTGCTTACGGTTATTTTTGGATCATCATACAGTAAGTCGGGAAGCCGAAGCACGTATAAATCCAGCGGAAGAAAGCATTATAAGGCTAGCAAAAATAAACGTAGAAAGAAAAGACTTTTATCTGACGAATACTATTATAACAGATAATTGTCAGCTGTTATGTAGAATATTAATATAATTAAAATCAAAGTCGGTCTTATCTGTACGGTAAGCCGACTTTTTTATATCAGTTATAACTGTCCAATTATATATCTACAACTCAGTCAGTATATCGACAGACAGCTCAATGCACATGAAAGCCTGAGATAAGTATATAAAATAAAATCGCTTGTTTGTTAAAGCTATAACACAAACAAGCGATTTTAATATATAGTAAAATTTAAGGTAGGAAAGAAATTATAAAAACAGCATTTTAAATTAGATTATATAAGTGCAATTTATTTATTATTTTGTGTGGGATGACATTGCCCCTTTAAGGCGCAGTTTGCACATCCACAGCCACAGGAGGATTTGCCCTGTCGCTTATCCTTAATCATTTTTCTGATAACTAAAGCCACTGTAATGACCAATATCACACTTATAATAATTGTAGCCAAATTAGCCTTTAACCATAGCAACATGGTAATTCACTCCTTTAATTATTAAAAAATTTATTTTACTTTAATGTTTTTAGTAAGGGTGGTAGATTCCTTGTACGGACGTACCAGCATATAGATTACAAATACGATTACCAGAACTGCGGCAATTATTCCTATTATATTGCCTGCGCCTGTAAACATCATGCCTAATTGATATACTACAAGTGATACTGCATAAGCGAATACACACTGATATCCAATAGCGAACCAAGTCCACTTTGCACTGTTCATTTCACGTCTGATTGCACCGATTGCCGCAAAGCAAGGAGCGCACAAAAGGTTGAAGATAAGGAAGCAATATGCCGCAAGCTTTGTCATACCCTCAAAGTCAAGTACTCCAAATACGCCTACAACCTCTTCTTTAGCTACAAGTCCCATTATAGTAGCGATAGTAGCCTTAATGTTATCAAAGCCTAAAGGTGCAAATATCCACTTTATAGCATTGCCTATGTATCCGAGAATACTGCATTCAAGCTCCATATCCGTGCTGAATGTAAGGCTTCCGTTTACTACGCCGAAGGAAGAGCCTGCCCAGATTATAATAGAAGAAAGAAGAATTATTGTGCCTGCTTTCTTGATAAATGACCAGCCACGCTCCCACATTGAACGCATTATATTACCGAATGTAGGCAAATGATATGCCGGTAATTCCATAACGAAGGGTGCTGGATCGCCTGCAAACATCTTTGTCTTTTTAAGCATTATTCCTGAGATTATGATAGCCGCTATGCCCACAAAATAAGCTGACGGTGCAACCCAGGCCGCACCACCGAACAATGCAGAGGTAATAAGTGCTATAATGGGTAATTTAGCGCCGCACGGTATAAATGTGGTTGTCATTATCGTCATTCTTCGGTCACGTTCATTTTCTATAGTCCTTGACGCCATAATGCCCGGAACACCGCATCCTGTGCCTATAAGCATTGGAATAAACGATTTACCGGATAAGCCGAATTTACGGAAAATTCTGTCCATAACAAAGGCGATACGTGCCATGTATCCGCATGCTTCAAGAAAAGCCAAGAAGATGAAGAGAACAAACATTTGCGGTACAAAGCCAAGTACAGCACCTACACCGCCTACTATACCGTCAAGTATAAGTCCCTTAAGCCACTGTGCACAGCCTATAGAATCTAATCCGTTCTCAACAAGTACGGGAACACCGGGTACCCATACACCGTAATCGGCAGGATCAGGTATATTTTGGGCTTCTTCACCTAAAAATTCTTCATGAGTTTCTGAGATGTCAAAGCCTGCTTCCGCAAGCGAATCGGCATATGTATCGTAGGACTCGGAATATGCGTCAAAGTCCTGCTCCTCTATAGCACCTAAGATTTCATCTGCACCGACTACTTCGGCATCTACTGCATTTTGAACAATATTTATGTAAGCGTCATTCCATACGTTCTGGCTTGTATAGTCCGTTATAGCATCGCTATACTCTGAGTTACCTATGCCGAATAAGTGCCAACCGTCACCAAACAGACCGTCATTAGTCCAATCAGTTACCCATGTACCTACGGTTGAAACTGATACATAGTAAACAAGGAACATAATAACTGCAAATATCGGTAATGCCGCCCAGCGGTTAGTTACTACTTTATCTATTTTATCTGATGTAGATAACTTGCCTGCACTCTTTTTCTTATAACAGGCTTTTATTATCTGCGCTATGTATATGTATCTTTCGTTTGTAATGATTGATTCCGCATCATCGTCAAGCTCGTCTTCGGCGGCTTTGATGTCACTTTCTATGTGCTTTGCGATATCGTCGGAGATATCAAGCTGTTTAATTACCTTTTCGTCACGCTCGAATATCTTAATGGCATACCACCTTTGCTGTTCTTCAGGTAAGGAATGAACTGCCGCCTCTTCTATATGAGCTATGGCGTGTTCTACAGCACCTGAGAATGTGTGCATCGGTACGGTCTTTCCGCCTTTTGCGGCGATTATTGCGGCATCTGCGGCCTCCATTATACCCTCGTTTTTTAGTGCGGATATCTCTACGATTTTACATCCTAATTGGCGGCTTAATTCCTCTGTATTGATTACATCGCCGTTTTTTCTTACAACATCCATCATGTTAATGGCAATAACTACCGGTATACCAAGCTCTGTAAGCTGTGTCGTAAGATAAAGGTTTCTCTCAAGGTTAGTACCGTCTATTATGTTTAAGATCGCATCCGGACGCTCACCTATAAGATAATTTCTGGCGACGACTTCTTCAAGAGTATAGGGAGAAAGTGAGTAAATACCGGGCAGGTCAGTGATTATAACACCGTCATGCTTTTTAAGTCTACCCTCTTTTTTCTCAACAGTAACGCCCGGCCAGTTACCTACAAATTGGTTAGACCCTGTAAGTGCATTAAATAATGTTGTTTTGCCGCAGTTAGGATTACCTGCAAGAGCAATTCTCATATCCATAAGTTAATTTCCTCTCCATTCTATCATATTATTCATTCAATTTCAATCATATCGGCATCCGCCTTACGCAAAGAAAGCTCATAACCTCTTACGGTTACTTCTACAGGATCACCCAGAGGGGCAACCTTGCGTATATGTACATCTACTCCCTTAGTAATGCCCATATCCATAATTCTGCGCTTTACAGCACCTTCACCGTAAAGCTTAACGACTTTTACGGTATCGCCTATTCTTGCATCTTTTAAAGTTTTCATATTTATTCTCCTTTATGTAATATGTTTTATAATTCAGGGATTTATTTAGATTTTACCTAATGCAAAAATCAAACCATAATTTTTTGAGCCATCTCACGGCTTACGGCTACACGTGCGTCCTTTACATTAACTATCACGTTGCCGCCTATTTCGGAGATTACAGAAACATTGCCGCCCACAACAAAGCCGAGATTTTCAAGGTGCTTTTTTACCTCAGGCTTGCCGCCGATTTTCTTTATTATATTTTCTTCGCCTACATTAGATAGTGTTAATGGCATCATGAGTATCCTTCCTCTTATTAAAATTACATAGACCGTGTTAATCTTACATACACGCAACAATTAGCCTAAGCTAACTAATAGCTAAAATAAATAGATTAGCCATGGCTAACCCAATGATAAAATATGTAGATTAGCTTTCGCTAACCACCGTATTATATTATAGTTACCTTATGCTAACTTGTCAAGTAAATTTATAAAAAAGTGTGGATTTTACTGCAAGTTTAGAGGTTTTGTAATTAAGTTAGCTGACGCTAACAATAATTTTATTTAAAATTTACAAAAAAAGCAATGCCTATCTAAGACATTGCAGTAAACAAAATATATTTTTAACTCTAAAAAATAAACAATAGATTTAATTTGCAAAGACAGTTTTACATATTATACATTTATTGTGCGTGATAAAAAGATTATTTGACCTCGCTGTTGTCTATGGCATAATCAAGCAGGATATTGATAAGCTCATTACGCGATCGGTTAGTTTCCTTAGCAAGTTCATCAAGCTTAACTACGGTTTCATCTTTAATGCGTATGGAGAAAGTTTTATATCCGTCATCACCCTTTAATGATTTCTTTTTAATAATC
The DNA here is from genome assembly GCA_051881075.1 of Acutalibacteraceae bacterium. GTDB lineage: Bacteria > Bacillota > Clostridia > Oscillospirales > Acutalibacteraceae > RUG14223. The sequence continues at coordinate 8,706 of JBJEPE010000092.1, read as the reverse complement.
AGCTTATCTTTCATGGTAAACACCTCACCACTATTATGCCTTATTAAATGTTAGAAGTATATGTTATGGCAAACTGATGCAGTCTTATAAATACTTTGCGTTTTTACTAATTATTTTATATTTTATGTGATATGTTGACATAGCAAAAGTATCATGATATATTTATAATATAAAACCACGGTATAATTTGCAATTTATAAAAATTTTATATTTTGGAGTGATTCCAATGGGCTAGTTGAAAATCAAATTCGTTTTTGCACACAAAGCATATATAATGTAAAAAATTAAAACTAAATTTAAGGAGAAATTAAAATGAAGAAAAGAATATCAACTTTTTTACTTGCAATTATTATAGCAACTTCATTGTGTATATCTAGCGGAGTTAATACAATGGCGGCAGTGTCATGGCCTTCATTCAGTTCAAGCAAGCCCATAAAAACATACACAATTTCTACTTCAAATAATACTACAGCATACACAAGTTCATCACTTTCCACAAAGAAAGGTACAATTTACGCAACAGATGAAATATATATTTATAGTATTGGTAAAAATAGCAACTCGAAATACTATGCGTATTGTTCTTATCCAATAACCGGTGGCAGAAAGTATGCGTATATTCCGTTAAGTGCAGTTACCTCTGCAACTGCTCCGATATCAAAAGGCACCGCTACAGCCGGAATTACAGCATATAGGAGAGCCTCAACAAGCAAAACAGCAGGTTCAATATCAAAAGGCGATGTTGTTTATAAAATGGCAACAAGCGGAAGTTATACACAGGTATTATATAATATTGGCAGTGTATCAAATCCTACTGGGTATAGACTTGCTTGGATTACTTCATCTGCCTATTCAAAGTATATTAGTTCGCCATCGTCAGATACGTCTGTAACTACCTCATTACAATATCCTTTGAAGAATGCAAAGTGCTCATGGAGAAGCTATAATAGTTCAACATGGTCATGGAGTGAAAACAGAAACGGAGGGGGGTACTCTTCATCAAGAGTTTATCATCTTGGGTTAGATCTTACCTCAAGTACAAGTAGCAATGTCTATGCCTGTGCATCAGGTACGGTTGCGGCGTGTTCTTCATCAAACAGTGGAGCAAATGGTAGATATGTAATTGTAAAGCATAGCATCAGTGGAAAAACAGTATATTCTTTTTATGCTCATTTATCGTCAGTGAAGGTAAGTAAAGGGCAATCAGTTAATACAAATACCGTACTTGGAGTTATCGGTGGTTCGGGATATGGTCAGAATAATTATTATGGTACACATCTCCATTTTGCAATGATGGATACATTATGGAGTAATGGGGCCTATTATGGATATGCTTACTATTTTACGGGAAATAAGAAAACGTATGATGGTGTAACATATTACAATCCTAAGTATGTTATTGAGAATAAGAAATTGCCGTAATTAATAAAGTATGATTTTTAGTTCACATTGGTTCTATTTGTTACCACAACATTTATTATAGAGCCAAATAAAACCGGGAAACACTGAAAGGTGAGTCCCGGTTAGTTTTTTGCTGGAATATAGGCTGATGTTTAAATTTTATGGAAAATTTAATCTAATTATTCTGATTTTTATATTATGGTTTTAAAAATTGGGTTTGCCCCAAATCATAACGGGACGATAGCCTATATTTCTTTAATAGCGGCTTGTGCAGCGTCAAGTATTGCGATAGGTACTCTGAATGGTGAGCTAGATACATAATCAAGACCTATCTCATGGCGGCGTCCTCATCCTTGTGAGCGGTCATTGCGACTAGCAAATACTGTGCTGACTGTAAATCTGATTTATTAGAGTGTTCATACCATATTTCCCTAAAATAATCTACTGCAATATTTATATACAAAGCTAATCTTTACAATAATTAGTTGTATATAATTGCTAAATTTCATTAACTTAAAAAATTTTTTTAGATATTACAAACAAAAGATTTGTAATTTGCAGAATTGTGTGTTATAATTCTATTATAATAACGGAAGTATTTATTTCCGATATCAAAAAAAGGAGAGGATAAAATGGAAAAACTGTTTCGCTTAAAAGAAAATGGCACATCTGTTAAAACAGAAATTGTTGCCGGTCTGACTACGTTCATGACGATGGCTTACATCATCGCTCTGAACCCAAATCTGTTGACCAACTTTGCTGTTGGTACTAAGCTTTGGAATGCCGTATTTTTGGCTACTTGTCTTGCTTCTGCGATTGGTAGTATTGCTATGGCTTTCCTGGCAAATAAACCCTTTGTAATGGCTCCCGGTATGGGACTAAACAGCTTTTTTGCTGTTATCTGCGGTAACATTGCCGCTCTGCTGAATACAGATTACACATCTGCTTTCCAGGCCGCTATGTGTATAATTCTTGTAGAAGGTATTGTGTTCATTGTGCTTAGTGTTCTGAACATACGCGATAAGATTGTTGCCTCTATTCCTTTAGGCGTGCGTCTTGGTATTGGCCCTGCTATCGGCTTGATGCTGATGAATATCGGCTTAGGCTCCAATGCCGGAGTTTATGCAGCGGGCAACAACTTTGAATCACCGTTTTATATGATGCGTGACTTCTTTGGAGCAATGACGCCAAGCACCATTCAAGAAGCTATGGGTGCTGAAGGCTACAATACTATGGTAGTAAATGTTATTACCATGTTTATCGGTTTGTTTGTTATTGTATTACTGAGCAAGAAGGGCAAGAAGGCCGCTGTTCTCATAGGTATGTTAGTTGCCTCTGTATGCAACTGGATTGCTCAATTTCTGTTCCTTAAAACCAATCCGTTTGAGCCCTTGAAGAATGCTTCATTCTTACCTAAATTCGGTGATATGGCAGAGGTTACTTTGTTTAAATTTAACTTCAGCAGCTTCTTCCAAATCGGCTGGTTTACTGCTATTACCTTGATTATCACTTTCTGCATGATAGATATGTTCGATACTATCGGCACTTTGGTTGGTACAGCTTCACGTGCCGGAATGACCGATAAGGACGGCAATATGCCAAAGATGAAAGAAGCTCTTACCGCTGACGCTATTGGTACTATTGTTGGTTCTATGTGCGGTACTTCTACCGTTACCACTTTCGTAGAGTCTGCTTCCGGTGTTGAGGCAGGTGGCCGTACAGGCTTGACAGCACTTGTTGCTGCATTCATGTTCTTAGCTTGTATGTTTATCTCCCCGATAGCAGCTATCATTCCTGCAGCCGCTACATCTGCTGCTCTCATTTATGTTGGTATTCTGATGTTACAAGGACTTAAAAACATTGACTTTAACGATATAGACCAAATCGTTCCTGTATTTATAATGGTTTTGGCAATGCCAATCTCCGGATCTATCGGTCACGGCATCGGTTTGGCTATGATTTCTTACACGATTATTAAGTTGTTCTCCGGCAAAGCTAAAGAAGTTTCTTTACTGACTTATATCATTTCAGCTCTATTTATTGTTAAGTTCTTTGTCGTAGTATAATTATTGTAAATCTATCCAATAACAAAAAGCGTTGTGTTCTTCATAACGCTTTTTTGTTTTTATAAAGCGAAAATCCTCCTTTGCAGGTACATTGTATTGCAAAGCAGGATAAATGAAAAATGTGCGTTTGGTGAAAATCTATCATCACATTCAAGGAATTTGCTTTTAGTTATATCATACCATTCCACCCAAGTGTGCTTTTCATGGCAATAATCTTTATCTTTAAACGCTATACTGCACAAATGTGCCCAAGTTTCCAAGTTTCCAAGTATGTCATTATTTGACACTTTAAGTCGATATAAACCGCATCATATACGCTATTTGCTTTTTCGTTTTTTTTCTTTGACATTTTCAACTTCAATTAACAAGGCTACAAGTGTGGATGCCACACATCCAAATGCCAAGTTTTTGACAACCTCTAAAAAGCGGTTATTATTATCATAAAGAATAACAGCAATAATCATTATTATTACGGATATTCCAAGAATTGAGCTGTACATTTTCAATTAATTCTATACGGATTATTGATTTGTCTTTTCATTTTTATTTTCCTTTCTGATATATATTTGCCATGTTCTTAAATCAAGTTATGTTATAGCACATTATTTTCTACAATGTTCATATTGTTTATGTATTTGATTATATTTCATCGCTTCATTCTACTTCTACTCAAAATCCCCGTACCTCATGCGAAGTACGGGGATTCATTTTAAATATAAATTTCTACCTTAATGCCATTTCATCCATACACACGGTGCTTGATGAAATCAAACTATAGTATTTCTGTGCATCTTCTTTTGTGAGTACAAACTCAGAAGATTACTGTACAGAATTATTTACTATTCTCTTTAATAGCTGCCTGTGCAGCGGCAAGTCTTGCGATCGGTACTCTGAATGGTGAGCATGATACATAGTCAAGACCTATCTCATGGCAGAACTCAACAGATGTTGGGTCACCGCCGTGCTCGCCGCAGATACCGCAGTGCATTTCAGGTCTAACCTTCTTACCAAGATCAATAGCCATCTTCATGAGCTTGCCAACACCTGTTTGGTCGAGCTTTGCGAATGGATCTGATTCATAGATCTTGTTGTCATAGTAAGAGCCGAGGAACTTGCCTGCGTCATCTCTTGAGAAACCGAATGTCATCTGTGTAAGGTCGTTAGTACCGAAGCAGAAGAACTCAGCTTCCTTAGCGATCTCATCGGCTGTAAGAGCAGCTCTCGGGATCTCGATCATTGTACCAACTTCATACTTCATGTCGATGCCTGCAGCAGCTATCTCAGCGTCAGCAGTAGCAACAACTACATCCTTAACAAACTTAAGCTCCTTAACCTCGCCAACGAGCGGGATCATGATCTCAGGAACGATTGTCCAATCCGGATGAGCCTTCTTAACATTGATAGCCGCACGGATAACAGCCTTAGTCTGCATCTTTGCAATCTCAGGATATGTTACTGTAAGACGGCATCCTCTGTGACCCATCATTGGGTTGAACTCATGTAATGAATCTATGAGAGCCTTAATGCTTTCAACAGACTTATTCTGAGCCTTTGCGAGTAATTCGATGTCAGCCTCTTCTGTAGGAACAAACTCATGGAGCGGCGGATCAAGGAATCTGATAGTAACAGGATTACCCTCAAGAGCCTCATAGAGAGCCTCAAAGTCGCCCTGCTGATAAGGCATGATCTTATCAAGAGCAGCCTCTCTCTCTTCAAGTGTATCAGCACAAATCATCTCTCTGAATGCTGCAATTCTGTCAGCCTCGAAGAACATATGCTCTGTACGGCAAAGGCCGATACCCTCTGCACCAAGCTCACGAGCCTTCTTAGCGTCTGTAGGTGTGTCTGCATTTGTTCTAACTCTGAGCTTTCTGTACTTGTCAGCCCAAGCCATAACTCTGCCGAACTCACCTGCGATAGTTGCGTCAACAGTCGGGATTATACCATCGTAAATGTTACCTGTTGAACCGTCTATTGAAATGTAGTCACCCTCGTGGTACTCTTTGCCTGCGAGTGTAAATCTCTTATTAGCCTCGTCCATAATGATATCAGAGCAACCTGATACACAGCAAGTACCCATACCACGTGCAACAACTGCTGCGTGAGATGTCATACCGCCTCTAACAGTAAGAATACCCTGAGAAGCCTTCATGCCTGTGATATCTTCAGGAGATGTTTCAAGTCTTACGAGAACTACCTTTTCTCCTCTTGCATTCCAAGCTTCTGCATCCTCGGCAGTAAATACTATCTTACCGCAAGCAGCACCCGGAGATGCGCCTAAGCCCTTGCCCATTGGTGTAGCTGACTTAAGTGCCTTTGCGTCAAACTGTGGGTGGAGCAATGTGTCAAGGTTTCTTGGGTCGATCATAAGAACGGCCTCTTCTTCTGTTCTCATGCCCTCATCAACGAGGTCACAAGCGATTTTAAGAGCAGCCTGTGCTGTTCTCTTACCGTTTCTTGTCTGGAGCATGAACAGTTCACCGTGTTCAACTGTGAACTCCATGTCCTGCATATCTCTATAGTGATTTTCAAGTGTGTTGCAAACTTCTTTAAACTTTGCAAATGCCTTCGGGAATTTCTCTTCCATTTCAGAAATGTGCATTGGTGTACGAACACCGGCAACAACGTCTTCGCCCTGTGCATTTGTAAGGAACTCACCGAACAAGCCCTTTTCGCCTGTTGCAGGGTCACGTGTAAATGCAACACCGGTACCGCAATCGTCACCCATGTTACCGAATGCCATTGACTGTACGTTTACTGCTGTACCCCATGAATAAGGGATATCGTTATCACGGCGGTAAACGTTTGCACGTGGGTTATCCCATGAACGGAATACTGCCTTGATAGCTCCCATGAGCTGTTCTTTAGGATCAGACGGGAAGTCTACCCCGATCTTTGCCTTATACTCAGCCTTGAACTGTGATGCAAGCTCCTTGAGGTCGTCAGCTGTAAGCTCAACGTCAAGCTTAACACCCTTTTCAGCCTTCATCTTATCGATGAGCTCTTCAAAGTATTTCTTACCAACTTCCATAACAACATCGGAGTACATCTGAATAAATCTTCTGTAGCAGTCCCATGCCCAACGTGGATTGTTTGACTTTTCGGCAATTACTTCAACAACCTCTTCATTAAGACCGAGGTTGAGGATTGTGTCCATCATACCCGGCATAGAAGCCCTTGCACCTGAACGAACGGAAACCAAAAGTGGGTTTTCCTTGTCACCGAACTTTTTACCGGTGATTTGCTCCATCTTACCGATGTACTCGTTAATTTCAGCCTGAATTTCAGGATTGATCTGACGACCGTCCTCATAGTACTTTGTACAGGCCTCTGTTGTGATAGTGAAGCCTTGCGGTACAGGAAGTCCAATGTTTGTCATCTCAGCCAGGTTAGCACCCTTACCACCGAGAAGCTCTCTCATGTTAGCATTGCCTTCAGTAAAAAGGTATACGTACTTTTTACTCATAGTTATCTTTTACCTCCTAATTTTTGCTTAAAGCATTGGCAAGAAACGTTAAAATGAATTTCTATATTCTGCCTATTACTTAATGCCCAAAGGATATTATATCATTATCTTAAAAAAATATCTATCTTTTTTTGCAATAAAAACATACTATAATTCTTTAATTTTACTGTATAAAACGATTAAAAATTTTATTTTTTTACGTAAAAAAGGTAAAAACACTTGAAAAATTTAATTTCTGTGAGATAATATTAGTATCTATCGTTTTGACGTAACCGTCAAAGCATAGTGAATTATTCTAAAACATATTTTATATTATGTTGATAATACTTAATTGGCAGGGCAAAGCAAGTGTACCCGAAGCCCTACCGTAAAAATTTTACAGGGTGTGAATAGTATGTTTCAAATTTGTTCAATTATACTTGCAGGCGGCGAGGGCAAAAGAATGAAGAGCGATAAGCCTAAGGCACTCACCGAAGTTTTGGGCAAGCCTATGCTGCAGTGGATAATTGACGCCTTACAGCGTGCCTCAATAAATGATATTTGCGTAGTAACGGGCAGCAGGCATGAGTATATTGAAGAGTATCTTAAGGACAAAGAATATAATTTCGATACCGCATTTCAGGCAGAAAGGCTCGGTACGGGTCATGCAGTAATGATGGCAAAGGACTTTTTAAGAAAAATTGACGGGGATGTGCTTATTCTAGGTGCCGATTCTCCGTTTATAGATGCTGAAACCATACTTTCATCTTACAGAATGCACAAGCAGGACGGTAACTCAGTCACCGTTATATCCGCCGTTATAGATGACCCTACGGGATACGGCAGAATAGTCAAAAACGAAAACGGACTTGAAAGAATAGTTGAGCAAAAAAATGCGACCGAGGAAGAAAAGTTGATAAAGGAGATTAATTCAGGTGCATATTGGTTTAACGCCAAAGACCTGCTTGCAATTCTTGACGAGATAACGCTTAACAGCGTGACCGGCGAATATTACCTGACGGACGCTATAGGCTTACTCATAGAGAAGGGTAAGCGTGCAGGCGCATTCGTTTCACATGACCCTGATGTTATCTTAGGCGCCAACAGCCCCGAACAGCTACAGCAGTTAAATGCAATAGCGGCGGCAAAGTTTGCAAAATAATATGTCAAATTACCGCAATGGCGGTTATAATAAAAAAAGATCCATTAAGAACCACAAACAAACAGGAGGATTTAGGAATGAATTTTCATGGCAAGGATATTAAAATCTTTACAGGCAGTTCAAACAAGGAGGTAGCACAGGGTATAGCCGGTTGCTTGGGGCTTACTCTCGGTAAATCCGATTGCAGTACCTTCAGCGACGGAGAGATATCCGTATCTCTGCACGAATCAGTAAGAGGCTCAGACTGCTTTATTGTTCAGTCCACTTGCGATCCCGTAAATCATCACATTATGGAATTGCTGATAATGATAGACGCTATGAAGCGTGCATCAGCGGCCAGAATTACAGCGGTTATACCGTACTTTGGATATGCAAGACAGGACAGAAAAGCTAAGGCAAGAGATCCGATTTCAGCTAAGTTGGTTGCAGACATTATAACCACAGCCGGTGCAGACAGAGTTCTTACAATGGATCTACACGCACCACAGATACAGGGCTTTTTCAATTTCCCTGTTGACCATCTTGTAGGCGCACCGTTGCTTGCATCTCACTTAAGAGAAAAAATAGGCAGCGAGATAGAGGACTATGTAGTTGTTTCTTCAGACCTTGGTTCGGTTACCAGAGCCAGAAAT
>JBJEPE010000091.1:0-31701 GCA_051881075.1 Acutalibacteraceae bacterium | reverse complement strand
TGGTACAAGCTATATAATACCCAGTTTTGTAGAAAAAATAGGTGATAGTGCTTTTATAGGTTGTGAAAACTTAACAAGCATAACAATACCTAACAGTGTAAAAAATATAGGCAGTGAGGTATTTTGGTACTGTACGGGCTTAACAGATATAACGATACCCGGCAGTGTGAAAAGTATAGGTTTTCAGGTATTTTTAAGCTGTACAAGCCTTAAAAGTATAGAAATATCTGAAGGTGTAACAAGTATAGGTTCGGGTGCGTTTTATAATTGTAAAAGCTTAACAAGTGTTAAAATTCCTAACAGTGTAACAAGTATAAATCAAAATGCTTTTCAGGGCTGTATAAATCCTACGATTCTCTGCCATGCCGGGTCATATGCAGAAAAATACGCTATAGATAATAAAATTGATTATAAGCACATTGCTACATCTATCGAACAATTTGAATATACTTTAAACGATAGTCAAAAAACAGCAACAATAACAAAGTATATAGGCACAGATGAATATGTAGTTATACCGTCAGATATAAACGGATACACTGTAACAAGCATAGATGATCCGGCATTTGAAAATTGCCAAATACTAACCGGTATTGAAATCCCGAATAGTGTAAAATATATAGGTATGTTTGCATTTTCCGGCTGCACAAACTTAACAAGAGTAGAAATACCTGATAGTGTAACTGACTTAGACGCCCTTACGTTTATGGACTGTATAAGTTTAAAAGCAATAAATGTAGATGCGAACAATAAATATCTCACAAGCGTGGATGGGGTGTTGTTTTCAAAAGATATGACTGCTTTATTATATTATCCCAGCGCTAAAGAGGATGCGGAATACAGCATTCCGGACGGAGTAACAGATATAGGGGAGCTTGCATTTGTAACTAATAAATTAAAGATAGTTAATATCCCTGATAGCGCAATAAACTTTACTTCTTATGCTTTTAATTTCAGCGAGAGCTTAACAAGCATTAATGTAAGCGAAGGCAACAGGTATTATAAAAGCGAGGATGGCGTGCTATTCAAAGACAATACATTAATTTGCTATCCAAGCCAAAAGGAAGATGAGGAATATACAATACCAAGCAATGTGACAAAACTAGGTTATTGCGCTTTTAGGTGTTGCGGTAACTTGAGGAGTATTGTTATTCCAAGTAATGTAAGAGATATTGGTGTTGGAGTTTTTGATTACTGTCCAAACCTTACAATTTTCTGTAAGGCAGGCTCATGCGCCGAAACATATGCTAAGAATAACAACATAAGCTATCAATATATAGTATAACTATATTTACTCATGACAAATTTTATATAACTAAATAAAAAAAACGAAGAACAGGCCTGAAAGGGTCTGTTTTTCGTTATAAGTGCAGATTATAAGTACTGTTTTCATTTGCATATATACTGCGTTAAGTGTCGGATGACAGTATAATTATACTTAATTTTAAGAATATCATAAAATAACTTGCCGTAAAATGAAAAAAATTTTTTCACATTACGTCATGGTATTTTAATTTGGGCTGTATTATAATATATACAGTAATCAGCACAGGCGAGAGTGCCGGTTGCAGGAATATGTTGCTGTGTACCTAGTAATACCATTGAATATTGTCAGGTTGCCCCCTATTAATATTTATCCTAAGGACTTTGAGTATCTAGTAATATCATTGAATATAGTCAGGTTGCCCCCAATTAGCCTTACTTTTTTAATGCTATTACTTCCTGCCGTATGGTGCATGGCAATATATCCGAAAAGTAGAAGTACAGAAAAACTGAGCTTGGCTGTTTTTTTCGGTCAGGCTCGGTTTTACTTTTTAATTATTATTTTTGCGGTGCTTCAAGCTTTAGTTTTATACTGCGGTATGGCTCAGGTATATCGTCAATGCTCATATTTTGCGGTGTATTCGTAGTACCTGACTGCTTAGCTGTGTAGTAGTACCATTGCTTATATGTAAGGACATCAAGTGTTTGCTGTAGCTCTGCGATTTGATTTTCTACAATCTCCTTTTGCCTGACTATAAGTTCGTATCTTGCGTCAATGGTAGCGTCACCCTGCATTGCCATATCTATAAAGGCCTTTATATCCTTAAGCTGCATACCGGTTTTTTTAAGACATTCTATTACTTTAAGCCATTGAAAATCACTTTCGGTAAACACTCTTATTCCGCTCTTTGAACGCTCTACAAATGGTAACAGACCCTTTTTATCGTAAAAACGTAGCGTAGAGGTAGGTATGCCTAAAAGATTTGCGATTTCACCAATGGTGTATATCATTTTTTTGCCCTCCGATAAAAAACTATTGACTTAAACCTGAGTTTAAGCTGTATAATTTATATTAATGTAATTATACTTAATTGTAAGCTTTAAGTCAATAAAATTGTTTAGTTACAAATATAGTAGAAATTTTATTTACAATATAAAAAAGAGTATCGGTTTTATCTGCTTACGTTTACCAATGGAAGATGATAAGATGGATTACACCGAGTTTGCTACAATAGCAGAAATATTATTTTAAGCAAGTGAAATGTATAAATAGACAAAACAGGTAAATAATAGTATATAAAAAGAGATTATCCTATTTTTTACGACAAATAATAAAAGTACATCTTGACAAATTTATCTGGTAATCATATAATAAAATAAAGACATTCTAATAATTGGGTAATTATATGTTGCTGAGGTGTATTTTGCCTGTAAAATGTTTATTCAGAGGTGTGTACGTAATGGAGTTGGTAAGCAGTGTTGCACAGCTTAACAGCATTTTAAAGGATTTTCGTAAAGAATACGGTAGGGTTCAGACTAACTGCTTTCTTATGTCAGCGGAGGTAAACAAGCTTATATCAGGCGAAGATATGTACTTTGCAAAGATTTCAAAATGGCTTATTTTGCTTTGTGAACATAGTGATTACATCAATTTATATTATTATTGTACTGCCGATGCAGAGCCGTTTGACATCAATATACTTCATAATGGGTTTGACAGTGATAAAAACATTCTTATAGATTTTGTAAGTAAGAATGAAAATTCAGTTTTCCATCCTGCCATTGATGCAATGATAGCAGAGGGCAAAATTTTGAAGTATAAGAAATACAAGCGCATGAAGCGTGATGTATTACCGACTGATTGCGGACAAACCGAGATTGCTGACGGATATAAATTTATTGACAATACTGACGATTATCAGACGCTTATTGACCTGTGGAACGATGTGCTTGACGAAAAAAGTATTCCTTTGCCCGGTAAATCCGAAATAGCTGAAATGCTTGATAAAAAGGAATTATTCATGGTTGCCGATAAGCAAGACAAGATCTGCGGTACAATAATATCCATACCGTCAGGTAAGCAATCTTTAATTCAGCATGTGGCTGTATCGACCTTACACAGAAGAAAGGGTTTGGCTCAAAGCCTGCTTAACTACAGCTTTAACGATGCGTGTGTTAAGGAGATAAAATTTCTTAATCTATGGGTAGATTGCAAAAATACACCTGCAATTTCCCTGTATATAAAAAATCAATTTGTTTTTGACGGAATGATTTGCGACCAATTAATAGTAAAAGGAAGGTGAAAAATGTGAGAGAGCAATTATTAGAGATACTCAATGATTTACGCCCGGATGTAGATTTTGAGAATGAAAAGGCACTTATAACAGACGGTGTTTTAGATTCATTTGATATAGTATCACTCGTATCTGAGCTTAATGCAGAGTTTGATATTTCTATCGGTGTTGAAGAACTCGAGCCGGAGAACTTTAACAGTATTGAGGCTATAGAGAAGCTGATCGAGGGGTTACAGGACTAATTAAAATCTTAATTATAAAAACTAACTGCATTTCAAAATGCAGTTAGTTTTTGTGATTAGAGTAATAAATTATAAGGAGGCAACGATTTTTGCACTTAGCAATTATCGCATATTGATATGACACTAATTTCTATTGAGTTTGCGTGTTTATGGGCCGTAACGGCATTGGTATATTTTTTATTTCCACTTAAGTATAGATGGACTGTCCTGCTTGCTTCAAGCCTTGTGTTCTATTTTTACGGAGGACTTGGCACAGGATACTTTATGCTATTTTCGGTCGTTGTGGTATATGTCATAGGCCGATGGCTTGATACGTGTAATCAGACACAGAAACAATATTTGGATGAACATAAAGATCTGTCACGTGATGAGAAGAAAAGCTACCGTCTGAAAATGCAATCCAAAAAGAGAAAAATACTCGCCTTAGGTGTAGTGGTTGTATTCAGCTTTCTGATTTTCTTAAAATTCTTTAACTTTATATCGTCACAGGTGTTTGCGGGTTTAAGATTGTGCGGTGTAAAAGGTGAAGCCCCGAGAATAGACCTTGCATTACCTCTTGGTATATCTTTCTACACATTACAGGCAGCAAGCTACATAATAGATGTGTACAGAGGCAAGTACCGTGCAGAGAAGAATATAGCTAAAATGACCTTGTTCGTTTCATTCTTTCCACAAATAATACAAGGTCCTATAGGTAGATTTAATCATTTGGCACCTCAGCTTTTTGAGGGACACAAATTCGACTCCGTAAGATGCAAACATGGCTTACAGCTTGCTTTATGGGGACTTGTAAAGAAGCTTACCATAGCTGAATATGTAGGCGTTATAGCCAATACGATATTCAATTCATACACAGAGTATACCGGTATTATGATTTTCATAGGTTCTGTTGCATACGGGTTACAGGTATATGCGGATTTCTCAGGCGGAATGGATATTATACGCGGTGTTGCTCAAGTATTCGGCATTGATATGGCAATTAACTTTGAAAGACCTTATTTTGCCAGATCCATTGCTGAGTTCTGGCGCAGATGGCATATAACACTTGGCGCATGGATGAGAGATTATGTTTTTTATCCGCTTTCACTTTCACAGTCATTTGCTAAGCTTGGTAAAAAGTGCAGAAAGGTATTCGGTAGCTATATAGGCAAGATGTTACCCACATTCCTTGCTTCGTTTATTGCGTTTATGCTGGTAGGTATATGGCATGGTTCAAGCTGGAAGTATGTAGCATACGGTTTGTGGAATAGCGTTATCATTACATCAAGCATATTACTTGACCCTGTTTATAAGAAAATTGAAAAAAAGCTTCATATAAATACAGAATGCTTCAGCTGGTCATTATTTCAGATAATACGCACATTCTTCCTTGTAAGCATAGGACGTATATTCTCAAGGGCAAATTCACTTATGGACTCGCTCAGAATGATAAGAAATATGTTCAGCGAATTTAATCCATGGGTTTTATTTGATTCATCACTCGACAATCTCGGACTATCCTACAGAGAAATTTATTTCATGTTGTTCATGCTTATAGTTCTGTTTGCGGTCAGCTTGGCTCAGGAGAAGGGCATACATCTTCGTGAAAAGCTTGAAGAGCAGAATATGCTGTTCCAGTGGATAGTAACCATAGGCGCTATTGTTCTTGTTGTTATTTACGGCAGATACGGTGCCTCTTACTCATTGTCTCAGTTTGTATATCAACAGTTCTGATTTGACGGCGGTTACTTTTGTACGATAATTTCAAGGAGGATGAAATCTAATGAAAAAAATGCGCTGGACAAGAAGTGTAGTATTTTTCGTGCTATTATTTTTTATTTTGAGCTATATATTTAATTGTTTTTCGTATCCTAAAAGCTATTGCTCATATAATATACAGGCATTCTATGAGGAACCAAAAAATACCATAGACGGATTAGTTATAGGAACAAGTGTGATTCCTTATGCTTGGCAAACTACAGTAGCCTTTGAAGAATATGGAATAACCGTTTATCAGGTTGGAACAAGTAAGCAGGCGTTCGGCATCATTCCTGAGTACCTTGATGTTCTTATGGATTATCAGGATATAAAGTATGTAGTTATAGATGTTCACGGTCTGCGTAAATCCGCTATACTCAACAGTATCGATGAGGTTGCGATACGTGCGTTATATAATGACCTGAAATTCAATACTAAGAAATTTGCTCTTATAGAGGCTTCCTTAGATTATGTTGATAGAGTATGTGATTATTACGGAGAGCCTGAGGACTTAAGAACTGCCAGCAGACTTGAGTATTATGTTCCGCTTTTTGATTTTCATAACAGGTGGATAGAGGGATTGTATGAAGACGACTTTGTTGATACACCTAATGAATTTAAGGCAACAATGAAAGACAAATACGCATTTCAGACTTACGATTTATCCTCATATAAAAGCAGACTTGAGCATTCCCCAAATACGATAGATGATTTTCAGAAGAGTGAGCTTCAGCGTTTGTTTAATTATCTTGATGAAAAACAGCTTCCTGCACTGTTTGTAAATATACCCAGTGTAAGAGGTCCTAAAGAACAAGGTGAGCTTGATGCAATATGTGACTATATTGCAGAGAGTGGCTATGATGTTATTAACTATTGTACTAAGGAGAAATTTGAGGAGCTTAACATTGATATTACTGCTGATTTTTGTAATACAGGTCATATGAATTCAAAGGGCGGTAAAAAGATAACTCTTGCGATTGGCAAATGTTTAGCTGATAATTTTGAGTATGTTGACCATAGAAAAGACGAGGCATACAGCGAATGGTTTACGGTAGCTGAGCAGTACAATAAATTCATAGAAGACGGTTGGAAAAATGTACCTGAGGATTATTTTATTTCACCGGAAGACGTATATGACGAGGAATAATCAATAAAAGTAGATCTCCCATATTGTTACTTGGCAATTTGGGAGATTTTTGTTTATTGTTTAGTCGTGCCTTAAAAAATTCATATTGACTGATGTCATTGCATATACTTATTCTTGCAAGCAGTGTAATTGATATACATATATAAAGCAAAAGAAAAAGTGCGCCTTAGTAATGTATTAAGGCGCACAAAATTATTTATTATACTTTATATATCAAGCCTTTACTATAGGAGCATCAGGAGCATTTTTCTTAATACTTGCTATACCGTTAAGGCAGCCTGCCTTGGCCTTATATCCTTCACCTGTAGCGATGACCTCACCGTTTCTTGCTTTAAGGCGGAATCTGTACTCACCGGCTTTGTCAAGATATACTTCAAACTTCGGGTGTTTTAATTTTTCAAAGCCCTCAACGGTCTGGTCCTCGATCTCTCCAACACAATTTTTCTTAACGCTCTCAATGCCCTTCATGCAAGCGGATTCAGTAGTATAAACCTCACTTGTAGCAATAACCTCACCGTTACCTGCCTTAAGATCGAACTTTACACCTGTAGATGTTTCTTTTACTACGAATTTGCCCATTGTTATTCCTCCTTATTATTTTTATATGTTTTAATATATTATTAAAACAAGAAAATTGAAAACTTTTACTAAATTATTCAATTTTATAAAAATATTGTAGAATATATTAACTAAAATGTCAATATTGTTTATAATAAAGTTAAACGACTATAAATATTGTTTTTTGTCGAAAATGTATAGTAAATGTATGATATACTGATGTGCTGTAGGTTAGGTATTTTTTTGATTTTGTTTCCCTTGACAAGCAATATACCAAGTGATATAATTAACAGAATAGTAATATTGGGAAAATAGTGCAATATATCTTTGATAAATTACAGATATATTCAAGGTTTTTGCAATAATGGTGCTTTCATCAGATAGCCCGATGAAGGTATTTTTATTTGTATAAAGGGAGGCACAGCAATGAAACATACAGATATTGTTGATATTTTTACTAAGGAAGAATTTATTAATACTAACGTAACAGTTTGCGGATGGGTACGTACATCAAGAGACTCTAAGGCAATGACATTTCTTGAGATAAATGACGGAACCTCACTTAAGCACTTACAGATAGTTATAGATAAAAACGTTATTTCCGATTGCTCAGATTTTATGAAGCTTGGAACGTCTGTTAAGGTCGAGGGCAAGCTTGTACCGTCGCTTGTTATGAAGGACTCAGTTGAAATAAATGCTGAGAAGATAACCGTTTTAGGCACTTGCCCGGGTGATTATCCTTTACAGAAAAAGAGGCATACATTAGAGTACCTTAGAACTATGCCGCATTTAAGATTAAGAACAAATACCTTTAATGCAGTATTCAGGGTACGTTCCGTGGTATCTGCGGCAATACATGAGTTCTTCCAGTCAAACCATTTTGTATATGTTCATACACCGCTTATCACAGGCAGTGACTGTGAGGGCGCAGGCGAGATGTTTAAGGTAACTACTATCGGTTTCAGTAACGAGTACAAGACAGAGGAAGAATACAATAAGGCGGATTTCTTCGGCAAACGTGCAGCCCTCAGCGTATCAGGTCAGCTTGAAGGCGAGGTTGCTGCAATGGCGTTTGGTAAGATATATACATTTGGACCCAGCTTCAGAGCTGAGAACAGCAATACCCCACGTCACCTTGCAGAGTTTTGGCACGTTGAGCCTGAAATAGCATTTGCTGAGTTACCTGATGTAATAGAGCTTGCGGAGCAAATGATCAAGTATATAATTAAATCGGTATTTGAAAAATGCCCTGAAGAAATGAAATTCTTTGAAGCCCATTTTGAAAAGGGACTTACCGAAAAATTGCAGAATATCCTTGATAACGACTTTGCGGTTATGGAATATACCGAAGCAATAGAAATACTCCAAAAATCCGGAGAGAATTTCCAATATCCTGTTGAGTGGGGCTGTGACTTGCAGACAGAGCATGAGAGATATATTACGGAAAAGGTACTCAAAAGACCTGTTTTCGTTACAAACTATCCCAAGCAGATAAAATCCTTCTATATGAAGCAGAATGATGACGGCAAGACTGTTGCCGCTACAGATCTTCTTGTACCGGGCGTAGGAGAAATCATCGGCGGCAGCGAGAGAGAGGCTGATTTGGATAAGCTTCTTACTGCAATGAAGGATCGCAATATGTCCATGGATGAGTATGAGAACTACATTGCATTGCGTAAGTTTGGCTCAGTACCGCACGGCGGCTTTGGATTGGGCTTAGAGAGAATTATTATGTATGTTACGGGTATGTCAAATATAAGAGATGTAATCCTTTACCCAAGAACAGTAGGCACAATAACCTGATATAATTTACCGTGAAAGAGTGTTTTATATGAAAGAATACACAGCAAAATTAGGCGTTCTTGAAACACAGGCGGCTATAAGATTTTTAAGGCATAAATTTGAAGACGAGCTTTGCAAAGCACTTGACCTTACACGTGTTTCCGCTCCGCTTTTCGTTAAAAGAAAGACAGGTCTTAACGATGACCTTAACGGCGTAGAGCGTCCTGTATCATTCGATATACTCGAAACAGGCGAGGTTGTAGAGATAGTGCATAGCCTTGCCAAGTGGAAGCGCATGGCTCTGTATAAGTATAATTTCCCAATGCACAAGGGACTGTATACAGATATGAATGCTATAAGGCGTGATGAGCATTGCGATAATTTACATTCATTGTACGTTGACCAATGGGACTGGGAGAAGGTCATATCAAGAGAGGACAGAACGGTTGAGTATCTGCAAAATACCGTAAGAGATATTTACGGTGCTATATACAGAACAGCCGAGTATGTAGAACAAAAGTACCCTGAGCTTAAAATGTTTCTCAAAAAGGATATATCTTTCATAACAACTCAGGAGCTTGAGGACAGATATCCTGCTCTCAGTGCAAAGGAGAGAGAGAACGAAATTGCAAGAGAGTACGGCGCAGTATTCATTATGCAGATAGGCAGTAGACTCAAGTCCGGCGAAAAGCACGACGGTAGAGCCCCTGACTATGACGACTGGAAGCTTAACGGTGATATTGTGGTTTATAATCCAATACTCGATTCAGCCTTTGAGATATCGTCAATGGGCATAAGAGTGGATAAGGATAGCTTGCTTGAGCAATTAAAGGCAGAAAATGCCGAGGATCGGTTAAACCTTGAGTTTCACAAAATGTTGGTTGAAGAAAAGCTACCTTTTACAATAGGCGGAGGTATCGGTCAATCAAGACTTTGTATGTTGCTCTTGCAAAAGGCTCATATCGGTGAAGTACACGCCTCCGTTTGGCCTGATGATGAAATCAAGCGTTGCCGTGATTTAGGGATAGAACTACTTTAATAGATTTTTGTCTATATAATAATAGACAATTAGGGTATATACTTTTTTATTAATATGATAATACACTATAACATTGAAATCGATTTTTATTTTAATGCTTAAGTAGAGCTAAAAATGAGTAAGATATGCGGATTTATAAGAATAATTATAACTGCCGCTATGTTCATAAGTCTTATAGATTCAGCTTTTCCGATAATAATATAAAAATCTATGTAAGATAAAAACATTGTATAGCTCAGGCGAATTTGCATATCCTTTTGGGAACAGCAGTTTCGTCTGAGCTCTTTTCATGCGTTTTACTTCTCTAAATATGTAATGCTTTTCGTTTTTTGTAGCTTCTGTTTGTTACTACAACTTATTATTGTACATTTACTAAATATACACTTATTGTTCCAAAAAAACAGGATTATAAAAAAATATTTTGACATTATAACACAAATTAATTTTTTTATATTGACTTTTTATAGTATTAATGATAGTATATAATATATATGTAGATTTTATCGGGTTTATCTAATCGGCTCAATAATGGTTTAAATTGATAATATATTAATCTCAAACGGTGATAAGTTGTTATAATGTTTCCGCTGTATGTGATAAGATCGTTTTAGTTAGTTTAAGATTGTATTTTACATGATGCGACAGGCTTGTCAAAGTGTTACTATGCTAAGTTTTTCTAAGTAACTAATAATAACTAAGTAATACCAAAAGATTGTCAAGACATAAAAGCTTTTGTTAGATAGAGCATATAGCGATAGAATCATATTATGCCTATAGCCGCATTGTCGATTTTGCTTGCGCTTATGTTGTATTTACGATAAAGAAAGCAATCTAAAAATTTATATTATTTTAAATAAATAAGGAGGTGTCTGAATTGCAAAAACCAATTAAAAGAATGCTTGCAATATTGTTGTGTATGTTAATTATGACAACTCTAGTGCCGCAATACGCTTTTGCAATAAGTCAGATTGATACTGAGAAGAAGATTGATTTTACCGTTAGCTTTACTCCGGAGGGTACACCAGCTAAAGGAGTTTTGTTTAATCTATATAAGATAGCTACGGTAGATGAGAACGGTGCATTCACGGTGACGCAGGACTACAAGGATTATCCTATAGATTTTTCGGTTATTGATGATACAACATATACGACTCTTTCAACTACATTGCCCGGATACATATTAGGCGATAAATTATTGGCTGATTATTCTGCAAAGACAAATACCGAGGGTAAGGCTTTTTTTGAGCAGATAGACCAAGGCTTGTACCTTGTTATGGGTGCTACGTCAAAATTCAGCCCTTCGGTCTATCTTCCTGAGTCAATCATGATATGTTTGCCTAATCTTGATGAAATGGATGTATGGCAATATGTGGTGTCTGCTGAGCCAAAGTATGAGACTCGACCGGATAATGGAAAAATCAATATTGAAGTAATTAAGGTGTGGGACGATGACGGTTATATCGGATCACGTTCAAATTCGGTTACTGTTCAGCTATATGATGGAACAAAGCTATGCGATACTAAAGTATTAAATCAAGATAATAACTGGAACTATACATGGAATAATCTTGACAGTAGTCTACAATGGACTGTTAAGGAATTAACAGAAATAAACGGATATACAGTTGCTATAGAACGAACAGGCAACGCCTTTGTTATATATAATACAATGGATGGAGGTTCCGTATCCTCCGGTTCAGGTTCATCCAGCACACCTGAAAAGAATCCGGATGAACCCGGCACATCCAGCAAGCCTGATACACCCGGTACATCCAGCAAACCTGATACACCCGGTACATCCAGCAAACCTGATACACCCGGCACACCCGGTAAACCTGATACACCCGGCACACCCGGTAAACCTGATACACCCGGTAAACCCGGCACACCTGAAAAGCTACCGCAAACAGGTATGCTTTGGTGGCCTATACCTGTACTTGCCGCTGTTGGACTACTGTTTGTTATTATAGGAATTTCAAGACGTAGGAGAAGCAAGAGTGAAAACTAAAAAGCGTAAAGGCGGCTTTTGCATATTTGTGGGTTTATTGATGATAGCCTCCGCCATAGGACTTACTTTATACAACTTACAAGCTGACCTAAAAGCCGGCGAGTTATCACAGTCTATCATTCAAAAGCTTGAAATAAAACCGATTTTTCCGGATTTATCACTACCGAATGAAGATATACCAAATTACATGATTACTCCGGATATTGAAATGCCTGTTAAAAAAGTAGACGATAATTATTATTCCGGCATATTACAGATACCTAGTCTGGGTTTGGAACTGCCTGTTCTTAACGAGTTTAGCTATGATGGACTTACGATTGCGCCGTGCAGATACTCAGGCTCGGTGTATAAGGATAATTTTGTAATAGCGGCGCATAACTTTATGTCGCATTTTGGCAAGCTTGCTGATATATCGATAGGGGATACGGTAATTTTCATTGATGCGGACGGTAATGTATTTAATTATGTGGTTGCCGATACAATTATACTTAACCCATATGAAGTAGAAGAAATGACCTCCGGAAATTGGCCGCTTACGCTTTTTACCTGTAATTACAGCGGACAGGCAAGAATTACCGTTGTTTGTGATCACGCTGAGAATTAATTGAAATAAATGCCGCACATATTTTTCGGTATGTGCGGTTTTTATATGTATCTTAGATCGGCACAGTATTTAAAAAGCTATGCTGATTTTTGCATTTTGTAATAAAAAAGCGGAATAATCAATATAAGACGAAATATATTGCTGATTTCTAGCTTGTTTGGGTATGTATTAGGAATATTGAAAATTATAGCCCTACAATAGCGATTAAGCTTTGATGGGATTGTAGGCGAAATTTAGCGGAATGCAGGCTATGTAGTGGCATATACATCAAATTGATTATATGCAGATACCAAAGTACAAGCGTATTAACCTAATAGTGCTTGATACCATGCTAACCGAAAAAGCTATTATAAACAGACGGTCGAGATGGATATCAGCAAAACAAAGACTTTATCTAAAATGATAGATTAAAACCGGTAGATGTATGTATATTTATCTATATGACTGTTTTAAATAACAGAAACGGTAGGTTGTGTAAACGGCACTTTGATAGTAGCATATTGCTGTGGGATAGATTAATATGTAGTTATTTATTCTGAATTTTATTTTCGGTAACGTTTCCAAGTAGCATAATAAGTCAACTTTGTTTGTTAAATAGTATATTTTGTCAGCTCAGAAATCAGTCCATGAAAACGTTTCCAAAAAAGATTCTAGACAGGATGAGCTTAAATTTATAATCTAATGTAAAAAGATCAAAACGATTATATTTTTAATAATTCCGGCATCATTCTGCATAATGTTTTAATTAAAAAATATGTCTGTGATACTATACTTTTAATTCCATACTTAAAATGCGTTTAAATCCGATAAATCGGGTGAATAAGGCTTGTAATTTGCGAAAGTTTGTGATATA
This sequence comes from Acutalibacteraceae bacterium, assembly GCA_051881075.1. Lineage (GTDB taxonomy): Bacteria > Bacillota > Clostridia > Oscillospirales > Acutalibacteraceae > RUG14223. The sequence goes on along the minus strand of JBJEPE010000091.1, from coordinate 18,174 downwards.
ATATATGTTTGTGAATAAATAGTGAGGGGAAAGTAAAATGGATACAAGAAATAATCTAAGAAATATCGCAATTATAGCTCACGTTGACCATGGAAAAACCACACTTGTTGATCAAATGCTACATCAAAGCGGTATATTCAGAGAGAATGAAGAGGTTGCGGAAAGAGTAATGGACTCTAACGACCTTGAAAGAGAAAGAGGAATAACAATCCTTTCTAAAAACACGGCTGTAATGTATAAGGGTACAAAGATAAATATCGTTGACACACCGGGTCACGCTGACTTTGGCGGAGAAGTTGAGCGTATACTGATGATGGTTGACGGAGTTTTATTGCTTGTAGATGCCTTTGAGGGCTGTATGCCTCAGACAAGATTTGTTCTTAAAAAGGCACTCGGTCTGCACAAAAAGCCAGTTGTTGTAGTTAATAAGATAGATCGTCCGGGCGCTCGTCCTGAAGAAGTAGTTGACGAAGTTCTTGATTTATTCATTGAGCTTGGCGCAGATGAAGATCAGCTCGATTTCCCGGTTGTTTATGCTTCTGCCAAAGATGGCTATGCTTCGTATGATGCACATGAAAAGGGTACTGATATGACGCCTCTCTTTGATATGATAATCGATGAGGTGCCTGCACCAAGCGGAGAAATGGGCGGCCCGTTACAGCTTTTATTCTCAAATATAGACTATGATGACTATATTGGTAGAATTGGTGTGGGCAGAGTAGAGAGAGGCAGCGTAAAGAGCGGTCAGCAGGCAGTGCTGTGTTGCCGTGACGGAAGTACACGTAACGTCAAAATAGTTAAGCTGTATCAGTTCGAGGGTTTGAAGCGTGTAGAAACAGAAAGCGCTCAGCTCGGCGATATCGTGGCTGTTTCGGGTATAGCTGATCTTAATATAGGTGAAACCGTCTGCGACATTGAGCATCCCGAGGCCTTGCCGTTTGTTAAGATAGACGAACCTACTGTATCAATGCTGTTTATGGTAAATGACAGCCCGTTTGCAGGTAAAGAGGGCAAGTATGTTACCTCCAGAAATTTAAGAGATCGTCTTTTTAAAGAGGTTGAAACTAATGTTGCCATGCGTGTAGAAGAAACGGATTCTACAGATACATTCCGTGTATCTGGCAGGGGTGAGCTTCATCTTTCAATACTTATAGAAACAATGCGCCGCCAGAATTATGAATTTCAGGTATCAAGACCTAAGGTTATATTAAAAAATATAGACGGTGTTGTCTGTGAACCAATGGAAATGCTTATGATAGAGGTTCCGGAGGAATATGTAGGACACGTTATGGAAAAGCTTGGAACACGTAAAGCTGAATTGCTTGACATGATAACACGCGAAAACGGCATAACATATATGTCGTTCAAAATACCGGCCAGAGGACTGATGGGTTATCGTCCGGAATTTATGACGGATACCAACGGTAACGGCATTATGAACCATATATTTGATTGCTATGAGCCATACAAGGGCGAAATGATGAAGCGTTCACAGGGTTCACTAATTGCTCACGAAACAGGCGATACAACGGGCTACGGTCTGTTTGCCGCACAGGAACGTGGCAGAATGTTCGTTGGCCCCGGTGTAGCGGTTTATGAGGGAATGATAGTTGGCGCAAGCCCTAAGTCAGAGGATGTAACTGTTAATGTATGCAAGAAAAAGCATATAACAAATACCCGTGCCGCAGGCTCTGATGAGGCGCTTAAGCTTACGCCGCCGTCAATCTTAAGTCTTGAGCAATCACTTGAATTTATCGCTGATGATGAACTTGTTGAGATAACTCCTAAGAGCATCAGACTCAGAAAAGTTATTTTGAACAAAGAGCAACGTATGAAGAAGGCCAGCAAAGAAAAAGCTTAATACGGAGTTGTACTTATGAATTTTATTATTCTTGACATGGAATGGAATGGTGCGGTTAGCCGAAAGGATTATAAGCACATTAACGAAATAATTGAATTTGGTGCAGTTAAGGTATCAGAGAATATGGAGATTATTGATAGGTTTTCTATGCTTGTTAAGCCCCAAATTAACAAAAAAATAAGTGGCAAGATAAAAAACTTGACACATATCACTAATGAACTCTTGCAGAAATCCGGCCATACCTTTACACATGTTTTGAGTAAATTCAAAAAATTTGTCGGTGAAAATTCAATTATCCTGACTTGGGGAAAGTCAGATATTAAGACATTATTAGAAAATACAGAGTATTACTTAAAAACCGACAGAATAGATTTTATATCAAAGTATGTAGATGCACAGGCTTTTTGCTCCGCTTGTTTAGATGTTGATATCACTAATCAAATAGGGCTTCAGGCTACCGCCGAAATGCTGAATATAGATCTGGATGGGGTTGAACATCATAGAGCGTTGGATGACAGTATCTTAGCATATGAGTGCTTTAAAAGAGTTTATTCCAAAGAAAAGCTGGCAGCGTTTATTGAGGATGCAACATCGGATGATTTTTACGGCAGACTTATGTTTAAGACTTTTGTTATACTGGATATTGACGATCCTCAGATAGACAAGTCAAGTATTACATTTGACTGTATTCACTGTTCGGGAAAAACCGAGCAAAAAACGCAATGGCTGTTAAAGGGCAAGAATTTTGTATCAAGCTTTTATTGCCCGTCATGTGATGAAACCTTTACGGGACGTGTTCAGTTTAAACAAAAATATGACGGAGTTGTTGTATCAAAGCACGCATATCTTGATGACACAGATGCCCATGTAGCTAAAACAGCAGTAATGGCGATGTGCTATTTAAGCGACTTTACAACACGTAAAGTGCTTTTACTTAACAAGAATACAGGTGCAGAAAAGTCTTTGAAAAACTTGATTTTGCCGGGTGGATTTGTAAAGAAAAACGAGAGTGTTACTCAAGCACTAGTTCGTAACGTAAAAGAACAAACAGGACTTGAGATTTCTGATATCAAGTTGTGCGGTGTTGCTGATAAGCTATTAACCGATACAGGCGAAAAGTGCATAACATTCCTGTTTACGGCTGATAAATACTCCGGCAAGCTTATTTCTCAGGCAGAGAACCACGAGGCTGTCTGGACTACAATATACCATTCTAAGCTCCAACAATTTTCTAAGGATATGATAGCGTACCTTAAAATTATAAAAGATGAGTCTGTAAATGAGGCTTTCTTAGAGGCTAATGCAAATAAAAACGACTATCTGTATAGTTAAAAAACGATTTTCAAAGATATGAAATTCTATATTTATTGAGTAAATTAAAAGCATCGTAACAAAATGTCTGTTACGGTGCTTTTTGGTGAATTGATGAATTTTAATTTTCTGATTTTCATTTAATGTTGCATCATCCGAAAAAGAGAAAATCGCTCTCATCAAAGTATTTGTTGCAAACGAAAAGGAACCTCTTGCAATCAGGTTCCTTCAGGTTCAATATTGTGTTGTTAGAGTACATCACACTGCGCGCGTTACTTTACCTGAACGTAAGCAACGGGTGCAGGCGTAAATACGCTTCGGAGAACCGTCTACGATAGCCTTTACACGCTGTACGTTTGGCTTCCAAGTTCTGTTTGAACGTCTGTGTGAGTGAGAAACTCTAATACCGAATTTTACTTCCTTACCACAAATATCACACTTTGCCATGTGTCTGCACCTCCTTTATTACCTCATAATTGCAACATGAGTATTTTAACAGATTTTAAGCATAATTGCAAGTGTTTTTTTAAATTCTTTTAAATTTTGGACTATTTTTTTGCAGTTTGATATAAAAAATACTAATCTTCAGTTGTTCATTATGTAATGTATAGCAATTTTGCCGGTTTTATCGCATCGCTTGGTTTTATCAGCAGTCAGTATTTAAGCAGTTTTACTATTTTTGTGTTTAAACTATTGTATTTTGCTCAAAAATGTAGTATACTTATAACAATTATATAAAAGTATTAGGAGGAACTGCAATGGGAGTTATATCAATGTTGTTTTCACAGTCAACATCTTTCGTTGATTTATTGTTATATACATGCGCAATTTTAGTGACGATAGTTTTAGTTTTACCATTACATGAGCTTGCACACGGATATGTTGCCTATAAGCTTGGTGATAATACCGCAAAATACAGCGGTCGTTTGACGTTGAACCCGCTGGCGCATATAGACCCCTTTGGTGCGCTTTCACTTTTTTTAGTTGGATTTGGTTGGGCTAAGCCTGTACCGGTAAATGCTTTGTACTTTAAAAAACCAAAAAGAGATATGGCGCTTACCGCACTTGCAGGTCCTGCGTCAAACTTTATCGCTGCTTTGTTCGGTGGAATATTACTTAATATATTTTTTAAGCTTGAATGGATCTATGGAATGATATTTGCATCATTCTATATAAGGGTGAATGTTTTTCTTGCAGTATTTAACCTTATTCCGATTCCTCCGCTTGACGGCTCAAAGATACTTATGAGGTTTTTACCTGATCATTTGGTTTATAAGCTGTACAGAAATGAGCAGGTTTGTTATATGGTATTAGTTGTTCTTTTATTTACCGGTATCTTGGATGTACCCCTTACTTTGATACAGAATTCGGCACTTAACTTTGTTGTTTGGCTGACATCATTACCTTTTGGTGCTTGAGTATGGAAAAAATATCTTATAAATTGCCGGTGTTTGAGGGACCTCTTGATCTACTATTATACCTTATTTCAAAGAATAAACTTAACATTTATGATATTGAGATATCGTCACTGTTGGAACAGTACTTGGCACATATCGCCGCTATGCAGGCGCAGGATATGGACATTGAAAGTGAATTTCTTGAAATGGCAGCAAGGCTTGTTTACATAAAGACGGTATCGCTTTTACCAAAATATGAGGAAACAGAAGAACTCAAAAAAGAGCTTTCCGGTCAGCTTCTTGAATATCAGGAATGCAAGCGAATTGCGGCGCTTATGTCCGAGATGATATCATTTGACAGCTTTGTCCGTGAGCCTGAGGAGTTTGAGGTGGACTCTACATATACTCGCCATCATTCTAAAATGCTGATGTATGATGCCTATCTTTCAGCGGTAGGCAGGGGCAAGCGGAAGCTCCCGCCGCCGGCGCAGGCGTTTTCCGGAATAGTTGCAAGGCACATGGTTTCCGTAAATTCCAGAATAATACACGTTTTACGTCGATTATGGAAGAGTTCTGGCGTATCTTATGGCTCTTTGTTTGAATCCAGCCGTGAAAAATCTGAGCTTGTTGCGACCTTTTTGGCGGTATTGGAGCTTGTTAAGGGTAAAAGGATACTCATTGACGGTGACGGAGATGAGGCAACAGTAAAACTAAGCGAGGTCAACAGAAAATGGAGAACAAAGAATTCAGAGCAATAGTTGAAGCCGTGCTTTTTGCGTGTGGCTCTCCTGTGGATTCGGACAAGATAGCTGAAGCACTTCAAATCGAAAAAAAGCAGTGTGAAGATTGGCTTGCGGAATTTGTTACCGATTTTAATGCGGCACATTCAGGAATAAAAGTAGTCAAGCTTAACGATAGCTATCAAATGTGTTCACGAGAAGAGCACGCACAGTATATCATAAAGATTATGAATATGAGAAAAAATGCACCGTTATCGCAGGCCGCCATGGAGGTATTGGCGATAATAGCCTATAACGAACCCGTTACCAAGGCGTTCATAGAGCAGGTAAGAGGTGTTGACTGCACCGGTGTTATTTCAAGTTTAGCTAATAAGGGACTTATAGAAGAGAGAGGCAGGCTGGAGCTTCCCGGTAGACCGCTCTTATACGGTACGACCGAGAATTTTCTGCGTTGCTTCGGCATTACTTCTACATTGGAATTGCCGCCTGTTCAGGATAAAGAACCTGACGAGCAGGAAGATACGCAGGACAAGCAGAATGCAGAGGATACAGATATTGAAACCGTTGCTGATGAATCTATTGCACAGGATGTTGCAACTACGGCGGCAGATATTGAAGATGTAATAAGTAATGATTCTTATTATGAAGAGTACGATGAAGAATTTGACGAAGTAGATGAAACAATATATGAGCGTTTCGATGATAACTCTGAAGAAGATGAAAGCTCATTTGATGAATATGAATAACTTATAGTCTATGGCAAAAGCACTCAGGAACGGAGGAAATTTGCGTGACTGCATTGTATATAATTCTCGGAATACTTTTGCTTTTAGTTATATTGTTGCTTTGCAATGTAAAGATCCTCATAAAATATGATGGAGAATTAAGTGTAAAGATAAAATACTTTATAACTTACGATGCTACTAAATCGGAGGATCAAAAGCCGAAAAAGAAGAAATCAAAGAAGAAAAGTACCTCTGATAAACCTAAAAAAGAGCCTAAAAAATCATCTTGGCAACAAATAAAAGAAGAAAAAGGTTTATCAGGTTTGATAAATATTTTAAAATCATTGGCAAATACTACTTTAAATGCTTCAAAAAAGTTATTAAATCGTTTGATAGTTAAAGATTTAAGGATATCCGTTGTAATTGCTTCAGATAATGCGGCTGATACAGCCATAAATTACGGTAGAGCCTGTGCAGCGATATATCCCGTTTCTGCGGCATTGATATCAAGGCTTAATACTAAGAAGTACGATGTATCGGTCAGGCCGGATTTTGATGCAAAACAAACGAAAATTGATTGCTTTGCTTACTTAAAAATTCGTTTGATATTCGTAACGGCGTTCGCATTGCGTATGCTGTTTGGATATATAAGGACTATGGCAAAGGCAAGTGCCGATAGTCAGGCATAATGTGACAAACACATTTGATTATCACTTATCTTGCGTGAAGATGTGCTAAACTTGCCGCACATAATGATAAGCTGACATCAAGCGGATGTACAGTAACCGCTTAAATGTGTATGTATTGACTTGCATTAATGCAAGGGGACAGTATGCCGAATTTATTATTTATCAGAAAGGGTTGATTTTATGAGTGAACGCCCATTAGAAGGTCTTATGGATGTAACATTAGACAAAATCAAGAGCATGGTAGATGTAAATACCATTATCGGTGATATGATAACTGCTCCTGACGGTACTGTTATTATACCAATATCTAAGGTTACTTACGGATTTGCTTCCGGCGGCTCAGAGTTCCCTACTAAAAAGGTTGAGGGTAAAGAGCTTTTCGGCGGTGGTAGTGGTGCAGCAATAACCATTAATCCGCTTGCTTTTCTTACTATCAGTAAGGGTGAGGTTAAATTGCTGAGTATTAATCAGTACGATAACCCTACCGACAGAGTTGTTGGTATGATTCCTGAGATTTTTGATAAGGCCAGCGAGCTTTTCAAAAAGAATAAACCGGAAAAAAGCTCTGAAATAACAGAAGCGACTGCCGAATAATTTCGGTATTGAAATAAAATTGAATATCAGCACATTCTTTCAGCATACAATTAAATGCTAATTGTTTAATTGTATATGAGAGGGTGTTATCTTGAAGAAAAAGCTTTTTCTAATGATTTATACTGCGATATTTTTTATTGCTTCGCTTGATATTACGCAAGCAAAGGCAGTAGGAATATCGGTATCTGCGGAATGTGCGGTGCTTATGTGTGCCGATAACGGTGAAGTCTTGTATGAAAAGAACTCTGATATGAAGCACGCTATGGCAAGTACCACTAAGATTTTAACTTCCATAATTGCTTTAGAGGCTGCACAGTATGGCAACAAACAGGTAAAAGTAACTAAGGATATGTACGCTGAGGGTTCGTCAATGTATCTGAAAGAGGGAGAGATCCTTACCCTTAAGGATCTTGCTACAGGTATGATGACTGTATCCGGCAATGATGCTGCAAATGCGGTTGCGCTTTCACTTGCCAATAATTTCTCTGATTTTGCAAAGATAATGAACGCTAAGGCGAAAGAAATCGGAATGAAAAATTCCTCCTTTGTTACACCGTCCGGGCTTGATGATGATAATCATTATTCTACCGCTTATGATATGGCATTGCTAATGAGTTATGCAATGAAGAATGTAGACTTTGCGGAACTTACATCCAAAAAATCAGAGAGCGTTACTTTTATTAAGCCTGAAGGAAAGGTGTGTACCTATACTAATCATAATAAGCTTTTAAGGTTGTATGAATATTGTGTCGGCGGCAAAACCGGTTTTACCGAAAGTGCCGGTCGATGCTTGGTATCGTGCGCTAAAAAAGACGGTGTTACGCTTGTTGCCGTTACACTTAATGCCCCTGATGATTGGAATGATCATATCAATATGTATGAGTATGGTTTTCCGATGATGCAGTCTGTTGAACTTGATGATTTTTCAGAAAGCTTTTCAGTAAATATAGTGGGTGGAGAAACCGATAACATATTTGCAGTTGCCGAGAATAGCTCTCAAGCCATTGTTAAAAAAAGTGATATCAATATGATAGAGCGTAAGGTCATGCTTGCCGATTTTGTTTATGCGCCTGTAACGGCCGGCGATAGGATCGGCGTTATTACATATAAGTATAACGGTGACATTATTGCGGAAAACTATCTTGTTGCGGAAACATCGGTAAAGTACGTCGAGGTCAAAAAAAGCTTTTTTCAAAAGTTGGTTGATTTCATAAGTAGTATTTTTTAGAAAAATCAAATCTGTTTAAATGTACTTGTATTTTGCAGATACGTCATTTACTACAAAGTTAGGCATCAATTATAAAAATGAATATAAGAATGTAATTTTTTGATTTTAAGCGTTATCGCAGATGCTTAAGGTAATATTGGATTACTTTTTTATATTAATTTTGACTGATGCTTGTTAAAGTACGCTATTCTTTCATTAATTTGTCTTTGTGTAAACTGATTTTCTATAATCAGTTCAGATGTTACATTTGTTGACGTGTATTTAATGGGAGGATATTGCTTTGCTCAGGTTATAAAAAATTATGATTTATCGTGATGATTGATATCATCTATAGTATCAGGTAATAGATTTGCGTGAAATTTATTGCCAACATTGATGATTGATTTTATCGGTAGTGATGGTTAAGAAAATAGTCTTTTTATGACTAGTTTTTTCAGTTCATTTGTTTTTATGTAACCTTTTGTATGTGTCGGATCTGTGGGGCGAAAAATTCAAAGTGTGATTATTCTTGTTATAATAGAGAGTGAATTTGTACCGGCTAGCGTGAGCCAGTATGTATTTATACCTTTATTAATGTTAATTCTGCCTTTGCTTATTGATGATTTTGCGTGAAATTATGATTTGCATTAGTGCAGGGAATAAGAACACAATTTGCTTATATTTGTACATTTAGCTTGTTTAAAAACAACACGTTTGCGTGAACCGTGTTTATATTGGCTGTAAAGCAACGGATCATCTGAAATCGAGCTTTGATTTCAGAAAAAACTTTCCTTTTTTGTTTGTTTTACAGAAAAAGCAATCGACGAAAGAAAATCGGGGATTTCGTTGGTCTATTAAGTTTACGCTTTTTTAAGTAATATGAAAGTCGGGAGAAAATATTTTGAATAATAAAAAGGATAACAAAATCAGACTACAGAAGTTACTTGCTGATATGGGAGTTGCTTCAAGAAGAAAATCGGAACAAATGATAGCAGATGGACTTATCAAGGTAAACGGTACCGTTGCAAAAATCGGTGATAAGGTAGATCCGTCAAAAGATAAGATTTATGTTCGTGGTAAGAAATTGGCGGTTTCGAGTAATGCTCATTATTATATCATGCTCAATAAGCCAAGAGGCTTTGTTACTACTATGAGCGATGAAATGGGCAGAAAGTGCGTTGCGGAGCTTGTATCAGATATACCCGCACGTGTATATCCTGTTGGAAGGCTTGACAGGGACTCTGAGGGTCTGCTTTTAATGACAAATGACGGAGAATTTGCTAATTTGGTTATGCACCCGGCCAGACATATCTACAAGGTTTACAGAGTTACTGTCAGACCTTCTATAACAGAGGAACAGATAACTAAAATGTGTGCCGGCATGGAAATAGACGGTAGAAAAACCGCACCGTGTGAGGTACGTGTAATTCAAAAGCAAGAGGGCAGAGTAGTCCTGGAGATAGTTCTGCACGAGGGCAGAAACAGACAGATAAGAAAGATGTGCGAGCAGCTTAATCTGGAGGTTGCACGGTTAAAGCGTACCGAGATAGGTCAAATCAAGCTTGGAATGTTGCAACCGGGTAAGTGGAGAAGCCTTACCCATGATGAGTATAAGAAGATAGTTGATTACGGAAAGGCTGCAAAGGAGCAGTAATTATGATATCGGTAAAACCTGTGAGAGATGAAAATAGCGTTGCGGTTATTCTCTCTCCATTTCAAGATATAAGCGGAGATAAAGCGATTTTAATGGCAGAGGAAAGCGGTGCACAGCTTGGATATATTGCCGTATGTATTGAGGATAAAAGAATGTCCCTGCTTAAGCTGGACTTGTATTTCTGTGATAAAACAAAAAAGCTTGATAACGATAACCTGCTGACCGCTGATTTGCTTGTCAGGGCGGCGGCATCTTATGCGATGAACAGAGGTATTTTTGTGATTTATGGAGTAAATAATGAGGATTTCAACGTTTTTCGTCAATTAGGACACAAAATCATTGGCAATATTGCACTGATAGACTTGCCTAAAATGATTGGAAAATGTGAAAACTGTAAAAAATAAATAATACTATTGTGATTTTAACGAAAATTTTATATAATTGATTTGTTTATTTGTTTATTATAAATTTTAATAATGAATGTAACTTAAATAAATTTTTGAACGGAGGAATTTGAATGAGTATTGAAGAAAAGCTCGAAATGCTCGGACAAGCCAAGGACTCACTCGGAGCTACCGTGGCAAAAGAAAGACTTTCAAAGCTTTTTGACGGCGGCAGCTTCGTTGAGATAGATTCATTCTCAAAGTCTGACGGCGATTATACCGAAGCGATTGCGGCATACGGTGCCGTAAACGGTTGCCCTGTCTATGCTTTTGCTCAAAATAGAGATATGCAGGGCGGTGCTATGAGTAAGGCTCAGGCCGCTAAGCTAAAGAAGCTCTATGAAACTGCAACTAAGACAGGCTTACCGATTATAGGAATATATGATTCTATCGGTGCAAAGCTTGCTCAGGAATACGATATGCTCGGCGCATATGGCGATATTCTTAATCTTACAAGTAACATTACGGGTGTTGTACCACAGATATCTGTTGTTTTAGGCCCCTGCTTTGGTGCAGGTGCGATGATTGCAGCATCGGCAGATATTGTTATAATGTCAAAGAAAGCACAGCTTTCACTTGAAACTAACGGCAAATGCGGTACGTATGAAGAAAATGAAGTAGGCGGTATCAGCCACATTACTGCGGAAGATGAGGCAGACGCTCTTAATAAGGCAAAGGAGCTTATCGCTATGTTGCCTTCAAATAACCTAAGCGTATCACCCTTTGCCGATGATATAGGTGCTAAGAAGGACGCAAGTCTGCTTAATTCATGTGCTGATTCTGCACTTGACGGTAAGGATATTACCGAGGAGATAGTTGCCTGTGTAGCTGACGATGACAGCTTTATCGAGCTTCAGGCTAAGTTCGGCACAGCGGTAAAGACGGGTCTTGCACGTATCGGCGGTAATGCAGTAGGAATAATTGCTTTTACAGGTGACAAGGCAGACAGCGACAGTTGCACTAAGGCAGCACGCTTTGTGCGCTTCTGCGACGGTTTCTCTGTTCCTGTAGTTACTTTTGCTAACTCCGACGGTTTCACATCACTCAAGGACGCCGCTAAGCTTGCAAGTGCTTATGCAGAGGCTACAACAGTTAAGGCAACTGTTGTTACAGGCAAGGCATACGGTGCTTATTATGTTGCTACAGCCGGTAAGGGTGCCAACGCAGATATAACCGTAGCATGGTGTACTGCCGTAATAAACGCTTTAAATCCCGTAACTGCGTCTGCTATGCTTTGGAGCGACAAACTTAATAATTCAAGTGATCCTGTTGCTGACAGAGCAAAGCTTGCCATCGAGTACAGAGATGTTGAGGCTAATGTATTCAAGGCCGCCGCAGAGGGATATGTAGAAGATGTTATTGAGCCTGCTCAAACGAGAGAGAAGCTCCTTACATATATCGATATGCTTGCATCAAAGAGAGTTACAACATTGCCGAGAAAGCACGGCAACACACAAATTTGATCCATTACGAAAGGATGAATATAAATGAAAAATCTTAGAATTACAGTAAACGGTACAGCATATGATGTACAGGTTGAAGAATTAGGCGAAAGTGCTGCTCCTGTTGCAATAGCACCTGCTGCCGCACCTGCCGCAAAGCCTGCACCTAAAAAGGCTCCTGCCCAAAGCAGTGCATCCGGTGAACCGGTGAAGGCACCTATGCCGGGTACTATTTTGTCAATAAACGTTAGCGTAGGTCAAAGCGTTAAGAAGGGTCAGGTACTGGTTATCCTTGAAGCGATGAAGATGGAAAATGAGATAGTATCTCCAAGAGATACAACTGTTGCCGGTATTAACGTAAGCAAGGGCGAGTCTGTAGATTCAGGCACAGTTATCCTCACGCTTGCTTGATTTAAGGAGCGTGTAACGAATGGCAAAAAAGATTTTAATAACCGAAACGGTCTTGCGTGATGCTCATCAGTCCCTTTTGGCAACAAGGATGTCAACCGCAGATATGCTCCCGATACTCGATAAGCTCGATAAAGTCGGATTTTATTCACTTGAATGTTGGGGCGGCGCAACGTTTGACTCTTGTTTGAGATTTTTAAATGAAGACCCATGGGAGAGATTGCGCACTATACGTGACCATTGCCCGAACACAAAGCTTCAAATGCTGTTCAGAGGTCAAAATATGCTCGGTTACCGTCACTATGCAGACGATGTTCTTGAGTATTTTGTACAGCGTTCAGTGGCAAATGGCATAGATATTATCAGAATTTTTGACGCACTTAATGATATAAAGAACCTTCAGGTTGCCATAAAGGCGGCTAAAAAGGAAAAAGCACACGCTCAGGTAGCTATTTCTTACACAACAGGACCTGTTTTCACAACAGATTACTATGTTGATTATGCTAAGAGAATAGCGGATGCAGGCGCTGATTCTATCTGCATTAAGGATATGGCGGCACTTCTTACACCGTATGATACCCAAAACCTTGTATCAGCTATCAAAAAGGCAGTAGATTTACCTGTACAGGTGCATACACACTATACCTCAGGTCTTGCATCAATGTGCCTGTTAAAGGGTATTGAGGCAGGCGCAGACATGATAGATACCGCTATGTCGCCTTTGGCACTTGGCACATCTCATGCACCTACCGAGTCTATGGTTGCCGCACTTAAGGGTACCGAGTATGACACAGGCCTAGATCTTGTTTTACTCACCGAAATAAGAGATTATTTCATGCAGCTCAGAAACAGATACATCAAAGAGGGTCTGCTTGATCCTAAGATGCTTGCCGTTGATGCAAATGCTCTTATATATCAGGTTCCCGGCGGTATGCTTTCTAATCTTCTTTCACAGCTTAAGCAAGCAGGCAAAGAAGATAAGCTTGACGAAGTATTAAAAGAAGTTCCTGCTGTACGTAAAGATGCAGGCTATCCGCCGCTTGTTACTCCTACATCTCAGATAGTAGGTACGCAGGCTGTTTATAACGTTTTAATGGGCGAAAGATATAAAATGTGTACTAACGAGTTCAAAGATTTAGTTTCCGGCAAATACGGTACTACTCCTGTACCTGTAGACCCTCAGTTCACTAAGAAAATTGCCGGTGACAGACCTGCAATTACTTGCAGACCTGCCGATTTACTTGAACCTGAGCTTGAAAAGCTCCGTGGTGAGTGCGCACAGTGGATAGAGCAAGAGGAAGATGTACTTTCTTATGCACAATTCCCGAAGGTAGCCGTAAACTTCTTTGAAAAGCGTAAAAATGAGAAATACGGAATTGACGGAGAACATTTTGACAAGGAAAAAATGATACATCCGGTATAACCCATAATCTCAAAAGAGTTAAAAATTACAATAAATAAACGCTGTAGATATAAACTTAAATATCTACAGCGTTTTTTAATGTCGTTTTATAATTACTAATTTAATATGGAATTTGTGCTTATATTCAATCACCACTTGCTATAGTTCCTCCGCCTACTACAACATCTCCATCATATAATACAACTGCCTGTCCAAGAGCTATAGCACGTTGCGGTTCATCAAATACTACCTTTATCGTATCATCGTCAAGCTGTTCCGCCGTTGCCCATTGTTCAGCTTGGTTATATCTGATTTTTGCTTTTACACGTATAGGGGATTCAATTTTTTCACAGGATATCAGATTAATATCTTTGGCTATTAGAGTAGTTGAGAATAAATCCTCGTTATCTCCAAGTACTACTGCATTGTTTTCTACATCTTTTTTGCAAACATAAACGGGCTTAGACATGGCAAGTCCTAAACCTTTACGCTGACCTATTGTATAGCGAATTATACCCTTGTGTTCACCTAAGATATTACCGTTTATATCAATGAAGTTCCCGTGCGGATAATCTTTACCTGTATATTTCTCTATAAACTCAGTATATTTCCCATCGGGAACAAAGCAGATGTCTTGACTGTCGTGCTTATTAGCATTTAAAAAGCCGTTTTCAGCCGCAATCTCTCTTACCTTTGATTTAGGCAGCGTACCGAGTGGAAATTGCGTGTGCTTAAGCTGATCCTGCGTTAATGAATATAACACGTAGCTTTGATCCTTCGTTGGATCTACGGCTTTTTTGAGTAAATAACGGCCGGTTTCTTCATTGTATGTTATCTGCGCATAGTGTCCGGTTACTATGGTATCCATTCCAAGCTCTTTTGCGCGCATATACAGTCTGTCAAACTTCATGTATCTGTTGCAGTCAATACAGGGATTAGGGGTAAATCCGCCCTCATATGAGTCAACAAACTTTTTGATTACGTTTTTTTCAAAATCTCCCGTAAAGTTAAAAACATAATAGGGCATGTCAAGCCTGTATGCAACGCTTCGTGCGTCCTCTACGTCATCAAGTGAACAGCAGGTTTTTTCTCGGCTTACGCCTATTTCTTCATTAGTGTACAGCTTCATGGTAACGCCTGTGCAATCATATCCCTTTTGCTTCATCAAAAAGGCGGCAACAGAGCTGTCTACGCCACCGCTCATAGCTATTAATGCCTTGTTATTCATTGCTTTTGCCTCCTATACGGATCTCTTTAATAAAATGAGGCACCGAAGTGATACGGTACCTCATCTTCTTTATAGTTAGTATTAACAAATAAATATTATCTGTTCTCAACGAGGGCCTTAGTATCTCTTGCGATAACAAGTTCTTCGTTTGTCGGGATAACATAAATTTCAATTTTTGAGTTTGGTGTAGATATTCTACCACCGTTGCCATGTATAGCCTTTTCGTTAAGCTCGTCATCAATCTCAACGCCAAAGCATTTAAGGTAATCGCAGATTGCCTTACGGTGTGACGGTTGATTTTCGCCGAGGCCTGCCGTAAATACCATAGCGTCACAGCCGCCCAATGCTACATAGTAGCCACCGATGAACTTTGCTATCTCATATCTTAACATCTGATGTGCAAGGATGGCTCTTTCATTACCTTCATTTGCGGCTTTAGTAACATCTCTGTCATCACTTGAAACGCCTGAAATACCGAGTAGGCCGGACTTCTTATTGAGCATTTCTCTCATAGCTGCTGCAGTGAGGTGATCCTGCTCTGCGATAAATGTAACAACCGACGGATCAAGGGTTCCTGAGCGTGTGCCCATCATAAAGCCGTCAAGCGGGGTAAGACCCATGCTGGTATCAATAACTTTGCCGCCGTCAATAGCGGTAATTGATGAACCGTTGCCAAGGTGGCAGGTTATAAGCTTTAAGTCTTTTATATCTCTGCCCATAAGCTCGGCACACTTGCCGCTTACATAGCGGTGAGATGTACCGTGGAAGCCGTATCTGCGTACGTGATAGTTCTCATAATATTCATACGGTACAGGATACATATAAGCCTTAGGCGGCATTGTTGAGTGGAAGGCGTTGTCAAAAACAACAACCTCCGGTACATCCTTGCCGAAAACTTCAATACAGGCACGTATGCCCTGTACATGAGCTCTGTTATGTAAAGGTGCCAGCGGAATAAGGCTTTCAATACCCTTAATAACCTCTTCTGTAACGATTACTGATTCATTGAATATGGCACCGCCCTGAACTATTCTGTGACCGATAGCGGAAACCTCATCAAGGTTCTTAATTACGCCTACCTCGCTATCAAGCAAAGCATCTTTAACCTGCATAAAAGCGGCAGTATGGTCAACCATAGGTACAACGAGCTTTCTCTCTCTACCGTCTGCGGTCTTGTGTGTAATAACGCTACCGTCAATGCCTATTCTTTCGCAATTTCCTTTAGCAAGTACTGACTCATCGGTCATATCTATAAGCTGATATTTAAGCGATGAGCTACCTGCGTTAATTACAAGTATTTTCATTGTTATCCTCCTGTCGTATCCTAAAAAATCAAAAATCATTAACGAATAATGCAATATACGCTTGAATTTGATTGCATTTTTGACTATTATATAATAGTACAAATATGTTACAAAATCAACCGTTATTTAAAATTTTTTAAAAAATTGGTGAGAATTATGATTATTTCAGCCGTAATTTGTGAATTTAATCCTTTTCACAACGGTCATTTATATCTAATAAATAAAATGAGAGAACAAGGCAGTACCCATGTAGTTGCCGTAATGAGCGGAAACTACACGCAGAGGGGAGAGCCTGCCATAATCAGTAAGCAAATGCGTGCAAGGTCCGCTATTGAATGTGGGGCGGATATTGTAGTTGAAATTCCCGTACCTTTTGCCGTAGCTTCTGCTGAAAAGTTTGCATCGGCAGGAGTAAGTATTATTGACGGCATGGGCTGTGTTGATAATTTGTATTTCGGTGCAGAATGTGCGGAACGGGATATGCTTACTGAGATTTGCGCTGTACTTAATAAGGACGAAACCGTATCGCAAATAAAAAATGAAATGAAGAAAGGCATGACGTATGCGGTGGCTGTTAGCAATGTTGTACAAAGTCTTTTGGGACAAAGTGCCGCCGACGAACTGCGCAAGCCAAATAATATTCTTGCGGTTGAGTATATTAAGGCGCTTAGCCGTATGAACAGCAAAGTCAAGCCCGTGCCAATACAGCGCATAAGTGTTGACCATGACAGCACATCCGCAAACGAAAACATGGCATCTGCATCATATATACGCAGCTGCATTTTAAGCGGAGAGGATATTAGTAAGTTTGTGCCGAGTGAATGTATGCGGATAATTACCGAGGAAATAAGGCAAAGCAGATGCCCCGTAACGGCGAGTTCCTTTGAGAGAGAGCTTTTTATTCGTCTGCGTGGAATGACCCCTGATCGGCTAAAAAATATAGCAGAGGTGGGTGAGGGCATAGAGAATAAAATTTTGAGCTCAGCAAATAATTTTTGCACGTATAATGATCTTATAAATAATGTAAAGTCAAAACGCTATACACACGCCAGATTAAGAAGAATACTGCTTTATGCACTACTTGGAATAGACAAAGAGCTTCAAAGCATAATGCCTGAATATATCAAAGTTATAGGCTTCAATAAGCGTGGGGCGCAGGTGCTTAAACGTGTAAAGTCAGAGGGAAAGTTACCGATAATAACAAAAATATCAGAGCAGAAGCGTATTACTAAGCAATCACAGCTTACACTTTTGGCAAAAGAAAAAGAAGTCGATAATATATATAATGCTCTGATGCCAATAATAAATACGTCAGTATGGGATTCTGCCTTTGTGATAGATGATTAAATTTTTTGCTATTCCACATACCCTTAAAATATACATTTTTATGTTGCTTTTTATCCCTGTACGTTTATAGAATTATAAATTCAATTATGATGTAAAGTTTTTTTACTTATCAAAAAATAAGAGGAAAGTTGTTATATTTCGGGTTTAAAAAAATAATTTAGAAATTTTGTGCAACTAATCTTAAAAAAGGTATTGCAAAATTTAAAAATGTATGTTATTATAATCTAGAATTAATGCTGATTATTGGAGGTGTTACACAATGAGTGCTTTAGAAATAATCTTAGGTATAGTTCTTTTGATTTTGTCAATAGCTGTTACTATAGTTGTTATATTCCAAGAAGGACACCAAGAGGGTCTCGGTGTTATCACAGGCGGTGCAGATTCTTTCTTCTCAAAGAATAAGGCTCGCTCAGTAGTGAGGA
>JBJEPE010000090.1:0-6882 GCA_051881075.1 Acutalibacteraceae bacterium | reverse complement strand
AGTGGGGAATGACTAACTCCATGGTGGCCGCTATGCTGATAAGTGATATTATACTTGATAAGAAAAATGACTTTATAGATGTATTTGATCCATCTAGGAGCATTCTGAAACCGCAACTGTTTAAAAACGGTATTGAATCAGTGATAAATCTATTAACACCGTCTAAAAAGAGAGTATGCCCACACTTGGGCTGTGCGCTTAAATGGAATAATGCGGAGTATTCTTGGGACTGTCCTTGTCACGGGTCACGCTTCAGCGAAAAGGGAAAACTGCTTGATAATCCGTCAAATGAAGATCTTCCAAAATAGAGCAGATGATATAAAAAGAGGCTGTAGAAAACTTGCGTTTTTACAGTCTCTTAGTTTTTATTATATTGTCTGTTTTATTTATCAAGTACATTGCCTAGTATTTCATCAAGTTCATTTATTGCTTCCATAGTAGTACACCATGATGTTGCAAACCTGACTACAGAGCTTTTTTCATCGTATTTCTCCCAAAAAGAATATCTCACGTATTTGGACAAATCAGCAAGCTTACTGTTATCAATGATAACAAACTGCTGATTTGTAGGTGAATTTAAGTAGAATTTGCAATCGTGCTTTTTCAGTACCTCTTTAAGAATTTTTGCCTTTTCTATCGCATTTTTTGAAATTTCAAAATACAGATCATCAGTAAAGAGCGTATCAAATTGTACGCCGATAAGTCTGCCTTTTGCAAGTAATGCACCGTGTTGCTTGGTTATGGTTATAAAGTGTGCAGGAGCCTTAACGTTAGAGAATACCACGGCTTCACCGCACAGTGCGCCTACCTTGGTACCGCCTATATAGAAGATATCGGTATTTTCCGCTATATCTTGTGGGGTTAAATCCGTATTATAGCTTGCAAGCCCGTATCCAAGCCTTGCTCCGTCCATAAATAGCGGAATACCGTACTCCTTACATACGGCGTGTATTGATTTTAACTCATCTTTAGTATAAAGCGTGCCGTATTCCGTTGGGTGAGATATATACACCATACCGGGGAATACCATATGCTCACGGTTATTATCGGCAAAAAATACAGAAAGGTAATCGGCAAGCTCCATTGCATCTATCTTACCCATATGTTCGGGCAAAACGAGTACCTTATGACCTGAATATTCTATTGCACCGGCTTCGTGACAGCCCACGTGACCTGTTTGAGCGGAAACAACGCCCTCATATGATTTAAGCATTGAATCTATAACGATTTGATTTGTTTGTGTACCGCCTGTTAAAAAGAAAATATCAGCATTTGGCACTCCAAAAGCTTTTTTTATCTTTTCTTTGGCACGTGCAGAGTATATATCACCACCGTAACCCGGTAGCTGCTCTGTATTGGTGTCTATAAGTGCTTTTAGTATTCTTTCGTGTGCGCCCTCGGCGTAGTCACATTCAAAAGACAGCATTGTCATCATCCCTTTTAAGTTTTATAATATTGTACTATAGTTAGGCTTACTTTGCAACATTTAAATTTGATAAAAAATTTGTTAAAAATAAAATATGCAAATAAAAATCACCTGATAAAATTTACACTTTAACAGGTGATTTATGTATATTTGAAATATCGTATTAAACTACATTATCTATATAATGTAGTTGAAGATGGTCACTTTATAGATAAACGTTAATACGGGATTATGCAGTCCGTTATTTGAAATCCGTATTTATCAAAGCCTATAGCTTTTCAGAAAACTCAAATTTTTGACCAACCTCAAGTAATTCCCAAGTTGATTGTGTAACTTCAAAAACTGCGTGTGTATCATCATACTTAATAGTGCCTTGCACATCAGTGTCCTGCACATCAAGCGTTGTGTCTGTATATTCCAGTACATCCCCATTCATTACTGCGGTTCCGGTTAAAGTTGTCAGACGATAGAGACCTATTTCTACTAAATAATCGTTAGACCTTTTTCTAATAATTATTTCGCTGAATACTTTATCAACTGATCCTTGACGGTCAACATAAGTAATCTTATCAAAAGCAACATCCGAGAACTCAAATTTGTCACCAACATTAAATGTTTCTGAAGATGAATTTGTAACCTCAAAAACTGCATGGGTATCATCATACTTAATAGTGCCCTGAACACCTGAAGTTGAATCAGTAAATTCAAGCACATCCTCATTCTTTACAGCAGTTCCGCTTAAAGGTCCTACATAATAAAGATTCATTTCTACAGAATAATTGTCATCGTTTTTTATAATAGTCATTTCGCTTTCTACAAGATCATATGCAGAAAGTTGTAAATAAATCAGCTTTTTAGGCTCGTTTTCTGTATTTGTAGTACTCTCAGTCTGACTTTCGTCATTTTGACTTTCGTTATTCTGGCTTTCCTCACTATTGATTTGTGATGAGCTTTGCTCAGGTGCCGGTTCTTTGTTACATGCTGTGAAACACAAGCATAGAATTACTGCAATAAGCAGTGCGATTGTTTTTTTCATGATAAAATAACTCCTTTCATATAATTCTATATCCGAAGCTTGTCCATACGGATATAAGGTCACAAAATAGCCTTTATGTTTTCATTACTATTTTGTCGTTAGCAATTACATGGAAAGATACAGCTTTCTCCTCAACCCCCATGCAATCGTTTCTTCTTAAATTCTTTTTAAAATCGGCAAAAAAAATGATGCCAACAATGCAAGGCACAAAATCGGAATCACAAATAACACCAGCCCGGCGGCAAACAACACTATCAGAATTGCCGGAAGCCCAATCACAAAAAGTGCACCTTTTGTGATTCCCCAGGCGGCTTTGAATGCGAAAAGCACAAGCTTAGCTATAAACACAATGATGCCTATTACAAACAATGTGATCATACAAAATCCTTCCTCTCATAAAATACTACCTATCGTTCGGTAGGAAAAAGCTTAAAAAACAAAGCGTCTATATCCAAAAGGACACAACCGCTTTTTATCATAGGTTCACGCATTACATACAAAAATGCCACGTGTTCCTGAAAGCAAACAAGTCAACTTATAAGATGACATAACTTCTGCTTATCTTCGGTTATAGGAGCAGTGTCATGATATCCCATAAAAAGTTGATTCTGGAGTTTGCAATGAAAAAACCATTCAATACATCATCTACTGTGGAAATAGTTTTGAAAATGTCCGGCTCAAAATAGAAGCAGGTCACGCCATAGCCTATGTAGCTTGCCAAGCGCACAAATTATTCGCTTTCATTTGCACAGACCGGAAAGCAGGTAAGCACTTGTAAATCAGTCATTTGATTAGCTTGACCTAAGAGGTAACATCTGAAAAAAGAGTTTTCCCTCCGCCAAAGTCAGCCTCAAAAAACAGATATTGCTTGCACCTGCTTAGATTTATAAAAATAGATGGTATTGGATGTATTTTGAAATACGGTGGCATTAGATCAACGGGTTTTCCGTCTTGTTTACAAGGCTTAAGACATTTTAACCGGTTTAAAGCTTTTGAATAAATACTTAAGTTGCGGCACAGTGTCTTTCAGTAGATACTATATGCCTCAATTTAAGCACTATATTTTCTGTCCTTTGCCTTATTTATTTTATCTCGGCGTGTTGCTCTTATGCCAATCGTTTTCTCTTGCTTTTTCGATTATGTAGGGAACGACTTGTTTTAATTTGCCTTAAACGGCTTTGTAGACTTTAAAAAACTGCCGAATATGCCTATCCACCAACTCCATAACCTCTGGTATCCGATCCGGTTCCCGGTCGCAAAGATTGATCCATGTGGAAATAGGGAGACAGAGCTGTGCTGCCATAATTACAGGGTCATTATCCACCAATACACCATGTCGAATCAGATACTTCATAAGCCCGGTGAAATACCCCATTACATCGGAATAATTCTGCTTGGTTTGCAACTTGGCAAGTTCAGGGTTCTGGAACTGCTCGATTACAAGTAATTTACGCGCTTTGCTGATATGTGGATCATGGATGATATATTGAATCTGCCTCTGAATCATTTGCGTTACCGAATCGGGAGTCAAAGGCAGCTTATCGGTATCTTTATCCCAATCAGCTCTTGCAAAAATGGAATGTGCCCCATACTGTTCCAATAAATTCTTCACAAGCGTGTCCAGAATGTCCTTCTTGCTTTCAAAATGATTGTACAAAGAGGCTTTGCGAATACCGACTGCTCCGGCGATCTGAGAGATAGAGGTAGCCTCAAATCCCTGTACGGAGAACAAATCCAGTGCCGCATTCAGAATTTCCTGCTTTGTATTTCCTTTCTCCATAGAATGCACTCCCTTACAGACTTACTGACATCATATATTTATTATACATAACGAACGGTCGGTTGTCAACACAAACTTTTCATTTCCTGAAAAAAGAAAATCTTAAAGCACATAACCACAGTTGACAGACGATGACCGAAATCGTTAAAAGATGCACATCACTTGGCTAAAAATGCAAACCCTGCCAAACTTTCATTAAAAGATATCGATGGATAAAAAGCAACAGGCTTCA
This sequence comes from Acutalibacteraceae bacterium, assembly GCA_051881075.1. GTDB lineage: Bacteria > Bacillota > Clostridia > Oscillospirales > Acutalibacteraceae > RUG14223. Next base: position 2,408 of record JBJEPE010000090.1, on the reverse strand, counting down.
CAGTGACCGTTTCCGAATAGTTTCTCTCACTGTGAAACAAAAAATTTGTCAAAAAATTTATATACAAAATTATAATTTACAAATAAAAATCACCTGATAAAATTTACACTTTAACAGGTGATTTATGTATATTGAATTTGATATATGCTAATTAAGCTATATCTTTTTTATTATATTTGCAGAATGCCGCTATAATTGCGATTATAATGAACGCAACGCCCACCAGAATATACTCTCCACGCAATGCTTGGTCTGAAATAATGTCAGACCCCTCGGTATAGCCAAAGGGAGTTATATATTTTAGGAATTTTGCTTCTTCCGTAAGATTTGCAATAATGTTGAGAAAATAAAACACGATTGCCAGCCCTAAGCCTATTCCGATACCGCCACTTCTGATAAAAGCAGATATGCCAAAGGAAATAGCGGCTATTTCTATCTGTAATATAAAGTATGCAACAAATAAAAGCGCAAGAGTTTTAACCGGAGCGTCTTCACCGATTATAAGAATACCGCCAAATGTAACCGCAACAACTACTACATTTAAAATTACTAACTGAACGAAAACAGCGCATAGCTTTTCGGCAACTATTCTTGTACGTGATATAGGGTGAGTGAGCAGGAACTCGGCAGTATGCTCTTTTTCTTCCTTAGATAAAGCTGAAATGCCGATAATAGCGGCAAATAATGCTCCGCCAAGGCCGAGTACGTTGCCGCACTCTACACCGAAAAATCCGATAAATTCACCGAAATTTATTTGATCCATACCAAATGCCGCAGAGAAGCTACCCATATCTGCAAACATTGCGCTTATATCGCCCATTTGAGAGGACATTTCAGGATAGATGAGTATGCAGACACCAAGCATAAAAGAAATAGCGGCTGTCCAAATTATAAGTGATACTTTGCTCCTCTTCATTTCATGTAAAAACAGCGTCATTTCAGTTTTCCTCCTTTGCGTAGTAGTGCATGAATACTTCCTCTAAATCTGGGTCGGTAATAGTGATATCATCAAAAGACAGATTGGATAATTCACGCAAAAGAATATTTGTTTTACCGTTGTACAAGAAATTAACGGTGCCGTTCTCTGACTTAACATTCATTGTATTTTCTATGCTTGGGATTGTATCAATGCCACGCAGTACAACGTGCTTAATGCCTGTATGTCCCAAATTTTCTACGCTATCGGTTACAAGTATTTTTCCCTCGCGTATAACAGCCGCATTTTTGCAATAACGTCCTACCTCTGACAGGATGTGCGATGACAGGAATACGGTTGCTCCTGCCTCGTTACGTTCCTGCAATATTGCGTAAAACTCTCTTTGCATCAATGGGTCAAGTCCGCTTGTAGGCTCATCAAGTATGTACAGCTCAGGTTTGTGCTGTAAGGCGCATACTATACCTACCTTTTTACGGTTTCCCAGTGACAGCTCATCTACTTTTTTGTTTATATCCAGCTCCAGTCTGTCACACAGCAGTTTTGACTCTGCTGTGCAATCTTTTTTGTGCATACGTGCCGAAAATGCAAGTATGTCCTTTACTTTCATGCCGTTGTAAAACATGGTTTCTGAGGGGAGATAACCTATGCACGAGAGTATCTCAGTTTTATTCTTTGAGATATCCTTGCCCAGTATTTCCGCAGTACCGCTTGTTTGAGATATAAGCCCAAGAAGCGTGCGTATCGTGGTGCTTTTGCCTGCACCGTTAGGTCCGATAAATCCGAAAAAATCCCCCTCATTTACTGAAAGGCTTACATCAATTATTCCTCTTGATTTGCCGTAGTATTTTGTCAGATTATTTGTTTGAATTGCTTTCATCGTGTTCCTCCTCATTAGTATTATCGTCTGTGTTGTTTTGATTGTTTTGCTGACTATAAACTATAGATAAGCACATAAATGTAGCGCCTAAGCCTAAAAATACGAAACCCAGTATTGATTTTCCGCTAAATAATAAAACAGCTGACGATATGTAGTGCAGTACAGAGCATATCATATAAACAATTGCAATAGTTTGGTTTGTGTTTTTCATTATACATTCACTCCGGACTTATTTTAAACTGCGCTTATATTATACATCATGCAAATACATATTTCAACATATAATTCGTAATTACATTGATTACATTGTATACTAAGCGCATACATGGCTTTTGTGATACTTTATATATAATTATAGGCTGTTGACAGGGTTGTATGCGTTGCGTAGAGTGCCATTATAAGCCGCATTACAGGCTATTCAGTCCTGTTTGTAGATTTAGATATAGCAAATCCGTCGGGATATCTTCTCTTTAGCTTTTCTATATTCTTTGCAAGTACTTCTTCAAGCGTTACATCAAGTGCGGTTGCAGTTTCTGCAATATACCACGCAATATCGCCCAACTCTTTTATAAGATGCTCTTTATCTAAATCATG
>JBJEPE010000089.1:12923-31955 GCA_051881075.1 Acutalibacteraceae bacterium | reverse complement strand
TCGGTTAACGGAATTGTGCAATTTGCCAATCCGTAAATAATGAGCTTTTGGCATTTATTTATTTTTAAAAAATTATGTAAAGGAGAATGGTTATGCGATACGAAATTTGTGGAGGGGCATTTCCTGTTGTAGTATGCGAGCTTTTTCGCGGAGAACAGATGATTACCGAGAAAGGCTCTATGGCTTGGATGAGTCCAACGATGAAAATGGAAACGAGAGGCGGAGGAATCGGACAAATGTTCTCTAAAGCTTTTTCCGGAGAGAGCATGTTCCAGAATGTCTACACAGCACTGGATAATGGTATAATTGCATTCGCCTCTAGTTTTCCGGGCTCCATAAAACCTATTATGATTGACCAAAACAATGAAATGATATTGCAAAAGAATGCGTTTCTTGCTTCGGAAGCAGGGATTAATATGTCGATTTATTTCCATAAGAAGCTTAGCACCGGATTATTCGGAGGTGAAGGCTTCATTATGCAAAGGCTTTCCGGTTATGGTATGGCATTTGTTGAAATTGACGGAGAACTTATGGAATACAACCTCGGAGCAGGTGAGCAGATCGTAGTTGATACCGGAAATGTTGCGGGTTTTTCCCCAAGCGTACGTATGGAGATACGTCAAGTTCCCGGAATCAAGAACAAGCTGTTCGGTGGAGAAGGATTATTTAATACTGTTCTTACAGGACCCGGCAGGATATGGTTGCAAACCATGCCGATAAGCAGTGTTGCTATGGCTATCAACCCATTTATCGTAAAAAATAGTAACTGATACATATTTTACATGAAGAAGTGAAATGTGAGTCTGACAAACTAACTTATTGAAAGAGAAAAAACGCAAAGAGCGCAGAAGAACTGCTTGAAATCGATGAAACATAGAATGCTTAACTGGCGTAGGAAACAAAGACATACTTTACAACGCTTAACAAAACCTGCGAGCTAGCCGATTACGAGCTTGACAATATTGCCGGTTTCGTGGAACCGGAACCTTTAAAATATGAAATAGGAGTTCGTGTCGGCTTAAACTATATTATTTATTGCGAAGACTATCATTGATTGTTTTCGTGAAAGCCAAAGCAATAGATATTGTGTCTAAATCGAATTATAGAGCGAGAGTGTACAAGTCAAACTTTGGAAGATCTAATTTTGGCTGACACAGGATAGGATGTATAAGCATAACGGTTGTATCAGTTGTGTATATGGAAGCAATGCAAAAGAAGATAAATAATTATAATGATTGAAAATTTTGGGGGAGTTGGTAGAAAAGCTATCAACTCTCTTTTGCTCTTGAACTCTTTTATTGTAAAGAAATTATTTTTACAACATTATGTTAAAATTGATTGAAAATAAGTATTTTTTATGGTATAATAGTTTTAATTTGTAGAATTTTAAAGCATTGCAATTATTTTTATCCGTATCATCATATCAATAGGTTTTTTAAGTTACGGTAATTATCTAAGGTTTATATTAGATCAACGCATCAAAATAATAGCATTTTGTTGTTTGATTATACGGAAATCAGTATATTAACCATTCATTTATATCATATACAGAACAATAACAACGAATAGTCAGGGGTAATTATATGCAAAATGAAGATCTAAGAAAGCTTAGCCGAATACAACTGCTTGAGCTGCTTATCGAGCAAACTAAAGAAAACAACGAGCTGCGTCAACAGCTTGAGGAAGCCAACAAAAAGCTTCAAAGCAGAGAGATAATTTTAGACGAGGCAGGCTCTATAGCAAATGCCGCCCTGCAGCTTAACGGTATCTTTAATATTGCAGAAGCAGCCGCATCCCAGTATTTAGACAATATAAGGCTTTTGCATGACAGACAAAATGAAATATGCGCTCGTATGGAAGCGGAAGCAAGAGAAAAGGCACAGAAGATGTTAGTTGAAACACAGGAAAAATGCCTTGCAAAAGAGCGCGAATCAGAAAAACGTATAAAGATGATGTCTGACAAGATAGATAAGTTCTATGCAGATTCACAGGAGCTTTACAATCTGCTCCAACAAAAATATCAGAAGTAACATTAATTTATAATGATGTAAATTACAAAAAATTTCGTTACTTACCACCCCTAAGTAGGAGTTTGTATGTGAAAAATCAATTTATGATATCACCGAAGTTTAAGCGAATTTTTATATTTTGCTATAGCACTTATCACACCTAATGTATACTTATTCTCATCTATTCCGGATGTCTTATACATAACAGGTACAAGCATGGAGACAACAATAAACAGCGGCGGCAGGGAGATTATCTTCTCTCTGCCGCCGTTATTTGCAATTAATCTTATTGCTATAATTTTTTATTTTTTCTTTTCATATCCAAAACATTCTCCGTCAAGAGATATTCTTTCACGATGCCCTTTAAGATTGTCTCCTTCTGAATCTTCTTCATAATGTACACAATCAATACATTTCTTTTTTACAACCTGCTCAAGACGAATATCATAGTCCAATCGGCAAAGAACAGTTACATCTTCCTCGCTTATTTTGTCTATATTCGCAATATTAACATAAACCTGTTTGGTGTCCTCGCTAATGAAATAAGGATAAGTACAGTTATCTGTTTCAAAACGTGTTAATGCAATAAATGTATTGTAATGTTCATTTGCATAAGTAATAAAATCCTCAATGCAAGAAATGCCCTTAGGATAGTAATAATAGTCATAGTCAATCTCAAGAATTTTCATAATGTTCTCCTTATGTATCTTATTAATTGAAAAACTCACGGTATTTCATCAGGTATTCATGATTTAATGCTTCCAAATCGTCTTCATAATTATAAAAAGCATCATCGCATTCGCTTAACACATTGTCACAATCCAAACTATCAAGCAATTCTTCTCGCTCATCTCTTTCGGTGGGAACCTTGCCATTGAATACTGACAATGCTTTCTTGCAAATTTCAGCAGTTTTTAATGCACCAATCTTTGTAAAAGCATCAACCAATTCATTTGAAAAATCCCCACTGGAATTGTAGAAAAATTGGGAGAAACCGCCGTTGTTGACTTCTTGCTCTAATGTTTGGGTAACAAAGAAAACTCTTTCATATTCGTTCAGCTTTTCGATGTCATTACCATACTCGCACTTTTTGTAAATGGTATCACACATATCAACGACTAAATTATCTTTTTGCATTTCCTCGTTGTCAATATATTCTTCGGCAGTATTCTCAACACGGTTTCTAATATTTCCAAACACATTTCCGTCTTTTGATACTGCATCTTGAAATTTGCGAAACTGCTCATTGTCAGAATCTGAAAGCATTGCTTGTCTAATTCTCATTTGTTCAATGAAGGATGCAATAATATCAATAACCAACAGCACAAGGCCTACATACAAACACCAATCAACAAAAATGCCTACAATTAACAGGATAGTGCTTGGAATAAACAACCAAAAAAAGCGAAATAGAATATTTGTGATAAATCCAATCAGAAACAAACTGAGTGGGTATCGTCTTTCTTTCATAGTATTTTTTCCTCTGTTTTTATTATAATTAAGACATATCCCGTGTGCTATAACCGTATTCCAAAATCTGCTTTTGGAGTTTGTGAAAACGGTATATTGTATTTTTCTTTGAAATAGACTCAATAAATTTGCTTTTCTCAATGAATTTTACCATAATGGGTTTGGGCGATGTATAGAAGGTGAAAGAAAGGTCTGTGATTTCGTGTTCTCCTACACATTTTCCAGAGCCGCCTTCAGTTTGCTTGAAATTATATGCACATTCTTTGAAGTTGATAAACCGAAACGGCTGGAGCGAGATTCCTTCTTTGTTTATGCCCATAATTTCATTTTCTGTACAAGCGTCGTAATCTTCAAATGTGATAGGATTAATTTGGGGAATATCATTTGTGAGTGCAACCGCCTTGTCATATAGCGAATACCATTCCGTCACAAAGGCTCTATATCCATCCTTGTCAAAATCGTCTTCAAATTCACGTGGTGGGTTTGATTTATAGAAGTTCATTACCTGTTTGGCAAAAGACAATACTGCATTTTTATAGTCCGCAAAAGGAACAAGGTATTCGGTATTGTCTGCCGTTACAATAACAATGTTTTCTTGTTTATGGATAATATCAAAATCAATACCGTTGCTGCATCCAAAAATAATGACAGACTTTCCGTCCTCGGAAGAAATCATTGTTTGACCGCAACAAGGAATTAGGAAATCTTCTGCACCCATAAAATGATTTTCAAAGAGAGTATGCAAAAATCTATATGCCGATGCACTTACACACCACACTGTATCATCCGAGAGCAGTTTGTCACCAATTTTAAAAATAACTTTGCCATGAATGCAACAATCGTATGCTTGTTCTTTTTTGGTATCGCCTCTAAAGAACATATCCTGTGCATATAGTTCCATATATTCACCCCACATTATTTTTATTATATCATATAATTGTGGCGTTTTCTACCTTTTTCTAACAAAATCCTGCTAAATAGTAAAAAAATATTTTATATGTATCGTTAAATTACTGAGTATTGCTTTAGATGCTGATTATCAATCGGTTTGGCCTGCAAGCATAAGCTTTATACGGTTTTCCTGATTTACTCCGCTTGCACCTGCATCATAATCAATGGCAACAATGTTAATGTCCTTATTATTTTCTTTTATGGGTTTCATCATACCCTTGCCGCAAATATGATTTGGAAGACATCCAAACGGTTGGGTACACACTATATTTTTTACACCTTTATCAGAAAGCTCAAGCATTTCTGCGGTAAGTAACCACCCCTCGCCCATCTTTGCACCGGTACTTATATATCCGTCAACTAGCGACATTGTATGATCAAACGCAGTAGGCGTAAGGAATACTCCGTGAGTCTGCATTATATCTATCATGTCCTTTTGCTTTTTGAGTAAAAATTTATACGCAAGCTTATAAATTCTGTATGATACCGCACTGCCTATATGATAAAGCTCATAATCACGCAGTCCGTCCATAACGGAATACAGGCAGAAATCAAGAAATCCCGGAACAACTACCTCTGCGCCCTCACGCTCTAAAAACTCATTTAATGAATTATTGCCCAGCGGAGAGTATTTGACAAATATCTCCCCCACTACGCCTACCTTTGGGCGTTTTGTGCGGTTCATTGGAATGTTTTCAAAGCTTTTAAGTATTTTTAAGTAGTTTTGCTTTACAGCCTTATATGATACTCTATGCACTGCCATTTCATCTACAAGGCGTGTTACCCATAAGTCTGCAAGTGCCTCGGTACTGCCCTTTTCCAGCTCATACGGTCTACATTGATTTACAAGCGACATAAGCATATCTGCGTACAGAACACCGTACAGCATACGGTGCAGCATAGGCACGGTAAGCTTCCATCCCGAATGTGATTCTATCCCTTTTAAACTCATAGATATCACAGGCACATACCCAAAGCCGGCCTTTTCAAGAGCTTTACGTATAAGCGAGATATAATTTGAGGCACGGCACCCGCCGCCTGTCTGGAACATAATAAGCGCAACCTTATGCGGGTCATACTTACCGCTTTGCAGTGCGTCCAAAAATTGACCTATAACCAAAATTGCAGGGTAACAGGTATCATTATGAACATATTTAAGCCCTGTTTCCGCAATATGCTTGCCGCTTGTTTCAAGCAGTTCAACGTTATAACCGTATCGGCTCATTACTTTAATTATCAGTTTAAAGTGCATTGGTAACATATTGGGCGCAAGGATAGTATAGTTCTTGCGCATTTCTTCTGTAAATTCCACATAATATTTATTTTGCATTACACTCACCTCTTTCATCAAGCGCACCTACAAGGCTTCGCAGACGAATTTTAACCGCACCTAAGTTGGTTATCTCGTCAATTTTTATCTGTGTATAATATTTTCCGCTATCTTCTAAGATGGAACGCACCTCATCAGTAGTTATGGCATCAACACCGCAACCGAACGAAACAAGCTGTACAAGCTCAACATCCGGATTATCTGCCGCAAAGCGCGCCGCCCTATAAAGTCTGGCATGGTACGTCCATTGATTAAGCACTTTTACCGGTTGCCTTTGAGCTAGGTGACAAATGCTGTCTTCACTAACTACAACAAACCCCAGCGATGATGCAAGCTTATCTATGCCGTGGCATATCTCTGGGTCTATATGATAAGGTCTGCCTGCAAGTATCATTATTCTTTTACCGTTTTTACGTGCATAGTCAAGCGCACGCTCCCCCTGTGAGCGTACATATGCCATATAGTCATCATAGGCCTTACGTGCCGACTTAACGGCCTGCGATACCAAGCGACCGCCGATGTTATCAAAAAATCCTGATAAATACCGTGTAAGCTCCTTTGCAAGCTCTTTATCATTGTTTATATTCAGATAGGGGTATAGGAATTTAACGTTTTTTAGATTGTCAGAATTACCCTTTAAAAGCTCTGAGTAGTATGCCACTACAGGGCAGTTGTAGCAATTATCCGCCTGCTTTTCGTCAACATTATACGTTAAACACGGATAAAATATAGCGTCCACCTGTTTCTCTATCAGGCTTTCTATATGTCCGTGCATAAGCTTTGCAGGATAACAGGCGGTATCTGACGGTATGGAAAACTGTCCCTTTTCGTATGTTTTTCGTGATGACATCTCAGAGATAACCACTTCAAATCCAAGCTGAGTAAATAATGTATGCCAAAACGGAAGAAGCTCATACATACCAAGCGCAAGCGGCAATCCGATTTTACCGCGACTGCCTAATTCACTTTTTAAGCCTAAAAGATATTCACGCTTATCCTTGTAAAGGTTAGGCAAAGGCTCAGACGGGTTAGAAATACCGAGTCCCTTTTGGCATTGATTACCTGAGATAAAACGTTTACCGCTGCTGAATTTATTTATTGTCAAATGGCAGTTATTAGTGCATCTGCCGCATATCGCAGTGCTTGACGTATGCTCAAAATCCGAAAGCTCATCAGCGGAAATAATAGAGGAATTTTGAATACGCATTGCATACAATGCCGCACCGTATGCACCCATAAGTCCTGCTATCATAGGACGTATGACATTTTTGCCGAGTTCTTTTTCAAATGCCCTGAGTATGGCATCGTTATAGAATGTACCGCCCTGTACAACTATATTATCGCCAAGCTCATCGGCACTGCCTGCACGTATTACCTTATATATAGCGTTCTTAACTACGCTTATGGACAGGCCTGCCGAGATATCCTCTACACCGGCACCGTCCTTTTGCGATTGCTTAACTGATGAGTTCATAAATACGGTACACCTACTGCCAAGGCTTACAGGAGCTTTGCTGAACAATCCTTTCTCCGCAAATTCCTGCACAGTATATCCCATAGACTTTGCAAAGGTTTCAACAAACGACCCGCATCCTGAAGAACAAGCTTCATTGAGCATAATACTGTCTATCGCACCGTTACGGATTTTAAAGCACTTTATATCCTGACCGCCTATGTCAAGGATAAAGTCCACATCGGGTTTAAAAAACTTAGCCGCAGTATAATGCGCTATTGTTTCGACTATTCCCAAATCTATATTAAAGGCATTTTTTATAAGCTCTTCTCCATATCCGGTTACAGCACTACCGCAAATTTTTATATTATCACCGCAAAGGTTATATATATTAATAAGCTGTTTACGTATTATCTCAACCGGATTGCCTTTGTTAGAATTGTAGTAAGTATATAAAATCTCTTTATTCTCTGTAAGAAGCACAAGCTTTGTGGTAGTACTGCCACAGTCAATACCGAGCCATGCGCCGCCTTTATAATCTTCTATAGCCCTGTACCTTACGTTAGCCTTACTGTGTCTGCCGACAAATTCGTTATATTCCTCAGTACTGCTAAAAAGAGGTTTTTCTCTGTTCTGCGTTTTGCTTATGCCTATGCTGTTTTTTATATCAGAGCATAATTCTTCGTATGTATATTGCTTACCGTTATTTTCAGCATAAATTGCGGCGCCTATAGCTACCGCAAACAGTCCGTATTCCGGAAAAACTGCGTGTTCACTGTCAAGTTTTAACGTTACTTTAAACCGTTCTCGCAGTCCTTTGCAGTAATACAGCGGTCCGCCTAAAAACATCACCTTGCCGCCTATCCTTTTTCCCTGCGCAAGTCCTGCTATGGTTTGATTGACTACAGCCTGATAAATGCTTGAGGCTATATCAGATTTATTTGCGCCTTGATTAAGCAGAGGTTGTATATCGGTTTTGGCAAAAACACCGCAGCGTGAAGCTATCGGGTAAATTCGCTCAGCGTTTTGACTTAGTTCATCCATTTGCTCCGGCGTAACATTAAGTAAAGTAGCCATTTGATCTATAAACGCACCTGTACCGCCTGCACACGTACCGTTCATACGCTGATCTATACCGCCGTCAAAGAAGATTATTTTAGCGTCTTCACCGCCAAGCTCAATAACAACATCGGTATCGGGAGCATATTTTCTTACAGTACAGGACGTAGCAAAAACCTCCTGAACAAACGGAATATTCGCCTCTTGCGCCATGCCGAATCCGGCAGAGCCTGATACGGCGACATAAAAATTCTCTCCGTCTAAAAACGGCTGTGCCATTTGCAGAAGTTCAAGAGACTTCTGCCTTACCTGCGACATATGTCGCTCATATTTCTCAAATAATATTTCATCACCCCTTACGACAGCAATTTTTGCCGTAGTAGAGCCGATATCTATACCAACTCTTAATTTATTTTCACTCATACAATCATACCTCATTAAATTTTGCAGAAATAATACTGCATATTTTATCGTACTTTTCTCAACTTTACCTAAACTTTTTGCATCATAAATATAATTCTTCTCCATATAAAAGGAAAGCACTCTATATTTAAGACTGTGTTTTTGCTCAAAATCGGCAATATGCCTTGAAATATAAACACGAAATTAGTATAATGATTATATATTGCTTATTTTAATAAATTTTTAAGAAACTTAATAAACTTAATAAACTAACAGAGGGTGAAATATAATAATGCAAAACCAAAAAAACAAGCTTATCTCAATGCTTATGTCAATACTACTCATATTTCTATCCGCAAAATCGGGAATTGATATATTGGCTGTAAATGCCTATGAGGTAAGTACCTCTGATTTCTACTGCAATTACACAGACGATAACACACTTCGTATTGAAAAATATATCGGTGCGGACGATGAAGTGACAATTCCAAAACAAATAAACGGTATAGATGTAACTGAGATAGGGTACAGAGCATTCTACAATAATAAGGTCATCAAGTCAGTTAGCTTTGAGGGTAATATTACCTCTATAGGCGAAGAAGCATTCTCAAAGTGCAGTATGCTTGCAAACATTACCTTGCCCGACAGCGTAGAAATTATAAATAACAAGGCATTTTACAACTGCTTTTCAATTAAAGATTTTTTATTTCCAAAGAGTATTAAAAAAATCGGCATTTCAGCATTTGCAAATTGCTCAGAGCTGACTGCAGTCAATCTGTCCGATGGAATGGAATACATATCTGACAACGCATTTGAAGACTGCAATAGCATAAAAACTATTAATTTACCTGACACTCTTACATATATCGGTAAAAATTCGTTTTCCAAATGCAAGTCGCTTACATCCCTTGTTATTCCGTCATCTGTAAATAAGGTTGAGGATTACGCATTCTATCAATGCACAAACCTTAGTGATATTACCATATCTGACGGTGTTAAAGAAATAGGCAACTACTGTTTTTCTGAGTGCTATACAAACTGCTCAGTAGGCGTGGATATAAGGCTGTCACTCGGTAAAGTTGAATATATAGGCGAAATGGCGTTTTATAAATGCTGGGGATTATATACACTTGTATTACCGGAAAGCTTAATTTATGCAGGCAAAGGAGCATTCTCATGCTGTAACAGTTTAGTAAACGTTACTATCCCCTATTCACTTACAGATATAGCCGAAGATATGTTTGCCAATGACCGCTCAATTACACGAATAATAATACCGTATGGTGTAGAAACGATAGGTAACGGTGCATTCTCAAACTGTGAGTACCTTTCAAATGTATATCTGCCCACATCGCTTACATATATAGGTGACAGGGCGTTCTATTATTGCGAATCACTTAAAAGCATACATATCCCGGCAACCGTAACTTATCTTGGGGTATCAACATTTGAGTACTGCTGTACATTAACTCAGATTGAGATTCCCGACTCGGTCACAAGTATAAACAACAAGAGCTTTTATGCCTGCACAAAGCTTCAAACAGTCAAGCTGCCGCAAACATTGGAGTATATTGGCGAGGGCGCATTCTGGCAATGTATCAGCCTTATAGACATAGATATACCGCAAAGCGTTAATTTCATTGGTGCAAGCTCTTTTAGAAACTGTAACTCGATAGAAAAGATAATAATACCCGACAATGTAAATCAAATACTTGATTACACATTTTACAACTGCATTTCACTTACGGATATCAGCTTACCCGCAAGCCTTAAAACTATAGGTGAAAACGCCTTTGCAAGCTGTAATCAGATATCGGATTTGATTATACCTATGGGTACATATTCACTCGGCTCAAAGTGCTTTGCCTGGTGCAAATCGCTCCGGTTTGTCACGCTGCCGGACACAGTAGAAAGCATGGGAGAATATGTTTTTATCGGATGCACAAACCTTAACTACACTAACATACCGTATTCCGTAAAAGAAATCGGAGAAAATATTTATAAAGATTGTTCGTCACTTACAGTGTGCGCTCACAGCGAAACCTACGGACTTGATTATTTAAAAAATTGCATCGAAAGTAATGGGATCGATTACATTAATATCTTCACGGTAAAAGAATTTAACGGATGCGGAGTTTCTGTAACGGTGCCTATAGATTATTACCGCGTTACAAGCTGTACCATAGAAGAAAACGGTTCTGGATATAACATAACTTTAAATGACGGTGAAAAAGAGATATCTACAATAGGCAACAGCGAAAATGAACAGATATCGGTCCGTATTCCACTTCACCGTACAGCAAACAATAAGCCGACAGCTATCGCTTTTTACGACCCCACAAGCGGTCAGAGAACAAACAGCAAATACCACGATGACATATACAGCGACCGTGCGGTATTTGACTATTCCAACGCAGGGCATTACGAATTTGCCGAGCATAATTACGGTGATACAGACCTTAACGGTATAGTAGATATCAACGATGTGACAGCTATTCAAAATGCTATAAATGGCATTTGCTCACTTGATTACTTTCAGACTATACTTGCAGATACGGATAAAAACGAAAATATCGACCTTTTAGATGCTTATTTGCTTATGATAGAAAACGATATGTGTACACAAGCTGACAACAACACAAATACCGATACAAACCCTGATAACTATCTTTAATAAAATGAACGCAAAATGCTGTACGGCACAAATCGTCGCACAGCATTTTTATATTTAAATTAAACTTAACAGCTTAAACATCAACTCTCTATATAAAGCAAGTACGCATCGAGCAGATTCACCTGAGAATCGCCGTTGCGGTCATATTCGTCTATCTGCTGTGGAGTAAGCTCTGCGCCGCTTGTCAGTGCCGCCTGTATAGTTGCATAGCTTACGATAGGCATAAACGGTATATAATATGTATTTGCATAGGTTTGAGCATCTCCGCCCTCTGTACCGTATATTATTAGGCTTGGGCAGTTAGTGAAGGCATCTCGCTTGATAGTAATTTTAGGCTGATATACAACAAACCTTTCAAGCCTTAAACAGCCTGCAAAGGTACCTATATCTACTATACTTATCCCTTTAGGTAATTCTACGCTTTTAAGGTTTGTGCAATTATTAAAGGCATATGTGGCTATTTCAGTTATGCCGCTATGCATATTAATTTCTGTAAGCCCCGAACAGTTGGCAAATGTATAGTCAGATATTTTTTTCATGTTTTTCGGTATAGTAATGCCTGTCAATGAAGCACAACCGTTAAATGCAGAAGCACCTATCTCAGCAATACTGTCAGGCAGCACGATATCTTTTAAACTAATACAATTAGCAAATGCGCTTTCGCATATTGAGATTACCGTAGATGACAGCTTAACCGATGTAAGCTTACTGCATCCGTAAAATGCGTTTGCAGGTACACGGTCGGCACCGCTTGCAAAGGTAACCTCTCCGGTAAGTCCCCTGCAATTATAAAATGCTCTTTCGCCTAAACTTTCTATAGGATTAGTAATATTGAACTGTGCGTTATAACAATTATAGAATGCGTTTATTCCTATGTTCTTTAGCGAACCGGGAATATCGATATAAGTAAGTCCTGTACAATAAGCAAATGCACCGTCACCTATTTTTTCTATAGTATCAGGTATTTCTATATTAGTAAGTGACGTTTTTTTATTAAATACATTACTGCTGATTTCGGTTACGTTCTTTCCGCATATCTGTGTTGGAATTTGCGTTGTAGCTCTTGGCGATTGCTCAAATTTATTTATAATAGCTGAGTTACTATCAATAGTATAGTAGTATTTTTCAGAATTTGTACAACCGGAAAATGCAGAAGAAACCACACTTACACTGCTTGGCAGTATAACCGTTGTGAGGCCTGTGCATCCCTCAAATGCTCTTTCGGATATCTGCTTTGCGTTTGTATTAAATACTATAGTGCCGCTGAATTTTTTACAGTTATAAAATGCATATTTTCCGACTGAGCTTATTGTTCCGCTATATGATATATCCACATTCGTACAGTTATAAAATGCGTATGCGCCTATGATATCTATGCTGTCCGGTATGTTAATTGCCGTAAGCTCTGAATATTCCTTGAAAAGGTTGTCGCCTATAGCAGTTACTTTATATGTTCCTATTATAGCCGGCAATGAAATTGCACCGGCCGACACATTGCCAATATACTTTACAAGGGTTGCCGTGTTGTTTTCACCAACATAGTAATAATAGTCCCCAGACATACTTGTTGCAAATATTATCCCCGCAGATATTGCATACTGATGAATAGGAGAGTTAGCTACACCTAATATAACAAGATCGTTACATCCCGAAAATACCTTTTCGCCTATTGTTGTAAGGCTGTTTGATATATACAGGCTTTTAAGTCCTGTACATCCGCTAAAGGCATATTTGTCAATCTGAGTAACGCTCAACGGTATTGTTATTTCCGTTAATTCACTGCAACCGTTAAAGGCATAACTACCTATTATTTCAATAAATTCAGGTAGTACTACCTTAGTTAGCGGAAGTTTATAAAAAGCGTTATTGCCTATAACGGTTACTATATGGTCGCAGATTATATCCGGCACCTGCGTATAGCTTCTGTCAGATGCTTTTTCGTATCTGTTTATTGTTGCAGTACCCTCATCATAATTCAAAGTATAGTAGTATGCTTCCATAGAGGTACACCCGTAAAAGACAGATGAACCTATAGACGTGGTATTAGGCATAATTATTGTTTTTAATGATGTACATTCATAAAACGACTTTTCTGCTACTGTAGCACCGTCGGCAAATATCACGGTATCGTTTATCCTATTACAGTTATTAAAAGCACATTTTCCTATGTTTAAAAGTTCGCCCTGTATATTGATTTTAACATTGATGCAATTATTGAATGCGTAGTCGCCTATATTCACTATGCTGTACGGTATTGTAATACTTGAAAAGCCGCTTGCACCGTTAAAAAGATTATTACCCGCCTTAGCTACACGGTATCCGCTTATTGACGATGGCAATGTAATATTGCCCGATGTTTGAGAACCTATGTATTTTATCAATGTTAATGTACGGTCTTTGATATATTCCGTTCCGTCAGAATTTATATCTTTGATAAGCTCAACATAATAGTAGTAATCGTTTGTTTTGCTTGTAGCAAACATATAGCCATTATCAGTAGCGAATCGCTGTGCTTCGGAATCCTCTGAGCCTATTATGACCAAATCGTTACATCCGTAAAAGGCATTTTGGTCTATGTATTCTACGGTATCGGGTATCGTTATGCTTTGCATCCCGGTACATCCGTCAAAGGCATATGCTTCTATCTTAGTAACACTTGACGGAATGGTAAGTGAAGTTATCCCCGTACCCTTAAAGGCATTTCTGCCTATTACCGTTATTGTTTTATTATTAACTCTTGAAAAATCGGGTACAACGGTGCTTGTGCCTATATATTTAACAAGTGTAGCTGTGTTTGTGCTGTCTGTTGACGTGCTGTCATATATGCAGAAGCTTGTGTTCTTCTCAGTGGCAAATGATATGGAATTTCTTATTGCATATGCCTCTGGGGCGGTGGGGATATATTCATTTGCTGAATTATACGTACCCTTTTCACCTAAAATTACAAGTGCATCGCAACCGCTAAATACACCATCTCCAAACGTCTTGACTGTTTCTTTTAATTCTATCGTTTTAAGATATTTACAGTCTGCAAAGGCATAATCCTTAATGGTAGTTACAGAATCGGGTATGGTAACCTGCGTTATATCCGTACCCTTAAAGGCGTTACGGCTTATGGTATCTATAATCTTACCGTCAAGTGTAGAGAAGCTCGGCACACTTGCGCTTGCGCCTATGTACTTTATCAGAATATTATTATAGGCATAGAAATTACTGTCGCTATATGAAATAATACTAATTCCGTTTCTCTCGGCAAATGCGGCCACCCTTGGTAAGTCCGTGTCTTTGGCATCAAAGATCACGTTATCACATTCATAAAATGCGTTATTTGATATATTAATATTACTTAATATATGTACAAGCTCTAAATCCTTGCAATTTTCAAAAGCTCTTGCACCTATCGCCGTAAGGCTTTGCGGAAGATATACCTCATACAGCCCACTGCATTCATAGAAGGCATAAGCATTTATCACCTGTATTCCTTCACTTATCCTTACTGTTTTAAGATTAGTTGCAATAGGATTTGAACCGTCGCCTATATCATACACATCATAGCTTTCTCCGTTTACATTTACTGTAGACGGAATAGTAAGCTGTGTAACATTACTGCCGTTATATTTGATTATAGACAGATACTCGTTACCGTCTATTCCTGTGTAAATAGAGCAAGTATAATCACCGTTATTCGCCAATACCTGTGAATCTGCCGAAACGGTAATAACCGACGCAGGAATTAGATTTACAAGTAATAACACTGTAAGCATCACTGATATAAGCTTTTTTATACTTTTCATTTTATATGCCGCCTTTCGCTAAACCGCATAAATATTTTGTTATGTTTATTGTAATAAATAAATATCTTAAAGTCAATATTTTTAATGCTTTTTTACCAATAATAAGGTTTGGAATTTTCTGAGAAATTTAAATAAGAACGCAAAAAGCTCCAATACTAATACTCAAAAAAGTATAGTATGGAGCTTTGATTTTTATATTTGATTTACGGCATTTATTTTTTCAAATTTAGGTTATAGAACAGATCTATTTAATCTTTTACTTTGCTTAATTTAATAAAACTGCTTATTCCAAGAATCAAGGCTATTAATACTTTAATTTCTAATAATATTATTTTATAATAGCTTTCACCCAACTTTGGCAAATTACCATTAGCAATACTTTCTGTTTCATTCTCAATAGTATTGCTTGTATTATTTTCTCCATTCACTGATTTTTCTGTTTCTTTTTTCTTGAACACAGCTTGTATTGTTTGATTTGCATTAACATTTTCAAATGTATATTCTTTTACTGATCCTACACTTGTTTCATTTATTAATAAATCTTCAATCTCATATCCTTCTTTTGGGGTAATTATAAATGTTTGCTGTTGACCTTTTTCTACTTTTGCTGTGTCAGGAAAAACACTTCCTCCTTCATTTGCTGTTGCTGTTATAAAATAATATACTGTTTCTGGTTTTATAATTTCTTCTTTTTGTAATGAAACTTCTATAGATTTACCATCTATACAATTAAATTCAAGTACAGTACTATTCTCTTTTACTTCTGTAATTTTGACATCTGTAGTTTTTGATTCTATCTGCCATTTTCCGGTTAGTTCTACTTTAACCTTCTTCATTGTGCTGTTTTCCATATTATTTGTGTTTGACACTCTAAGGTCTGGATCACTTACACTTAATTCAAGTCTATTTGGGCTTTGTTTTGCCATTGCCAATATTGGAGTATCTGTTTTTAAAATTACTTCTGTATTTTTTAATTTTGTATTAGCTTCAAAAATGGCATATCCCATTATATTAGATTTTGTATTTTTTACAATATGTGCATTATTGTCCTTTTGAATTACCTCATAATTTATATTATTTGAATATTCTTCCATTTCTTCTGGTGTCGTTTGTACCTTAATAGCATATTCATATTCGGCATCTTCTGGAGCAGTACCATGGTTTATCCAAGCTGTCGCATATTCTCCTGATGTTTGATTTTTACTTGATTGATCCATTGAAACTTGCGTATTTCTTACCACTTTTACATTATTAGCATTTGGAATATAATACCCATTTCCATATGGGTCTATTATCCATGTTGCTTGATCATTAATCGTTGTTTCGTATGGGTATTGTGTAATTGTTTCATTAGACTTTATATAAATTGGTTTATTTTTATCCTCATTTAAACAGGATTGGAATAATGTTGTTTCAGTATTATTGGTTGTATCATTGTTTTTTATATTTGAACCTAATAAAATAATTTCATCATCAAAGAAAAATACAGATTTTTTGGCATAAAATGATGTATCATATGTACAATCATGTAATGACATAGCCCATACTCCTTGGTTATCTTGACTTTCTACACTTCCAAGAAATGTTTGATCTGAATAGTTTCTATCAGTTCCACCGCTATTATTAATATTTAATTGTGCTAATTCTAAATGTTTTGTAGTTGATGCCGGCATACGATTCCAATCCCATCCATTTGCATAATCATAACCGTTTTGTTTATCATTTATTGGATTTCCTTGCGATAATATTTGCATTGTACCATATGATAAATATCTTCCATATATATTTACATTTGAATCTGATTCATAATCCCAAATATATTTGCTCCATCCTTTTACCATAGCCATCCAATTATCTTTTCTTTTTACTGCTAATCCTCCATATGGTTTTGACCAAAATCCCTGCTGTTCTTCTGCTGGTTCAATATTAGATTTTATAGTATCTAACATAACATCTATTGCACCTAAAGTGTCAACATAACTAATGTGTATATCGGCTTGTGTAATCAACTCATTATGACTTATATTCCAGTTCTTTATAAAGATTCCTGCCATTTCTTTATCAATAGTGTCTCCTGTTTTCGGATCACCTGAAATTGCCATATAAGCATAAGACGGTAAAATTTCTGTTCCTATTTCCTTACTGTTCACAATTCTACCTCTCAAAGCAATTGGCACTTCCGTTTGATTTGTTAAAATATCAAAAGTTATTAATGCTTGCTTTAAATTATACTGTGCTTCACTACTGATTTTAAAAGCCGTATCTCGTAATAAATATATAATAACAGATGATAAATGATACCCATGCGGTGCATATGCTCCCATATATGGCGCTTGATGATGATAACCGATATAATCCGGTTTAATTGTGTCTGCTAAATTTGGATTAGTTCTTAAAGCATTGTTAAACCATTGCACATAAGAATTCATTGCTTGTACTTTTTTGGGTGTATTTTCCATTAATAAAACGTAAATTAATCTATTTAAAGAATGTGTACGTAATTCATCTGCTGTAGTAGCTTCATAATCTATTTCAGGATTTACATACAACTTTCCAAAATTAGTGTACCAATTAATTGCTCCGATTTCTCTGCTTAAGCGGCCTGTTATCCGCAACTCTTCTCGCATTAGATAAACTGCTACAAAATATCCTGTTGAACGTAGTGTTTCATGGTTTAGAGTTCCTAATCCACTTCCTTCTGCCCAACCTTGATCATGATAATAGTCAAATAAATTAATTATTTTTTCTAAGCTTGCTTCATTGTGGTTTATTTTATAGTCTAATGCTAAAGGTAAAAATATTTTTTCTGCTACATCTCTTCCAAACATCTTTCCAGTTTCAGTATATGGAGATTGTAAAGCGAATAAAGGAATACCAATTATACTTCCATCTTCACTTTTTGTAATATTTAAAGAATTATAACCATTTACTCCGCTTTTAATATATTTATTTAATGCTTTTTTTCTTGTTTGCATTTCGGATTCATTTTTATATGTATCTGTTCCATAGATCCATTTATCCAGTCTATTTTCTATTGTTTCAAATGCTTTTATTTCTTCTTGTGTTACTTTTTCCGGCAGATCTAAATATGGTTCTTGTTTTATGTAATAATAATTTCTTTGCCAAATATCGCCTTTTACATCATCTGACCTTTGAATTGGAACTTGATAGTCTTGTGAACGACACCAAAAAATTGAACTTCTAAACTCTACTAAATCTATATATATTTCACCTGTCTTCTGGCTTTTAGGCGCTACTATTTCCATTTGTTCTATATTTCCTTTCCTTTTTCCTTGAAAGTTTGGGTTAGTAGCATCTGATTTAAAAGATACCCATATAGCACGCCAACCCGTAAAATTAATATTACAATCAAATGTATATAATGGATTGTTATTGCTAATTTGTTCTTTTGTTCCAAAATTAAAAGTAAGTTTATCTTCTATTGCTTTTTCACTATATAGCCAAAGAATTATACCACCCTTTTTACCGGATTGTGCCATATTTTTTTCTTCTATTACATTTAACTTATCCTCTTTATTCCATTTCCATAAAAGCGATTGAGTTTTATGCTTGAAATGCTTAGTAGAAGTTTCTAATACTCCTGTTTCACTCTTCCAATTATCCGGTACTCCTTCTTCAAAAGATTGAATATTACTATTTTCTATTGCATAAGAATTAATATTTACTGTTTCACATATAAAACAAAAAATCATAAAAATTACTATTATTCTTTTAATACTCATTTTCATCTAACATTTCCCCATTCATTATTTATATTGTTTTTAACACATTTCATTCTTTTGTGCTTTACTAATATTTTAATCCTTCAATCTTTTATTTTAATCCTTCAATCTTTTATTTTAATCCTTCAATCTTTTATTTTAATCCTT
>JBJEPE010000089.1:0-12823 GCA_051881075.1 Acutalibacteraceae bacterium | reverse complement strand
CAATCTTTTGTTTAATGTAAGACAGCATAACACCTAAAAAATAATTACTAAAATCATGAAAAACAGAAAGTTTAAGTAAATTACCTGCGTTTCATCTATAATAATGTCACAATAGCAAACTCAATTAGACCAACAGAGACTTTCTGTTATCTAAGTATAAGTTTTCCAATGTAAACATCTCGTCCAATTTTTGAATTTATTTTTCAATTCCTCGGTATCGTATTTTTAGATAACCGAAAAACTTTTTGAATACTCAGAGTATATACTCTCCTTTAAAATATCAAGTCTTGATTATCTCTATCCACTCATTTCAGGATATGATTCGTTCTATTTGCTCAAAAAGGCTTTTTACTTATTTTGACTTGCGTCAGTTCATAATGGAAGTATGATAATGTAATTGTTTGTTCATGTTTTTATTATACCATGCTTTTTAAGTTTTAACTACTGTGCGGTGTTGCCTTAAAGCTTATTTGTCAGTTAAGCGCAGCTATAGCGGCCTCTATCATAGATATTTTTTCACGTTCGCGTGCGGCATTTGCACGTACACCGTCAACAACGCTTGCAGGCGCTTTTGCAATAAAGCCCTGATTATTAAGCTTACCCTCAGACTGAGCAAGCAGCTTTTTAGTGGCTTCAAGCTCTTTATTAAGACGCTTAAGCTCAGCTTCTTTATCTACAAGCTCGTCCATAGGAATATAAATCTTAGCATCGGCGGTAACTGCTGTAACCGCTGACTCTATGTCGAAGCTTTCACCAATTGTAACGTCACTTGCCGATGCCAACTTGCAGAAAAAGCTTATACCGTCCTCAAAGGTCTTTGCCGCTTTAGTTTCAATGAACAGACGTGCCTTCTTTGACGGCGGAACGTTCATTTCATTACGGCGATTACGGATAGCACGGATAGCATCCATTATCTTTTGCATTTCTGCCGCTGCCTCAGGATAATTATTGGCTTCATCATACTTAGGGAATGGAGCAATCATTATTGACTCACCCGTATGCGGTATAGTTTGCCATATCTCTTCTGTTATATATGGCATGAACGGATGCAGGAGAAGCAATATCTTGTCAAGTACCCAAACAAGCACCTGACGTGCATTCTGCGCAGACTCTCCGCCGGCCTGTAATCTTGCCTTGGCAAGCTCAATATACCAGTCGCAGTAGCAATCCCAAATAAAGTCATAAATCTTTTGAACAGCTACACCAAGTTCAAATTTTTCAAGATTATCAGTTATCTCTTTGGTGACAGTGTTTAACGTACTGATTATCCACTTATCCTCCAATGTAAGCTCATCGGGAAGCTTGTTTTCTACGTTGTAATCGTCAATGTTCATATGAACAAAGCGAGAAGCATTCCAAAGCTTATTAGCAAAGTTACGGCAGGCCTCTACCCTCTTCTCAGAAAACCTCATATCATTTCCCGGGGAATTACCTGTTGCCAAGAAAAATCTTAAAGCGTCTGCGCCGTATTTATCTATTATCTCAAGCGGGTCTATACCGTTACCGAGTGATTTTGACATTTTAATGCCGTTTTCATCTCTTACTATACCGTGAATGAATACGGTATCATATGGCTGTTGTCCTGTCTGCTCAACAGCGGAGAATATCATTCTGGCAACCCAGAAGAAGATTATATCATAGCCCGTAACAAGAGTATTTGTCGGATAGAAGTACTCAAGCTCAGGTGTCTTGTCAGGCCAACCGAGTGTTGAGAACGGCCACAAAGCGGAGCTGAACCAAGTATCCAGCGTATCCTCATCCTGCTTAAGATGTGTGCCTCCGCACTTTGGACATACTGTAGGCGTTTCCTTAGAAACTATTGTTTCTCCGCAGTCGTCACAGTACCAGGCAGGTATTCTGTGTCCCCACCAAAGCTGACGTGAAATACACCAATCCTTTATATTCTCCATCCAGTGGAAATATATCTTCTCAAAGCGTTCCGGTACAAACTTCGTCTTACCGCTTCTTACACATTCTATAGCCGGCTCTGCAAGCGGCTTCATCTTAACAAACCATTGCTTAGATACACGTGGCTCAACTATAGTCTTGCAACGGTAGCAGGAACCTACATTGTGCTTGATAGGCTCTACACGTACAAGGTATCCGCCGTCTTCAAGGTCTTTGACTATAGCCTTACGTGCCTCGTAACGCTCCATACCGTTATATTTTCCGGCATTTTCGTTCATATATGCAGTATCGGTCATTACGTTGATTACAGGCAGGTTATGTCTTAAGCCTACCTCAAAGTCGTTAGGGTCATGCGCAGGGGTGATCTTAACAACACCTGTACCAAAATCCATTTCAACATAGGTATCTGCAACTACCGGTATCTCTCTGCCTACAAGGGGCAATGTAACGGTTTTACCTATTAAGTGCTTATATCTTTCATCGTCCGGATGAACGGCAACTGCGGTATCGCCTACGAGTGTTTCGGGTCTTGTGGTAGCAAGCTCTACATACTCATCCATACCTGTTATAGGATAGCGAATATGCCAAAAATATCCGTCATGCTCCGCAAAGTCAACCTCTGCGTCAGAGATAGATGTACAGCACTTTGGGCACCAGTTGATTATACGCTCGCCTCTATAGATGAGTCCCTTTTCATAAAGGCGAACAAATACCTCTTTAACTGCCTTTGAACAGCCCTCATCAAGTGTGAAGCGTTCACGGTCCCAGTCGCATGAGCTGCCGAGCTTTTTAAGCTGGTCGGTAATTCTTCCGCCGTAAACTCGCTTCCACTCCCACGCTCTTTCAAGGAATTTTTCTCTGCCGATATCCTCTTTGCTTATGCCCTCTTTCCTCATGGCCTCAACTATCTTAGCTTCTGTAGCTATTGAGGCATGGTCTGTACCGGGCAGCCATAATGCACTGTAACCCTGCATTCTCTTAAATCTGATGAGTATGTCCTGTAGGGTTTCATCAAGGGCATGTCCCATATGAAGCTGACCTGTTATGTTTGGCGGTGGCATTACTATGGTGTAAGGCTTCTTGCTCTTATCCACCTCAGCATGAAAATAGCCTCCGTCCTGCCAAAACTTGTATATACGATCCTCAACATCACGGGGATTGTATGATTTTGCCAATTCTTTAGCCAATGTATTTTCCTCCCTATATATAGTAACTGTAATTTTTATCTATAATAAAATCACTATTCAATACATTATCGCACAATAAGCTTTTTTTGTCAATCAATAAACATAAATTTGGAAATAAATATTTTCTCTTACTATCACATAGATATTAAGTAAAACAACAATACGTTAAGGAAAGGATTTTTTGAGTTTATGGGAAAATTTTTCAAAGGCTTTACAGCCTTACTTATCGCCGTGCTTATAACACTTGGCACAGTAAAAACAAATGTATGCACAGTCAGCGCATTGGATGAAAACGAGCTTACAGCCGCTTCTGCAGTACTTATGGAAGCGACCACAGGACAGATAATCTATGAAAAAAATGCGCACGATGTCCGTCCCTGCGCATCTATTACTAAGCTGATGACGCTTATACTTGTGTTTGAGGCTATCGACAGCGGCAAAATAGGTCTTGATGACATGGTAATTACCAGCGCTCATGCGGCATCTATGGGCGGCTCTGACATATGGCTGAAGGAGGGTGAACAGATGAGCGTTAATGATATGATAAAGGCAACCGTTGTCGCCTCTGCTAACGATGCCGCAGTTGCACTGGCTGAGCTTGTTGAAGGCAGCGAGGACGCCTTTGTTGTATCAATGAACGCCAAAGCTCAGGCACTTGGCATGAGCGATACCGTATTCAAAAACTGTAACGGACTTGATGAGGACGGCCATGTTACCAGTGCATACGATGTTGCGCTGATGTCACGTGAAATAATGAAGCATGAGAAGATATTTGAATACACCTCAATATGGCTTGATTATCTGCGTGACGGCGCAACTCAGATAGTGAATACAAATAAGCTTCTTAAAACATATAAGGGTATCACGGGGCTTAAAACAGGTACAACGAATAAGGCGGGAGCCTGTATAACCGCTACCGCAGAACGTGACGGATTATCACTTATCGCCGTTGTGCTTGGCTCAAAAAGCGGTAAAGAACGATTTACCGATGCTCAGAAGCTGCTTGATTACGGCTTTGGCAATTATACAATGCACATACCAGATATACCTACAGATGAAATACTGACGCTGGAGGTAACCGGAGGTATGCAACCGCAAATTAGAACTGAGGTTACGGTAGGCGATAACCTACTGATAAAGAAAGGTAACGAAAAAAATATAACAAGCAAGGTAACATATGATGAGGTAATAGAAGCACCCATTGAGATAGGGCAACAGGTAGGTACTCTTGAATACTTCCTAAACGATACGCCTTTAGCGCAATATCCTATAGTTTCAGTTGACCAAGTGGAGGAAATACACTTTGGCGCCGTACTTAAATTAGTACTTAATTCGTTCTTTAAAATATAGACGCTCATACTTTACATAAAACGAAAGTGAGTTTTTTTATATTACGATATAAAATTGCGATTACGGCATTAATAAAATTCTTTTAAAGAAAGCAGAAAACGGGTAAACTTTCAGCAATTTTTAACAAAGCACTTGCAAAATTCTCTTAGATGTAGTACAATGTACAATTATAAAGAGTTGTTTTTATTTAGGGAGGTCTATTTTACTATGTCAACTACTTTAAGTACAAAGTATTTGTCAGACTTTATAAGTGATGAAGAGTATACTGCTATTGCACCGCAAGTAAAGCTTGCACACGATGCACTGCACAACGGTACAGGAGCAGGAAATGATTTTATCGGTTGGGTAAACTTACCGACAAACTACGATAAAGAAGAATTTGCACGCATTAAGGCAGCCGCAGAAAGAATTAAGGCTAATACCGATATATTCATAGTTATCGGTATAGGCGGCTCATACTTGGGCGCACGTGCGGCTATTGAATTTCTTAAATCACCTAACTACAATGCTTTCAAAAAGGATACACCGGATATCTACTACGCAGGCAACAGCATAAGCTCAACTGCACTCAGCGAGCTTATCGAGCTTTGCGAGGGTAAGGACGTATCTATTAACATGATATCCAAGTCAGGCACAACCACAGAGCCGGCTATCGCATTTAGAGTATTCAGAGAAATGCTTGAAAAGAAATATGGCAAAGACGGCGCAAAGAGCAGAATTTTCTGTACTACCGATAAGGCTCGCGGAACGCTTAAACAGCTTGCCGACAGAGAGGGTTACGAAACCTTTGTTGTACCTGATGACGTTGGCGGAAGATATTCCGTACTCACCGCTGTAGGACTTTTGCCCATAGCAGTTGCAGGCTGTGATATTGATAAGCTTATGGCCGGCGCCGCACAGGCTCAAAAAGAGCTTGCAGAGGCGGATATGAGCAAGAACGACTGCTATAAGTATGCCGCTGTAAGAAACATCCTCTACAGACAGGGATTTTATACTGAAATACTCGTAAGCTATGAGCCGTCATTCACTATGATGAACGAATGGTGGAAGCAGCTTTACGGCGAGAGCGAGGGTAAAAACAAAAAGGGACTCTTCCCTGCTTCTGTAATATTCTCAACCGATCTGCACTCAATGGGACAGTATATACAGGACGGCAGACGCACTCTCTTTGAAACCGTAGTTACATTTGAGAAGGCAAAGCGTGAGCTTTATATTGAAGAGGATGCAGAGAACGTTGACGGACTTAACTTCCTTGCAGGCAAGTCAATGTCTTATGTAAATCAAAAAGCATTTCAGGGTACGGTGCTTGCCCATAATGACGGCGGTGTTCCGAACGCAGTTTTGAATGTTCCTGCAATGGATGAAACAGAGCTTGGATATCTTATCTACTTCTTTGAAAAGGCTTGTGCAATAAGCGGATATCTCTTAGGTGTTAATCCGTTTAATCAGCCCGGCGTTGAAAGCTACAAGAAAAATATGTTTGCACTTTTAGGCAAGCCCGGTTATGAGCAACAGAAGGCTGAGCTTGAAGCAAGAATCTAACAAAGCAAAATTCAATAAAAATAAAATTCAGTAAAAATATTAATAAAAAATCGTACTGCTTTTTTAAGCAGGCGTAAAATACTTAGGAGGCGTTATTTATGATAACTTTAATCGTAGGCAAAAAAGGTTCAGGTAAAACAAAAAAATTAATTCAAGCGGCAACTGAGGCTGTTGAGCGTTCAAACGGTAATGTTGTTGTTATCGAAAAGGGCGCAAAGCTCACTTATGACCTTACCCATAAGGTTCGCCTGATTGATGCAGAGCAGTACAACATAAACGGTTATGATATGCTGCTCGGCTTTATAAGCGGTATTTGTGCAGGAAACTACGACGTTACCGATATCTTAATTGACTCTACATTTAAAATTACCGGTAAAGATTTAACAAAGCTGACACCTTTTGTACACAGCCTTAATGTTCTTGCAAAATATGCAAATACAAAGATAACTTTGTTACTTTCAGCTGAAGAAACCGAGCTTCCTTCCGATCTTGATTTTGATATAGTTAAAATCTGATTACAGCGTGGTTTTTCACTGATAATCTCAGAATTTAAGGGGCCTGCGCTTTATCACACGATAAACGCAGGTCCTTATTGCAATTACTTGGTTCTTTAATTTTGAATACAGATATTAACAAGGAGGTTACAGCTATGCCCTTTTGCATGGAATGTGGCGTAAAAATACCGCAGGACGCATTTTTTTGTCCGTCATGCGGTACAAAACAAATCATTTTTTCTATAGAAGATAAAGCTGAACTTATTTCGGAAAAGCCGGACGTACAGAGCGTTGTAACGGATAATACTTCCGTTGCACCCACTATTGAAGAGCCTGCTCCTGATACATCCGAGGTAATAATCCCCCCTGTCAAGAATGATAAAGTTGACTGGGATGCTGTGGAAGTTGCTCTGTCTGCTCCTACCCAAGAGGCGGCGCCTACCAAATTTGCGGATACAGCTCAGCAGGCTGAGCCGCTGCAAAAGGAAATATCCGCTGCTGTACAAGATATGAATGCTGCACAGGAGCAAATCACCACCGAACAAAAGACACCTGAGGCAAGCTACACCGCAGACAAGCAGATACATTCCGTTTTTGATGACAACAAATCGTCGGTACTGCCCTCAACGATAAATAATCCTAATGCGGCACAGCAGACTGTAAACCAATCTCAGGCGGACGGCTTCACAGAGCCGTTGACTGTATTCAGAGAAAAAGATTTCTCATATGTATTTGATAAAGAGGACATAAAGAAAAACCGTATATTAGCGGCATACTGTTATATACCGCCTTTCTTCTTTGTTCCTCTCATATTCAAGCCGCAATCGCGCTTTTGCTTATTCCATGCAAATCAAAGCCTGCTGTTGACAATAACGATGGTTATTTGGTCTGTAATAAATGCGATATTAACAAGCGTATTTTCAAATACAATGACCGTTACATCATCGTGGGGCTACTCACATATAAGTACGGCAGGTTCTGCTTGCGTTATACTAGTGTGGACATTACAGGCAATAGCGTTCCTTACATGGTTTTACTTAGGACTTATAGATACCATGAATTGCAGGGCAAAAAAGTTGCCCCTTATAGGTAGAATAAATTTAATTTTTAAATAAGATTTATATTATTAATAACTGATAATAAACACTGTCGAATTTCGGCAGTGTTTTTTATTGTAAAATAAAACAAATTTTTACAAATTATATTGATTTTCCTGTATTTATATGGTAACATAACTTATATAGTAAGTTTTTATATTCTAAAAAATTTTAATCACCGTATTATGAATATGTTTCTTACATTTTGAAGGGATGAGATATATTTAAAAATGTATATCATCATCTAAGCAGAAAGCAGAGGTGATACACAAAAACGGAAGTTCAGATGTACATTATAAAATTATAGTGCTAACAAATTTAAAGATTAAGGAGAGTAGTTATGAAATTAGCAAGAACCGCAACAAAATTTATTTTTTGCCTAATAATAGCACTATTTGTTATAGGCATAATTCCGTCAAATTCTTTAACAGCATTAGCTGCTGATGATGATTTAGTCCAACCTATCTACACAATACTGACAGACAATGATGGAAATAAATATGCCGAAATAACAGGCTATAAATTTTTTAGTGAAGATGAAGATATTTGTTCTATTAGCATACCGGAGGAAATAGAAGGATATCCGGTAAAAAGCATAGGTGAAAGAGCGTTTAGTAAGTATTATTTAGAGAAAGTATATATGCCGGATAGCATCGTAAGCATCGGTGACTACGCATTTGCCGAACTTGAGGATTTAGAAAAGGTAGTTTTGTCAAAAAATTTAAAAACTATCGGTAATTACGCTTTTTATGGATGCACCGCCATGAAGAGTATGTCCCCGATTACGGATGGTATCGAAAGTTTTGGTGACTATGCCTTTTATGGATGCTCAGGTTTTAGTGAGCTTTGCATAGGAAACAATGTAACAAGGATAGGAGAGGGCACATTTGGCTATACATCAATAAGTAAGCTGACTATAGGCGATAATGTTACATATATAGGACCGGATGCCTTTAGCGGTTGCGATATTAGCACTTTAAATTTAGGACGTAAAATAAAAACAATAACCAGCACATCTTTTTTTGATTGTGAAAAATTAACAAGTGTGACCGTTGATAAAAATAACCAATATTATAAAAGCAAAGACGGCGTACTCTATACAAAGGACATGAGTACTTTGATTCTATACCCATGTAATAAATCAGGTACTCAATTCAATATTCCTAATAGTGTAACCAAAATTAACGACTACGCCTTTATTAGCAACTTAAATTTAAAAAATATAGATATACCGAATAGTGTACGGTATATCGGTGATCAAGCTTTTTCATATTGTCAAAAGCTTACGGCAATAACCATACCGTCCAGTGTAATAAGCTTAGGACAATACACATTTGCGGGAACAATCAGTATAAACAGCATATATATACAAAACGGCTTAAAAACTATAGATGAGGGTGTATTTTTTTATTGCCAAGGCTTAAAAAGTCTGTATATACCACAAAGCATAACAAAGATAAACGAATATGCATTTTTATATACAGGGAATTTTAGGATTTATGGTGTTAAAGGCTCATACGCAGAAAAATTTGCCAATACATACGAGATACCGTTTTTAGAATATAAGCTTTCCACTCCTAATATTACAAAAACTCAAGCTACAGGCGCCAGAAATATAAAGCTTACATGGAGTAGAACCACAGGAGCAGACGGCTACATGGTGTACCGTTCAACTACAAAAACAGGCGGTTGGAGTAAAATCGGAACCATAACAGGAGAATATAACCTGACCTATACTGACAGAAATGCAGTACCGGGAACACAGTACTATTATACTGTTAAAGCCTACTTAAATATTGGCGGTAAAGCTCTCTACAGCGGCTACAATAAGACCGGTTTTTCCGGAAAAACCTCTTTTTCTTTATTCAAAATAAGCAGAATATTCTCTAACGGTTATAATCGTATTAATTTATATTGGAATAGGCAAAATGGTGTAGACGGGTATTATATCTATCGTTCAACAAAACCAACAAGCGGATGGATTAGAATTAAAGAGTGTCCGTCCGGAACAGAAGATCAGTATACTGATAAAGATGTAGATTACAATACACAGTATTATTATACAATACGCGCATATGTTAAAATAAACAATACCATCTACAAAAGTGACTATGTAAAAACCGGTGTTCCTGGAAAATCGGTAGCAATAACACCAAAGGTTTCGATTAAATCAACAGACTATAATTCCGCCACAATTAAATGGAACGCAGGGTATGATGGCGACGGATATATCGTATACCGTACAACAAACAGCAATAACACCGGGTGGGAAGTTATTAAGACTATTGAAACAACCAGTCGCACAGGAAGTTATACAGATAAAAATTTAAAGTGCGGTACTACATATTACTATACAGTGCGTTCTTATAAAATAATAGACGGTAAAAAGATGAAGAGCGGTTATGAAAAATACGGAAAATCGTGCACGCCTATACCGTCTACACCAAAAGTAAAAGCAACACAACAAAAGGATAAAACCGTAGTTATTAGTTGGAATAAAATTGCAGGTGCAACAACGTACAAAGTATATAGGCGTGTTCCCGGCGGTAGCTGGTCCACAATAAAGAAAATAACCGATATGAGCATATTATCTTATACAGATACACTTCCTGATACAAAAATAAAGTATGAATATACAGTCAAAGCATACCATAACAATATTGCCGGCGAATATAAAGCTGTTGCAATGACAATGTATATTGAATAAGTATAATTAAAGGCCCTATTTGTTTACTCCAACTTTTATTATAGAGTCTATTACTAATAACTGATAATAAACACTGTCGAATTTCGGCAGTGTTTTTTATTGTAAAATAAAACAAATTTTTACAAATTATATTGATTTTCCTGTATTTATATGGTAACATAACTTATATAGTAAGTTTTTATATTCTAAAAAATTTTAATCACCGTATTATGAATATGTTTCTTACATTTTGAAGGGATGAGATATATTTAAAAATGTATATCATCATCTAAGCAGAAAGCAGAGGTGATACACAAAAACGGAAGTTCAGATGTACATTATAAAATTATAGTGCTAACAAATTTAAAGATTAAGGAGAGTAGTTATGAAATTAGCAAGAACCGCAACAAAATTGATTTTTTGCCTATTGTCAGCTTTTTTTATTATAGGCATAGTTCCATCAATAACATTAACAGCAAACGCAAGTACCGAAGAAGATTTTTCCTATACAATATTGACGGACGATGAAGGTAATAAATATGTCGAAATAACAGACTATAAAGGTGAAGATGTTGAAGTTAGAATACCAAATGAAATTGAAGGATATCCGGTAAAAAGCATAGGTGAAAAAGCGTTTTATCATTATAGTGGTTATTATGGAGAAGGAGTAATATATATGCCTGATAGCATAACCAATATAGGAGATAGGGCTTTTGAAGAATGCAGAAACTTAATCGAGATAGTTTTATCAAATAATTTAGAAACTATCGGGGATTACGCTTTTTATAGATGCGAGATAGAGAGTATGCCCCCGCTTCCTGATAGCGTTACAAGTATAGGCAATTATGCGTTTTATGATTGCTTTGGTTTTAGTGAGCTTTTCATAGGAAACAATGTATCAAGGATAGAAGAGGGTGCATTTGCCTATACATCAATAAGAAAATTGACTATAGGTGATAATGTTACATATATAGGGCCGGATGCATTTAGTGGCTGTTATATTGACACTCTGAATCTTGGACATAATATAACAGAAATTAGCAGTACCTCATTTTACTGTTGTGAGCGATTAACAAATATAACCGTTGATAAAAATAATCAATATTATACAAGTGTAGACGGGGTACTTTATACAAAGGACATGAGCGCCTTAGTTCTGTACCCATGTAATAAATCAGGTACTAAATTCACTATTCCCAACGGTGTAACTAAAATTAACGACTATGCCTTTAAATTTTGCTTAAATTTAGAAAATATAGATATACCAAATAGTGTACAGTATATCGGCACTTCTGCTTTTTCACGTTGTCAAAAGCTGACGGATATAACCATACCGTCCAGCGTAATAAGCTTAGGCGACTATACGTTCACAGAAGCCACCGGCTTAAAAAGTGTATACATACAAAACGGACTAACAAGTATAGACAAATATACATTTGACCATTGCTCAAGTCTAAATAATATATTTATACCAAACAGCGTAACAAGCATAGACAAAACAGCGTTTAAATATTCTACAAAGGTTACAATTTATGGTTTTAAAGATTCGTATGCAGAAGAATATGCGAAAAGTTATAACATAAAGTTTTTAGAGTATATGCTTTCCACTCCTAAAATCACAAAGACTCAAGTTATGGGTGTAAAGAACATAAAGCTAACATGGAGTAAAACAGTAGGCGCAAGCGGTTATATGGTTTATCGTTCAACCAAACAAACAGGAGGCTGGAGTAGAATTGCAACCGTAGACGGAGAATCTACTCTGACATATACCGACAATAACGCAGTACCCGGAACACAGTACTATTATACTGTTAAAGCTTATTTAAACATCGGTGGTACTAACACTTACAGCGACTATAATAAGACAGGTTTTGCAGGAAAAACGACATTTACTGTACCTAAAGTAATAAGAACACACTCTAACGGATATAACCGTATCATTGTTGATATTGAGATGGTCACAGGTGCAGACGGGTATTATCTTTATCGTTCAACAAAACCAACAAGCGGATGGAGCAGAATTCACGAGTTTAAGTACCAAACAGCAGATTATTATGTAGATAAAGATGTAGAATACACTAAACAGTATTATTATACAATACGCGCATACGTAAAAATAAACAATACTATCTACAAAAGCGATTATGTAAAACCCGGTGTTCCGGGAAAATCTGTGGCAATGACACCGGAGGTTTCGGTTAAAGTAAAAAGTTATAATTCTGCTACGATTCAATGGAACGCATGGTATGATGCCGACGGATATATCGTATACCGTACAACAAACAGCAATAACACCGGATGGGAAGTCATTAAAACTATGAAAGCAACCGATACCGTAGGAAGTTATACAGATAAGAATTTAAAGTGCGGTACTACATACTACTATACAGTGCGTTCTTATGAAATAGTAGACGGTAAAAAGATGAAGAGCGGTTATGAGAAATACGGAAAATCGTGCACACCTATACCGTCTACACCTCAAGTAAAAGCGGTACAGCAAAAGAATAAAACCGTAGTTATTAGTTGGAATAAAATTGCAGGTGCAACAACGTACAAAGT
>JBJEPE010000088.1:0-1833 GCA_051881075.1 Acutalibacteraceae bacterium | reverse complement strand
TCCCCCTCACGGGCGTGGGCGGGGATATTTTTGTGTAGAATTTCTATCATATCTCCGTTATCATCCTCACAGACAACAAATTCACCTTCAAAACGGTCTATACTGTAATAACACATACGCACCATCCTTTAAATATCGCCAAATTTACCTTAAATTCTTGAAAATCTTTTAAAAATATACTATAATAAAAAAGATTGCAAAATTATTGAATTTAACACAAATTCTACTTACATTTCACTTAATTTATTCAAGCTTTTTGTATATCAAGGATATTATATATTACTTTAAAAATTTTTTCAAGGAGATGGTACGATGTCAAGTAACCTTTTTGGTAGAAAAAACAAAATAAGAAGCAGCCCCAGAATGAAAATGACCCTAAGCAAACAAGCAGCGTCCTTTTTTGCCGCAATGCTGATAATCGTATTGGTTTTTGCGTTTGATATAATCAATGTCAATGACCTTACTTCTCTGTTTGGCGATATCTTCGCTTCAACCGATAGCCAGTCAGATTTTGAAAGTAGCGGAGAGCTTGTTATAAGGTACCTTGACGTTGGTCAGACGGACAGCATACTTATACAACTGCCAAACAGTAAAAATATGCTTATAGATGCCGGCAATAACATGACAACTCAATACCTTGAAGAATACGGTATAACAACTATAGATTATATGGTTATGACGCATCCGCACGCCGACCATATAAGCGGTATGCCTGAAATAATAGAAAATTTTACAGTCAAAAATGCATATATGCCGCTTATAGACTCATCAGATCTGCCCACAACCAAAGTATTCACACGTTTTTTAAAAGCTGTAGAAGACCACAACGTTAATTTACGGGAATATACAAGCAGTCATACTATATTTGTATTTGATGATATCAATCTTAAAGCAGAAACACTAGCTCCTAACGGCAATGAATACGATGATTTAAACGATTACAGCCTTGTTGTACGCTTACAGTACGGAGACAACGTTTTTATCTTCTCGGGTGATGCAGAGAATAAAAGCGAAAAGGAAATAATGAGTAAATATGATGCTTCATACCTCAAGGCAGACGTACTGCAATGCGGACATCACGGCAGTAAGTATTCAACATCTTCAGAATACCTTTCGGTCATAAAGCCAACATATGCAGTCATATCTGTAGGAGCGGATAATAAATACGGTCATCCTACCCCGGAAGTATTAAAACGGTTAAAGAAAATAGATGCCAAAACCTATCGCACCGACATTAACGGCACTATAACCTGTATAAGCGACGGAACCGAAATAACACTTGAAACCCAAAAAGGGGGTAACTGATAGCCATGAGTAAAAAAGTATTCTTAAAATTCATTTCTGTTATATTATCAGTAGTATTAATAGTTTCATCATCCGGCCTTACATATACCGAGGCGCTGACTACGGCAAGTGACAAGTACCTTATTGTTAAATACTTTAACGTAGGACAGGCCGATTGCATACTGATATATATGCCTAACGGTGAAACAATGCTGATAGATGCGGGGTTTGACGGCAACAGCAATTTGCTTAACCCAATGCAGCATTTAGAAGCAGAGAATATAAACGAGATCGACTACTTTGTTACTACTCACCCTGATAAAGATCACATATGGTATGCCGAGGATATAATACTTAACCATTACATAACATCTGAAACAATAATAATGCCTCAAAAAGAAAATTCAAGCAATATGTATCAAAGCCTTATCAATACTATAAACGCTATGGATTATCTTCAGTATGACCCATACTTGCGTGAAGGCGATGACGGCAAGCTTATACCGGATACCATTATCACAGATAGCGACAACAACTTTAAGGTTGAGC
>JBJEPE010000087.1:0-32542 GCA_051881075.1 Acutalibacteraceae bacterium | reverse complement strand
GCTTGAAATGTATAGGTAATTCAAAGCCCCTATTCCCTATCTTCTATGATATGGAGGAAGATGCACAGGCTAAGCTTGGCAAAGGCTTATGTACGGATATTGCAGTTGCTTTTTGCAGCGAAATTGAAAAGGCAGGCCACAAAGCCGGTATTTACGCAAACGCTTACTGGTTTGAAAATCATCTTGACTATGATAAGCTGAGTAAATCGTATGCCATATGGCTTGCTCATTGGGCGGATAAGCCTCAATATGATACGGATATATGGCAATATACAAGCAAGGGAAAAATTGACGGTATATCGGGTAATGTTGATATGAACTATATGGACGGTGATTTTTTCAACACCCATACCAAAGAGTTGATTGACAGTAAAAAAGATGAGGTCAATACTAATCAAAATGTACAAAACAGCAACACATCCAGAACATCACTCAATAAAGCTGAGTTATATGTAAGCTCAAATGCGGATAGACCGTCAGGTACGGTAAGCGGCACATATTGGCTTTGGGACAACAAAGTCATTAACGGTCGCAGACGTATAACAAACTCTAAAAGCAATATTGGTAAAGACGGTCAAGTTACAGGCTGGATAAATGCGTCTGAAATTGGCAGTACTCCATATACATCTTACACTGTAAAAAAGGGAGATACCCTATGGGGGATTGCCGAAAAGCTGTTGGGAAGCGGTATCGAATATACAAAAATCAAGTCACTTAACAATCTGAGTAGTGATGTGATTTATGAGGGGCAGTCACTAAAAATTCCAAAGTAAATATAAAGGAAGTGAGCTTAATGGACAACATTTTTAATAAAATCAGCATAGTTGCAGGAATTATAGGGGGAGGATTAGCTAAGGTGTTAGGAGGATTTGACACCTTAACTTGCGCACTTATAACTCTTATGGTACTTGACTATATAACGGGAATAATTAAGTCCATATTCAACAAAAGCCTTTCAAGCGCCGTAGGCTACAAAGGTATACTAAAAAAACTGCTGATATTATGTATGGTGTGCCTATCGGTAGTATTACAAAATATTCTACCTGATATATTACCTATACGTGAAATAACAATTATGTTCTTTTTATGCAATGAAGGACTCTCTATAATTGAAAATTCAGCAGAAATAGTACCTTTTCCTAAAAAGCTTAAAGAAGTACTGCTACAGCTGCGTGATGAAAATAAAATAACAAAGGACAAATAACACTTTGCCGCAGAGCTATTATCAGAGTTCTGCGGCATATTATTTTACAAATTTAGCAGTCATAAAATAAGATTTTTTTAATATAAATAGTAGACATAAATAGAAAAGTATGATAAAATAAGTAATGATATTGTAGAGTTTTATGCTCTATATACTCAGTACTGTATATATTATGCGATATATCAGTCTGTATGCCTTATATATGCGGAATATACGGTAAGCAAACATAAAAACAAAGGAAAGGAAATAAATATGTACTATCGCACGTA
Organism: Acutalibacteraceae bacterium; assembly: GCA_051881075.1. GTDB lineage: Bacteria > Bacillota > Clostridia > Oscillospirales > Acutalibacteraceae > RUG14223. The sequence goes on along the minus strand of JBJEPE010000087.1, from coordinate 31,069 downwards.
AGCGATATGTGGCGTACATAAGGGTTTAATCTATGAAGAAGTTTTTACTTGAATTCAAAAAATTTGCTTTAAGAGGCAACGTTATGGATCTGGCAGTTGCTGTTATCATCGGTGCTGCATTCCAGTCAATCATTAACTCACTTGTAGGAGATGTGTTCTCCCCTCTCATCGGACTGATAGCAAACACGGATCTTTCTTATCTTGTATTAACCATAAACGGTGTAGATATAAAGTATGGCGCATTTTTAACCGCACTTATTAACTTTATAATCATCGCATTTGTTATATTCATGCTTGTTCAGGCAATAAATAAGCTACAAAGCTTAGGCAAAAAAGAAGAGGTTAAAGAAAAAACAACCAAGACCTGTCCATTCTGTCAGTCAGAAATCAGCATTAAAGCTACACGTTGCCCACACTGTACTTCTGAACTTCCTGCGGAAGAAGAAAAAGAGTCAGAAGACGCAGAATAGACAGAGAAGCTGAGGGAGCTAATGCTGAAGCTCCTGCCGGAAAGCTAACAACAGCCAAAATTAAATGAGAAAAACGGTCGCAGAGATAATCAGCAACCATAGATATTGAAGGCATATAAACAAAGAATCGCTAAGTAAGGTAGGACAGTATGGATAAAAGTAATAACGAGAACGGCAAATTCAATACTGTAAAAATTATAACGCGCATAGTCGTTATTCTGATAGTTATCGCTGTTTTTATATATTCTGACAGATCAAGCGTCAGCAGTAAATACGTCAATGATAAATCCAACTCCTCATCAAGCAAAAACGTAGGTATAAGCGCTGAAACTATTCCGCTGGAATCGGCCGGGAATGAGTCGAATAAGCCCCCGTCAGATTCTGTATCAAGCAATAGTGCTTCTGAAAATGTAAGCTCTAAGGTTCCCGACAGTAACACACAGTTATCACCGCAAAATCTAAAGCTTCGTGTGTCAAACGACAGAATACACGCAGGCGCATTGATACTGGTTGATGACATGAACAAGTGCAATATTGACGGGCATGACTATACAGAAGCCTCCGGTCAGATAAAATCAACTTATTCACTCAGAAATAAAGATATAATCGTCAACAGCGTTATTATTCCTCATATGAATGATATGTTTGATGATTTCTACAAGCATACCGGAAGCAAACAATTAACTATAGTCAACGGCTACATAAGCTATGATAAGCAGTTTAAATGCTATAACGGTACAGATAACTCAAACTACGTAATGCAGCTTGACAACGAAATTGCAAAAGCAGGATACAGCGAGCACCAGACAGGATATGTAATCGATTTAGGTATAAAAACCGCAGACGGAATTAAGCCATATTCGCCCGACGGTGCATATAAATGGATAGCCGATAATTGCAGTAGGTACGGATTTATCACGCGTTATGAAAGTGATAAAGAGGATATAACATCAACCGGATATGAGCCGTGGCACCTACGCTATGTAGGGCTTGCCCATGCCGCTGTAATGAAGCTGAATAACTTTTGTTTGGAAGAATACCTGAATTATGTTAAAAATTTCAGTTATGAGGGTCAACATCTGACTATAACCGATGCTGATATGAATAACTGGGAAATCTTCTATGTTCCTGCAAATTATGATGACCCGGATAATGAAACCGAGATAATTATACCGCAAGGCGTGTCGTACTCTATATCAGGCAATAATACAGACGGATTTATAGTAACCGTCAAAAAAATAGCTGCATGATTAGAATTTTATAAGCCGCAATTAAATAAAAATATTTACCCACATTTGTGCTTTATTGAGTTAAACATAATGTGGGTATAATTTTTCCACTATGAAAAATTTATTAATAGACAAAATTAAAGCCCACATTTAAACCGTAAGGTAAAAATGTGGGCTTTGACTTTTAATTGTAAATTATACGCCTGTGAACGCAGTTGACCGAGAACTATTATTCTTCGGTAGCCTCTTCGCTTTTTTCTGCGTCCTCGTCGCACTCAACAACCTCATCAATGTCAAATTCAAGAATTTCGCCGCAATTAGGACATTCTACTTCGCCGTCGTTGAGCATATCTTCATCAAGGCAAATCTTCTGATTGCAAGTAGGGCAAGTTACCTCATAGAATACATCGTCCTCATCAAAGCAACACTCATCGCAGTCATCGCAATCACAATCGCAAGCATAGTCGTCGTCATCGTACTCTTCAAGGCCTACAAACTCATCAAAGTCATCCTCTAATGTAGCAAGATCCTCGTCTATCTCATCAACCTGCTCGCTTACTTCATCAACAAAATCGCTTAAATCTGAATACTCAGCAGCCATATCCTCGATAAGTTCGAGCATTTTATTAATAACCTTAACCTCGTCCTTGCTCTCATCCAGCTTAAGTCCGTCAGCTAAACCTCTTAAATAGGCTGCTTTTTCAGTAATCGTCATAGCATTATCCTCCGTAATTTGTAAATTATGCTCTTGATAAATACTCGCCTGTACGGGTATCTATCTGAATCATCTCTCCCTCATCAATAAAGAGAGGTACCTTAATCTCTGCACCTGTTTCAACAGTTGCAGGCTTAGTAACGTTAGTAGCAGTATCGCCCTTAAATCCGGGATCGGTCTGTGTAACCTTAAGAACTACAAAGTTCGGCGGCTCTACACCGAATACGTTACCCTTATAAGAAAGAACCTTACAGGTCATGTTCTCTGTAACAAACTTAAAGTTATCGCTTAAAACTGAGGCGTTGATAGGCAACTGCTCATAGGTTTCGTTATCCATAAAGTAATAAAGATCACCGTCATTGTAGAGATAGTCCATATCTCTGCGCTCTACAAATGCCTCAGGATATTTATCATTTGGGTTGAATGTTCTTTCTGTAACTGCACCTGTAATTACGTTTCTGATCTTAGTACGTACAAATGCTGCTCCTTTACCTGGCTTAACGTGCTGAAATTCTACGATTGAGTAAACTCCACCGTCCATTTCAAAAGTCATTCCATTTCTGAAATCGCCTGCTGAAATCATGTTTTTTCCTCCTATAAATGCAATTTAAAACAAATACTAATTAATTATAACCTAACTTATGTATCAAGTCAAGTAAAAAATAGTTTTACATAATGATTATACACCGTATTTAATCAAATTGCAATATTTTTTAATATATTAAATGCCATTATTCTAAAATTTTACATTAATTATTGTTATTAATCCGTTTTTCCATCCACACCAGACTGTATTGATGACCAAACTTAAAACCGCACAGATAGAATTTTCCGCATTGTTTAAATCCCAAATGTTTATGGAAATCTACGCTGTTTGCGGTTAAATATTCGTCATCTTTCTCAGGATAAGCTATGCAAGCGTACATATTGGTAAAGCCACGCTGTGCAAGCTCCTTTTCAAGGGCATTATACAGCATACCGCCTATACCCTTATGTTGATATTCTTTGTCTATATAAATGCTTGTTTCCACACTCAGATCGCAGGCCTTGCGTGATATAAGAACACCTGCATAAGCATAGCCTACCACCCTATCTCCGTCCTGAGCAACAAGGTACGGATACTTACTTATTATACCCTCAATTCTCGATTTAAAATCATCTACCGTAGGAATTTCGCACTCAAACGTTATAGCAGTATTAAGTATATACGGAGCATAAATATCTATAAGCCTTTCTGCATCGTCCGGCGTTGCACTTCTTATTATCATAGATCTACCACCGTACTTTTACTGTCATTCTCCTTTGGCGGTGCATACTTATCCATAATGCTTTGTGGGATGTTTTCATCAGTCAATCCAAAATAGGTTAGTTGCTCTATATATGTTTTTACCAGTTTTTCATATACAGCATCGCTTGTCAGTCTTTCGTCATTGCTGAGCGAGTAATCTACACAATTTATTGAAAGCTCTGTATCTGCAAAAGAGATAACATCGCATTCACTCTGAAAACGCACTACAGAACTTTTAGGAACTCTAACATTGAATGAATACAGCTTGTCACACGCAACTATGTAGTCAGCTAAATTGCGAAGTCCGTTATAATTATCAATAGTAATACAATAGCAGCCGAGTGTATCATATATCTCCTCTGTGATATTATATTTACTTGCAATCTCTTTTCTTCTGTCAGCATAATCCTCAACTATACGTGTCTTATAGTCTACAAATACAGTCTGACGGTAATCATCATAGAACTGGGTTGCATCGATATTAAGTCCGTGATTAGATATTACATCATAAACTTCAAACTCAATATTACGGCTATCAAGCATAAATGTATATACTATTTTATCTGTATCTTCTTCATTAACCGATACAAAAGACACAGACTCCCTAATCATTTTATTGACAAAGTCAATAATTTCTTCTTTGCTTGAGTGCGAAACATCCTCACGTTTATTAACGTGACATGATGTAAAAAACGTGCATATAAGCGACATTGCGATTAAACATGATAATACTCTAAACTTCATAAAAACACCTCTGCATCAAATAAAAATCAAAGCTTATAGATATATCTGCTGACAATACAGCTTTTACCCTGATACATTCCCTGCACAGTTTCTATAAGAGTAAAACCGCTTTTTTCAAGTACTTTGCATGAGCCTACATTGTCTCGGTGACATATACCGTGAATTTCATTTATACCAAGCTTACTCATAACCACGGGCAAAAACGCCTTGACTGCCTCTGTCGCATAGCCGTTGCCGGTATATCTTTTGGCAACATGATAGCCTATTTCCCATTGTCCGTCATCATTAAGCGGTACAGCCTGTACGTAACCTATATTTTCGCCCGTTTTAAGCAGCATTGGGTAAACGTAAGGTCCGTCATTACCGCTGTAACAACCAATTAAAAATTCTATGGTTTCTGCCGCGTCTTCTATTGTTTCAAAGTACTCGTCAGGCAAAAACCTGCGTGTATCTTCATCAAGCGAATTAATATGCACGTCATGCGCCATGCTGCTTTCAAACTTAGTTATAATAAGCCGTTCTGTCTGTATATTTAATTTTTCCACTTGCACGCATCCTTTATAAAATCATCAATTCTTTCGGTATAGTTGTAAAGTTGCGGTATCCGTCCTCTGTAACAAGCACCATGTCCTCAATTCTTACACCGAATTTGTCAGGGAGATATATGCCCGGCTCAACCGTCATAACCGTACCGGCCTGTAAAATTTCATCGCAAGCATATGAGAAGCTTGGGCTTTCGTGAATTTCAAGTCCTACGCTGTGGCCTGTAGAGTGTCCGAAGTATTCACCGTAGCCATAGCTTGTTATAACGTCACGTGATGCCTTATCTACGCTTGAACAGATAACACCCGGCTTAACGGCTTTAAGTCCGGCAAGCTGTGCCTCAAGAACTATGTTATAAATCTTGCGTTGCTCATCGGTAACGCTGCCTAACGCAACCGTACGGGTCATGTCTGAGTGATATCCGTTATAAACCGCACCTATATCCATAGTAATGAAATCGCCCTTTTTAACTACATTATCGTCAGGCTCGCCGTGCGGTAAAGATGTCTTAGCACCTGTTATAGTTATTAGGTCAAAGGCAACGCCCTCTGCGCCGTTTCTTCTCATACACATCTCAATCTCAAAGGCAATTTCACGCTCGGTTATACCCTCTTTGATAATGGAAAGCGCATGATTAAATGCCTTTTCGGTTATTCTTTGCGATCTGTCGATAAGCTCTATTTCATCGGCTGATTTTATCATTCTAAAGCTGTTTAATAGCTTTTCAAGTCTATCGTCAGGCTTAATGTGTACACCAACCTCTTCAAGCTTATCTAATAATCTGAGCGCAACAGACAAAGCTACGCTTTCATACTCTATAATAACCTCTTTGATTTCGTTCTCAGTCACTATATTTTGTATAGCGTCATTCATTCTTTTGAACTCCACTACCTCGCATGATTTAACCTTTTTTGACGCTGCCTCCGAATATCTGAAATCAACAAGCAAATAAGCTTTATCCTTAGTAACAACTACTGCTCCGCTGGAGGACTTAAAGCCTGTTAAATAATATCTGTTTATATCTGAAATAACTATAGCAGCCTCATTTTCATTAAGCTTTGCGGCTAATTTTTCTACACGATTTTGCATTATACTCAACCTTTCTTATTAATATACGCTTTAATTATTAAAACGGATTTTTTCTCTGTAAAATTTTATTACGGTGTCGCTGTTCAAGAGTTCGCCTTAGCGCAACAGTCTTTGCTTCACCGTCTGTGCTGATAGGCTCTACAAGCAAAGACTTTAAGAACGTATTGCTTGCGCCGAATATGTCGGTAAAAAGCTGGTCGCCCACTACAAGCATATTTTTCCGCTTAGACTTTAACTTATGCTTGGCCCTGATAAAACCAAACGGTGACGGCTTTAAGCACATATGAACATACGGCAAACCCAGCTTTTGTGCAAACGGCTCAACGTTATGCTTATAATTGTTTGAGCATACGATTAGCTTAATACCGTTATCCTTCATATAGCTTATCCACTGCATAACGCCGTCAGCAGGCAACTGCGCACCGTATGGCTTGAGGGTATTGTCTATATCAAGCAAAAGCGTATCTACCGATAATTTATTAAGCATATCAAGTGTTATATCGGTTATTTTTTCAACGTGACCCGTAGGTGTAAAAAACGCCATCGCAATACTCCTTAAATTAAATTATATAACAATATATCTGTCGCCCGTACTTTATAAATAAAGTTATAATTAGTGATAGAGCGCTTCCCAAATCCTATGTTACCAAAAAGCAACAAAGAGTTTAGGAAACGCTCCGATAATTTTTAATTATTTGTATTTGCGCTTACGAGCTGCTTCAGACTTTTTCTTACGTCTTACAGAGGGCTTCTCATAAGCTTCTCTCTTACGAACCTCAGCGATAATACCGCCTCTGGCGCACTGCTTCTTAAATCTTCTCAAAGCGCTCTCCAAAGATTCGTTATCTTTAATTCTGACTTCTGCCATCTATCTTCCCTCCCATCCGCCATAAGGCAGGGGTAATTGCATAAACAATATCATGTATGATATTATACATCAAAGTATGCAAGAATGTCAATACTTGTTGCCGCAATTCGACATATTACATCAAAAACAGTTTGAAAAATGTACAAATCTCACAAATTTTTATAAAAAATAATTATACACTAAATATTATGAGCAATATATCTGACTATATTTAAGCTTTTTAATCATTTCACAACAATATTTACAAGCTTGCCTTTAACGTAAATTTCTTTGACTATATTGCGTCCCTCTATTGCCTTGGCAATATTAGGCTCAGCCTTAACTGCTGTAAGTACCGTTGTTTGGTCATCATCAACGGATACTACCATTCTTGCGCGCAGTTTACCGTTTATCTGAACAGCTATTTCAGCGGTGTTATCCCTGCATTTGCTTTCGTCATATGACGGCCAGCTTTGCTCTGCAACAATGCCGTTGCCAAGCTTGCATATTTCCCAGACCTCTTCGGTAATATGCGGTGCAAACGGATTGAGCAGAATACTGAATATAGCGTACTCTTTCTTAGAGATTGAGCCGTAATTGTAAACCTCATTAATAAGAGCCATCAATGCGGCAATAGCCGTATTAAACTTAATACCCTCTATATCGTCGCCGACCTTCTTAATGGTCTTGTGGAATACGGCTTCAAGCTCAGGGCGGATGCCGTCGCCTTCAACAAGTATTGACTGTAATCCCCAGTAACGCTCCAAAAATCTGCGGCAACCCTTAATGCTGGACGGACTCCAAGGTGCGGCCTTTTCAAAGTCACCTATGAACATCTCATACATACGCATTGTATCTGCGCCGTATTCATTTACTATATCATCAGGGTTTACAACATTACCTCTTGATTTACTCATCTTCTCGCCGTTTTCGCCCAAGATCATGCCGTGACTTGTCCTCTTAGCGTATGGCTCCGGCATTGGAACAACACCGATATCATAGAGGAATTTGTGCCAGAAACGGCTGTATAAAAGGTGAAGCGTTGTATGCTCCATACCACCGTTATACCAGTCTACCGGTGCCCAATAATCTATAGCCTCTTTACTTGCGAGCGACGTATCATTGTGCGGATCCATATATCTTAAGTAATACCATGATGAACCTGCCCACTGCGGCATAGTATCGGTTTCTCTCTGTGCAGGTCCGCCGCACTTAGGACAAGTGGTATTTACCCAATCCGTCATATTTGCAAGCGGTGACTCGCCTGTATCTGTCGGCTCATAGCTTTCAACCTCAGGTAATCTGAGTGGAAGCTCACTCTCAGGTAAGCCTACATAACCGCACTTAGGACAGTTTACTATCGGTATCGGCTCACCCCAATAGCGTTGACGTGAAAATACCCAGTCACGTAGCTTATAATTAACCTTACTGTGACCTCTGCCGTTATCTACAAGCCACTGAGTAATGGTCTTTTTGGCTTCTTCTACAGTTAAGCCGTCAAGCAAGCCGGAATTTACCATTATACCTGTTGCACAGTCGGTAAATGCTTCTTTCTCAACATCGCCGCCCTTAACTACCTCTATTATAGGCAGGTTGAATGCCTTAGCAAATTCCCAGTCACGGGTATCGTGTGCAGGTACTGCCATTATAGCGCCCGTACCGTAAGATACCAATACATAGTCAGAAATAAAAATAGGTATTTGTCTGTCGTTTACGGGGTTGATAGCCTCAACACCTATAAGGCGTACGCCTGTTTTTTCCTTAGCAACCTCGGTACGCTCAAAGTCTGACTTACGTGCCGCCGCCGCCTGATATGCTCTAACCTCGTCTATGTTCTCTATCTTATCTGCCCATTTCTCAATAAGAGGATGTTCAGGTGAGATTACCATATATGTTGCACCAAAGAGAGTGTCGGGACGTGTGGTATAGATAAGCATCTTATCGCCCAGTGTAGTATCAAACTCAACCTCTGCACCTGTTGACCTGCCTATCCAGTTCTTCTGCTGAAGCTTAACTCTCTCAGGATAATCTACTAAATCAAGGTCATTTATAAGACGCTCTGCATACTCAGTAATTTTGAGCATCCATTGTGACTTAACCTTACGTATTACTTCACTGCCGCATCTCTCGCAAACGCCGTTTACAACTTCTTCATTAGCAAGAACGCACTTACATGATGTACACCAGTTTACGGCCATTTCTTTCTTATATGCCAAACCGTGCTTAAAAAGCTGTAAGAATATCCACTGAGTCCACTTATAGTATCCCGGATCGGTTGTGTTTATCTCTCTGCTCCAGTCAAAAGAAATACCTAAGGAAATTATCTGCTGTTTAAAACGTGCTATGTTTTGCTTAGTAACTATTTCAGGATGAATGTGATTTTTGATGGCATAGTTTTCCGTAGGAAGACCGAAAGCGTCCCAGCCGATAGGATAAAGCACATTATAGCCCTGTAAGCGACGCTTACGTGCAACGGTGTCAAGTGCCGTATACGGGCGTGGATGTCCTACATGAAGTCCCTGTCCCGATGGATAAGGGAACTCAATAAGCGCAAAGAACTTCTTTTTGTCTGTGTTTGTTTCAGCGTGAAAAACGCCCTTATCTTCCCATATTTTCTGCCATTTCGGTTCAATTTGTTTGTGATCGTATTTCAATTAGAGCACCTCCGAGTATTATTCAAGAACGTCATCAATATCAATTATTTCGCCGTCCTGCCAGAGGCGTTCAAGATCATAGTAATCTCTTGCCTCGTCAGAGAAAACGTGTACAATAACGTCAACATAATCAAGTAATATCCATGAATTAGAGCGATAGCCCTCAATATGACTTACGCTTACTCCTGCTTCGCTTAATTTATATTCAACCTCATCAGCCAAAGCCTTTACGTGAGTACTGCTTGTACCTGTTGCGATTACAAAATAATCAGCCAAAACAGAAACATCATCTACACGGATAACCTTTATGTTAAGTCCCTTCTTGTCGTTTATAGCCTTTGCAGCTAATTTTGCATTTTCTAAAGATGTCATTAGTCCTTGCCTTCCTTTCATTTACTTTTATTTGTAAGCATCTCTTGATACAAATTGAATGTATCGGGGTGGATAGCCATTTTTCTCTTTGCCAAGTCGCTTATACTGAACGCAACACCGTTTAATATTGCCGCATCAAGGCTTATATCCGCCGCCTTGCGCATTTCATCAACACCGTCATAGTCACGCTCTGCGCCGGTAAAATCCGCAACGAATATTACCTTTTCGAGTAAAGACATACCCGGTCTGCCCGTAGTGTGATAATGTATAGCGTTCAAGATATCCTCATCCGTAATACCAAGCTCTTTATTAACATACACACTGCCGGATATGGAGTGCCATAGCTTAGGCGTAGTACGTTCAAGCTTACTTAATATTATATCAGAAGATAACATAATTTGCAACTGTTCTTCAGGAGCTGTTTCCTTAGTTATATCATGTAAAATGCCCGCAATCTCGGCCTTTTCTACATCTGCCCCGTATTTTTTAGCAAGACGTACCGCCTCTTTTGCAACATTTACACTGTGAATGTATCTTTTTTCACTCATGCGTGATTTAATAAGTTTTTTATATTCCTTATACATCCTTACTCACTCCTTTATAAAGTTCATTTTTTAATATATACTCTTCTACCTCAGCGCACACAAGGCCGCTGATACTCTCACCTTTTTTGATATTATTCCTTATCTGAGTAGATGATACGTTAAACTCCGGTACCTGTAATATTATGCTCTCAGCAGCGATTTCACTTAGCATTTCTGACTGCCTTTCAAGCACGGCAATATCAGAATTATCACGTGGCAATACACAAATCTTAGCAAGTGCGAAAACCGTCTTGGGTTCATGCCACTCCTGCAAAGTCAGAAACATATCCGCACCCGTTATCAGGAACAGTTCATCGTCCGGATATATCTCTTTTATCTGTGAGAGAGTATCTGACGTATAGCTTACGCCCTTACGCAGTGCCTCAATAAGCGACACCTCTGCCCCTTTTATCCTGTGTGAGGCAAGCCGGCACATTTCAATTCTGTCATTAAGCCCGGCATACTCTACCGCACTTTTATGCGGAGGAAGATATGTGGGCATTATCAAAATTCTGTCAAGTTTGAGCAGCTCTACGGCATTGTTAGCCGCAATGATATGTCCCATATGTATGGGATTGAAGCTACCGCCGAAAATACCCGTTTTGCTCATAATCAAACCTTACGTGCCTTCGGTAAAGTTATCTTTGGTTCTTTATTGTTGCGTCTGTATAAAACAAACTTAGTACCGATAACCTGCACTACCTCGGCAGAAAGCTTTTCTGCGAGCATATCTGCCGCCTCACGTGAGGTTATATCGGCAGTTTCAAGCACCTTGCCCTTAATAAGCTCTCTTGCTGTAAGCGCATCGTCTGCCTGCTTCTCTATCTGGTCGCTCATGCCGCCCTTACCTACCATAACTATAGTATCTATAGAATTTGCAAGTGAGCGAAGATAAGCTCTTTGTTTACTTGTTATCATATTTTTCTCCGTTCTGCCGCATTATGAAATAGAATCGGCAATTAAATAATATAAAATTTATACCTGATATGATTTTTATATAATCACATTTATTTACTGTTTAAAAAGTCACTAAGCTTAACGCAAAAATTCGCTAAGGCTCTTCCTCTGTGACTGATTTTGTCCTTTTCGCTGTCGTCAAGCTGTGCAAAGCTGGTATTACCGTCCACCATAAATATAGGGTCATAGCCAAATCCGTTTTCGCCCTGCATCCTATATCCTATCTTACCGTGACATTCGCCGTCAGCCGTTATTACCTCATCCTCAGAGATAACACAGCAAATACTGCAAATGAACCTAGCTGTACGATTTTCATTGCTTATTCCCTGCATCTCAGCTAAAATAGCCGTGTTTTTCTGCTCATCGGTTGCGCCCTCTCCGCAATAGCGTGCCGAATATATGCCCGGTCTGCCGTTTAACGCATCAACTACCAAGCCTGAATCATCGGCTATTGTTGGCATACCCGAACGCAGAAAACCTGCCTTTGCCTTGATAAGCGCATTTTCCGCAAAGGTAGAGCCGTCCTCAACAACATCATCAAGTGTTATATTTTTCTGACGTGCCGTTACGACCGTAACACCCAAAGGCTCAAGTATTCTTTGAAGCTCAGCAAGCTTGTGTTTATTGTTTGAAGCCAATAAAAATTCCATAAAGTACCCCAATTAATTCTCGAAAAGTGCGTTAGTAAAGTCTTGTGGGTCAAACGGCTGTAAATCGTCTATCTGCTCACCGACACCGATATATTTTACCGGTATGTCAAGTCCCTCTTTTACCGCAAGGACTACACCGCCCTTAGCCGTTCCGTCAAGCTTAGTAAGCACTATACCTGTAATTCCGACTGCGTTTTTAAACTCTCTTGCCTGACTAACTGCATTCTGGCCTGTAGTGGCATCAAGTACAAGCAATGTTTCTTTAGCGCAATTTGGTAATTCTCTGTCGATTACACGGTTTATCTTAGCAAGCTCATCCATTAGATGACGCTTGTTATGAAGTCTGCCTGCTGTATCGCAGATAATTATATCTGCCTTTCTTGCTTTAGCCGCAGATATTGCGTCAAATACTACCGCCGCAGGGTCTGAGCCTTCGTTCTGCTTGATTATATCTACACCTGAACGGTCTGCCCAAATCTGAAGCTGATCTATTGCCGCTGCTCTGAAGGTATCTGCCGCCGCAAGCACTACCTTTTTGCCCTGATGCTTAAACTGAGCCGCCATTTTACCTATAGTTGTAGTCTTGCCCACTCCGTTTACACCTATAACCAGTATAACGCAAGGTTGTGTTGATAGGTTAAGCTCTTGACCGCCTGTAAGCATATCGCTGATAATTTGCTTAAGCATTGTATTGATTTGTGCGGGATCCTTTACGCCCTCTTTCTTGACCTGTTCACGCAATTTATCACAAATATGCTGTGCAGTACTTACGCCAACATCGCCCATAACAAGTATCTCTTCAAGCTCCTCAAAAAGATCCTCATCTATCTTTGTAAAGGACTTTAAAAGGCTGTCTATCTGCCCCATTATGCCATCTCTGGTTTTTTTAAGTCCTGCTTTAATTTTACTGAATAAGCCCATTTTGTATCATTCCTTTCATGCCTTTATGCCTAACTTTTGCTCAATCTCAGATGCACGGAGTTCAAGCAGCTTTGATATACCCTCCTCTTGCATCGTTACACCGTAAAGCACATCGGCCTCTTCCATTGTACCGCGCCTGTGGGTTATCAAAATAAACTGTGTATTGTCATTCATTCTTCTTAAATATGCGGCAAACCTGTCAACATTTACTTCATCGAGTGCCGCCTCAATCTCATCCATTACGCAGAACGGTGCCGGGCGTACCTTCATAATAGCAAAGTAAAGCGATATTGCAACAAGCGCCTTTTCGCCGCCGGACAAAGCCTCAAGGTGGACTACTATCTTGCCCGGTGGATGTACTATTATCTCTATGCCGCTTGTCAGTACGTCATCCGGATTAGACAGAGCAAGAGAAGCCTTACCACCGCCGAAAAGCTCTATAAATGTGGACGAGAAGTTTTCGTTTATCTGATTAAATCTTTCAACGAAAAGCTCTCTCATCTGCTTTGTAAGCTCACCTATAAGCTTTGTTATCTCGTTCTTAGAGCGTTCTACGTCCTCAATCTGAGCCTTCATAAACTCATAACGCTCTGAAACCTCTTTGTACTCTTCTATAGCAGATACGTTGACATGACCCAAAGACTTGATTTTTAGCTTCAATTCATTGAGTGTACGCTGTGCCTTAGAGTAGTCATCTATCTTAGGTGCCGTTTCTTCGGCTTCACGTTTTGTCAACTCGTATTCTTCCCATAATTTACTTATAATTTCATCATACTGCTTTTGCAGGTTTATTTTGCGTTCCTCCAAACGGGCAAGCTCTCTGCCGAGATTTTCTTTTTCGTTTGACTTTTCACGCTCTATTTGTCTTAACTGAGATGAACGCTTTTCAAGCTCCATACGTGTTTCATTAAGTTCGTTAATACGTGTTTTACAATCGTTGACCTTACCGTTGAGCTCTGTGACCTCATCCGAGAGTGAAACAAGTGTTGAGCGTATCTCATCATTTTTGATATTCAGTTCATCTATCTGAGATCTTAATGATTTTTTCTTGGTTTCCTGATCAAGCCCTGTTTCTATCTCGTGCTTGATTTCGGCGTCAAGAGCTTCTATATCTTTGTTGAGTGTAACTATTTTAAGTCTGATATCCTGCAACGCAGTGGCAATCTGTTCTCTTCTTTCAGACAGTTCTTGTCTGCTGCCTGTTATCTCGCTTATGCTTTGCTCAGTTTCTGATATTTGCTCATTATATTTTTCTAGGTACTCAACCGCACTTTTACAGGTACTTACAAGCTCCTCACTGCGCTTTGCATTGCTTAACTTTTCGCTTTTAAGCTCCTTAACTGATTGACGCAGGTTTTCAAGCTCGGTTTCACAGCTTTTGCACTCTGCATCGGTTTTTATTCTATCCTCCTGAGCAGTTGCAAGCTCACCTCTGGCACCCATTAACTGTGCCTCAGCGACAGCGGCATCTGACTCGGCCTTTTTAAATTCATCCTTAGCCTGTTCTGCCTGTATTCTTAGCTGTTCAGCAAGCTTCTTTGATTTCTCTATCTCTGCTACACGGCTAAGAAGTCCGGATTTACGTGCAAGAGAGCCGCCCGTAAGCGAACCGCCTGCATTGACTACCTGTCCGTCAAGAGTTACTACTTTAAACTTATAATTATACTTTTTTGCTATTGATGCAGCGCAATCCAAATCCTCTGCTACAACTATTCTGCCTAAAAGTGAATATAAAATGCCGTTATACTTCGGTTCACATGAGCATAGCCTGCTGGCAATACCTACAAAACCGTAGCAGTCGTCAATGCCCTTCTCCTGTAGCTCATTACCCTTGATAGTGGTCATCGGTAAAAACGTGGCTCTGCCGGCATCTTTCTGTTTAAGCATTTTAATTGCACGTTTAGCATCCTCTTCATTAGTAGTTACTATATTTTGCATAGCGGCACCAAGGGCTGTTTCTATAGCTACTGTATATTCTGACGGAACACTTATAACTCTTGATGCAGGTCCGTGTATGCCTGATATGGTACCTCTTGACGCTTCTTTCATAACTACCTTAACGCTCTGTGAAAAGCCCTCAAGGTTTCTTTCTAGCTCTTCAAGCAAGCGTGTATGGCGTATCTTTTCCTGAGCGTCAAGCATAAGCTTATCAGCCTTTGACTTAAGCTCATCACGCTTCTGCTGTCGGTTATTGAGCCTGAGCTCATAGCCCTTAACGGCATTTGCGGCGGCTTCAACTCTTTGAACCGCATCCTTACACATAGCCTGATAGTCGCTGAACATCTGTTCAAGCTCAGATAGCTGTGTGTTCTTGGCGGCTAAGGTAGTATCAATAGCGTTAATACGTGCATTTATCTCATTTACCGATGTTCTTGCCGTCATTTCAGATACACGTGCGTCTGCGGCACTGGCATTCAGTCGTGACAGCTTCTCGGTAAGTCCCTGCAATTTATCTGATGTTTTTATAACATCGTCGTTTATATTATTGAGCTTGCCGGATTGTTCCGAAAACTCCTTCTGTAACTTTTCAATAGAAGCCTTATGCTCCTCTATGAGGCCGCGTTTTTCATCAATTACGGTTTGAATATTCTTAAAAGATATCTCCACCTGCTCTATCTCGCCCTCAATACGCTTTATATTCTCATTATTATGTAAAATATCGTTTTCATAAACTGAAATCTCGGATTTCTTTTGGCTTATCTGACTTTCAAGCTCTGATATCTCATGTCTTATCTTCTCTATTGTTACCGCATGACCGCTGATATTATTGTATATTTCTTCGGTTTCCTGCGATATTTGCTCCAAAGAGCTTATTATTCCGTTATGCTGACTTTTGGCAACTGATATCTTTTCATCCTGTTCACGCAGTATGGCTGCGGATTTGTCTAAGGTATTAAGCCAAAGTCCTATTTCCAGTCCTCGCTTTTCGGCAGAATACTCCAAAAATGCCTTTGCCTTTTCCGCCTGTTGTTTAAGCGGCAACACTCTATCCTCAAGCTCTGTAAGAATATCCCTTAAACGCAACAGATTTTCTTCAGCCTGAGATAATTTGCGCTCAGCCTCTATCTTTCTGTATCTGTAGCGTGATATACCTGCCGCTTCCTCGAATATTTCACGTCTGTCTTCACTTCTGGATGCAACTATACTGTCGATTTTACCTTGGCTTATCATGGAGTAGCCGTCTCTGCCAAGTCCTGTATCCATAAAAAGCTCATGTATATCTTTAAGTCTTACCGTTGCTTTATTTATTAGATATTCACTCTCGCCCGACCTGTAATATCGGCGTGTTACGGCTACCTCGTCACCGTCAAACGGCAATAGTCTGTCTTTATTTTCGATTGTAAGTGTAACTTCGGCAAAGCCCTGACGCTTTCGGCTTACGGTACCGTTAAATACAACATCTTCCATCTTAGAGCAACGCAGAGTTTTTGGTGACTGTTCACCCAAAACCCAGCGTATGGCATCGCTGATGTTGCTTTTACCGCTGCCGTTAGGTCCTACAACCGAGGTTATGCCTTTATTGAACGTAAGTTTCGTTTTATCAGGGAATGTTTTAAAACCCTGTAATTCGAGCGATTTTAACAGCATACGTTCTTTCCTTACCTTTCTATAACTATATCATTTACACATACCCTGTCACTTTGCTTTACCGTTACATTATATCCGATATAGGCAAGTGCCAGTATGTTACTTTTCTTTTGTCCTGTCATTCGTGAAACATCCTTAGGGTTTACAAGTAATGTAATTTTGCCCTGTGGGATGTTTTCATCGACTAACATTGACTTACATTTTTCAAGCATTATTTTACTTTGGCAAAGCTCCTTAAATGCCGGGTGCCAAAGTCCGCCGGTCATCTCTGAGCGCAGGCTGTCGCTATCGTGCAGACCCAGCCTGATAATGGCTATTCCCTTGCTCTCAAAGAATGTTATAAGCTCGGCACATATGTCTATAGCCGTACTCATATCATACGGTACATACTCACCGCTTACGTATAGGTCGTTTAAATATGTGCCACGCATTATCACCGTAGGATAAATACGCATTGTGTCGGGCATCAGACTTGCAAGTCTGTGCGCCGTTTCAATATCTTTTTCAGGAGTACTTTTGTATAATCCTATCATCATTTGCAACCCCAGTGAAAAACCGTAACTGCGTATAAGCGCAGACGCTCTTTCAACATCTGCATCGCTGTGACCTCTGTTGTTGAAAATAAGGACATTATTATCCATGCTTTGTGCGCCAAGCTCAATAGCCGTAACTCCGTACGATTTGAGCAAGGCAAGTACATCATCGTCTATTGCGTCAGGTCTTGTTGAAATCCTTATTCCGTGGAATTTTCCGCTTTTAACATACGGTGCCGTCGCCTCAAGCAATGATATCATATACCCCCTGTCGATAGCCGTGAAGCTTCCTCCGAAAAATGCAATTTCCGCATTCTTGCATTCTTCACCTAATGAGCTTATGGCTATCTGTACGGCAGACTCAACATCCTGTGAATTTGGCTGATATTGCTGTCCCGTTATCTGCTTTTGATTACAAAAGCTACATTGATGCGGACATCCGTTATGCGGCACAAAGATTGCTACGTTAGAATGTTTAATAACCCATCAACTCCAATGCTTCTCTGGCGGCCTGCTGTTCAGCCTCTTTCTTGCTCTTTCCGCCGCCTTTACCTATAACATTGCTGTTGAGATGAACCTCAACTACAAAGTGCTTGTTATGGTCAGGGCCGCTTTCACCTACAAGTATATACTCCAAATGCTCCTCAGGATTTTGTTGGATTATCTCCTGTAAACAGGTCTTATAGTCCTTAAATGTCTTTGGCTTAGGATTTTCAATATCAGGTACAACATAGTGAAGTACGAACTTGCGTGCGCTCTCAATGCCGCCGTCAAGGTAAATCGCCGCAATTATGGCTTCAAAGGCATCTGCAAGTATAGACGGTCTGTCATATCCGCCGCAATGCTGTTCGCCCCTGCTGAGTAACAGATACTCACCTAAATTAATAGTACGTGCATATCTGCACAGGCTCTTTTCACAAACCAAAGAAGCTCTTAGCTTAGTCAGGTCTCCCTCCGGCAAATGCGGACAGTTCTTAAATATATAATCTGAAACTATTATGCTTAAAACCGCATCACCCAAAAACTCCAATCTTTCATTGCACTTTACATTACCCTTGACCTCATTTGCATATGATGAATGAGTAATAGCGGTCTTAAGATAATCAATATTCTTAAATGTATATTCTAACTTTTTTTCAAGCTTTACCATTAATATATCACCTCTTTTTTGAATAGTACAAGCTTATTTTTTATCTGATTTATCTGTGGCAACTGCGGCAGATATCTTACCTACCACGTCACTGTTTACATACGATACGGTAAGTCCGAGTGCATTTTTAACCGTCTTTGCAACCGCACTGCCATGTGACTTGAACACAGGCTTTGAACAGCCCAGCACAGGTGCTCCGCCTGTAGCGTTATAGTCAAAATCCTTTTTCATCTTCTTCATGTCTGACTGTACCATAGCTGCGGCAAGGTAATTCTTTATATTCTTGTTAAATATACCTTTGATTTTCTTCAAAAGTACCATAGCGACTCCCTCATAAGTCTTGAGTATAAGATTACCTGAAAATCCGTCAGCAACCACTACGTCACACTTACCCTCAGGAATATCTCTGCCCTCAACGTTACCTATGAAGTTAATATCTTCTTTCTGTAAAAGCTCGTATGCTTCACGCTGAAGCTCTCTGCCTTTGTGTGCCTCTGCACCTACGTTTGCAAGTCCTACACGTGGATTTTCCACGTTCATAACGTTCTTCATATACGCACTTCCCATTACGCCGAACTGACATAACATATCGGGTGTGCAGTCGTTATTTGCGCCGGAGTCAATAAGCATAAAGTTGCCTGTCATGGACGGGATAACAGGGGCGAAAGCTACTCTTCTTATTCCCTTTAATCTTTTAACTATAAAGGTTGCACCGGCTACCATAGCACCGCTGTTGCCGCATGACAGGAACGCATCGCCCTCATTGTCTGCAAGCAATCTGAAGCCGACAGCCATTGATGACTTATTATCCGCCTTACGTATTGATAACGGGTCATCGTCCATAGCAAGCGCAATGTTCGTATGCACTATGCTCATTCTGTCAAGTGATATTTCATCTTCTGATGCTACTTTCTTTATAGCATTCTCATCACCGACAAGCGTTATATCTATGTCAAATTCTTTTACGGCTAATTCACAGCCCTTGACTATTTCAAGAGGTGCGTTGTCGCCACCCATTGCATCAACTATTATTCTCATAAAAATTCCGCCTTTTAAGTATATTAAATTTCTGTATTTTTCAGCGATTTAAGCGATCTTTCCGCCATTGCCGCCGCACGCTCATGTTTATCTTTGATATGATTTTCAAGTGACGGAAGTATTCCAAGATTTGCCCCCATGGGCTGAAATTTTTCAACCGTGGCGTCACTAATATAACCTGCAAGCGCACCTATCATAGTGTCTTTAGGAAAATATATCCTTTGCTTATTTAAAAAAGCATTTACAGCGTTTATTCCTGCTGTTAAGCCCGATGACGTTGACTCCATATATCCCTCTACGCCTGTAATCTGTCCCGCAAAAAACAGATTTTCATTATCACGCATTGAATAATCAGGATTTAACAGCTTAGGTGAATTAATAAATGTATTTCTGTGCATTACGCCGTATCTTATAAACTCAGCATTTCTTAGTGCAGGTATAAGCCCGAAAACTCTTTTCTGCTCGCCGAATTTCAGATTAGTCTGAAATCCCACCATGTTATACATATTGCCCTCGGCATTCTCCTTGCGTAATTGCAACACAGCCCACGGTCTGTGACCTGTTTTCGGATCTCTTAGCCCCACAGGCTTCATCGGACCGAAGCGTATGGACTCAACGCCTCTTTGTGCCATTACCTCTATAGGCATACAGCCCTCATATACCTTAGGATTTTGAACATCGAAATCATGCACAGGTGCACGCTCTGCTCTGATAAGCTCATCTGCAAAAATCTCAAATTCTTCTTTATTTAACGGACAGTTTATATAGTCGGAGCCATCGCCCTTGCCGTACCTCGACTCAAAAAAAGCCTTCTCCATATCTATACTGTCAAACGTTACTATAGGTGCGGCGGCATCAAAAAAGCTTAATGCGCCGTTACATAGCTTTTCAATTTTAGCGGCAAGCACGTCACTTGTAAGCGGGCCCGTAGCTATTACTGTTATACCGTCTGTAGGTATGTCGGTTATTTCTTCATGCTTTACGGTAATTTTGGGATGAGAGTTTATTTTCTCCGTTACCATTGCAGAGAATTTCTCCCTATCTACCGCAAGTGCGCCGCCGGCAGGTACGCTTGTTTTGTCGGCACATTCAACCAGCAATGACGAGAGTCTGCGCATCTCTTCCTTTAACATTCCTGCGGCGCTGTCAACTCTGTTCGCCTTAAAGGAGTTTGAACAAACAAGCTCCGCAAATCCTTCTTTTGTATGTGCTGGGCTGAACTTTACAGGCTTCATCTCATGCAGCGTTACGTCTATACCACGTATGGCTATCTGCCACGCCGCCTCACAGCCTGCCAATCCTGCGCCTATGACCTTAATACCGCCCATATTATTCCTCAACCTTTTTGCTGTACCCGCAACCCTCTGTATTACAGAAGTAGGTTGTCTTTTTGCCCGTCTTTTTAAACAGCATACCGCCGCATTGCGGGCATTTCTCGGCTACAGGCTCATACCAAGAGGCAAAGTCACAAGCTGGATAATTTGTACATCCGTAAAATTCCTTGCCACGCTTAGTCTTCTTGACCAGTATCTCACTGCCGCACTTAGGACAGGGCACGCCTATCTTATTTTCAAATTTCATTATATTCTTACACTCAGGATAGCCCGGACAAGCGATAAACTTACCGTATCTACCGATTTTAACGACCATTTTTCTGCCGCATTTATCGCATACATAGTCAGTTTCATCCTCTTTAAGGTGATACTTTACTCCCTCCATGTCGGCACGAGCCTTTTTGAGCGTTGACTCAAAGTCATCATAAAAGTCAGATATAAGGCTTACCCATTCTTCACCGCCGTGCTCAACATTGTCAAGCTCTTTTTCCATTTGGGCGGTAAATTTGATGTTTGCTATCTTCGGGAAACGCTCCTTAACAAGCTTTGTGGCAACCTCGCCAAGCTCAGTAGGTACAAGTGCCTTAGCTTCTCTGGTAACGTACTCTCTGCCTGTTATTGTGGTTATAGTAGCGGCATATGTTGACGGTCTGCCTATTCCGTTCTCTTCCATCGCCTTGATGAGAGATGCCTCGGTATATCTTGCAGGTGGCTGAGTGAAATGCTGATTCGGCACTACCTCTTTTACTCTGAGCGGCATACCGTTTTCAAGTACAGGCAACTGTGACTCCTTTTCTTCATCAATATCTCTGCCCTCTACATAAAGACGTGTAAATCCGTCAAAGTCTATCTTATAACCCGTTGTTTTAAATATATATTTATCCGCCTTTATATCGGCCTGAGTTGTCTTTTGTATGCAGTCAGCCATCTGGCAAGCTGTAAAACGCTCCCAAATAAGCTTATACAGCTTATATTGGTCAGGGGAAAGACTGCTCTTTACTCTGTCAGGAGTAAGTGACGGTGTTGTAGGGCGTATAGCCTCATGGCCGTCCTGTGCGCCTGCCCTTGTCTTAAACACTCTTGGCTTTGACGGCAGATATTTACTGCCGTAAACATCACCGATATACTTAGTGACCTCAGCTATGGCATCGTTTGATATACGTAATGAGTCTGTTCTCATGTAGGTGATAAGACCTATTGCACCCATTCCTTCTATCTCAACACCTTCGTAAAGCTCCTGTGCAACCTTCATTGTTCTTCTTGAACGGAAGCCGAGCTTACGTGATGCCTCCTGCTGTAATGTAGATGTGATAAACGGCGGTGCGGGAGATTTCTTTCTTGTTCCGTTTTTAACGTTAAGAACAGAAAACTCCGCATTTTCAACAACAGCCATTATCTGCTTTGCCTGATACTCGTTTTCTATCTTTATCTTGCCTTCCTCATTGCCGTAGAAGCTTGACTCAAAAGCTTTTCTGCTTCCCTTAGGTATAAGCTTTGCGTCTATCGTCCAGTACTCCTCCGGCTTAAACGCACGTATTTCCTCTTCTCTGTCTACTATAAGGCGCAGTGCAACAGACTGCACTCTGCCGGCAGAAAGACCCCTGCGTATCTTTTGTGATACAAATGGGCTTAGCTTGTAACCAACAAGTCTGTCAAGCACTCTGCGTGCCTGCTGTGCATTTACAAGGTCAATATCTATCTCTCTGGGGTTACTCATTCCGTTTGTAACACCTGTTTTTGTTATCTCGTTAAATTCCACTCTGTTTTTCTTATCAAGATCTAAGCCCAGCAGATAAGCCAAATGCCACGATATAGCCTCACCCTCACGGTCAGGGTCGGTTGCGAGGTACACGTCATCGCATTTTTTAGCCATTTTCTTTAAATCTTCTACAAGCTTTTCTTTTCCCTTGATAATTTCATATTTAGGCGTAAATCCGTTTTTAACATCAACGCTGAGTCTTGCCGGAGGTAGATCTCTTACATGACCCATAGAGGCTATTACCTCATAATCAGAGCCAAGATATTTTTTAATCGTCTTAGCCTTGGCAGGCGACTCAACTATAACAAGCTTTGACATTATTGCTATCATCCTTTCAACATAATCGCTTACAATCCGTTATGTATATGTAAGCTTTTACAGTTTTGCGGCAATTCCGCATTATATAAATACCGAATTTTCGGTAATCGTTTTCAAATTAATTTAGATATTAAGCCTATACAGTCTGGAGCGTTCTCTGACTGCGGCACCGTATATTTCCAGCTCAGTCATAGCCGCAAGGACTTCACCGATATCAAGGTCAGCCATGCTTACTATGTCGTCAATATCCGTAGGCTTATCGGATAGGCAGTTTAAAACCGCTGCCGTTGTTTGTTCAAAATTATATTTTTGCAACATCTCCTGTTTTATTCTGTCAATGTCGCTTTTTTGAAGTTGTACTTCAGGCTCTGTCTTATTTTCCTGTGTAGGATTTTCGGATTTTACGGTATTTTTGGTTTTTTTGACAGCTTTGTTTTTATGTTGTTCCTTAACAACATAGCTTTGGACAGATATCTCCGCCTTATCTGCGGATAATTTTTTGATCTCTCTGTCAGGGAAAAACTGTCCCAAAACATCACTATAGCTCATAACGGGTACTGCGCCGTCACGTATAAGACGGTTATTACCCGAATTAATAATTTCTGTGGGATTTCCCGGAACGGACATCAAACGCTTATTGTATTTTAGCGCAAGTCCGGCTGTTATCATTGTACCGCTGCCGTCCCTGCCCTGTATAACCACTACGGCATTTCCCAGTGCGGCAATTATTCTGTTTCTTACAGGGAAGTTCTTGCCAATAGCGGGGGTATCAAGCGGATACTCTGATATTACCGCACCGCTTTGCGATATTTTCTGTCTCATCTTTTCATTAACCGAAAGATAAGGATAATTAAGTCCGCAGCCAAGCACCGCTACAGTTCTGCCATTACCGGCAAGAGCACCCTGATGTGACGCGGTATCTATACCAAGTGCTCCGCCGCTTATAACGGTAGTATTATTTTGAGCAAGTCCCAATGACATCTCATAAGCAAGGTCATAATAATCTTTCTGCGGTGTGCGTGTACCTACCATAGACACCACAAGCCTTCCATCCATTTGCGGAAGCTCGCCCCATACATAAAGCACGGCAGGTGGATTATCAATATCCCTAAGACCTTTGGGATACGCCTTATCGCATATGCAGATTACATCATAACCCAAATCAAGAGTTTTGTCAAAAACATTTTTTGCCTTTGATATCGGGCATGATCGTAGATTATCTATA
Source organism: Acutalibacteraceae bacterium (assembly GCA_051881075.1). Lineage (GTDB taxonomy): Bacteria > Bacillota > Clostridia > Oscillospirales > Acutalibacteraceae > RUG14223. The sequence goes on along the minus strand of JBJEPE010000087.1, from coordinate 7,061 downwards.
TCCTTATCTGATAAGCCGACAGGTTGCACATTACCACCCATTACCTGACTGTAAAGCTCTGCCGCAGAATTATAGTAATCATAAACAAGACGTACCTTTGAGCTGCCTATGCCCAAGCCGTACTGTAGCCATATCCAATATACTCTATCATCATACATAATTATTCCTCTATAATGCGGTAGCGTACTTATAATATTAAATTGAACGCACCGCAAATTGTGCATAATTCAACGAGGTCTGCCTGCCTCCCATATAACTATAGCGGCGGCGGCAGAAGCATTGAGTGATTCTGCCCTACCCGGCATAGGTATGGTAACTGCCGTCTGACAGACATCCAGAAGCTTATGTGTAATTCCGTTACCCTCATTGCCGATTACGGTGAAGGTATTTTCAAACGACTTTATCTGAGTTATAGGCAATGCAGTAGAAACCGGTACTGTGGCAATGGTATTTATGCCGCTTCTGTTACAGCTTTCGGCAAGTGATACCATATCATCGGTGATATATATTTTCTGTCTGAATACGGCGCCCATACTGCCCCTGAGTACCTTAGGGCTATAAACGTCAACGCAATCCGCTGTAAGGTATACCCTCTCTATTCCTATTGCCTCGGCGGTTCTGAGAATAGTACCCATGTTTGACGGGTCCTGTATATTCTCAAGCGCCAGTGCAGTCATCGGCTTTGCGATATCGTCACTATAGATGACGTTATTGCAAAATCGACATATGCACATCAATCCCTGTGGGGTCACGGTATCTGACATTTCAGCAAAAAGCGAATCGCTGACTATGTAGCTTTTTTGTGAATTTTCCTCAAGCTCAGATGTCAGGTCGGGGTATCTTTCATATCCGGTATCAGAGCAAATAAAGCTTTGTATGCTTACCTTGCTTAAAAGTGCGTCTTGAGTAAGGCGTGCGCCCTCTATTACAAAAAGCTCGTTTTTTTTGCGAAATGATGCTTTATTTTTTAATTTTACGGTATTTTTAATAAGCTGATTATCTCTGCTGGAAATACGTATAAGCACTTATATCAACCCCGATTACACGACTTTATAATACACAAAATTGCGTTCGGGTAATTTTACCCAAACGCAATTTAAGCTTTTTTATGCGTTCTTTGCCTGCTCAACAAGCTTTGTAAAGCCTGCAGGATCAGAGATAGCGATTTCTGAAAGCATCTTACGGTTAAGTGTGATGCCGGCCTTCTTTAAGCCATTCATAAATGATGAATAGTTCATATCGTTTGCTCTGCAAGCAGCTGATATACGTGTTATCCATAAGCGACGGAAATCGCGCTTCTTCTGCTTTCTGCCGATATAAGCATAGTTACCGGACTTCATAACGGCTTGTTTAGCCATCTTAAAATGCTTACTCTTTGAACCCCAATAGCCCTTAGCAAGCTTTAATATTTTCTTTCTTCTCTTACGAGTCATCATTGCGCCCTTTACGCGTGCCATAATATATTACCTCCGTTTTTGGTTAATTTTGTGTTTCCTATGCAGATTATTTATAAGGGATCAATCTCTTAACCTGCATTACGTTTGTTTTATCAGCAACAACTGTTTGTCTTAAAACTCTCTTTCTCTTTCTTGTCTTCTTATTAAGAATATGAGATTTGTAGGCATGGGCACGAATGACCTTACCGTTCTTTGAAAGCTTAAAGCGCTTTTTTGCACCGCTGTGTGTCTTAATTTTTGGCATAATATTTTTCCTCCTTGATTTGATGTTACTTATGAGGCTTCGCTGCAAGGAACATCAGCATAGTACGTCCTTCGAGCTTTGCCGGTTTTTCTACTGTTGCTATATCAGCACAGGCCTCGGCAAAACGCTTCATAATATCATAGCCCAGCTCAGGGTGTCCCATCTCTCTGCCTCTGAAGCGAATAGATACCTTAACCTTGTCGCCGCCCTGTATAAAGCGTGTTGCGTGATTAAGCTTTGTATTAAAATCATGCGTATCGATATTAAGTGAAAGTCTTATCTCCTTGATATCAACTACACGCTGATTTTTCTTAGCTTCTTTTTCTCGTTTTGTCTGCTCAAAGCGATACTTACCGTAATCCATAATTCTGCACACCGGTGGTACTGCCTGAGGGGCAATTTTGACTAAATCCAAATTTTGTCCCACCGCTGTTTCCAGAGCCTTAGCCGCAGACATAATGCCAAGCTGTGTGCCGTCTGCTCCTATTACTCTAAGCTCTTTATCTCGAATTTCCTCGTTAATCTGTAGCTCCTTGTTGCTAATGGTTAAGCACCTCCAAAACACCTTATAAATAGTACAAAAGCGTAGACAGAACGAGTCCGTCTACGCCGCAATATCACATAATAACCCCGTGTCATTTGACAGGTATTAAGGAAATATTGACCTATGTAAGATGATGCCCCATAGGTGTAGACAATGCTGTCTCGCTTTGTTTTCCTTATAATTATAGCATTGATATCAAATTTGTCAATAGGTTTTTCAAATTTTTTATTGTTTGTCTTTCTGACACAACGCTTTTATTGCTATTATATTTTATTATATCTCAACTATCTTTATTTTGTCAAATCCTATACCGGCCTGACCTTTTACTATATCCTTTATGGCTATTGCAGAGGCCTCAGAAAGTGCGCCCTTATTTACGATTATACTGCACTCGCCGTTTTGTATAAACGCCATACATTCCGTAAATCCCTTAGCCTTTATCAGGCTTTCTATATTTGACTGCTGTTCTATAATATTTGCGATCTCCGCAACGTTTTCAACAGCCTCTGTCCTTGCCTGTGAATCTGATGACGCAAGCTCAAGCACTTCTTTTGCAAGCTCAGTTATCTCGTCCTGAGCCTTCTGGCGGTCTATCCTTGCCTGAGCAAAGTACTTTTCGGCTTCATCTGTAAGCTGTACCGTTTGCACCGTCTTTTCTTCTTCAGAGCTTGCCTGAGAGCTAGACTCCGTATTATTCGGTTTACTGTCGGTACCAGATGCCACAGACGACGTGTCGTTCTTTTTGCTCACCGTAGTATTTACATACTGAGCCTTTCCAAGCTCTGAGCCTGCGTCCATGCTCTCGCCAGCCTTCTTTGTGAATTGCCAATTAAGATAGATTGCCGCACCAAGCGAAATTACAAGTGCCGCCAAAACGAGTTGTCTTTTACCAAACATTATTATTACCTCCGTTAATCTGATGATTTTAAAATACAAACTTTTGTTGATGAAATATTAAATGCGGTTTTTACCGCACGCATTATGTTCTCCTGAACAACGCTGTCATTACCGCCCTCGCAAACTACTATAACTCCCCTTACCTGAGGTTCAAGCTCTTTCAGCTTAACCGCCTGCTGAGTACCGTCAGACAGTTTTATTGTTATATAGTTAGTTTCTGTGACTGTTTCATTCTCTGACGTGCCGTTGTCAGACTTATGTTCATTGCTCTGCTTTTCGTCAGTAGCATATACCACCTCCGCACTGCTCTCCATAGTTAAAAACACCTGTGTTTCTCCTGCGCCGTCCACTTTGGATATTATATCGGCAAGGCTCTGTTCAAGCTGTTGCCTGTATTCGTCGGCACAGCTCTCTATCTCAGAAACAACTGCGGTAGTGGACTTTTGCGGTGACTTATGATTTACAAGCGTTGATATAAATATAAGCCCTATACCGGTAAAGCCGATAATTATTATCATTTTCTTAAATCTTTCACTGCGGCATATTCTTTCTATACCTCCCTTTAGCATTAAGCCGACTTTGTTTTTGTCCATGGCGTTATCAATTCCTTTCAATGTTTACTGTTACATTCAGACCTAGAGTCTGCTCAAGGCTGGATTTTATCATATCCGTCTTATTTGAGTAATTTTCTTTGACGGTAACTTCTATTGTTATAATTGATATGCTTGATATGTCCGAGTTATCCGTAAAAATTTCAATATTTTCCGGAACAACGTCAATTTTATCAAGTTCTGCCTGTGCAAGCAGTTTTATCTTATGCTGTGCAAGGGTTAGAGTCTGCTTCTGTAAAAGCTGTTGTGTTTCCTCCTGCTCAGGTAATTCCTGATTGTATGGAATAGAGAAATCAAAGCTTAAATCAATATTTTTAAGCGGAACAATAAGCGCACAGAGTACAAAGCCGCTGAGTACGGTTTTAAGTATTTTATCCATATTTCCGCCCGGTGCCATAATCTCGATTATCGCACATATTACAGCACAAATACACAGTACCGCCGACCACTGCTGTATATCTAACATATCACTTCACCTCCTGCATATACTAACCGGAAGCAAGCATCAATATGATTGCCGTTGATATAATAAACACCACTACACAACTGAACAGTATAGCAAGCAATGTACCTATAACCTTTCCGCAAGAACGCAAAAGTGTTGACTGATTTTTCATTCCGAATATATCGCTTATGCTTGCACATACGTTGATAGCCGCAAGCCACAATACACAGTCTATTATTACAGGTACAAACACAAGCGCAACACCTATAACGGCAAAAACGCCTATTCCCGATTTAAGCAATTTCATACAACTGTACACCGTTTGATAAGCGTCGCTTATCGCACCGCCTACTAACGGAACAAAACTGCTTATGGCAAGCTTTACAGCCTTAGTACCTGCCGTATCCCCTGCCGTTGCAATAATGCCCTGCAAGGTAAGCAATGCGGCGAATATGCTCATAATAAACCCCAGTACCCATTTAACTGCCTTATATATCAGGTCACATAACGAGCTTAAATTAAGCCTTGACGATATTGACGAAACAACAGACAATCCTGTAAATATATTCATAAACGGAACAAGTATATTGGCAGAGGTCTGATATACCGCCTCTCCTGCGGTCATCATGAGTATCTTATATGATGCAGCACTGAACGGTTGACCTGAGCTAATCATTACCGTAGTCATTATAGGCACATATGTAAGCATAAATTTTGCGGAATTTTCTATAACTAAACCGCATTGCGCTATAGTATTTATCATGGGATTTACTATTATCATACACAGGCAAAGCGTACTGACTACATTTATAACCGTATTCATGGGACTGTTGAGAGATGAGCTTTTCATGCCGGATATCATAGATGTAAGTATAAGCACGGCTATAACTGCGGCTGTAATTTTAATCGGATTTTTACTGCTTTCAGCGGTAAGCTGTGAAAGCTCTGATAATACTCCCTCAAATGATATTGCCGAAAGCTCATCTGTGCTTACTCCGCTAACGCCCAAGCCGGACAGTAGCTCTCTGGTTTCCTCGGGCAAAGCATACGGCAGGTCATCTGCGCCCGTCTGCCTCTTTTGCTGTGTTATAAGCTCATCTTCAGACAGCTCTTCCGCATAAACATCTGTAAGCGATATAAGCATTATTGTAGGTATAAGAAGCAGTACTAAGATTATTGTCCTTTTCATTTATATCTCCTATTCATATGACGCTTACTCATTTTTTTATATTAACTAAGCACCTTTTTAATTTATAAGTCTTACTGCAGTTGTTATTATCTCGTCAAACAGCGGCAGGGCTATTATAAGTATCAATATCTTTCCTGCTATTTCGGTTTTTACCGCAAGTGCGCTTTCGCCGGCATCACGGCAGGTATCGGACGCAATTTCGGTAAGAAAGCAAATACCCAAAGTTTTGAACAATATCCGTATATACTCTATAGGTAAGCCCGTAGATGAGAAAAGCTCCTCTATATGAGCTGCTATTGTCGCAAGCTGTGACAGTATAAGCATAAATATTATCGTGCCTGCACAGATGCTCAGCATTACTGAGGTTTCCGGAGAATAGCGCTTTATCATAACGCATATTATTGCGGTTATTATAGCTGTAGCACATATTGTTGTCATGTTCATCGCCCCATCCGCTACAGGTCAAACACCGATTTTATAGTATCAAACAGTGTGCTGATCTCCTGTACTATCATCATTAGCACCACGATAAGTCCTGCAAGAGTAGTCATCATGGCCTGCTCCTCTCTGCCTGAGCGTATAAGCACCTGATTAAGCACGGCAACTATAATTCCTATAGCCGCTATTTTGAATATCATATCTACTTCCATCAGTTTCATTCCTTCCTTTATTTAAGCAAGCAGTACCGCACAGGCAAGTCCACCTAAAAAGCCAAGTAATCGGTACATTTTTGTTTTAGTTCGTGCATTTTCACGTGCTTTCAGCAACCTGTCCTCCATAAGCTGTGAGTATAGCTCTAAGTGCGATAGCTGACCCTGAGTATCGCTTACTCCCATGCCCTGCCCAAGTCGCTTGATTATCTGAACATCGTCATTATCAAGCCTGTACCTTGTACCGGTTTTTTCACTTGCCGTACTCCACGCATACGCAAAGCTTTCACCCTGCTCCATATATTCAATACTGGAGGATATCTGCTCCTTAAGCAACGGCAGGTCGGCGGTATCATACATAAGTTGTATCAGGGTATCACTGCTGAACCGTATTTTTATCTTAAGTTGAGAAATAAGCGTACAAAGCTCCTCGAAAAATTCAACCTGTAGCTTAAGTCTGTCGCTCATAAAAAAGCCTATCATTGCACCTGTAAATATCACCGCTAATAAGCCCAACATCCTCATTTTCTGACTGCTCCTTTGCTTTATAAACTGTAAAATCAGTCATCTTGTCTATAAAAACTATGTACTTAAATGTATGTGAAAGCAATATCTGTGATGTATCGCTTCTGAATATAAGATCATTCATATCTGCGGCGTGTGCGGTAGCCGCCATATACACTCCGGCGTGTGAGGCATTCGCAATGGCTTTTGCGTCACACTCTCCGCCTATCTCGTCACATACTATGTATTCCGGTGACATAGACCGCAGGGCGTGCATTATGCCTTCATTCTTCATATATCCGTTATATATATCACAAAGCCCCATATCGTTTTGCGCCTCTCCCACATAAGTGCCGGCAAGCTCTCCACGTTCATCTATTACCGATGTCTTATATATATACGATATCTGTCTTGCAAGGTCACGTAATACGGTTGTTTTACCGCTTAACGGCTTACCAGCTATAAGCAGACTACCCTTACCGTTTTTTATAAGCTCAATAATTCTGTCTGCACAGCCGTG
>JBJEPE010000086.1:0-1919 GCA_051881075.1 Acutalibacteraceae bacterium | reverse complement strand
GCGTTTTCTGCCATAGCAAAAAGACCGTTTGACAATGAATCGATACTGTAAGTAACAGTAATCTGCTCACCTACTGCTGCAGATGTCTTGTCAGCAGATAGAGAGAAAGAGTTTCCGGCAGCAGAAGCTACCAAAGCTACGGTACCCATGCTTAATACTAAAGTAAGTACGAGTACCAAAGAAAGAATCTTTTTCATTATTGTTTCCTCCGTTTTAATTAGGTAAACGAAATGTTCTGTGCTGTAAATGCCTTAGCCTTAACATAAGCAGTAATACTGGTCTTATCCATAGCATTTGGATTACCAACTGCTGTAGCAGCTTTAGTAGGCATAAATGCAGTACCTGCAGCTAAGAATTTGCAATAGCCAAGAATTGTAGATGTTTGGCCGAATGTAGTAGTTTTATCAGTAGCCTTTATATAGTTAGTGATATTAGCCTTTGACATTGCGTTGCATGCACCTGAAGCGGCTGTATCACCTCTTACAGCAATGTAAACTCTGTCACCGGATGTGTTCTCAACATAAGAACCGGAACGAACATTAGCTGTAGCTGCGGTTGCAGCACCGTCGTTTCTGTATACTGTTGTAATATCAGTATCAGCGAATAAAGCGATAACTGCTGCCGGCTTTGTTGCTGGCATAACACCGATAAGTACTCTGTACTCTGTACCGTCGATTGTTGTCTTCTCAAATCTGTGAGTCTTTGCGGCTTCAGCAGTAAGAGTGATCTCTACAGGTGTAGGATCAGGATCGTCAGCCTTATATCTGCCGATCTCAAGTGTTAAATCATCACCGTTTGTAGCGTAATCAGGACTGGAACCGTCAGCATTAGCGGATGTGATGACCTCAAACTTAGAAGCACTGAAACCGCTTGCAAGACCGTCTTCGCCGGTAAACTCTACAGTGATAGCTGCGAAGTCTGCTGAACTATCAACAAGACCTACTGCATTCCAAGTGATTGTGCCGGCTACATCAGTTTTAACTGAGCTTGAAGCAAAAGCACTGTTTACAGTAGCACTCGTAACAGTAAGAGTTGACGGATAAGTTATCTCGCATCCAACACCGCCAATCTTAGCAGCAGATGTGTTGACAAGGATTCTCGCAGTATATGTGCCTGTTGCAGTGTCAACCTCAACGGTCTTGAATGCAACAGCAGATGCGGATAAACCTGAAACACAAGCCATGGAAACGAGCATAACAATAGCCAGAACAAGGCTAAGCGTCTTTCTTAAATTTGCCATTTTGTTTTTCCTCCTTTTCTTTAAAATTCTCTGAAATCCGTACCGTTGCCGATAAAGATTATACCGACAGATACACAAATTTCGATAAATATATTATACAACGTAATCAAAATAATTGCAACACATTTTTTGGATATATTATGTGAAAATAACAATTTGTGAATATGCACGAATTTTAACGGAAAATTTATTAAAAAAGTCAAAAAAATTACAATGTATACAAAAATTACTAATATAAAACCAAATAAATTTGTCGTTATTATGCTTTTTTCTAATAATTCTATGTAAAATAAAGCCGGATTTAAAAAGTTTATAAAAAAACGATTGACAAAAAAGTATACTTCTGATAAAATCTATATGTTATATTTATTGTGAATATAACGCAGTCTTACTAAGTTTTAGTAAGGCATATCCTTGCCCCTGTTTTTTGGGGGCCAAAGTCCAAAAGGAGGTGTACAAAATGGCAAATGTAACAAGTTCTTATGAGTCTATTTTAGTAATTTCTATGAAATTAAGTGAGGACGCTATTGCATCAACGATTGAAAAGTTTAAGAGCTTGATTGAAAAGCATGCTACTTTGGAAAATGTTGACGAATGGGGTAAGCGCAGACTTGCTTATCTTATCAACAAAGAGTCAGAGGGCTACTATGTTCTTTTCAATTTTACATCGGACGCTGAA
>JBJEPE010000085.1:0-2024 GCA_051881075.1 Acutalibacteraceae bacterium | reverse complement strand
AAAGCTCAAAAGGAGCAGGAATTTCCGGAATATATCCAAAATGCTTTTTAGCTTCTATCGTTTTATTCTGAAATTGGTCAATATATATCTCGCCCTCATATCGCAACAAACCTGCAATGCATTTTATGGAGGTAGATTTACCTGCACCGTTAGGGCCTACCAGCACGGCAATCTCACCTGAGGCAACCGTAAAATTAAGGTCGTTATTTGCAACTACCTTTTTATATTTCTTAGTTAAGTGAAAAACAGTAAGCATAAAGTCCTCCTAGTTTTTATCTTTGCCAAGCATCGGTTGCAGTTGCGACAATACCCTGCCAATCGTAAACTCCCTGAACATAATCCAGTATCATCTCACCAACTACTCGGTCAAATCCCACCGGGTATGCGTCCTGTGCGCTTTCCGCCTTATTCTTATCATCTGCACAATATTCATAAATCTCACTGGCTATCGGATTTATATAGCTTTTCTTATATTTAACCGAATTGATTGGAACGTTATATCCTAAGTCATAATAAACTGAATCTATATTCATCGGGTCGGTAAGCATCCAATTAACAAATTTTTGTGAAAGTTCGAGTACTTTATCGTCAGATTTGCCGTTAATTGCAATGTAGCTGCCTACATTTACGGCTATGCTGTTTTTCTGTTCGTCATTGATACCCATATACAATGGCATAAGCTTTACATCGTCAGAATTTACAACACAATCTTCTTCCTGTGATATAAACCGCCAAGCCGCATTTGTACCCATCATAATGGCACTATTTCCCTTTGCAAATTCTATCGCGCTGTCAACATATGACAGATTACCAAGCAAAGTTGCGTCAATATGTGTGTTATCTACAAATAAGTCAATTATATTTTTAACGTTATCTGCATATTTTAACTCTACGCTTGCCGCATCAAATCCGGCAGAAGCAGACTCAAACTCATAATACAATGACAACCCAACCAAATTCTGAGATACATCTGCATTATAACCCCTACGCAGTGCGAGAGGAGCTACGGCACTCTTGATACCAAGCGCATCTTTATTTTTCTGTATATCCTCTACAACAGACTTAAGCAAATCAAATGATGTTATCTCTTCTGTCTTAGATATGCTTACTGCCTTATTATCAAGATCAAAGTAGCGCTTCATTATACTCTCGTTGTATATAAGGCCAAAGCCATCAAGAGATAGCGGAAAAGCAATAACCTTATCACCGTTTTTAAGCACATATGATTTATCTATCAGTTCATCCTTATATAATGAATTTTCGGTAAAGTCATAGCAAAAATCTGCAAGCTCTTGGTCGTAATTCGCATTGTCAAGGATAAAAATTGACGGTTGTTCTTCTTGATAGCTTAAAGCCTTTATAAGTCCGCTTTGATAATCGCCGTATACTGTTTTTACAATTATCTCAATTTTATCTCTTTCACCTATGCTATTATTTTTTTCTACATATTTGTTTGCATACTGAGTGTAAATATTACTTAAATCCGCATTATTTGTATAAATATATAGTGTGGTTTTTGAACCGCAACCGCTAAGTACCATGGCAGAAAGTAAAATCGCCATAACTAAAAGTATAGATATTTTTCTCATTATTTTCTCCTTATCCGCTGTCTTACAGCTCAAGAATTTATATGATAGTAAAACATACTATTTCGTATATCATACCACTTTTAGAGATAATAATCAACATAATTTTGCAAATTAAAGCTTATTTATACATTATTTTTACGATTACCTGATAAAAAATTTTTTCTAAGAATATTAACTCACATCAGGCACTTGCAATCATTGATTAAAATATATAAAGGGTGATACGAAATGATCGCATCACCCTAAGTTTGATAGTTAATATCAGCAGAATATTAAATTATTTAACTTCTACTTCTGCGCCAACCTCAGCAAGCTTTGCCTTGATTGATTCAGCATCGTCCTTAGAAACGCCTTCCTTAACAGCCTTAGGTGCGTTGTCTACGAGTTCCTTAGCTTCCTTAAGGCCAAGACCGGTGATCTCACGAACAACCTTTA
>JBJEPE010000084.1:0-8022 GCA_051881075.1 Acutalibacteraceae bacterium | reverse complement strand
CTATGGCAGAAAACGTTTATTTTGATACCGAGTATCTCAGCATCACAAAGGCTGACCTTTCAACTGCTACAATTGATAACTTCGATATCGAAGTTGACGTAGTTAATAACTATGTAAACATTCAGGGTACACCTTCTGACGGCGCTACACCTATAGATTACACAGGTGAATTTGTAACAATGGTATTCACAGTTGTTAAAGAAGGCGAAACATCAGTTTACTTCAACAATCCTGATCCTGACGATCCTCAGTTCTTTGATCAAGATGCAACAGAGATGGTAGACTTTGTAGGTAAGTCACTTACATTAAACAAAGCTGCTGATCCAGAGCCTACACCGGATCCTGATCCTGTTACAGGCAACTCTTTCTCTCTCACAGCTGACAAGACATCTGCAGCAGTAGGTGAGAAGATTACTGTTACTTACAGCATCGATTCATTGTCAAACGGTCTTTTTGCTATGGCAGAAAACGTTTATTTTGATACCGAGTATCTCAGCATCACAAAGGCTGATCTTTCAACAGCAACAGTTGATAACTTCGATATCGAAGTTGACGTAGTTGGTAACTATGTAAACATTCAAGGTACTCCTTCTGACGGTGCTACACCAACAGATTACACAGGCGCATTTGTAACAATGGTATTCACAGTTGTTAAGGCTGGCGAAACATCAGTTTACTTCAATGATCCTGATCCTGACGATCCTCAGTTCTTTGATCAAGATGCAACTGAGATTTTAGACTTTACTGGTAAGTCACTTACATTAAATGCCGGTTCTGATCCAGAGCCAACTCCTGTTACATATGAAGTAACATTTAAGGATGTTGACGGCAGCGTTCTTGCTACTGTAGAAACAGACACAGATGGCAAGATCGACACAACAAAGATTCCTGAGCTCCCAATCAGCGCAGAGTATGTATATGCTTGGAGCTGTGGCGAGATTCCTGAAACATTTACAGAAGATACAGTTATCACAATGGTTAAGTCAGATAGAACTTACACTATTACAGCTGTAAACTGCACAGCAGACAAGGCAAGCGCAACTTATAAGTCAGCACTCGTTGTTACTGCAGATGCAGAAATGGATGGCAAGAGCTTCTCTTGCTGGAAGAAGAACGGCGTTGTAGTTTCTTATGCTACTACATACAGACTCATCGTTTACAGTGATGTAACAATCGAAGCTGTTTACGGTGATGAAGAAGCTACAGCAAGCGCATTCATTGATGCACCTTACTACACAGCTTACACAGCAGGTAAGATTAAGATGGTATCAAGCTTGCAGGTAGTTCTTCCTAAGGACATTAAGGTTGAGTCCTTTGAAATTAGAAAGCTTGCTTCTAGCTCAGCAGTTACTGCTGACACAGTATTGACTACTGGCACAAAGGTTAATGCCGGTTCTTTGACATTCAATGCTCAGGGCCGTCTTGACTACAGCCTCGTTGCCAGCTCAGACAGCACAAAGGTTACTTACATTGCATTCACAGCTACATTAAGCGATGGTTCTACAATCACAAGTAACGTTGTTTCTGTTTCTGCTCAATATGCAAGAGGTTAATGCTTAAATTTTGATACTAATTATTAGTATACATATTCTTAATAGGAGGCAAATAACATGAAGGCTTATTTAGCACCTGAATTGGAATTAGTTAGATATCAAGTTGCTGATGTATTAACAGGTTCTACTGAAACAACTGAAGACGTTGGCGAGATCATCGAAGAGGAATAATTCCAATTAACGGGGAGTGTAGGTTGAAAAACCTGCACTCCTTTTCCTTTTCTATACGTAAAAAAGATAGGTATATAAGAAATCGGATATATCTATTATTCTTTCTTACTCAAAAATATAGGCTAAAACTTTTTTTGAGTAATAGCAACAACAAGTTGCTTGCTAAAATCAATGCGTAGGTTTATAATAGACATATAATAATTTAGGAGGAAGCATTGATGGAAATACGAGAAATACTTAAAAGTTTACGTGAAAATAATAATCTTACCCAGGATCAAATGGCTGAGCGAGTAATGGTCACCAGGCAAGCTGTCAGTCGATGGGAAAACGGTGAGACACAACCCAATACAGATACATTAAAAATATTGTCCAAAGAATTTAATATATCAATTAATACTCTTCTTGGTTCTCCCAGACAGCTTATTTGCCAATGTTGCGGAATGCCATTAAATGACGATAGCTTTATTAGCCGTGAACATGACGGTAGTTATAACGAGGATTACTGTAAATGGTGTTATTCAGACGGTGAGTTTGCCTATAAATCAAAGGAAACTCTGATTGAATATCTTGTAAGTCATATGCCTAATCCTGACAATTTGAGTGATGATGTGCGTCGCACTCAATTTGATTCATATCTTTCATTACTTAAACATTGGAAATAATATGAGTGATACAAATTTCTATTTACAGAGAAAACCCACTACAGCACTTTCGATTTTGAAAGTGTCATAGTGGGTTATATTCTTTTACAATATTATGTTTAAGCAGATTAAGCAAACCTATTATATATACGTTTGCATATAGAAGCTTTTGAATTTTTACAAGGCTACATTTTTTTTTGTTTTATGACTTTAAGGCGTATAAATTCTTCACGCTCTTTTTCGTCAAGTGAGTCAGAAATGAGCTTAACCGCTTTCTCAAACTTTGGTATCATAATATTGTTTAGAGCATTTGCTCGTTTCTGCACTTTTTTTATTGCATTGGCAAGACGATAGACGCTGTTTTCAATTTCGGCCAACTCTGCCGTTAGCAGCTTTACCTCATGAAACTTAGCATAAGCGTCATCAAGTAAGCTGTTGCTCGTCTGTAATCCATATACAAGCTTTGGCGGTTCGTCTTCTATGGTGAGTATAGGTACTTCAACTCCCATTACACTTCTATATGATAGATTAAGACTTGTTTCTTCAGGTACGGTATAAGATATCTCTTTACAGAATCCAAGCTTTATATTAGCATATTGCAGTGCTTCATAGGCATCATGATAGGTAGAGTCTATCTTTGACTGTATCTTATTGGCATGATCTATTAAAGTCACCATTTCACGTACCAATATGTTACGTTTTCGGTCCATTAATTCATATCCGAGCCTAGCAAGCGCCAAGGACTTTTTAGTATTTATTAGGTTACCCTTGGTGGGTACTATTTGTAATGCCAAAAAATCACCCTCTGTTACTTATTGTCTGACGTAATGTAGTATTTGTCAAGTAAGGCGTCATCAACCCTGTCAAGCTCATTGCGTGGTAGGGTAGACAGCAGTCTCCAGCCCAAATTTAAGCTTTCGTTTATACTCCTGTTATCCGTCAAACCTTGATTAACAAACTCACTTTCAAACAGCTTACCGAATTGTATATATTTTTTATCAACCGAGGATAGCTCATCTTCGCCAATAACTGACGCAAGTGTACGTGCATCCATTACCTTAGCATATGAAGCAAATAATTGATTTGCAAGTGCAGAGTGATCCTCTCTGGTAAAGCCTTCGCCTATGCCGTCTTTCATTAAACGTGAAAGTGACGGAAGAACGCCCACAGGAGGATAAATTCCTTGCCTTTCGAGTGTTCTGTCAAGAACTATCTGTCCCTCTGTGATGTAACCGGTAAGGTCAGGCACAGGGTGAGTAATGTCATCGTTAGGCATGGTTAGTATAGGTATCTGCGTTACTGAACCCGTGCTGCCTTTTATCATGCCTGCACGCTCATAAAGGGAGGCAAGGTCAGAGTAAAGATAACCCGGATAGCCTTTTCTGCTGGGAATTTCTCCTTTAGATGAGCTAAATTCACGCACCGCCTCAGCGTAGGATGTAATATCCGTCATAATTACAAGTACATGCATATTAAGTTCAAAGGCGAGATATTCCGCCGCCGTTAAGGCACATCTGGGGGTTAATGTTCTTTCTATTATAGGGTCGTTAGAAAGATTAAGGAACATAACGACCTTTTGCAATGCGCCTGATTCCTCAAAGCTTTTTTTAAAGTAATCCGCAACGTCATTTTTAACGCCCATAGCCGCAAAAACAACGCAGAAATTTTGCTGTTCATCATCTGAAATCTTTGCTTGCTTGATTATCTGTACGGCAAGCTCATTGTGGCGCATACCTGAGCCGGAGAAGATAGGCAGCTTTTGACCTCTTATAAGTGTGATAAGTGTATCAATAGTGGATATACCCGTGTTTATGAAGTTATGCGGATAAATTCTTGATACAGGATTTATCGGTGTGCCGTTAATATTCATTCGTTTAGTAGGGAATATATCACCCAATCCGTCAATAGGCTTACCTGAACCGCTGAATACACGGCCTAAAATTTCAGGGGATAGTGGCAATTCCATAGGTTTGCCTGTTAATCGAGTTTTTGTGTTGTTAAGTGAGATTGAGCCGGTACCCTCAAATACTTCAATTACAACTCTTTCACCGTCTATCTGTACTATTCTGCCTTTTCTTACAGTGCCGTTTTCAAGTCTGATATCAACGATTTCTTCATAAGAAGCATTCTTTATGCCGTCAAGAACTATAAGAGATCCGTTTATCTCTTTAACACCTAAATAATCTATAATCAAAGTATCACTTCCTAACTAACATAAGATATCGACTTTAACGCCGAGTCAATTTCTTCTATATAATCATCAAATTTTTTAAGGTTACTGTTCGGTATGTCATACTTCATCTTAGTAAGCTTATCGAAAAGGCCCGTTTCCAGTATTCGTGATATCGGTATAGATGCCGATATTATGACTTTTGACTTCTGGTACAGATGTACTATTGTTTTCATCATAAGCTTTTGCTTATTGAGGGGGACGAAGGTATCATCGGGATGGAAAGCGTTTTGCTGTAGAAAACCTACTCTTATTACTCTTGCGGTTTCTATTATAAGCTTTTGCTCATCAGGAAGAACATCAGCGCCGATAAGCTTAACTATCTCCATCAATCTGTCCTCTTCATGCAAGATATAGCTTATAGTCTGTCTTAACCTTACAAATTCCTCTCCGTATTCTTTCGCAAACCAGTCGTCAAGGTCAGAGAAATATTCGCTGTAGCTTGTCATCCAGTTGATAGCGGGATAATGTCTTGCATAAGCCAATGATTTATCAAGAGCCCAAAAGCAACGTGTAAACCTTTTTGTATTCTGTGTAACAGGTTCAGAGAAGTCTGCACCTTGAGGAGAAACAGCGCCGATTATCGTTACTGAGCCGTCATTACCACACAATGTCTGTACTCTGCCTGCACGCTCATAAAATTCAGAAAGTCGTGACGGCAAGTATGCGGGGAAGCCCTCTTCAGCAGGCATCTCCTCAAGTCTGCCGGAGATTTCTCGCAAAGCCTCGGCCCAACGTGATGTCGAGTCAGCCATTATGGCTACATCATAACCCATATCACGGTAAAACTCCGCAAGGGTTATTCCCGTGTATATTGAAGCCTCTCTGGCGGCAACAGGCATATTTGATGTATTGGCGATAAGCACGGTTCTGTCTGTCATAGGTCTGTTTGACTTAGGGTCGATAAGCTCTGAAAATTCGCTCAGAACCTGGCTCATCTCATTTCCTCTTTCGCCGCATCCTATATATACTATTATATCTGCGTTACACCACTTTGCAAGCTGATGCTGCGTCATGGTTTTGCCTGTTCCGAATCCTCCCGGAATTGCCGCCGCACCGCCCTTAGCAATAGGTAAGAGAGTATCAATTACTCTTTGACCTGTTATTAGCGGAATGTTGGCAGGTAATCTTTTAGATATAGGACGTGGTGTTCTTATCGGCCATACTTGACATAGGGTAAGATCATGAGATACTCCATTGCTATCCTTAAGTGTGACTATTGTATCATGTATTTTGTACTTACCGTCGGGATTAACGGATGTTACTGTTCCGCTCATATACGGCGGTACCATACATCTATGTTCTATTATTTCGGTTTCAGGGCAAGTTGCGTAGATTGAGCCGCCGTTTAACTTGTCACCGGCATGAACTGTGACTTTAACATCCCAAAGCTTATTTTCATCAAGAGCCGATACAGCGGCTCCTCTGGATATAAATGCTCCGGATAGCTCTTCAATAGCTTTGAGAGGCCGCTCTATTCCGTCAAAAATATTGTCTATTATACCCGGACCGAGTAAAACATTCATCGGTGCGCCGGTACCTTCGACTTTATCGCCCGGTTTAAGACCTGTTGTTTCTTCATAAACCTGAATGGTTGTTTCCTTATCTGTAATGGAAATAACCTCACCGACAAGTCTTTCGTCACCTACATAAACCATCTCCATCATAGAGAATGAATCGGTATCGGCAACGGTAATAACAGGACCGTTAATACCTCTTATAACGTTTATATTTTCCATAATCAAGGGAAATCCCTTTCACCTCGCATTATTGATTGTGTTTTTTAAAGTGTAAATATAATTATTTATAGAAAAATCAGAATATAGTAAGACCGGAATTTTCCATAAACCAATTCTTTGTCTGCATAAGCTTGCCCTCAAGTGTTTCATCAGCAATTATCTTAAGTGCAGGGCAATGTACCTTGATGCCGCCGATTTTTATTTCATCATCGACTTCAATGCGGCATTTACCTGAGAATATCTCATTTAGCATACCTGAATATTCAGAATCATCTTTCTTTATATAAACTATGACATCATTTGCATTTACTACAGATGATACTTCCTGTGCAGATTTCCTCATATATTCCGCATATTTTTCGGACTTTGAAAACTCTGTTAGCTTGCTAGCCGCCGCATTATATACATTGTTAGTCAGTTCCGTTCTCTTTTCAAAGAGGGCTACTTTGCTCTCGTCATACTTATGAGCCATCTCACTTGCAATTTTGGCACGTATGGCAACAGTTTCTCTTGCGTACATCGCAGAAGCTTCTTCAAGAGCATTGTTTTTAATTCTTTGCAGTTCTTTTTCTTTAAATTCCTCTGCTTCATTGTGAAGCTGGTTGCTTTGCTCCAAAGCATACTTTTTAATGGAGGAGAGGAACGTGTTTGTTCTGCTGTTAGCGTCTATCATCGAAACCACTCCATTTACTCAATTTTTACTCCGATAGCATCACGTACATAACGTGTTATAGAGTCCTTAGCACGTCCGTTTCCGTGTCTGTCAGGTATCTCTACTATCAGAGGACGTTGCCTGTTTAGCTTGATATCATAGATCATATCCGAGCATAAGCGAACAAGCTTCTCTGTAATAAGTACAACTGCGATATCTTCAATATCTATCGCATTATTCAGTGCATTTTTTACTTCTTCGCTTTCATGCACAACTATACCGTTAATGCCTGCAAGCCTCATTCCAACTAATGTATCAACATTATCACTAATCAAGAAAAAACGCATAATTTCTCACCGTCAAATTTTACTGAGTATAAGTATAGATACAAGCAATCCGTAAAGTGCAATACCTTCACCAAGTGCAACGAAGATAAGCGCTTTACCAAAAGCCTTAGGGTCTTCGCTTGTAGCGCCGATAGCTGCCGGAGCTGCCGCAGCAACGGCTACGCCACCGCCGATACTTGATAAGCCTATAGCAAGCGCAGCTGCGATAAATCCAAAGCCGTTAGCACTTGTTGCTGTTTCGGTGGCTACTTCTGTAGTTACCTCTGCGGCATTAGCCACGAGTGACGAACCCAGGCATACTGCGCTAACCAATATAAATGAGAACAACTGCATTGCAAAAGCCTTTTGTGCCTTTGTTCCTCTGCAAACTGCTTTAACGGCAAATGCTACTGACGCCGTAAGAAATGCGGCAGGTACTGTAAGTAATATATAGTTCAACATAGTTAAATCCTCCATAAGATTTATTTTATTTTTTAGATTTCTTAATTGTAATGGGTGAGAAGGCTCGGCCCTGTCCACTGTAAAAACGGCTGAACATCTCATAAAATTCAAGTCTTAAAACCTGTATGCCTACAAGTAAACCTTCAAGAGCTATTACAAGTGCATTACCTAATATGACTATCGCAATGTATGCAAAGCCTGATGTCATATCAGCAAGTGTGAATACAACCATCATCATGCCGGCGTGA
>JBJEPE010000083.1:0-8069 GCA_051881075.1 Acutalibacteraceae bacterium | reverse complement strand
AGATATGGCAATCTGTTCCGTTAATGCACTTAAAAACTCTATACATCTTCTAACCGAATATACACCGGAGCTTGCGGAAGAAGTACGCATATCAGAAGAAACAACAGATCATTATGAGGACATACTCGGTACGTATCTGGTAAAATTGAGCACACGGCAGATTAGTGCCGAAAACAGTAATGAGGCCGCAAAGCTATTAAAAATAATAGGAGATTTTGAGCGAATTTCAGATCATGCCGTTAATCTTGTTGAATCCGCAGAAGAATTGAAAGAAAAGAATCTTACGTTATCTAAAACAGCAAGAGCAGAGATAACCGTACTTACTCAAGCTGTAAGCGAAATACTTGATCTATCTCTAACCGCATTTATTAACGATGATATTCACTCTGCGGAGCTTGTGGAACCACTGGAACAAGTTATTGACAACCTTAAGGAAAATCTACGTACTAACCATATACTGCGATTGCAGCAGGAAAAGTGCAGCATTGAGGTTGGCTTCGTATGGTCTGATTTATTGACTAATCTGGAACGTATTTCAGATCATTGCTCAAATATAGCAGGCTGTATATTTGATATGAGTCTCGGAAATCTTAATTTGCACGAATCACTCCGCAATATTAAAAAGGATAGAGAAAATTATATTGACAGATTTGAAGCTTACAGTAAAAAATACAGTTTAAATTTAATTGAAACAGCATAATAAAAAAAGAGGTACAAGCGTTAGTCGTCTGTACCTCATTTTTATTTGTTATTTCATCATCTTGATTTCAAAAAGTTTACTCAACGTTATCTGAAATAAGGGTGTTTTTAAAAGCATACATTCTTCACCGAATTGCTCATTCTCGATTTCATATATATCACTTGTAAAGCAACAATCTTATCTATTAGAAATACCGCAGTTACACCTTTCGTATCGGATGGCGTATTACTGTTTTCAACCTTTCAGGCGCAACCCTTCGTGCATCGGATAAGTATATTTCGTGGTGCATACGTTTATCAGTAATATCAACGGTATATCCCTCTGCCTCGGTATATTCGTGCATCAATGCAACGGTTGCGGGTTCATCGTCATACGGTCCGATATGCATACATTGAACGCAAAGTCCCTCATCATAACTGAAAAATTTAACCTTTGAAAAATCTGTTTTCTTTTTCTTGGTTGCCTCTGTAACAGCCCACAAAAAATCATCCTCGGTTACAAAATCAGGCAATCGAATAACAGAGATAAACTTGAAGCTGTCTTTATCGGAATAATCAATCCCTTGTACACCGTCCTGCCACCAAAAGCCCTCCAGCGGCGGTACAACGTAATCGAAGAAGCCCTCGATCCTGTGGTCGGTTTTTTTACTCATTTTAATTGTAAAGGCAATGCCGTAAAGCAAACCGATAGATTGCTTATATTCTCCGTTTTCATCATTAGGATTGCCCTTTCCTTGAACGGCTATATAGTTCATCTTAGGAACATTTACAATGCTTGGCTTATTCTTCGGCATATAAAATTCTTTGTACTCTTTTTTGTAATCAAAAGCCATATATTTTAACCCCCGGAATTAATTTTTTGAATTTTAAAACAATATTTCTTAAAAGTCACTTTGTAATTATTTATTATAACACAAATTCTTGTAAAAATCTACCTATATATAGTTAATTGTAATGTTACTTGTAAATTTTTTGAATTTTATTTGACAAACAGTATTTTTTATAGTATAGTGAGAATGTATTTAGAGTAATAATCTATATATAATCATGCAAAATAAACTTAAGGAGTAAGAATATGAAACAAAAATTATTATGCCTAGTGCTATCATTAACGGTCATTGCAGCAATGCTCTCAGGATGTGTTATAAATATCTCTGATAATACAGGCTCTTCAAATCAATCAACTTTATCAGAAGGCACTCAAAGCACAGTTGAAAACACAGAAACAAGCAGTACAACAGAATCTAATACAGATGTTGATTACAATACTGTTTACAACAATGTACTTGATACATTTTATAATGTTATAACCTCTGCTTCTGATGAATATGATCCCAAAGACGGTGAAATCGGTGTATTTGAAGCCGTAAAAAATAAGGGAAAAAACTATGCACTGGCAAGCGTTGGATATGTTATAGATGATATAAGCGGTGATAACATACCCGAATTGCTGATTGTCGGTACTGACGAGTTTAAGGATTCTATCAGCTACGGTAATAATGTTTATGCCGCATATACTTGCGTAGATAAAGTTCCAACACTCATATTTGAGGGAACATATAGGAGCAGTTATCGTATATTAGATAAAGGTAAGTTCTGGCATATTGGTTCTAACGGTGCTATGTGCACACTTTACGGAACATATGACATATCAAACGACGGAAAAGAATTAGTTTGCAATGATTTTTATTTTACATATGAGAAGGATTCAAACGGTTCTGAAATCGGTTATTACCATAACACAACGGGTGAATTGGATAAATCAAAATCCGAAGAAATGAGCATATCCGCAGATGCTTTTGATAAAAAAATGGAGGATTATATAAGCAGTGCAAAGAACATCGCAATCACCTCCTTTGATAATTATAAAGGTGCTTCAAAGCTTGAGCTTTCAGATACGGTAAATGTATCTTGGACTGATACACTGCCAAAAGATGCCGCACATGATGAGTTCATTACAGGTTACTCGGACTCAATGGTTGATTTGCTTTTTACAACCGATTCAAGGGTTAATAACTTCAAGGTATTATCTTTGGAAATTGAGGACGTTGATTCAGACGGAAACATGAAATATAAAACAACCGAATTATATGCGCTCCTGCTATTAACAAATGATTATCCGCTTGTATTCAGCTTAACAATCTACGGCGATTTGCCAAGCTACGGAATATCATATGAGGACAGCCAAGGAAAAACAAAAACCTTTGCTATAGCATTTAGCGGCGAGGACGGATCACCTATGCTAATGGAAATTAAAGCATAAATTTAATATAAAAAAACTAAATATATAATCATTAAATAATGGGGGCGTAAAATTTATAGTTTTTATGCCTTCATTTTTAAATTAAAAGAAATTTTAGAAAAGTAAATAAACACATAATGTTACTAACAATTCTTTCTTTGTTTTTAATCCTGCTGACTTCGCTTGAAATTGTTATATGCCTGTTTTGAAATGCTACCGCAAAGCAGCTGTTACCAATATAAGTTAAGAATATAATCCAACAATCGAAATCATCATTTTTAAAAGCATTATATTGTTAATAAATTATAGAAATATCGCAATCGCCATTCCGGCATTTGTGTAATTATCATTTATCCTTTTAAAAAATATTTATTCATTTTAGGAAGGTTATTCAAAAAAATACATATTTTATAACCGCTGATTAAATGTAACATAAGTATAGCTCAATTTGTTTTTCGGTTTTTATATAATAATTTTGTCTTTTAGATTGCATTTTACATAATAATCAACAAAATTATTAAATTCTTATTTTAATTATGATTTTTTAAAAAAAATTACTAGACTTTTTAATGTATTTAATGTAAAATAAAAATGATTGTTATTGTTAAATTGAAGTTGTATGCTTACATACAGTAAAATATAATTAAAAATAAATCTATGAATTTCAAGATTAAGATATTGCATTAATATTATTACGGAATAATATTTAATAATTTTCAAATATATGCAGTTGCAATTTAGCAAACAAAATTCATGCATACGACAATCTTAGAGGATAATATACTGAAAAATATCTTTATTAGACATTAATATTTTTGCATAAGGGTCAAATGATAGAAATAAGAGAAATCGGAATCAATCATTTTGGGAACAAATGAGTAGCTATATAGCACTCGTTCTGACTTAATATGGCGGAAGGAATAAGGATTCATGAAAACCAATCGGAAACATCTGAAACAGAAACCCACAATAGAGGCACTTCAGGCTGAATTACATAGAGTTAGCTATAAAAGTAAGTATCACAGGGTACTTAAAAGTACAATATATACACTTGTGGTTGTTGCTGCTGTTGCTGTACTGGTAGCTACTATTTGGATGCCTGTACTACAAATTTACGGTACATCTATGGTTCCCACTCTAAGAGAGGGCGATATAGTTGTATCTGTAAAGGGTAGCGATTTCAAGCAGGGTGATCTGGTATGTTTTTATCTTGGAAACAAGTTACTGGTAAAACGTTTTATTGCAGGTCCCGGTCAATGGGTAGATATTGATGAAGACGGAAATGTTACCGTAGACGGCAAACTACTGGATGAACCCTATCTTACCGAAAAGGCCTTGGGCGATACGAATATTGAACTGCCCTATCAGGTACCTGAGAGCCGTATTTTTGTGTTGGGCGATCACCGTTCTACTTCGGTGGACTCACGTAATACGACCGTGGGCTGTGTGGCAGATGAACAAATTGTAGGTAAAATCATTCTTCGAGTCTGGCCATTGTCAGACTTTGAAGTTTTTAAATAAAGGGTTGGTGATTGATTAATGAATAATGATGTGTTACAGCAGGCAGACGAATATACAAAAAAGCACAAATGGAAAAAGCGTTGGAAAAACATAGTGACCTGTCTTGCGGCTATTGTGGCATTCTGTACGGTCTTCACTTTGATCATGCCTGCCTCTACGCTGGAAAACGACAAGAGCAAGATTTCGGAAAACAGCAACATTGAAAATTGCGAAGCCACCCCATCAGAACCGTTAGACACGGTATTCCCTGCCGCCGGGCAGACATTCACGCTTATGTCGCCGGGCGGAGAAGACGCAGATTCTTGGGGTGTAGAGTCTTATCTGGATGATACCAAACCTCCGAAGCTCTATTACAGCACAGATTCAGGAACAACTTGGTTGGATACAGAGGGCGCAACGGATATCCCGGGTAACGCAGATTTCAAGCTGGTTGTCAATTATAAAGATGTACCGATCGACACTCTTTTGGAGAACAACGCAGAAATATCCTATACCCTGCCATCGTTCCTGCGTAATGCAAAGTCCATGGGAGATATAATCAGCGGCGGAAATTCTGTCGGCGAAGTTACAGTGGAAGGTGCCACAGTAACCCTTCAGTTTGATAAAAACTGGCTTGAATCTCATATAATGAGCAACGTCATTTACGGTGAATTTAATGTACAGGCAGAGGCTGATCTATCAAATATCGAGAATAATACGCCGGCTGAGATTACCGTTGGAGATTGTATAATCAGCATTGATTTTGAGGATGACGTTATAGCAAAATACGGCGATGTTGAAATATCCAAGACTGTTTCTACCATATTGGAAGAAGACAATGGGTATTACCTAACCTACACTTTGACTGTAACAGCAGGTGAGTACGGCTGCCCTGAAGCCAAGGTTGTGGACGAGTTTGAAAGTACCCAGTACATTAAGGAATATGTGGGCGTGACCGTTACGGATACCGCTACCAATGTCACGGACGAAGAAACCGGAGTCCCCAAGGAAACCAGCACTCTCGCTCTCTTCCAAGCCGGGACAGTCCGCCTTGACCCGGCTCCGACAGATACTACTCCCGGCACTCTGGTCTGGTCAATCGGTGACATGGATGCCAATGAAACCCGTACATTGACTTACAAGGTTAAACTGATGGACAACTACACCGGTGTCGCAGCAAAGGAGCCGCTTATTAATACGGCGAATCTTTACTCTATAAGCTATCAGCGAGACAGTGATACTGCCACATTTACACCCACAGCACAAGCGGACATCGAGAAGACGTGTATAAATTTTACTCCAAATGAAAACGGAGTCGGCGGCATAATCACCTATAGTGTTGTTGTGACAGCAGATTCGAATAACAGCTATGTTCTGGACAATGTAAAAATTGTGGATGCTTTGGATCGTTCTGTTAATAGCCAGAATTACACCAGAGATGCTCTCCGTCCGTACCTGAACTATATTGAAGATTCCTTTGAATTGTATAATGGTAACGGAACGGCGGAATGCCCGGGCAGTAGTGGGCCAATTTTTACAGATACCAATGGGGACGGCAAGAATAATGACAGCTTTACATACTATGTCGGTTCCCTTGCTCCCGGTGAGAGCAGAACCTTAACTTACAAGTTGAATGTTGATCCCGGTATCTATATTGCATCATATGATCTTTCTATTTATGTCAAAAACAGTGCCGGTGTTTTTGCTGATGATAGTAGGCAAGACGGAAATACATCATTTAACAATGCTTCAGCGAGCAAGAGCTTTGATCGTAAAATTTGGAGCCGTAAGATAGTCGGTACCCCGCAGGAGCAGGAAACGACCGTGAACATGAGTGGCGATGCTTACGACGCAACAGGAGAATCCGTTACACAGATTACCACGCCTGAGAATTTCACAACTCCTGCCGGTAGCTACAAGTATCAGGTGGTGGTCAATGAGGTAGCAAATTGGGATCTTACTTCGACCACCATGAGCGATAGTTTTTATGACACGCATTTGCAGTTTGTTGGCTACATTCAGGTGGATTCGTATGATACTAGCAATAATCCGCCTAACGGTACCTTGACAGATCAAAATGTTATCAATAATTATCTAATTAAAAACGGTGTTCTAAAACAAACAGTCTGGGTGAAGGTTGACGGGTTGAGTTCCTTTAACTTTACGCCGGAAAGCATTGGAATCAATGAAAATTATGCGTACCTTCTGACCTACTATGCCAAACCTGTGAATATGGATAATATTACTCAGGTTACGGTAAAGAATACGTTTACTCTGTCAGGCGAAGTTGGAATCGGTAACGTGTCCTATGAGATAATAGACGGAATCGAAGTGTCCGTTTCCGTTTTGGTAGAAGGAAGCAACAGCTTTTCTGCAACGAAGTATTTTCTGGATTATGTGCCTCCTACAGAAGAGGAAACAACCGGCGATTGGGCAAAAGGTGCTCTATACTGGATGATCAAGATAGATGGTAATGTAATTCCGGCCGGAACCATCCTGAAAGATTGCCCTGCATACAGAAGTGGCACCAGATCCTATTTGGGCGAAGGTTTCTTTGTCGCCGCCTTCATCGAGAGTTCGACACCACCCGGTTTGGTTACACTGGAACAAGCGGATTACTTCACCACCAATGGAATATTAGATCAATATGACAAAAGTAAATATTCTCAAATGGAAATCACACTTACGCAAGATATTACCCTGTCAGATGGAGAATCCCTCATTATCATACTCAAGACAGCACCGTCAACACTGCCATATCAAAAAACAGGTAAGGTATACTATTATAATACGCTGCTGAGCAGTTCTGATGGACAAAACTGGGTCGAGCATAATACCGCCAAGAAAATCCTGTACGGTAACGATGGAATAATTAAGGAAATGGGCAGGGTATTTACCTATTCCGCTTCCGAAACCGGCGATATCACCATCCTGACGGAGGGCTCAGGTCAGAACAAAGATATTGATACCACCGGACTGGCTCCAGGCACCTATGTGTCCTGGCAGATTCGTGTCAACTATTGGGGTACACTACAGGGACGTTACCGCATGATCGAGCAAATTCCGGAGGGAATGGAATTGGCCTATTTGCGATGTTCCTGGCTCGGTCCATCGCTCACCGGAGACAAACGACCGGTGAGAGTGCAGCTGACTGCTGATGAGCAGGCGGCGCTTGGCGAGGGCTGGACAGAACATTCTCATACCACAGGTGACGTTGTCGACTATTATTATACCAATGAGCAGCAAGTTATCTGGGATGTCGATAATTTGATTTACAAGCCGGACACGACTAATTATTCCGTTGAATATCAAGTCGTGTGCCGGGTAACGGATCCTGATGTGCTGTTAGGCGGCATGGAAAAGGAATTCAACAACACAGTCAGCCTGCAGCAGCCGGTTGATACCTTGATCGCCCAAGACAGTTGCGGCGTAACGGTTCAAAGAGATACCCTTTTCAAGGAAAGTACATACCAGCCGGAGAATGGTGGTCGCTATCCCTTCAAAATCACCCTGAACGGAATCGGAGAGGATTTGGTAAAAGACGCTGACACTGTTACGCTAGTGGATACCTTTAGTGACACGCTGATTCTGGATGCCGACACCATATCGGTTACCAATACCAAAACTG
>JBJEPE010000082.1:0-8086 GCA_051881075.1 Acutalibacteraceae bacterium | reverse complement strand
AGTGTTATCTCACTGTAATTTGTTTTGAGAAATACTCTCAAAGTAATTACGGGTTCTTGTTTCGTGTTGTTTAATTTTCAAGGTTCTGTTGCTGAAAGTTGAGATTTTTGTGTCTCATCTCGTCAGCTTTTTTATTATATCATTGCATAACCTAAAAGTCAAGCACTTTTTTAAAAAAATTTAAAGTTTATTTATAGACGCATTTTTTGTCCCTACTGCCAAAATTGTCTTGTTTTTCCGCTTGACATATGCTATTATATACTTGTTGTTTTATATTATTCATCTAATATGAAAGGATTTTATTTTATGTCCAGAAAAATCAGAATTAACCGAGGCGCACTGCTTTTTATTCTACTTATAATAGGTATTATTACGTACCTTGTCATGCTCAGCTTTGTACGGTCTAAAGATGAAGCGGATATCAAAGAGCTTTGCAATGCTTATATATCGGTTGAAACAGATCTTAATATGCTGCCTGAAAAATACCGTGACGGCGTAACCAAAATACCTGCCGAAGAGCTTGACGCGCGCATACAGGATATGAAAGATATCATCAAGCTGTACTATATTGATAATGAAGATACATACGATTATCTTGTAAAGAAGCTGGAAGCATCGCTTACACGTCAGGCCGGCGGCGGAGATATAAGAAGCAAATATACAAAGACCATAATCAGCTTTGACAGCTTTGTCTACAGAGACAACTTTGTAGAGGTCAACCTGACTTCTCAGACCGAGCGTGAGGATATACATAACGGTGAAACCTACTCAAACAGGTTTATAACAGATGATACACTTATAGTACAAAAGGTTAATGAAAAGTGGAAACTTGTGTACTCATCCTTAACCGATGACGGCGACTATTTCCTCTAATAATAAACATATATCTTAGAAAGGATTAAGTTTAATGGAAACTGCATTGGAAATAAAGGGTCTGTGCAAAACCTTTGGGCACACACCTATAATTAAAAACATTTCATTCGACGTATATAAGGGAGAGGTTTTTGGTTTTTTAGGTCCTAACGGAGCCGGTAAAACAACGACCATTAAGCTTGTTATGGGGTTTCTCTCCCCTGATAAGGGCGATATAATCATAAACGAAATAAATGTAAAGAAAAACTATGAGCTGGCTATGGCTAACTTAGGCGGAATAGTAGAAAACCCCGAAATGTACAAGGATCTATCCGGCAGAACAAACCTTAAAATGTATGCAAGATTGCATAAGGGCGTTACCGATGAGCGCATAAATGAGGTAATACGCCTTGTAGGTATGTCAGAGAGAATAGATGAAAAGGTCAAAAAATACTCACTTGGCATGAAGCAGCGTGTAGGTCTGGCACAGGCATTACTGCATAAGCCGAGTGTGCTGATACTCGATGAGCCTACTAACGGACTTGACCCATCAGGTATAAAGGAGCTTCGTGACATACTCTGTCATTTGGCACACAATGAAAATGTAGCCGTAATCGTATCAAGCCACCTGTTGTCTGAAATGGAGCTTATGTGTGACAGAGTTGGCATAATAAGCAACGGAGTAATGCTCGGAGTTAAACCTATTAAAGACTTGCTTCAACACGCAAACGGAGGCACAGTAAGCTATCGCTTTACTACAAATAATATACAGCTTGCCATAAGCTTGCTTCAGGAAAGATACGGCAAAGCGATAACAAACATTACCGCAGGATACATAGACCTTAACATACCTTATGAGCACGTACCGATAGTTAATCAGATACTTGCCGTGGGCGGCGTTGCTATTTATGGCATAGCACAAAACACCGCTTCTCTGGAAGAGGCATTTATGAAAATTATACAAAGGGGTGGTTTTGATGCGTAAACTCTTCGCCCTGTATATTAACGAGCTTATCAAGTCATTTAAAAAGTTAAGCGTTCTGATTATATTAATTCTTATGGCCGTGGCGGTTATAGGTTATCCGCTCTTAATGCGTATTACAACAGTATCTACATCAACAGATGTTTTCACATCTTATAAGGACGACTACGAGGCGGAGCTTGAATATCTGAATGAACAAAAGCTTGCGCTTCAAAGTAAAATAGATGCAGCAACATCAACCGATGCTGCCAGCAATGAGCTTAAATATGATATGCAGTCTATTGACAATGATATATTTATACTTAAGCTATATATGGATAATGACATTAATGAGTACACTGATAAAAGCTTTAGAATGGATGCTATCAGCCAAATTGACAGCTATCTGTATGAACTTATCAGTCTTAAAAGGCAGGCAGAGATAAACCCCGATGTGCAAGAAGAGATAGACCTGTATAATTCTTATATAGACGATCTTGTAAAGCTGATAGAGAATAATGATTATAAATCCTATATAGATATATCTAAACGCAGTATACAGGATGATGACTCTTTAACTCCGGAAGAAAAAGAAATTAATCTGGAATATTACGACCTGCTTTATCTTAACGACCCTACAGGCTCAGGAGAGATTAGCGGACTTACTTCAGCACTAAAATGTATCAAGGACGAAAGGCTCTCGTTATATTCGGGCATCAATCAGGTTGATTACAATAAATACAACATGCCGCTATCCATAGAGGATGAGGAGTATATAAAAAACAAGCTTGCAGTAGACCTGTATAACGTTGAGCATAAATATATTGCAACCTATGATTCGTTTTCAGACGATTATATTGCAAGCACGGCATTTAACAGTTGTATATCCTTTGGCGGCCTATTTGTAGCAATACTTGTTATGATACTTGCAGGCACAGCTATATCTCAAGAGATAGCAACGGGTTCTATAAAATCGCTTATTATAGCACCCGTAAAGCGATGGAAAATCATGCTTGCAAAGATATTGTCTTTACTCACCGTAACAATCACCTGTTTGCTTACTTTATATCTTATATCATTGATAAGCTGTACGCTGTGCTTCGGTACATCCGTACAATTACCGTATGTGTATGCCAAAGCAGGCACGGCATATGAGATTCCGTATCTGCTATATTCGCTGTGTGCTGTAGGTGTACGCGGTATTAAAATAGCCGTTTATATGATATTTGCACTGCTGCTGTCCACAATAACACGTAACAGCGCACTTGCAGTTGGCCTATCCGTAGGTACATACTTTGGTATAGACTCGGTGTTCAATATTATAAGCGTATTTGCAAGCGACAGCGAATGGATAAAGTTCTTACCGTTTGAGCATTTGGACCTTGCAGCAAAGTTCTTTGAATATTCACCGATATACACGTCGGCATATTCGGGTATGCTTACAACCTCCGGTACATCGCTTACATTCTCACTCATATACTTGGGTGTACTTACATTTACAATGCTGCTCACCTTGTTTGATTCCTTCAATCACCGTGACATAAAATAATATTATAAAGGGGATGTAAAACTTGAAGTTTTTACATCCCCTGTTGTTTTAGGTAATTATAAAAAACGCCCGATGTAAATATCAGGCGTTTATTTATATATTAAATATTATTCTATAGGCGAAAGGTTCCAAATCTTCTCTGCATAATCCCTTATTGCTCTGTCAGCCGAAAAGATACCAGCACCTGCTATATTTGTAAGTGACATTCTGTTCCAAAGCTCCTTATTTCTATACAAATCCGATATCTTAGCCTGTGCTTTCTCATAATCGGCAAAGTCGGCAAGCGCCATATATCTGTCTACATTTATAAAGTAATCCGCAACCGTTTCAAAGGATGTACCTGCAATACCTGTTTTCATTTCATCAATGGCACTGCGCACATTGGCATTGTTATAGTAATGCACCTGTGGATTATATCCTGACTTTTTAAGCGCCTCTACCTGCGGTGTTGTCATGCCGAACAGTACCATGTTATCGTCGCCTACTGCGTCATGTATCTCTACATTTGCACCGTCAAGCGTACCGAGAGTAACCGCACCGTTTATCATAAATTTCATATTACCCGTACCGCTTGCCTCTGTACCTGCAAGTGATATCTGCTCGCTTACTTCCGCTGCCGGCATAAGCATCTCTGCCACAGATACCCTGTAATCCTCCAGATATACTACCTTAAGCTTATCGTTTACTCTTGGGTCATTGTTTATCTCGTTGGCAAGATTAACAATAAACTGTATTATCTGCTTTGCAAAGTAATATCCGGGCGCCGCCTTTGCACCGAAGATATATGTCTTAGGTATAAAGTCTGCGTTTGGATTTTCTCTGAGCCAACGGTAAGTGGTTAATATGTGCAGAGCGTTTAAGTGCTGACGCTTATACTCATGAAGTCGTTTTACCTGTACGTCAAACATTGAGTTAGGGTCTACCGTAATATTGTTATGCTGTTTTATATACTCTGCCATGCGCAGTTTATTCTGATACTTAACCTTAGCAAGCTTATCAAGCACAGCACTGTCGTATCTGAATCTCTCTAAATTCTTCAGCTCTGCGGCGTCATGGACATATCCGTCACCGATAAGCTCGGTAATAAGGTCAGACAGTCCCGGATTAGCCTGATTTAGCCACCTTCTGTGCGCTATACCGTTTGTAACGTTTGTAAACTTATCCGGTGTAAGCTTATAGAAATCATTAAATACGGTGTTCTTTAATATATCGCTGTGAAGCTTTGAAACACCGTTTACCTTATAGCTTGACATTACCGCAAGGTTAGCCATCTTTATAATGCCGTCATTTATAGCGGATACGGAGTGTATAAGCCCTCCGTCAACGCCCTTTTCGCTGAGCTCTGTGCAGTAACGTCTGTTTATCTCACAGATGATTTGATATATTCTTGGCAGCTTTGTTTTAAACATATCCTCGCCCCAACACTCAAGGGCCTCACGCATAACGGTATGGTTTGTATATGCTACCGTATTTTTGACTATATCCCACGCCTTCTCCCAAGAGAATCCACATTCATCAAGCATTATTCTCATAAGCTCCGGTACTGCCAGAACCGGGTGTGTATCGTTTAGGTGTATAGTTACCATATCGCTGAAATTATCAAGCGAACCGTAATTGCGCAAATGACGTGCTACTATATCCTGAATAGTGGCGGAAACCAAGAAGTACTGTTGATTTAAGCGCAGGCTCTTGCCCTCGGCATGATTATCACCCGGATAAAGCACCTTAGTGATTACCTCTGCCATTGCGTTTTCTTCTATTGCTCTTATATATTCGCCCTCGTTGAAAAGCTTCATATCAAACGCCTTAGACTGTGCCGCCCATAATCTTAATCTGCTTATTACCTTGCCGTCTTTACCTGATATAAGCATATCGTAAGGTATGGCCGTAACGGTCGTAGTATCGCTGAGTATAACATGGTGGTAATTACCGTCCCATATCTCTCTTATATTACCGTTAAAGTTTACGTCAACTGCCTTTTCGGGATGAGCCTGTAACCATACGCTACCGCCCGGAAGCCAGAAGTCCGGTAACTCAGTTTGCCATCCGTTAATAAGCTTCTGACTGAAAATGCCGTATTCATAGCGCAACGAATATCCCATTGACGGGTATCCCTGTGTAGCAAGTCCGTCTAAAAAACACGCCGCAAGTCTGCCCAAACCGCCGTTACCAAGTCCTGCGTCAGGCTCCTGCTCATATATTCTGTCTATTTTAACTCCGAACTCTTCAAGTGCCGCTGCCATCGGAGCTTCTAAACCCAAGTTATAAAGATTGTTTTTAAGTGATCTGCCTAAGAGGAACTCCATGCAGAGGTAGTACACCTGCTTTTTCTTTTGTGCCACCGCCTTCTGTGTGCTTTCGGTATATCCCTTACTCATCATCTCTCTTACTATAAGCGCTATTGCCTTATAGTAATGCTCATCTGTAGCCTCTGACTGGCTTACACCGAAGTGATGTGACAGCTTTTCTAAGATAAGGTCATATGCCTCTGATGAAGTTAGCTTGTATTTCATTACGAATACCCCCTGTGTTGTTATGTTACCGCATAAGCATATTAAATGCTCTAGTAAACTTTAGTATAGCATATACACCAATAGTATGCAACATTTTTTCGCTGTTTGTACGTCATTTTGTTAAATATAGAGTACAAAATTATAGATAAATTGTTAGTTATAACCATTAACGTGCAGGTTCGACATATTATAATACTTGACACCGAATAGATGTTGTAATATTATTTAACTAATTAATTTATATTGATAATTTATCTATGGGAGAGTACATATGAGAAAAAGTCAAAATTCTTTTGCTATAGAAACACAGCGACTTATAATACGCCCATATACACTTAAAGATACCGACGCCGCTTGGCGTGTGCTTTCGCACCCTCTGATATATCCCACTACATACGCAATACCTAAGAATTACCCTAGAGAAAGGGTAATCTGGTGGATACGGTATGTAGAGGCAAACAGACAGAACGGCTCATCTTATGAGTTTGGCATATTTGATAAAATAACAGGAGAATATATAGGCAACTGCGGTATAATAAATATTTTGGCCCCTCATAAAAGCGGTATGATAACATACTTTATCGACCCTGAAAAGTGGCGCAAGGGCTATGCTACAGAGGCCTCTTTTGCTATGCTCAGCTTTGCCTTTGACATATTACAGCTTAACCGTGTAGGCGGTACCTGTATGGCGATAAACCCCGCATCGGCCGCAGTCATGCGTAAGGTAGGCATGACGTATGAGGGCAATGCAAGGCAAGAGCTGTGCAAGGACGGCGTATATCTTGATATTTACCACTTTTCTATCTTGAGAAGCGAATATATGCAGAAAAGGGCGGCGCAGGGATAAACCTCTGCCCTATTTATGCGGCCAACCGGAGAATATATAAATTTAAAATCTATAATTAATCTAATTATAGTTGCAAATTTTGTAAACATACATTATAATTATTAATTAACGGATTTACACATAAGAAAGGACAGATAAAGCATGAAAAAGCATCCTACGCTGACATCTATTATAATTGCATTTTTCAGAACGGCTTTATTACTTGTCCTGCTCGTATTAATTATTATATCTACGGCCTCTGTGTTTTTGAGGAACTCTATATTCAGCAAAGAGCTTTTCATACAGCAGATAACAAGCGACCAATATATATCGGAGGTAACTGAGTTTATTGACCGCACAATAAAACAAAAGTGCATGGCGTATAAGCTACCCTATGATGAGTTTAGACCTATTATAACGGATATTAGAATACGTAATATAGCCGAAAGGTATGCCAATAACCTATATGAAAGCCTGATACACGGTACACCTATGGAAGATATAGATTATCCGTCAGATGATATATTCAAGTACTTAAAGGATTATCTGCAAAATAAGCGTATAATGGCATCGGATGATGATATAAAGTTTTTTGCGGAAGATATCGCACACGACATAACGGTAAACATTGTAGCGATAAATGAAAGCTACGGCGGAGTAAATCTTATAAAGCCGCTATCCAAATATATTTTTAACAATGGTTTTCTGCGCACTATAGCTGAATATTCCGATTTACTTGTTGTTGCCTGTGCATTTCTAACTATAATCACATGGATATTATGCTCCGCCGATTTTAAAAGCGGTCTGTTTAACGTAGCAAGCATATATTGGCTTGCGGGACTGTTTATGTTTGTACCGGTAATGTACTTTCAAAATCATAATGTACTTAACGGCGTAAGCATAGGCGATACACCTGTTAAGTCGCTGATAAATGTACTGGCACCGCCCATTATTGACAGCTTGACTACCGCTACAATGACAGTTTTTATTACTGCAAGCGTAATCATGCTTTATACTATTGGCGTTTATATCGGCTCTTTTATTGTCAAACGCAAAAAAGTAAATGAGGATATCTCGGAGGAATATACAGAAGATTACATGGAGGATTATACGGAGGTATATCCTATTGAAACAGCTCCATGTGAAATTGAAGAAAACGTCAGAGTAAGACTTTACTTTCCGGAATTAAATCCCCCAAATGAAACAGATAAAGCACCAGACATCATTAACAGCGATACCACCGAAGATACCGACACAGTTGATGAAAGCTCTACCGATGATGTAACGGAATTAATTGTTGATACCGACAACAACGACATTACGGAAGATGCCGACACAGTCGATGAAGTCACTACCGATGATGTAACGGAATTAATTGTTGATAC
>JBJEPE010000081.1:0-119097 GCA_051881075.1 Acutalibacteraceae bacterium | reverse complement strand
TCACCTGTATCGGATGAAAACGGCATATGAAAACTGCTGACAGTTTTACCCTTCTTTATGAAGCCGGAATGTTTTATTCCCTTTTCAAAATCCGCCAAAGATGCACTTACCTGTACATCCTTTCCACGGCAGGATATCGAAAGCTGTAGCGCACATCTATCATTATATATATAATAACTGTCACGTTCTCTTATTTGAAAGCGAAAAGCCCTTGCATCATCTTTATCATACTGTAAAATAAGCTTTCTCGCCCATCCCGTCATATGCAAACAGCCCTTGCTGTTAAACAGGCTTTGATGTTTGGTTATTTCATACTGCAAGATCTTTACCTCCTCTTATATTAAGTTGTTTGTTAATTTATTAAATACCTATTATATTATAAACGTAATTCTTTATTTTTGCAATGGGTAATGCTGTATTTTAGCAAAATATGTACTTTTATAATAAATTAGCTTATTTATACCTGTTTTTTTGAGGAAATACTACATAAAGTAGTTTATGTCAATCTAAAAATGAGTTATACATTTTTAAGTATTTGCTTTATATATAGGTTTTAGTCATTTAATTTGTATTTCTTTAAAAGAATTGTAAATGAAAATATGTATATATACTTTGGGTATATACTACATATTGTGTTTAAATTTTAAACAAGTTGTAATTACTGCTATACTACATTCAAAAAATTGATTTTTAAAAATAATTTTTAATAGCCCGATAGTTAAGCAGCTTAATTGGTAATATTTCTTTTAAAAAATTAACTTGTAAATCTTTTGATGGAATCGGTAACTGTTTTGTAACTAAAAAAAATTTTTTATTTTTCCTTTATATAATAATAATAGTTATTATTTGTTTTATACTGTATATAGTGGTTAAGAAAAAAACAAGTACTACAGCTAGAAAA
Source organism: Acutalibacteraceae bacterium (assembly GCA_051881075.1). GTDB lineage: Bacteria > Bacillota > Clostridia > Oscillospirales > Acutalibacteraceae > RUG14223. Next base: position 118,196 of record JBJEPE010000081.1, on the reverse strand, counting down.
AATCTTTTTTCTATAAAAAAATAGCTATTTCTCTTATTTTGAACAAAAACTACAGTTAAAAATCGTCAATATGCACATTGACATAGTTCAAGATGTAAGCTATACTATAATACGTTGAACGCAAGACCACTATATATAGTGTGAAAACAGGAGGAATTAACTTTTATGATACAAACAATAGTTAAACGTGACGGACGTTCTGCTGCATTTGATATAGATAAAATAACAACGGCGATTTATAAGGCAGCACAATCAATAGGCGGTAACAATTATGATGTAGCCCGTGAGCTTGCAGAGGATGTTTGTTCACAGCTTGAAAAAGAAAACGAAAGCCAAACACCTACAGTTGAGCAGATACAGGACGCTGTAGAAAAGGTACTCATAGAAAGCGGTCACGCAAAAACCGCTAAAGAGTATATTCTCTACAGGCAAGAGAGAACCCGTATAAGGGAAATGAATACACGCCTTATGAAAACCTATGAGGATCTTACATTTAAATCCGCTAAGGACAATGAGATAAAGCGTGAAAATGCAAATATTGACGGTGACACCGCAATGGGCACAATGCTTAAATACGGCTCTGAGGGTGCAAAGCAATTCTATGAGATGTTTATACTTAAGCCTGAACACGCTAAAGCACACCGTGAAGGCGACATACATATACACGATCTCGATTTTCTCACATTAACAACTACCTGCTGTCAAATAGATATAGATAAACTTTTTACAGGCGGATTTTCAACAGGCCACGGATTTTTACGTGAGCCTAACGATATAGCAAGCTACTCCGCTCTTGCCTGTATTGCTATACAGTCTAACCAAAACGACCAGCACGGCGGTCAGAGCATACCAAACTTTGATTACGGCATGGCAAAGGGCGTTGCAAAGACTTATCGCAGAATATACAGACAAAACCTTGCAAGAGCCATTGAACTGCTTGAGAATGACGATAACAGTACAGAAACTGCACGTAAACTTGCTGATGCAGCAGAGATAGTAAGCGGTAGCACACCTAAGCTTGATGACGGTGAGATATATATGGAAGCCGAACTTAAGCTTCTCACAGAAAAATACGGTGAGGACGAGGCAACAAGACTTCAGCAATTTGCATTCAAACACGCAAACAGCGAAACAGACAGAGCTGTTTATCAAGCAATGGAGGCACTTATACACAACCTTAACACCATGCACTCCAGAGCAGGCGCACAAATCCCGTTCAGCTCAATTAACTACGGAACCGATACAACCCCTGAGGGCCGTATGGTAATAAAGAATGTTTTGCTTGCTACAGAAAAAGGTCTCGGCAACGGTGAAACACCTATATTCCCTATCCATATATTTAAAGTTAAAGAGGGCGTAAACTTCAATAAGGAAGATCCTAACTATGATCTTTTCAAGCTTGCTTGCCGTGTAAGCGCAAAGAGATTGTTCCCGAACTTCTCATTCCTGGATGCTCCGTTCAATGCACAGTATTATAAGCCGGGCAAGCCGGAAACAGAGTGTGCATATATGGGTTGCCGTACAAGAGTTATTGCCAATAATTACGATAAATCAAGAGAGATAGTAAACGGCAGAGGTAATCTAAGCTTTACATCTATAAACCTGCCCAGACTCGCTATACTCAGCGACCACAATATCGAACTTTTCTATAAGCAATTAGACGAAAAAATAGACCTTGTTATAGATCAGCTTCTTGAAAGATTTGAAGTTCAGGCAAGAAAACGTGTAAGAAACTTCCCGTTCCTTATGGGACAGGGCATTTGGCTTGATTCAGACAAGCTTTCCCCGGATGACGAGATAAGAGAAGTACTCAAGCACGGCACTCTTACAATAGGCTTTATCGGACTTGCTGAATGCCTTAAAGCTCTTGTAGGCAAGCACCACGGTGAAAGTGCCGAAAGCCAAAAGCTTGGTCTTGAGATAATCACTCATATGAGAGAGCGTATGGATGAGGCTACCAAACAATACGGTTTAAATTTCTCACTTATCGCTACACCGGCAGAAGGACTTTCCGGCAGATTTGTAAGAATGGATCAAAAGAAATTCGGTAAGATCAAGGGCGTAACAGACAGAGAGTATTACACAAACTCTTTCCATATTCCGGTTTACTTTAATATATCCGCATTTGAGAAAATACGTCTTGAGGCACCTTATCATGCCCTTACAAACGGCGGTCATATCTCTTATATAGAGCTTGACGGAGATCCACTGTTAAACCTTGACGCATTTGAGCGTGTTGTAAGATATATGAAGGAGCAAGGTATAGGTTACGGCTCTATAAATCATCCTGTAGACAGAGATCCGGTTTGCGGATTTACAGGTATTATAGGCGATACCTGCCCAATGTGCGGCAGAAAAGAAGAGGACGGCCCTGTAGGCTTTGAGAGAATAAGAAGAATAACAGGCTACTTGGTAGGTACTCTTGACAGATTTAACAACGCTAAAAAGGCAGAGGTTCGTGACAGAGTTAAGCACGATGTAGGCACAACAGGCGAAATGGAGCAAATCTAAGCCGTAAATTAAACTAAATATAAGGGGGCGACTAGTGACGTTCGCCCCCCTTTTATTGAAACAAAATCAAAGGTGAAATGACAAATGGCTAAAATAAGACTTGCAGGGGTCATCAGAGAATCGATAGTTGACGGCCCAGGCATAAGATTTACTGTATTTACACAGGGTTGTCCGCATAAATGCAAGGGTTGCCACAATCCACAGACACATGACTTTAACGGCGGATATTTTACAGATACAGACGTTATATTTGAGGAGCTGAAAAAGGATCCTCTTTTACAGGGCGTAACATTTTCCGGCGGTGAGCCTTTTATGCAGCCAAGACCTCTTTTAGAGCTTGCAAGAAAAGCACATTCAATCGGTCTTAACGTAATGGCATACACAGGTTTTTTATATGAAACGCTTAAAAAGCAGGCAGAGTCAGACCCGTATATCGACCAACTTTTAAAAGAAGTAGATATACTGGTAGACGGTCCGTTCATTCAGGAGCAAAAAACACTTATGATACCGTTCAGGGGGTCAAAAAATCAGCGTATGCTGTACCTTACCGACGGTGAGATAGACGAGCGAAAAAAAGCGGAATCCGACTATGCACAGTATTAAAAATCTAAATTTTCGGATTATATAACATACGGCTGATATATTAGGTTGACTATAAACAGAGAAAAAACAGTCGCCGACATATGTCAGCTTTATTTTATGGGATTGGGTCATTTAAATTTTTGCATTTTATAAAATTTACTATTGATTTTTATCCGGTTATATGTTATTATAATGATTGCCTAGATAAATCGGCATTTTAACAAGACAGTATCATATGTTTTGATATGCAGTCGGCAGGCCCTGTACGATAGGGCGTTGTGAACCATGTCAGGCGGGGAACCGAGCAGCATTAAGCAATTTGCTTTATGCGATACAGTAAGTCTGTCGTCTGTATATTAAAGCATATGCAGCCGTGTAAACGGGCTGTCTTGTTTTTATATGCAATTAATATTAAGAAGCGGAGGGTAAAACGTGTATCAGGTATTATACAGAAAATGGCGACCTCAGACATTCTCTGACGTTGTAGGACAGCCGCAGGTAACTACAACATTAAAGAATGAGTTGAAATCCGGCAGAATTTCTCACGCATATCTTTTTACGGGTACACGTGGTACCGGTAAAACTTCTTGTGCTAAAATACTGTCAAGGGCAGTAAACTGCCTCTCCCCCGTTGACGGCGACCCATGCTGTGAATGTGCGGTCTGTAAAGGCATTGAGTCAGGTAATATTCTGGATGTTGTCGAGATAGACGCCGCAAGTAACAACGGCGTTGAGAATATCCGCTCATTAAGGGATGAGACAGCATATACACCAAGTGAAGCAAAATACAGAGTATATATAATAGACGAGGTACATATGCTCTCGGCAGGAGCCTTCAACGCTCTGCTAAAAACACTTGAAGAGCCGCCTGCACACGTTATATTTATACTCGCTACAACTGAGCTTCACAAGATACCGGCAACTATACTTTCACGCTGTCAACGCTTTGATTTCAACAGAATATCTATAGAAAGCATAGCAGAAAGATTACAGTATGTTGCACATGAGGAAAATATTACTCTTGACGATGACGCCGCACGTCTTATTGCCTTTATGGCTGACGGTGCTATGCGTGATGCGCTCTCATTGCTCGACAGATGTATAGGCAACGGCAACACCGTAACGGTAGATACCGTGCGTGAAACATCGGGTCTTGCAAATACAGAGTATCTGTACATGATGGCTAATGCTATTATAACCAAGGACGCTACACAGGCTCTTAAGGTAATAGATGAGCTTTACTCAGCGTCTAAAGATATGATGCGCCTTTGCGAGGAGTTTTCATCATTTTTCAGAAATTTAATGCTGATAAAAACAATGAAAAACCCCAGAGAGCTTGTCCCTATGTCAGACGATGAATTTAACAAATCTAGCGATATGATAAGAAATTACTCATTATCAGAGATTATATCGGTTATAGATACGCTTCAAGGCGCACTTGAGAAAATGGCAAAATCAGGCAATAAGCGAATAGAGCTTGAAATGGCAATAGTGAGGCTTTGCTCCACTACGTCAAACAATGACTTTGACGCACTTTCGGCACGTATAACTAAGCTTGAAAGAATGATAAAATCAGGCGTTATTGTGGGTACTGCTCAACCTAACGAATCCATACAAAGCAGAACACCTGCACAGCCGATAATACAAACTCCGACAAATGCGGTCAATTATGAAGAAATAATCAAAAACGCTAAGCCAATGGAAGAATGGCACGAAGTACTGGAAGCACTTAAGGCATATTCCATAACCATTGCTACGGCATTTGAGTCAACAAAGGCATATATAAGCGGTGATTATCTGCTTATCGACGCTAAAAATGATGTTCCGTTCAAGCTACTTAAGCAATCGGCACAGAAAGAGCGCATGAGGGATGCCGTGCGTGAGGTAACGGGTAAAACCTACAAGCTTGGCCCATATAAAAGGCCGGAGAAAAAGCCGGAGGAAACGGACGAGCTGCTCAGCTTTGCACAGAATATACGTGAGGCCGGAGTAGATATAAAAATTAACGGTGAATAAAATAAAGGTTTTAAGCAAAACCGTAAAAATAAAATATACCTGAAAGGAAAGATATAACAATGAAAGCAAGATTACCTAAGGGAATGGGCGGCGGAGCATCAACAAATTTACAACACATTGCACGCCAAGCACAAAAAATGCAGGAAGAAATGGACAAGGCAAATACCGAGCTTGAAGCTAAGGAGTACTCTGCAGCAGCAGGCGGCGGCGCTGTAACCGTAACCGTAACAGGCAAAATGGAGGTTAAGGCAATCGAAATTAAGCCAGAGGTAGTTGACCCTGAAGATATAGAAATGCTCAGCGACCTTATCATGGCCGCAACAAACGAGGCATTAAGAACAGCCGCAGAGGATAAGTCAAGCACAATGGAGAAAATAAGCGGCGGACTCAACGTACTGGGACTTTTCTGATATGGCAGGATACAATGTAGCTCCGTTAGAGCGACTTATTGAGCAGTTTGAGCGTTTGCCCGGAATAGGCGCAAAGACAGCGCAACGCTTAGCGTATTATGTACTTAAAATGCCTAAAAGCGATGCCGAGGGCTTTGCAAATGCCATATGTGAGGCTCACGAAAAGATACACTATTGCAAGGAATGCTGTAATCTTACCGATAAAGATGTTTGCTCACTTTGCAGTAATGCAAACCGTAATCATTCTGTAATTTGCGTTGTAGAGGATCCACGTGATGTTATGGCACTTGAACGCACACAGGAATTTGATGCGGTATATCATGTTTTGCACGGCGTTATCTCCCCTCTTAACGGTATAGGACCGGATCAGATATACATTAAGGAGCTTTTGGCACGTATCGGCAAAGACAACGTGACCGAAGTAATAATGGCAACTAACCCGACCGTAGAGGGCGAAGCTACCGCTATGTATATCTCTAAGCTTCTTAAACCGTTGGGAGTTAAGGTTACAAGACTTGCTTACGGCATACCCGTAGGCGGCGACCTTGAATATGCAGACGAGGTAACACTCGCAAGGGCGCTTGAGGGAAGACGTGAGATTTAACATAAAATCATATTAAAGTATTTTTTGAATATAATTCAAGTATAGTGACAATAATCATTTTAAGCTTTTATTTTTAAAAAGGAGGGCTTTTTATGGAAATTCAAAAGGACAGAGTAATAGCGCAAAACAAAAAAGCCTTCCACGATTATTTTATCGAGGAAAAGCTTGAAGCAGGTATTGAGCTATGCGGTACAGAGGTAAAATCGGTACGCCAAAGCAGAGTTAATCTTAAGGATTCATGGTGCAGTATTGACGGTGGGGAAATCTTCATCAACGGTATGCACATAAGTCCATATGAACAGGGTAACATATTCAACAAAGATCCCATGCGTGTACGTAGACTACTAATGCACAAGCGAGAGATAATGAAGCTGTTTGGGCAGGTTAAGCAGGACGGATATTCGCTTATACCACTTTCGCTGTATTTCAAGGGTTCTAACGTTAAGGTAGAAATAGGCGTTTGTAAGGGTAAAAAGCTCTACGATAAACGTGCAGACATGGCTCAAAAGGCGGCTAAGCGTGATATTGAACGCACTATGAAAGAACGCTCAAGGGATTACTGATAAACACACAGATTGATTTTATCTGCCTATAATAGGGTAAGATATTATTATATAATTAAATATGGGGATGTAAAGGTTTCGACGGGGGTCGCAAGCCTTAGTAAGCGAGCAGCGGGACGGAACCGCTATAAAATCCTTAGTTTAAAAATAAACGACAATTCTAAATTAGCTTACGCTGCTTAATGCAGCGTCGTTCTTATCGAGAGTACTGCGGCTCGGATAAGGGCGTCGATTAGCAGTGAACGTGAATACAAGCTTGCCTTGTCTTGTATCATGAATTAAAGGCTACCGAAGCAAACAGCCTGTCATTGGGCGTTTTGCGGGGGGAAGCTTAAAACAATGACTATGCTCGTAGAAAGCTTTGGTAAGTAATCTTCGGACACGGGTTCGATTCCCGTCATCTCCACCAGACGATACTCAGACGAACACCTACTTCTTTAGCGGCGGCTTTGCCGTCAAGGTGATGCTCTGATACGAACAGAACCCGCCATCTTAGATGAAAGTCTAAGGTGGCGGGTTTTGTTGTTTTCAATTGTTAAATAGATAACCTAAATTCTTCAATCTTCTTAAGGATTAGTCTTGCAGGATTTTCACCATCTTTTTTTGCCAATATCATTTGCTCTATATCTGTATCATTCAAAACCACAATCATTTTCTGTTGATATATCCACATATCACGCAGAGTATTTTCAGAAGAACTGTCAGTTCCTTTTCTTGCAATGATAATGCCGAACAAGCCGGTGCCATCTTTTTTAAGATAATTTGCAATTTGTAATACATCATTCTTGGATATGTTTTTTCTTGAGTTTTTAGCATCTACGACTACATAATCAGCACCATATCGACCTCTCAAAAACTCCCAAATATCATTTTCTTTAGAGTAGTTTGATAAAATAAAATCTCTTTTATTCTTCTTAGTTCTATCATTGCTTTGAGGTATTGGTGAATTTAAAGGCGGACAAAACAAAAACTCCAATATGTTCCCAACTAAATCCTGATAATCCACCCAATTCGGCCATCCTGAAGGGCAACCATTAAGCTTGTTGATTAGAATTTGATACTCATCTGCATTATTAACCATATTTTTTGATAAATCAAAAAATGCTCTAAAAGAGTATGGCTTCACCTGAAGTATCTGCTCTCGAAACTCGGTGGCAAGAAAAGTTTTGTCCCATAATTCAATGCCGTTTTGTTCGATTAATTCTACATATTTTTGCGGTAATTCACTCGGAGTAATAAAAACAGCAGTTGCCGATGGGAGCAAGTCTTTATATTCTAGCAGTTGCTTTATAGTCCTTTGAATTTGTGATGCAGTAAAGGATTGGAAAATAGATACCTCAGCGATATATTTTGTTTTTTGTTTGTCATTTACTTCTTCGAATACAATATCAGCATCAATTACTTTATCGCCGATTTTAATATGGCTTGAAACATTGGTGTATTTTCCGTTTGCTTCTAATAGATTTTTTATGTATTCTTCAAACTTATATCCGAGAAAAGGTCTATTTCCTTTGACGGCATTACAGTGTTTACAAAGTACTTGTAAATTAGCAATTTCATCAGTTCCACCCATAGACATCGGATATATGTGATCAATAACACAATTCGCAGGTTCTAAAACTCTGCCACAAATCGGGCATTGATTACCGTTGATTTCAATCCACTCTTTTATAATATCCTCTCTTATGTTACACTTTTTCTTTTTTCTATTCATATTCTCAAAATCCATACTACTGCTCCTTAACGGATTCCTTTTTCTACATTATACTACAAAATTCTGCTTTTTACAATCCACACATTCGACTATTAAACCGCCTTTGAGTACAATTATGGTAGAAAATCAAAGGAGGATTCAATATGCGAAATAAAAAGTATTACATATCGTTGGATGATTTTGGACGCAGGGTTGTTATCAATTACATGAACGAAATGCAGAACTTATATTTTACTCGCTTCAAACTCATTTTTTAGCAAATTCCGATTTTAATTGCAATTAAATTATATCATCACATAATTTTATTGTCAATAATCAAATTATGTGTACTATATAAAACGTGAAGTGTATTTATTAATCTTACACCGCATAAAATCTCCCCCAACCTATTGTCTAGTAGAGGGAGATTTTATTATATATTCATGTATTTTATGTGCTTTTGCATATAAGCCGTGAATTATGCGGATAGCTGTCTGAAAATAGGCTGCATCTGCTTATATGTGAGAGCCAATGCCGCACACTGCGGTATAAGATCAAAGTGAGATACTATTGAATTAGGTTTATTTATGGGGTCATCCTGAGAAAACGGTGTTAAAAACACATTCTTTGTATTCAGCATTTTTCCTATATTCTGTGCAGATGCGCCCAGTCCGTCATTTGTAGCTATTGCAAGCAGTACAGGACGACCTATTCTTAGATGTGATTTAACAGCCATTGTAACAGATGTATCTGTTATGGCGTTACACATTTTAGACAGCGTATTGCCTGTACACGGTGCCACTATCAGCAGGTCACACATCTTTTTTGGGCCTATCGGCTCTGCCTGAGATATCGTGTGTATTACTTCTCTTTTAGCGATGCTTTCTATCTTATCTATAAAGCTTTGCGCCGTACCAAATCTTGTATCTGTTTTATAGGCATTTTCAGACATGATAGGCAATATATTAAAGCCCTGCTCTGCGAGTATCTGCATTTGCGGTAAAGACTTAGAAAATGTACAAAAAGAGCCGCACAGAGCATAGCCTATTGTCATTTCATTCACTTGTATTCCTCCTCCAGTATATTATAAACTGTGTTCTTGATGATTTCCCCCGCTGTTTTAGGCGCAACTCTACCCGGTAAAGAAAGCGCATGAATAAGCCGTATGTTAAGCCTCTTTGCGGCGTTTACATCTACTCCGCCGGGCGCAGAAGCTAAATCTATAACTACTGCATTTTCACAGGTCTTTGCTAGTGTATGAGCGTCAAGCAGCATATGCGGCACTGTGTTAAATACTATGTCATATCCGTTATTTTCGCATAGCCTGGCGGTGCTGATAGCCCTACAACCATAAATCTCAGCCCATGCAAGGTCATGCTTTTTTCTTGCGGCGACCGTTACCCTTGCGCCCAGCCCTTTAAGCATAGATACTAGCACCTTGCCTATTCTGCCATAGCCTAACACAAGGCAATTTGAGCCGTTTATAGTGCCGCTGTACTCACGCATAGCTATCTCTATTGCGCCCTCACCTGTAGGCACGGCATTCTGTACCGCAAATTCCTCACGGCGCATATAATCATGTATTAAATTTTTATCAAGTGCAGGACATAGCTTTAGCAGGCTCTCGCTCATGCCGCAAAATACCCTTTTACCCGATATTTTTTCAGCAAAATTATCATCAAGGCAAATTACCTCACTTGAATACGGCGCATTAAGATTTTTTCCGTCCTTAGTAACAGGCAACGGCAAAATAAGTACTTCACTGTCATTTATAACCTTATCAAGTGTTGTATTATTCCATAAGCCGGATAATGTTTCTATAGTATCAAAGCCCGCCATTTGCACCCTATAACCGTCTGCAATTATAGACTTTGTCATCATAAGCTGTCTTTTATCCCCACCTATTACACCAAAGCTATTTATCTTAATCACGTTATAACCTCCGTAAACTGCCTATGCAGTACTATTGTTAGTTAAAGCCCCAACCCTATTTCGGGGGTTAGTACATAGTATGGCGCAGGATTTATAAGTGTGATTCAGCTTTCAATCCGCAAATCAAATAAATTAATGCGCAAAAAATCCGCACCATGCAAACACACAAGTGCGGATATCAGCTTATTATTTATCCTTTATTCCTTGTAACAGTCACGTTCTCAGGCTGCCAAAGATACTTTTTTAAATCGACTTGGTTTTCGTCGCTTACCTCTACATTTTCACTCAAAAGTAAATTTCGTTGTGCATCTTCCCCACCAAAAGCAAACGCAGGGGCAAGCCTGCCCTCTCTGTTCACCACTCTATGACAAGGTATAATTCCGGGCATAGGATTAAAATGCAACGCATAGCCTACCGCTCTTGACGCTCTGGGACTGCCTGCAATAATGGCAATCTGTCCATATGTAGCTACCTTTCCCTTAGGTATCTGCCGCACTATCTCATACACTACATCATAAAAGCTCATGCTGTAACCTTCCTCTTTTTATCTATTTGGTCTAAGCCGCTGATTGCCATATATTATAATTCTGAAAAAAGCAAGGTATATCTTTACTGTATATTAACGGTTTTGCTTCGACAAAAAGCGGCTCTTTTTCCTTATAACACATATGCGGCTTTCCGCATTTGCGACACATCCGTAATGTGCCTACAGAGCCACATAAACGGGGTTGACCGTTTAAAGAAAAAGGCTTATTTACCGCTTTTCACTTTAAGCGTCCCCGTAAAGTACCCCTGTATATACCGTAAGCATTATAATATTACCTATACGTACACTATTGCATACATAAAGGACTAAATTCTGCTAGACCTACGGTATGTTTACTAATGCCTAACTCAGCAATTTGTACAGCTACGGCTGCCAAGTGAGAATGACTCACAGTCTGTACACTCGTTTACAGTTGGGTTTGCCTCATGAGAACCAACCTTAATGCTTTCAAGTGAACAATAATCCTGATTTTGGCAGTGATATCTGCACTGGCTTACAGAGCATCTGATGCTTTTGTTTGCTGAACTACTATCCATGATAAAACATCCTCTCAACTATTTTAATGCACATATAACGTGCACAAGCTATATTATCTGCGTAAGTCACAAGATTATTCAAAAAATTAAAAAATATTATCAACTGTGCTTTTCTCGGAATAAAATGTTACTATATCCGCCGAATACAGGCATAATTAACTTGAAAGGAACGGTTTAGTTATGGTTGAGGTATTATTAAAGGGCTCTGTAATGTGCCTGGCAACCATCGGTTTTGTTGAGCTTATACGATTATGTATTCTGATATTTACAGGAACAAAAAATAAGCGTTATTCTGCTATTATTGTACCTATATACGGTCATGATGAGGACATTGAAATTCATCTGCGAAGCTTAATTGCGACTATAAGGTGGAATGACGGCTGTAAGGTTGATCAGCTTATTTGCCTTGATTGCAGTATGGATAACGAAACACGCAGTATCTGCGAACAACTACATAAGGAATATGACTTTCTGCAAATTTACACGCCGCAGGAATACTTAAGCAGCTTTGAAACCTCAAGCGATTAATTAGCTTTTGGGGATTGTAAAATCAATAAGTATTTGATATAATTATATGGTGTTGCTTGTGCTTTACACCAACAACACCATAATAATGAAATTATTAATTTAATATATAAAATTATTCTTCTGTGCCTTCCTGCTCATCGGACTGTGAATCATCGGCTTGTATTTCTTCGCTTACGCTCTCTTGCTCTACAGGCTCTGCATCATCTGCCGGCTTCTTTCTTATCAGAATAATAGGTGTAAGCTCGCTGCCCTGACCTGACGGGTTATCCCTGATAAGTCCCTTAAGCTCTTCGGGAGTAAGCGTTATATCGTCAGAATAACCGAGTATCTCTTGACCTAAATCGTTTGCGTCAACTATCATACAGCTCATGCCGAGCTTTTCTTTTACCTCATTACAAACGCCTGTAGGGTTTTCCGGGATTCTTATACCTATATCTCTATACTCAGACCAAACCTTATCGTAGAAACCGTCAAGTCCGCTTACTTCTAAACCTACTATCTTATAGAAAACTCCTCTTTTACCGAACAGCTTGGTAACGGCACTTGCAAAGCTGGCCCACAGAACCTTCAGCAAGCCTACGGTATCTATAGCATACTGCATTTTTATCGTTTCACCAACACCTACGCCTGTGTCCGGGTGTGAGGCAAACTTAGACAGTAGCTTTGCCCAGAAACCTATCTTTATATCTTCACGCTTAACTATTCTGTTTTGGCACAATGCAATTATCTTTTCACTTGTAGAAACTATGTCGCCCTCCTGATACAGTGGCAAAACATACTCTTTATATACGTCAATGTAGCTTTCGCCTACTTTAACAAAGCGAGTCTTTATCGCATGGCGCATATAAATTTGACCGTTTACTTCTATTTCAACGTTTTTACCTTCGTTTGCATAAAACTCCATAAATTTATCCATCCCTTTAAAATTTTTACTTCCCCTATTATAGACTAACAAATTAAATTATTCAATAGTTTGTTCAAAAATAAATTGATATAGTTTTTATTAAAATAAAGACAACAACGCAAAATGATATTTTTGTTTTATATATTATATTTATCCCACCTACGGAAAGGATGATGAAAATGACCGACAACAGCACGCTATATGAGCTTACCGGTGAAGTTGAAGAAATTATATACAGAAACGATGAGAACGGATATTCAGTAATAGAAATGACCGTAGGCGATGACAGCATTACAGCGGTTGGTATTATGCCCTTTATAAATATAGGCGAATCCCTTAAGCTTATAGGCAGGTGGAAAACCCATGCTTCATACGGCAGACAATTTGCAATAGAAGCGTGTGAGCGTATGGCTCCGGAAAACTCGACGGCTATTTTAAAGTATCTTTCATCAGGCGCTATTAAAGGCATAGGTCCCACTATGGCACGCAGACTTGTAGAGAATTTCGGAGATCAAACGCTTGAGGTAATAGAAAAGGACCCTCAGCGGCTGGCTCAAATAAAGGGAATATCGCTTGAAAAAGCTAAATACATGAGCAGTGAGCTTAATAAAATATTCGGTCTACGTGAGGTAATGACGCATCTGGGGAAATACGGCATTGCTCCATATGAATCCGTAAAAATATGGAAAACATACGGTAACAAAGCACTGGAAATAGTAGAACAGGATCCGTTTTTATTGTGCCTTGAGCCTGTTTGCATTTCATTCGATAAGGTTGACCTTATAGCGCAGAGCATGGAGCGTTCAGTTGATGACATATGCCGTGTACGTGCCGGCATAGTGCATATACTCAACCATAACCGTGGTAACGGACATACCTGCTTACCTACTGACAGACTACTCTCTGCGTCGGCGGATTTTTTAGGTGTCAGCGAGGAGCGTGCCGAAAGTGCATTGCAAGAACTGCTGACAGACGGCACTCTGGTGTGCGACGTTATAGATAACAAGAGCTTTATATTTACAGCAACACTCTACGAAAGTGAGGCATACTCTGCCGCAAGACTTTTAATGCTGCTTAAATTTCCTGCAATGGAAATTCCCAATATAGACAAAGAGATTGAGAAAATAGAAAAAGAACGAAAAATAGAATACGCAGAGTTACAGCGAAAAGCCATAACCGAGGCACTTACAAAGGGTATGCTTATACTTACAGGCGGACCGGGTACAGGTAAGACAACTACGCTCAACGCTATAATAAAAATATTAAAGAAAAACGGTCAAAAGGTATTTCTTGCCGCCCCTACAGGCAGAGCCGCTCAAAGAATGTCTGAGGTAACGGGATGTGAGGCCAAGACCATTCACCGTCTTTTAGAGGTTGCATGGGATGCTGAGGACAGGCCGATATTCAAACGCAACGAGAAAAATATGCTTAACTGCGATGCACTTATTCTGGACGAGCTTTCTATGGTAGATTCGCTTATCTTTGACAGCGTATTACGTGCGTTACCTATGGGATGTCGTCTTATACTTGTAGGTGACAGCGACCAGCTGCCGTCTGTAGGCGCAGGCAATGTACTTGGTGATCTTATAGCATCAGGAGTAATGCCTGTTGTACAGCTTTCCGAGATATTCAGACAATCTATGCAAAGTCTGATAGTAACAAACGCCCACAGCATTATAAAGGGCATTTTACCGGATATATCACGCCGTGATAACGACTTTTTCTTCATGCAGGCTTATACTGTTTCTGCAATATCAAAAACTATACTTGACCTGTGCAGTACACGGTTGCCCAAGACCTACGGATATTCACCTGTCTATGATATACAGGTACTCTCCCCCGGAAGAAAGGGCGAGCTTGGCGCTAATGAACTTAACAAAAAACTGCAAGCGGTAATAAATCCTGCATCACCAACTAAGAAAGAAATAACGGTAAACGGGCTGTGCCTGCGTGAGGGCGATAAGGTAATGCAGATAAAAAACAACTACAATATATTATGGCTTAAAGAGGACGGATCAAACGGAGAAGGCGTATTCAACGGCGATATAGGTATTCTTGTGGAGGTAAACAAAAATTCACAGATATTAAAGGTACGCTTTGATGACCGCATAGCAACATATAACGCAGAAAGTGCCGTTGACCTTGACCTTGCATATGCCACAACGGTACATAAAAGTCAAGGTAACGAATTTGAGGCGGTAATCATACCGATGTTCCACGGACCTGCACAGCTTTTATACAGAAATCTGCTTTATACGGCCGTCACAAGAGCCAAAAAGCTTCTTATACTGGTTGGATTGCCCGATATAGTAAAGCAGATGGTAAACAATAACCGCCATGCAAAACGGTATTCAGGTCTTAAGGAATTTATAATACGTGGTGAAGAAAATGCAGATTTGTAATTTCTTAAAAGGTCTTGTAAACAAAGCGCTTTCTCTTATATATCACGATGAATGTGCATTTTGTAACGATGAATTGCCCCTCGGTAAGCATATATGCGAAAGATGTTTGTCAGAAGTAAAGGGTAAAAAATTTATTCGCAAAACACCGGGCGGGTTTGTGTGTATATCTGCATTTAAATACAGAGATAAATACAAAAAATCTGTGCTTGGGTTTAAATTTGCGGGAAAAACCAAATATGCCTTGGCATATGCCAATATAATATTCAGTAATTATTATGATGAGCTTTTAAAATTTGATGCAGATTATATTACTTTTGTTCCGCTTATGATAAAATCGCACAAAAAAAGAGGATATAATCAAGCGGAGTTGATAGCTAAAGATATTGCATTTTTGTTAAAAAAGTCATATAATAATATATTATGTAAAACCAAGTCAAACAGCATTCAACATACGCTCAATAAAAATAAACGTGCCGAAAACGTAAAGGGCGTTTATTCCGTTAATAATAAATACAATTTAGAAGGTAAAAAGATCATTATATGCGATGATATAATAACTACAGGCTGGACACTTAACGAATGTGCCGTAATGCTGAAAAACAGCGGAGCATCACAGGTGCTGTGCATTACTGCCGCAGATGTCAGCTAACTTTAAAATGAGCGTGACTTTTTAAGTGAAGGAGTAATAAATATGAATCTTGCAATAGATTTAGGAACTTCAAATATAAGGATATATTCTGATAAAAAAGGTAAAATTCTGGATGAACCGTCGGTTGTTACCATAGACGCAGATACAGGAAGTATTATTGCCTTAGGTACTGAAGCCTCTAAGATGATAGGTAGAACATCTAAAAGAATAAAGGCAATGTACCCACTTGTTGGCGGTGTAATTTCTGACTTTTATCTGGTAGAAGATATGATAAGCACAATGCTGAAAAGCGTGTGTACCAGCAAGCTTATAATGCCAAAGGTAGTTGCCTGTGTTCCCGGTGAGATAACGGACGTTGAAAAAAGGGCAGTATTTGATGCCATACGTAACATAGGTATGAGGAAGGTATATCTTATAGAGGCACAAAAGGCCGCCGCACTTGGTGCAGGACTTGATATAAACGAATCTCACGGTATATTTGTAGTAGATATAGGCGGAGGCACTACTGATATAGCAGTAATATCATTAGGCGACATAGTAGCATCACGTTCCATAAAGATAGCAGGTAATATGTTTGATGATGAAATAGTCAAGTACATCAAACGTAAATATAACCTTATAGTAGGCTCTAAGATGGCTGAAGAAGCTAAAATCGCCATAGGCTGCGTTACACCTCAAAAGGATCTTCCACCGTTTACTATTAAAGGCAGAAATGCCGTTACAGGCATACCGCAGGCTATTGAGATGGTATCTGACGAGATGATAGAGGCGCTGTATGACCCAGCTATGCAAATTATACGTACCATGCAGACGGTACTTGAGCAGACATCACCTGAGCTTGTAAGCGATATATACTCTGACGGAATGACATTAACGGGCGGATGCTCACAACTAAGGGGCTTTGATGAGCTTATCAAGGACTGCTTAAATCTTGACGTAAACCCAATAGAAAATCCTGCTGACTGTGTTGTAAACGGATGCGGTAAGGCACTTAAATTTGCCAAGCTTCTCAAAACAAACGCCCTCAGCAGTATTAATCCTTTATCAGAAGAATAACCTTTAATTCTTTACTTATATACATTTATCCTCCTATGGTAATTTGCCATAGGAGGAATTTTTGTTGCAGTACCTCACAGCATAATAATAAAAACAGCAATACCGAGCTTTAATGCCGATATTGCTGTTTTATATTTATTAATTAAGCTGACAACCTGTTTTGCCGAAGAGTCTAACTATTTCCGCCCTCAATCCCCTATGCTTATCTAGTGACAGATCGCTGTCTTCATCTATTATCTCCTGCGCCGCCGTTTGTGTAATCTGTAAGTATCTCATATCCGCTAAGTCGGCTATCTTAAGCTCAGGCAGACCGTGCTGTTTAGAACCGAAAAAGTCACCGGGACCACGCAGCTTTAAATCTTCATCGGCTATTTTAAAGCCGTCATTTGTACGGCACATTGTAGAAAGCCTGCGTATTGCCTCTTCATTCTGTGCCTGTGATACCAATATGCAGTATGATTTTTTATCACCTCTGCCTACTCTGCCCCTTAGCTGATGCAGTTGTGACAAACCGAAGCGTTCGGCATTCTCAATAAGCATTACAACGGCGTTTGGTACATCCACGCCAACCTCAATAACCGTTGTGGAAACAAGCACATCTATCTCGCCCTGTGAAAAGCTACGCATTATCATCTCTTTTTCTGTCGTTTTCATTTTTCCGTGAAGTAACCCGACTTTATAGCTTGAAAAGACTGAGCTTTGTATTCTTTCGGCATACTGTATGGCGGACTCTACGGGTATTTCTCCCTCATCCACAAGCGGGCAAACTATATAACATTGACCGCCCATATCTATCTGATCCTTTAGAAAATTATACGCACGGTTTCTCTTTGATTGGTCTATACAAAATGTACTTATACTTTGTCTGCCCTTTGGCAATTCATTTAATACCGATATATCAAGGTCGCCGTAAATCATAAGCGCCAGTGTACGTGGTATAGGCGTTGCAGACATAACTATAAGATGAGGGTCGTTGCCCTTTGCCAGTAATTTCGAGCGCTGTGCTACTCCAAATCTGTGCTGTTCATCCGTTACGACCAATCTAAGGTTTTTAAACTCGACGTTATCAGATATAAGCGCATGAGTACCTATAATAAGATCTATCTCACCTAGTGCCAGATCCTCACGTATCTTACGCTTATTTGCCGCTGTAGACGCACCTGTAAGTAGACTTATTCTTATATCAGTTTCGCTGAAAATGGATGTCAGCGTCTTATAATGCTGTTCTGCCAGTATCTCAGTTGGTGCCATAAATGCCGCCTGAAATCCGTTTCTTATTACGGTATAGCACACCGCCGCCGCAACTGCGGTTTTACCCGAACCTACATCACCTTGAATAAGTCTGTTCATGGGTCTGTTAAGCGTCATCATATCATTTTCACAGTCTGAAACAGCATTCATCTGTGCGGCTGTAGGTGTAAAGGGTAAAAGCTTATAAAATTCTTCGCTGTATTTTTTAGTTATTTTAGTAGACTTAGCCTGTATATTGCGTGATTTAATTTGACGTAAACCCAGATTAAGCACTAAAAGCTCCTCAAACATCATTCTGTGCCTTGCTTTTTGGAGCATTTCATTGCTTTGCGGCATATGTATATTAATAATAGCATCACGTAAACCGCAAAGATCATACTTTATAAGCATTTCTTCAGGAATAGGGTCACGCACTTTATCCGGAAGAAGCCCTATGGCACAGGCTACCGCAGATTCTATTTGTCTGGAGGTAAGCCCTGCCGTCAAGTTATATATTGGGTGTATTCTCTCTGCATCTACCGATGACAAAAATACCGGAGATACCATTTCTTTTTTGCCTGCTCTGTCGGTTATCTTACCGTAAAATACAAACTGTGAATCTGCCTTAAGCTTATCCTTAACGTATTTATTATTAAAAAACAAAAGGGATATAGACGATTCATCGTCATATGCCGTTGCCCTTGTGATAAGCTTACCGCCTGCTATGCGCTGTTCCCTCGCATCACCCTCAAGGGTTGCACGTATGCAGGCAGTTTCACCTACTGTAAGGTGCGATATCGGCTTAGGTGATGACCAATCCTCATAACCTCTGGGAAAATAGTATAACAATGCGCCAATACTGTTTACTCCCAGCTTTTCAAACAGCTTGGCACGCTTATCCCCTATACCCTTTAATTGTTTTATAGATCTTTCAAAGAGTGACGCCATTATCGATCAATCCTAAAATATAATCTGTGATACTGCTTTTACAGTATTAAAATGGGCGACCACCGCAGGCCGCCCATAAACTTGATTTTTAAATTATTCTATAGAAATAATAAAGTAATATACCGGTTGACCGCCATTTACCAATGTTACCTCTACTGAATTGCCTGCTTTTGCCTTGATTTGCTCGCAGGCCTCATTGGCTTCTTCTTCTGTTACACCGTTACCGTAGATTACCGTGATAAATGATGTATTACGTGTAAGCATTGACTTAGTCAGCTTAACTGCGGCTTTTACATAAGATTCTTTCTCAGTTATCGTAAGCTTGCCGTTTTCAAGAGCGATTATCTCGCCTTTCTTGATTTTTGTGCTACCGAACTCGGAATCTCTTGCGGCAAATGTAACCTGACCTGTAGCAACATTAGCCATTGCGTCCATCATATTTCTTCTGTTATCCTCAACACCTGCTTCAAAGTCATAGGCAAGCATTGCAACCATGCCCTGAGGAATGGTTCTTGTAGGGATAATTATTACATTGCGGTCTTCAACCAGAGGAATGGTCTGCTCTGCCGCCAAAATTATATTTTTATTATTAGGCAATACAAATACGTTCTTTGCAGGGGTTGCAAGTATAGCGTCCAATATATCGTCTGTGCTTGGGTTCATACTTTGACCGCCGCTTACTATACTGCTGCAACCTAAATCACTGAACAATGACTTTATACCGTCACCTGCGGCAACAGCTACAAATCCGATTTCCTCAGTAGGCCCTGCGAACTTTGGCTTTTCCTCCTCAACAGGCTTCGACTGTTGCTGTGCCTTAGCTGCTTCGTTGCTTTCTGCGGCTTTTCTGTGCTGCTCCTTCATATTCTCTACCTTAACGGTAAGAAGCTGACCGTGCTCTAAAGCGGCCTGTAATGCGTTGCCCGGTTGCTCGGTGTGTACATGAACCTTAATTATCTCGTCATCGTCAACAACTACTACGCAATCACCTATTGTTTCAAGATAAGCACGTAGGTCAAGCGGAGTTTTTACTGCCTCTGCACTTCTGCCGATAATAAACTCTGTGCAATAGGTAAATCTTATATCACTGTCGAACTCAGCAGCAGCACTTCTGAAAGCATCCTCAGATGTATCGCTTGCGGATTCTTCGGAAGCATCCTCAATAACAATGCCGTCCTTAAGTACAGAAAGCATACCCTCAAAGATTACGCAAAGTCCCTTACCGCCTGCATCAACTACGCCTGCCTTCTTAAGTACAGGCAAAAGATCAGGTGTTGTAAGCAATGCTTCATCAGCGGAATCGCAGATTACCTGCCATATCTCGGTAGTGTCTTCAACTGTTGCGCATACCTCAGATGATTTTTCATAAGCTACACGTGCTACTGTGAGTATGGTACCCTCAGTAGGCTTCATAACTGCCTTATAAGCGGCATCTACACCTAAGCCCAGTGCGTTTGTTATTGACTTGGCATCAGCGGTATCCATATCCTTGAGTCCCTTTGAGAAGCCTCTGAAAATAAGCGAGAGTATAACCCCGGAATTGCCTCTTGCTCCTCTTAACAATGCTGATGCAGTCTTTGAAGCAACCTGAGAAACGGTAGCGTCATCAGGTAAATTTAAAAGCTCATTCTTAGCGGCAGTAATAGTCATAGACATATTAGTACCGGTATCACCGTCAGGTACAGGGAAAATATTAAGAGCATCTATCTCTGCCTTTTGATTTATAATATTGTTAGCACCGGAAATTATGGCTTTCTTTAATTCTGAACCGGTAATCATATAAACACTTCCTTGCGTTGCAGTAATTATATTTTTATAGTTTTATCTATTCAGCATATATTCTTCCCTTATTTCGACACATTACGCAGAGCAAAAGCTCATGGTAAAATATATGTGTGAAAAGCGTTGGAAATTATATTCACTGTACATTAAAGACTGATTAAGAATAAAAATTTCTCAAAGCATTATAATATACGATAATATTCTAACATAATTTTTCAACAAATTCAATACAAAAATAAGGTAAAGCTTAAAAATAAAGCTTTACCTTTAATTTTGATAAAAAATCTATAATTTTCATCGTCCGTTTTCGGGATATTTATGCCACACCGCACAAAAAGTATTATGCCAAAACAGATGACTTGGCACAAAATAACGGATATATTAATTATCTTTCTTCTACGATAAATTTAATTGCCGTTTTATTTTCACCGTCAATGGTAACATTAGTAAAAGCAGGGATACATATAAGGTCTATTCCGCTCGGAGCCAAATATCCTCTGGCAACAACTACTGATTTGATTGCCTGATTAGCTGCGCCTGCGCCTACGGCCTGCACCTCTACACTTCCATGCTCACGGACAACTCCGGCAATAGCTCCTGCAACAGAGTTAGGTACTGATCTTGAAGAAACCTTTAATACTTCCATTAGTAAAACCTCCAATTTAATTTATGCCGAATAATTTTCAATCAAATTCAATTTATATACAGAAAATAAAATGTTACTTGAAATTTGGCGAGGTGTAATATGTTGCAGGATTGTAGTAGAAGTTTCATAAAAAATTGTAAGTACCGTTTTAATGTGTAAATTATACTTTTGTTTTAACTTTATTAAGGTTGGATTTTAATGCAGTTAAGTTGTTAAATTAAATCAGCAAAATTTCAAGATATTTATCTGATATAAGCTTGAACCAGGGCATTTCTAAAAACTAACTCCCATTAGTTTTTAGAAATAACCTGATAGAATTATTTGCGTTATTATGCCGTTTATTCACAGGTTATCAATCATTGCTTTCATCAAGCATTCATATTATATAATATTACTTATTTAATTTCAAGTGTTTTTACAAAACATATCTAAAAAAACAATTATTCTTTACTTAAACCTGTATTTCGACACTTTCAACAGATAATGTTTTGCCTGTTTTATCGTCTATCTCAAATACGGCTCCGTTTATCTTGCAATCACCGTCTGCGGTATCAAACCTGACAGGGAGCTTTGTTTTTAATTTTTTAATTACATTTTCGGTTTTTACGCCTAAAACGGAATGTATGGGACCGGTCATACCTATATCCGTTATATATCCTGTACCGCTTGGCAGTACGGTAGCGTCTGCAGTTAATACATGAGTATGCGTGCCATATACCGCACTTACTTTACCGTCAAGATAATATCCCATCGCACGCTTCTCTGATGTAGCTTCAGCATGAAAGTCTACAATGCGTATGCGGCAATCTTCTGTCTTTTTCAATATTTCATCAACAGTTTCAAATGGGCAACGCAAAGACTCCATATATACAGTGCCCAGAAGATTTATAACGCACAGTTTAAATCTGCACATATCAATAATGCAGTATCCTCTGCCGTAGGTACTGCCCGGATAATTTGCAGGACGAATAATATAGTCATTGGTATCAAGCATATCGTAGATCTCTTTTCGTCTGAAAACATGATTGCCTGTTGTTATAACATCAACACCGCAATCAAAAAGATCATTTGCAGAGCTTGGCGTAATGCCGTTGCCGTCAGCGGAATTTTCACCGTTAGCAATAACAAAGTCAATAGCCTTAAGTCTGC
Organism: Acutalibacteraceae bacterium; assembly: GCA_051881075.1. Lineage (GTDB taxonomy): Bacteria > Bacillota > Clostridia > Oscillospirales > Acutalibacteraceae > RUG14223. Next base: position 95,508 of record JBJEPE010000081.1, on the reverse strand, counting down.
GCAATGACGGTAGCTTTGCTCTTAATGCGCTACAGCCAATACTGCCTACAACGTCGCCTATCACCAATATATTCATGCAAATTCACCCCTTATACTGCGTTCTTAATATTGCATATATTATATTTACCCATCTTTAAATAAAAACATACATAATAAAAATTAGTTAAAATTTATTCTATACTAATATCAAGGCATATCTGATATAAAGTTAAATTAATCAGATATGCCTTTTATAAACTATAACATTGCCGTTTTAATCTTCTTAAAGACTATTTGCTATGTTAATTGCATTACGGATATTATTTAGCAAAATCTACCGCTCTGCTTTCACGTATGATATTAACCTTGATTTGACCCGGATATTCAAGGTCAGATTCTATCTTCTGACAGATTTCTCTTGCAAGTAATGTCATTCTTTCATCCTTAACGGATTCAGGCTTAACTATAACTCTAATTTCTCTGCCTGCCTGAATTGCAAAGCTACGCTCAACACCCTCAAACGAAGATGCAACCTCCTCAAGCTTCTGCAATCTCTTGATATAATTTTCAAGATTTTCTCTACGTGCGCCCGGTCTTGCGGCGGATATAGCATCCGCTGCCTGTACAAGGCAAGCAACTACCGTCTTGGGTTCAACATCACCGTGGTGAGCATGAATGGCATGGATAACAGCCTCATGCTCTTTATACTTACGTGCAACGTCTATGCCTATCTCTACGTGTGAGCCTTCAATCTCATGGTCAAGTGCCTTGCCTATATCATGCAGTAATCCCGCACGTCTTGCAATAGTCGGGTCAAGACCAAGCTCAGAGGCCATTATACCGGCTAAGTATGCAACCTCAAGCGAATGGTCAAGGACATTCTGTCCGTAGCTTGTACGATAACGTAAACGACCTAAAAGCTTAACAAGCTCAGGATGTATTCCGTTTACACCCGCTTCAATATATGCGCGCTCACCCTCGGACTTGATAGTGGCCTCAACCTCACGTCTTGCCTTATCTACCATTTCCTCTATTCTTGCAGGGTGAATACGTCCGTCAGCAATGAGCTTTTCAAGAGATAGTCTTGCTATCTCACGCCTTACAGGCTCAAAGCTCGATAGTGTAATAGCCTCAGGTGTATCGTCTATAATTAAATCTACACCTGTCAGGGTTTCAATAGCCCTGATATTTCTGCCCTCACGACCGATTATGCGGCCTTTCATTTCATCATTAGGCAACGGTACTACAGACACGGTAGCCTCTGCTACGTGGTCAGCCGCACAACGCTGTATAGCAAGTGAAATGATATTTCTGGCCTTTTTGTCAGCTTCTTCCTTAAGCTGCTGTTCATAATCCATAATCTTGACAGCTTTCTCATGTACAAGCTCCGCCTCAAGATTTTTAAGTAAATAGTCTTTTGCCTGCTCTACGGTATATCCTGATATTCTTTCGAGCATTTCTATCTGGCTGTTCTTAATTTTTTCGCTTTCTTCAAGCTTTTGTTCTGCCGCCTTTAACTTTTTGGCAACATTATCTTCTTTTACTTCAAGGTTTTCAAGCTTCTTATCAAGAGTTTCTTCTTTCTGCTGAATTCTTCTCTCTTGACGCTGAACCTCTTTACGTCTGTCGGACAATTCCTTTTCTGCCTCATTTCTCAGGCGGTGGATTTCATCCTTACCTTCAAGTAAAACTTCTTTCTGCTTTGCCTCTGCGGTCTTCATTGCTTCATTAACAATGCGGTTAGCTTCTGCCTCTGCCGAACCGATCTTTTCTTCGCCGATCTTTTTACGATATGCTATACCTGCCATAAAAGCAGCAGCTATTAATGCCGCACCGACAACGCAAATCAGTACAATAAAATACCAATCCATTACACTGACACCTCCTTGTTTTTCTTTACTTACCTTAAACATGAGTGTATGCTGTCTAAGGCGCTTCATCATCTTAAAAATTTAAAACTCAGAGTGCCGTTATCAACAATATTCAATTTTATAACCAATACAAATAAGGTATATAGCTACAGACAGCTTATATACTTACATAACAAAAACATAAAAATAAAATTTGATATTTCAGCATTTTATAAAATATATGAATATAAATGTGGAAAATCCACGATAAATTAATATACAGAAAAACACGATTGTGAATAATATAAAAATTTATCTATATAATAACGGCTCATAATGAGTCTAATTAAAAGAGTATTACAGGTTAATATCGCCTGTGTGGAGTAAGTACAATTAGCAATATAAGTCATATTGCCAAAAATTACATACCGGCATTAACTTTCGCCAATATTTATTTTACAGTATGCAACCACACACTTAATAAATATGTATGTATATTTAAATGAAAAAATTGCGTTTGTAACATACGCCTGTTTAATATTGTATTATTTTTATGGGCATTTGTCAAGATTATTGTGCAAAAGAGATTTAAAAAAATGAAAAAATTAATATTCAATGTGTAAAATTGACAGTATTTTTGATTTTTATATTTTTATCGCTACTTCATTGCTTTAAAATTTAAAGCGACAAAAATTAATTTTACGTTAATATATTCACACATATTTACAACAAACTTATAAGGTCTTTTACATAACATACGCCAAAAATTGCATAAAACAAAAAATCGGCACATAAAGCTTACCGTTTGCCTTATATGCCGATAATCATTTATTTAATTCATGCGGTCTTAGTTACGTCTATCCACGATATGTACCCCGAGAGCTCTTCCAGCTCCGGTATAGTAAGCTCTATTGCGCTGTTTGAACTTCCGCAAGCAGGAAATACCGTTTCAAAACGTTTGAGTGATTCATCGAGATATACATCTACTCCGTCATTTACTGCAAACGGACATACGCCGCCTACCGCATGACCCGTGAGCGGCTCTACCTCATCAAAAGAGAGCATTTTTGCTTTGCAACCAAACTGTGCCTTATACTTAGGATTGTCTATTTTAACATCTCCTGCGGCAAGTATAAGTATCACTCTGTCATTAACATGAAATGACAGAGTCTTGGCAATTCGACACTCCTCACATCCCAGCGCCTGTGCCGCCAATGAAACCGTAGCACTGGAGGCATCAAACTCTCTTATCTTATCTTCATAACCTTTTTCTTTTAAATATAAACGTACCTTTTCTATTGACATTATAAATCCTCCGGTAAAGTAGAAATGCAATTTCAGTAAATATTATTATGAATTCATTGTATCTTTATATAGTTGAATATATTTTCCGGCAGATTGCGCCCAGCTATTATCCCAACGCATGGCACGTTGCACCAATATCCACCAGTCGTCCCTGCGCCAATAGCCTGCAATGGCTCTGCGAATTGCGTTGAGCATATCTGAGCTATCGTAATTTTTGAAAGTAAAGCCGTTTCCGTCACCGCCGCCGCTGTCAATTATGGAATCTTTCAATCCGCCTACCTCACGAACTATCGGTATAGTACCGTAGCGTAATGCTATTAATTGTGAAAGTCCGCATGGCTCGCTCTTGGACGGCATAAGGAATAAATCCGCACCCGAGTAAATTTTACGGGCAAGCTCATTATTATAACCGTAGCATGAACATACTCTGCCCGGATATTTTTTGTGCATAGCACGGAAGAAGCTCTCGTACTGTTCATCGCCTGAACCGAGGATAACAAACTGTACGTCCTCATCTCTCATTAATTTATCAAAGCCTTCACAAACAAGGTCAAGTCCCTTATGAGCTACCATTCGTGTGACCATGGCAATTATCGGGACCTCCCAACGCTGTGCAAGACCCAACCTCTCCTGTAAGGCTCGCTTACACTTTGACTTGCCGTCAAGGTTATCCACCCAGTAGTTATGGTAAAGGTGATAGTCCGTACCGGGATCGTAATTTTTATTTTCTATGCCGTTTAATATTCCGCTCAGCTTCCACTCACGCTCACGCAGAATACCGTCAAGTCCGTACGAAAACCATGGGTCTTTTATCTCATTGGCATATGACGGGCTGACGGTGGAAACTCTGTTTGCGGTTTCTATGGCGCCTTTCATAAAGTTTGCCTTACCGTCATATTCAATAAGTCCGAAATCCGCTTCCGGTAATCCGACTACCTCAGTATTGATATCCGCTCCGTACTTACCCTGATACTGTATATTATGAATGGTAAATAAGGTCTTAATACCGTAATACCACGGATTGTGACAATAGAACACCCTATAATAAACAGGTATAAGAGCAGTTTGCCAATCGTTACAGTGTATAACATCGGGCTTAAAATCTATATGCGGCAATATTTCAAGACAAGCTCTGGAGAAAAACGCAAACCGTTCTGCATCATCATAGTGACCGTACAGACCGTCACGGTTAAAATAATACTGATTATCAATAAAGTAATATATAACTCCCTCATAATTTGCTTCAAACACACCGCAATATTGCTTACGCCAAGCAACAGGAACAGTAAGACTTACAAGAAATCTCATATTATTTTTCAGTTCCTGCGGAATACAGCTATAATATGGCATTACCACACGGCAACCGATAAGCCTTTGACGTAACGCGGCAGGTAATGAACCCGCAACATCACCCAAGCCACCGCTTGCGGCGAATGGGTTACTCTCGCTTGTACAATATAAAACCTTCATATGAATACCCTCCTTAGGTATTAAACTATACTTGCCTTGCTGATATATACGGGATATGTTAAGAATCCGGTAACAGCTCTGTCCGAGCGTATAGTAACATCTTTATCACAGATAACATAACTCAGGTTTGAATTTTCTGAGATAACGGTATCCTGCATTATAACGCAGTTAGACACCTTTGCGTTTTTAGCTATACGCACACCCTTAAAGATTATACTGTTGGTTACTTCTCCCTCAATAACACAGCCCTGTGCAATAAGTGAATTTTTCACTGATGACATAAGACCGTATTTTGTGGGCATATCATCTCTAATCTTAGTATAAATCGGGCGATCCGTGTTAAACAGCTCCTGACGTACATCAGGATTCATAAGCGCCATATTAGCGTCAAAATACGCCTTTGTTGATGATATAACTGCCAAAAATCCGTCAAACCTATAGCCCTTTATTTTAAGCTTACCCACATTTTTCTGAAGTATATCCCGCTTAAAGTTCAGTAAATTTTTACTTACACAGTCACTAACGAGCTGAAGCAAAAGTTCTTTGCTTATTATCATGGTATTTAGTGCAAAATCACATTCACCTGTAATACTCGGTCTTATCAGCATCTCTGTTATAAGCTCGTCGTCATCGTGATAAATTACTAAAGGATCACGCATTTTATCAGGGATAACGCCGTGCTTATACGCTAATGTGATATCCGCACCGCTTTTAATATGTTCACGTATCATCTGCTGATACGGAATGTTGTAAACCTCATCGCAGTCACACAGCAGTACATACTCCTCAGAGGAATGTTCAATAAATCCGTGAAGTGCATACAGGGTTTCCATGCGTGTATTAAAGCTGCCGTTATTGTTGGCAAACGGCGGCATCAGCACAAGGCCTCCCCTGCGGCGTGACATATTCCAAACCTTACCCGAACCGATATGATCCATAAGTGAGGTATAGTTACTCTTCGTAGCTACACCTATCTTGCTTATTCCCGAATTAACCATATTTGAAAGCGGAAAATCTATCAGCCTGTATCTGCCGCCAAACGGTACACTACCCATAGTACGCTTATCGGTTAGCTCTGATACAAGCTCTTCGTTATAGCTTGAAAAAATAAATCCTACAACGTTGTTTCTTCTCATGCCTGCTCCCCCTCTGCTAAATCTCTGTCTATCATTGCCTTAGGCGGAACATAAGCACCGGCGCCTATTTTTAATTCATCACCTACTACAGCAACGCCCCATTCATCCTTATTCTCTATATCCTCAGGGCGTGCGCCTATAACGGCATTTTCGCCTATCACGGTATTTTCCGATACTATGGCGTACTGCACCACAGCACCCTTTTTTATAGTTGTACCGGGCATAATTATTGAATCTGTAACTACGGCACCCTCTTCAACCGTTACACCGGAAAATAATATTGAAAACTCAAGCTCACCGTAAACATTGCATCCGTCTGCAACCATTGAATTTTGAATTTTTGCCGTACCTGAGATATATTGCGGAGGCAATATCGGGTTACGTGAGTATATTTTAAAGTGCTTATCGTTAAGGTCAAGCTTCACGGTAGGACTGAGTAAGTCCATGTTAGCCTCCCACAGGCTGTCTATAGTTCCTACATCCTTCCAATATCCATCAAACGGATATGCAAACATTCTCTCACCGCAGGCAAGCATACGTGGGAGTATATCCTTGCCAAAGTCATTGCTGGAGTTTTTGTCTGCTTCATCCTCTATAAGATATTTTTTCAATTTATCCCAACTGAACACATATATACCCATGGATGCGTTGGTACTTTTGGGTACAGCAGGCTTTTCTTCAAATTCATATATGGAATTATCCTCTTTTGTATTAAGTATGCCAAACCGTGACGCCTCATCTATAGGAACATCAATGACGGCTATGGTGCAAGATGCCTCTTTCTCCTTATGATATGCAACCATCTTGGAATAGTCCATCTTATATATATGGTCACCCGACAAAATAACAACATAATCGGGGTTATAGCGTTCAATATAATTCATATTCTGATAGATAGCATTAGCCGTACCTGTGTACCAGTCTGCACCGGCTATCTGCTGATACGGCGAAAGCACCTGTACGCCGCTGTTCATACTGTCAAGATCCCACGGCTGGCCGCTGCCGATATATTCGTTAAGCTCAAGCGGTTGATACTGGGTAAGCACACCTACAGCCTCTATACCGGAATTGGCGCAGTTAGAAAGCGGAAAGTCGATTATCCTGTATTTTCCTCCAAAGGGTACAGCCGGCTTAGCGATCTTCTTAGTCAGGACACCGAGCCTGCTGCCCTGCCCTCCTGCCAAAAGCATCGCCACTACCTCTTGCTTTTGATACATAGTAAATTCCTCCGTTACTACGATATTTTAGTATTATCGGTAAAATAAAACTTATAATTAGCTTATGTCGTTTTAAGTTAAATTATGATGCGGTATTTTAACATATAAAGTCGAATTTTTACATTAAAATACAGAAAACACCCTTTGCAGAGTGTTTTCCGAATAACAAATTATTGTTAATTATTTTTTAGCGGTTGACTTTTTTGTTGTTTTCTTTGCAGTGGTTTTCTTTTCAACCGTTTCCGGCTTAACCTCAATCTCTGCCTCAGTCTTTATGTCCTCTGCCGTAACCTCAGGTTCCGCAGTCTTTTTAGTAGATTTTCTACTTCTCTTTGGCTTTTCGGCAGGTGCTTCTTCTACAGATGCGACCTCCTCTGATTCTGTCTTCTTAGTACTTTTTCTTGTTCTCTTGGGTTTCTCGGCAGGTACTTCTTCAGCGGCTACTGCTTCTGTTTCTGCCTTTTTAGCCGGCTTTCTGCCTCTCTTTGGCTTTTCGGCAGGTGCTTCTTCAGAAGTTGTTTCTTCAACATCAGCTTTTTTTGTAGACTTCCTTGTTCTCTTTGGCTTTTCAACCGGAGCTTCTTCGACAACTACAGCTTCCTCAACGGGTGCGGTTTCTTCTACAGGCTTTTCTTCCTTGACAGGCTGAACCTTCTCTACACACTCAAAGTACATTACTGACATAGGCGGCAATGTTATCTCTATGGATTGCTCACAGCTGTGCATAGGAATCGTTGTGTCTGCGATAATATCAGTACCGTTTGTTATTCCTCTGCCGCCGTACTTTAAATCGTCACTGTTAAATACCTCTGCATACTTGCCGTTAAACGGAACACCTATTCTGTAATGCTCTCTGAGCATCGGCTGGAAGTTACAAACAACTATAAGCTCCTTGCCCTCTCTGTTCAAACGTCTGAATGCGATAACGCTTTGTGAGAAATCATCAAGTGATATCCAACGGAAACCGTCCCAAGTAAAGTCGATATCCCACAACTGTGAATTTTCCTTGTAGAACTTATTTATTTCTTTTACAAATCTTTGCAATTCCTGATGTCTTGGGTATTGGAGTACCTCCCAATCAAGCTGCTTTTCAAAGTTCCATTCATTGAACTGACCGAACTCGCTGCCCATAAACGTGAGCTTTTTGCCCGGATGAGCCATCATATATGCCAAGAATGCTCTTACGCCTGCAAATTTTTGATCGTAATCTCCCGGCATCTTATTGATAAGTGAACCCTTGCCGTAAACTACCTCATCGTGTGATATAGGCAACATAAAATTCTCAGAAAATGCGTAAATGAGCGAGAAAGTTAGATTATCATGATTATAAGGACGGTAAAGCGGATCAAGTGACATATAACGCATCATGTCGTTCATCCAGCCCATATTCCACTTAAATGTAAAGCCGAGTCCGTTTTGCTCTGTAGGACGTGAAACCATCGGCCATGAGGTTGACTCTTCCGCTATCATCATTGCGCCCGGTACCTCATGTGCAACAAGCCAGTTAAGCTGCTTTAAGAAATCTACAGCCTCTAAATGCTCCTTGCCGCCGAACATATTTGCTTCCCATTCGCCGTCTTTACGGTTATAGTCAAGGTAAAGCATAGATGCAACTGCGTCTACTCTTATACCGTCTACGTGATACTTTTTAAGCCAGAACATAGCACTTGAAAGTAAGAAGCTCTTGACCTCATACCTTGAATAGTTGAATACAAGTGTTCCCCACTCTTTATGTTCGCCCTTTTTCCAGTTTTCATACTCATAGCAGGCTGTACCGTCAAAGCGTGCAAGACCGTAGCCGTCACGTGGGAAGTGTGCCGGTACCCAGTCTAATATAACGCCTATTCCGTTTTTATGTGCAGTATCTACGAACTCCATAAAATCATGAGGATTTCCGTATCTTGACGTAGGTGCATAATATCCCGTTACCTGATATCCCCACGATCCGTCATACGGATATTCCGTTATAGGCATAAACTCAATATGTGTATATCCCATTTCTTTAGCATAAGGGATAAGCTCGTCTGCCAGCTTTCTGTAAGACATAACATTTCCGTCTGAGTACTTACGCCATGAACCTGCATGAACCTCATAAACATTTATAGGAGTATTTATATCGATCGGCTTTTGTTTTTTCTCCTGCCATTCATCGTCTGACCATGTAAAGCCGTCAAGGTCGAAGTATCTTGATGCGTTGTTAGGTCTTGTTTCAGCATGAAAAGCATATGGGTCAGATTTAAGTATAATTTCACCCCAGCCTGTTTCTATGCTGTACTTGTATATGTCGTACTGTTTAATTTCTGAGATAAAGCACTCCCAAACACCTGCGTCGCTTATCTTTCCCATTGGGTTAGAATTTCTGTTCCATGAATTGAAGTCACCTACTACAGAGATAGATTTTGCATTTGGAGCCCATACCCTGAATACTACTCCGTCCCTACCGAACATAAAGGTCTTATGTGCGCCCATATATTCATAGGAGTTGAAGCTGTTACCGCTAAGATACAAATCAAGAAGTTCCTGATCTGACATTTTGCCATTATTGTTAATTTCCATAATTAACGCTCCTTTACTCATAATATATTATCTTATCCTCTTTATATGATAACAATTTTTTAAATTAATTGCAAGTGTTATTTTATAAATACAATTATAATCTAATTTACTTTTTTTGAGCAAATTGCTGTGTTAAATTTTATTTTATACAAAAAATCGGCCGCAAGCATGATAATATTGCTAATAATTACAATATCACACATTTGCGGTTTGATATCATCCGTGTAGAATTTTTTTATACAAAATCAAAGCCTGCTCCGCCCAACGCTTGTCTATCATCGAGAAACCAAGCGTTTCGTTGCCGGCGGAATTAACCGTACGTACTATATCAATAGATTTGTTATAGATATCCATGTGTGTGCTTTGACAGTGTACCTCATGGTTTTCTCCCAAAAAGAAAGTAAAGCCTATTGTACTCTTTTCTTTATCAAGCATAGAAAAATAGCCGTCGGTAACATTCTTGCCTATTTTCTTTGCTATTACACTTGATACCGCCAGCTTGGCAAGCTCAACCGCCATATCGTCAAGGCCTTCTTCAAAGATCATTATCTTCTCTTTAAGGGCGTTAAAGGATGACACAAGCCTTTTTGTAACCGAAGCGGTTTCAGGAAATTCCTCCTCAAGCTTAGTATCGACAAGCTGTTCACTTACAACATTAGGTATAAGGTATATCATAAATTTATTTTTTACATCGTTATAAAGCAAAGGGTGCTTTAATACAGCCTCAAACCTGCAAGCCGGACACTTCCATTTAAAAAGCTTCTCGGTTAATACATTCTCTCTGAGTGCAGGTTCTGCAGTAACATTTATGCCCTGATAAATCTTAGTTGCCACCTGAAAGCCGCACTTTGGACAGGTTATATTTTTAGAAATCATATTTGACATGGTCGTATGCCTCCTGTATATACGAATGGCGAATTTTTCATAAGCTTCTTTTAATAAAGTTTTTACACAAAAATTTATAAAATATGTTGACCTTAAAAGAAAAATCTGCGATAATTGAGTAAAATATATGATATTGACATTTTAAATGATCTGTTCATATTTATTGTGTGCAAAAAATAACCGATATTACGACGAAATTTTTGTCTACTCATATATTTTATATATTTTTAAAGTAAATGTCAATATTTACAGGGGGGATAAGTTATGAAATTTGTGGAAATAATTGAAAAAAATATAAGTAAAACGATTAATTCCATTGCGGCAAAGAATAGAAAGCTTGCATTTCTTAATAGGATACGTCTTTCATTGAGAACAGAATATGAAACCTTAAACGACGCATATGTCAAACTGGGTAAATATTATTATAAAAATTTACGGTATAATGACAACGAAAATAACAAAGCGCTTTGCAACGTAATAGACGGATGCGTAGCTAATATAGAACGGTTAAAAGACGAGTACTACGGAACAATGTCAGCAGAGTACAGCGACCCTACAGATGATGAGCTTGATGTTGAAATATTTGAGATGCCGAACGACGAGGATGAAAGTGCATTTATCAAAGAAATAGAAAGTGTACTTGAGGACGAAGCCGTTAAACCCATTGACGGAGAAGCCGCTGATGACGATACGGAAGAAAATTCCGATGAAGCCGCACCCGTCGAGGATGAGGAAAGCTCTGACGAAGCCGCACCCGTCGAGGATGAGGAAAGCTCCGACGAAGCCGCACCCGTCGAGGATGAGGAAAGCTCTGACGAAGCCGCACCCGTCGAGGATGAGGAAAGCTCCGACGAAGCCGCACCCGTCGAGGATGAGGAAAGCTCTGACGAAGCCGTACCCGTCGAGGATGAGGAATGTTCTGATGAAGCCGCACCCGTCGAGGACGAGGGAAGCTCTGACGAAGCCGCACCTAACGAGGACGAGGAAAGATCCGATGAATCCGCACCCAACGAGAACGAGGAAAACTCTGACGAAGCCGCACCTGACAATGAGGACGAGGAAAGCTCCGACGAAGCCGCTGACAGCGAGGATGAGGAAATATCCAACAAGTCAGACGATGAAAGCGACAGCGAGGAAACAAAACAAGCATCTAATGATGTAAATTATGAAGATGATAAAAAAGACAGTGCAGATGATATAGTTGCCAGTATAAAGGATATATCTGATGCCGATGATTTTGTAATAAGCAACTCATTTGAAAACTTGGGTGATAATGTATCTGTCCTAGATATAAAAAAAGATGATGAAGACAGAAATATTCACATTACGTCAGACTCCCCTGAGGATATAATAGCTATAGCATATTCTCAGGTAGGCGGCAAAAAAGTCACCGACCTTAACAATGATTCACTTGAAGATGTAATAAATAACATTTTCGGCAATGATATAGTTGTAGATGAAATCGTTGACAATGAGATTGGCGATGAAATCGGTTATACAGACGACCAAGTAGATGATACTCCAAATAATGATGACCCTTACATCATATCGAATTTTTATGATGAAGAATCTTACAAAAATCGAACAGATAATTACGAAGCAACAGCAGGAATGTCACAGATAGAAGATACTAATTATCATGTTTCGGAAGCAGTAGACAATAACACAGTCAGCGAAGAATACATTGAGGATAATGTTCCGGAAAATATTGATTCCGTAAACCCCACAAAAGAGGACCTGCAAAATATACTTGAAAATTACTTCGGTCCGGATGATTACAATATAGGAGCTAATCCGCAAAATTTTAAGTCCTTTGTAAACTGGAATAAGTTTTCTGACAGTCTTGCAGATGATATAAGCTATATTTGCAACAATAATCCGGACAATAATGTTGAGGGTTAATTTTTGTAATACAGCGAGTGATATATCATATATAACTACTATAGATGTTGCAAATCGGTAATGATATTCAAAACGCCGAAAATCAGTATTAATACTGGGATTTTTAGTTTTTTTACTTTTGCTCTTTGATTTTGCAAGATATTTCTTTGAAAAAGGCTTTACAACAGATGAAACAGTTGTAAGCGGATTGCGGCTAATTGGCTATTCTATTACTGTTTAACAATTAAAATGAGTTCTGATAGCAAAATCCGAAGACAAAACCTTATGTAATATGCAAAATAAACGCCACCGCATCTCAATCGAGAAATGGTGGCGTTTTAAATTTTGCGATTGTATTTCATAAAATTGTTTTGACTTAATCTACCCGACCATAAATAAAACACAAAATCCCCGATATGCCAATAAGCATATCGGGGAAAATTATGTACTTAAATCAGTCAAGATTAAGCTTTGAATACGATCTGTACTTCTTATTTACTACCACAAGACATGCGGCCGCTGCTAGGCCGACAAGTGTAAGGAATAAATATGTCCTCGCATTTGTTGAATCGCCTGTTGTCTTAGTCGGTACTTTGTCCTTAGACTCAGTATTTAACTCTGAAGTATCCTTTGAGCCGAAAGCAAAGGTTGAGAACTTGCTTATACTAACGGTTATAGTCTCTCCGCTCTCATCATCAGCGAGAAGCTCTGCCGGATCGGTACCGTGCTTTTTAGCAAGTGCATAAAGCATACCGTCAGCCTGTATATCCTCAGGAACTTCTATTGAGAACTCAATAGGCTTGCTGAGCTTTTCAACCAATTCAAGCTTACCGTCAACTGCCGAAACCTTGTAAAGATTGATGTCATACAGCTTTTCGTACAGCTCATAATCACTGCCAAGTACCTTTTCAAATTCTGCTTTGAGGTCTGATGTTATCATAGATGGCTCTGTGGGTGATGCTACAAGTACTATACCGCTGTAGCTGTTGTCATCACCTATAACATTATTGACAACATCATCATAGTTTAATATATCAAGTGCAGGTGCTCCGTCCTCTGATACGGTAGCATTCTCTGAATCTGACGGAGTCGATGTAGTATTATCGTCTTTACTTGACGCATCGCTTGATGTACCTACATTTGTTCCGGATCCTGTAGCATCGGTATCTGTAGCGTCGGTATTTGTAGCATCGGTTGACGAGGCAGTATATGTGCCTGAACCGCCGCTAAGTGTGTAAACCTTGCCTGATGATTGAGCGTCACTTGATACAGCCGGTATCAATATCATTATTGACAACACAGATACTATAATAAGTGTGAAGCATAATGACAAAATACCGTAAAGTGATTTCTTTGACATTTTGATTTCCTCCTATTCTTTATTATAGCAAATTTACTTTTGCATACAAAAACATACAGATTACAGATGTATGACATCTCGACGGTAATCTGATGTAGATGTATTTAAATAAAACAGCCGTTATAAATAGTAACTAACCAGTTACAATTATATAACGACTGTTTTTTTCTGTCAATATATTTTCATTTATTTTGTAATAAATTATAAGTAAAAATTACAAATAGTAATAATTTGCCATTTATCATAAAAACAGCTAATCATCAGCCGACAGTTATACCCTGTGCGCTGGCTTCAAAGCTACTTCTATATGTATCAGACAAAAGCGTATATGTAACAGCATATGTAGCGTCTGTATCAAAGATCATGTATTGGATTTGCTCCATCTCTATGCTGCTCATACTTATTTTATAATTAATTCTGATAGCGTCTTTACCGCCGATCTTTGTCTGTGAATAATCCTTAAGCTCAAATGTATCAAACAAGCTTTCATATGTACTCTTGAATACGTCAGCATTGAGTGCACTCATATCACTTGCAGTTGTCTTAGTGAATGTAATGTTGTCTGCTACTGACGGATAACTCTCATGATAAGCTATAGGTGTGCTTGCCGAAGTATCGCCAACCGTAAAGCCTTCAGGTAATCTGATAGTCATACCGTAGTACTTAAATACCTGTACATTACCGTCCATTGTTGTAGTAACGTCACCGCCGTCTACGTCAGATGAAGAAACATCTATTTGGCTTTCCTCAGATGATACATCTTCTGTTGATTCTGTCTCACTTGATGACGGTTCTTCAGAAACCTGTGAAATAACGTTTTGTGTGCCGCTTGTGCCATTGTTTTTGCCTGCCTGATTTTGTACAGCCTTCATAAATGCACAGCCGCTCATAGAAAGCGTAAGTACCATGATCAAGACCAAGCATAATATTTTTTTCATATAATTAACCTCCAAAAATTGAATTTAAAACAACTATAGCATATTATTGCTTTTTTTGCAACAATTTGTTAAAAATTTTTTTATTATTTCTGAATTACAAATTAATTTATACTCATTATGCACAACTTTAAGATAAATAATTTGTGATTTTGTACTATTTTACAAAAAAAGGTTGTAAATTGGAAAAAATCTGCTATAATAGAATTATATAAGCTTTAAACACAATTATCAAGGAGGATTTTTTAAATGAAAAAGATCAAGATATTATCAATATTGACCGCTCTTATGTTGGTTTTAGGATGTATGTTATGCTCCTGTACCGGTAATAACGATGGCACTAACAATGACAACTCCGCTGATACTTCCGATACCGCTAACAACGGTGACACAGAAAACGACGGTGACCTTAACATAAACATCGGCGGCGGTGATGATGAAGATGTTGTGCTTCCTGATGTAATATCCGATATAGATACTTCATATCTTTATACTGATATCGAGGGTAGATTTACCGTAACAATACCTTATGTTTTCAGTGTATATAATGAGAGCAAAAAAACTCTTGATGAGTTTTATATGGAAAGCCCTGAGGGAGATGCTTCCGTTACGATTCGTGTTATGGATGTAATGTCAATATGGGATGCTATGGGCGACATTAAGGATAAATACCCGGACGGCCAGTTCTTTGAGGAAGTAGATCAACCTGAAAACTACGCATTCTTTAAAGAAGAAGTTATCAACGGTACTACAACATATGCTAAGATTCTTGTAAATGAGGATTCAAATCAAGCATACATAGTTGAGATGTCATATCCTGATACAATGTATGAATACTTTGAAGATCTTATCTATGAAATCGATCTTAAGATCGCCGTTCCTTTTGAAGAACAGGTAACAGATTATCCGGATTGATTTTTAGCAACAGGTTAATAGGCTAACGGGCATGTTTACTGCATGCCCGTTTTTTATAAAATTCATTTTAAAGAGGGTTGGAATATGCGACTGTACATTAATCAAAAGGTTTTTTCGTTTAAGGATAAGTTTTCGGTATTTGATGAACACGGTAATGAAAAGTATTATGTTGAGGGTGAAATGTTCTCTTGGGGCAAAAAGCTGCATTTGTATGATATATACGGCAATGAGATTGCCATGATACATCAGAAACCCCTATCACTTACGCCTAAATTCCGCATCTATATTAACGGTCAAAAGATAGCAGAAATAGTAAAAAAGGTTACTTTCTTATCACAGAGATACGAAGTAAATGGTCTTAATTGGGTAACAAGCGGACGGTTATCTGCTCATAACTATAATATATCAGACGGTATAAATATTATAGCATCAATCTATAAACGTCGGATGTCTTGGGGTGACTCCTATGAGCTTTACATAGACAATCAACAAGATGAAGTAGTTGCTTTGGCAGTTGTGCTTACCATTGACTGCGTTATGTTCTCAGAGTAATATTAATTGTAACTTGCCTACAGCATCAATTCATGTAAGGCAAGTTTTTCTTTTAATTATTAATTGCATATTAACCCGTTGTAAGTAGTATATTAAATATAAACTGTATCTATCGGCAAGCGGTAATAAATGATTGACATAATTTAAAAAGTGTTGTACAATAGTTATTGTATTTTTAAACACTTTTATACTAAATTTATTCTCATGTACCGTTGCAAGTCAAGGGGAATATATGTATAATAAGCACTTTCAAAAACTTTGCGTAGAAAAGAGAAAGAAAATGTGTAAAAAAATTGTTTCTGAAATCAGAAATAACAACTATAACATAAATAATGTACGTAGTGCCGCTGAACTTTTGCTAAACGAGTACAAGGTAAAAAATAACGTTGAAATACCCATACCAATAGTTAAGATAATCAATGATGCGGGATTTTCTATCTTTAGGCAAGATCTTCCTACCGATATGGGAGGATATATCGTTATAAGCGATGACGTTGAAGAAAAGTTCGGCAATGATAAAATAATAGTTGTAAATGAAAATGAAAAGGTCAGCCGTCAACGTTTTTCGTTGGCGCATGAGTTTGGGCATTTTCTGCTTGACCCGAACGCAAAAAACGTAGCTGAATATTATGATGCTTTTGAGCGTGATGACAATAAAACCGACTTGGAGAAAATGATTGACCGCTTTGCGGCGGAGTTGCTTATACCGGCAGATAACTTTAAAAGAAGATATGTTGCCGTTAAAGACAAATACATTGATAACTATGACCTATTTAAGGATCTGGCATGTTACTTTGATGTGCCGCCTATAGCTATTCAAAAGCGTTTTCTTGAGGTAGGTATTGAGTTATGAATCCAAATAAAAACGATGATAAAATAAAAGGCTTTCATGCTATGTACATGAAGGTTGACCCAAGTCAACAGGTAACTGCTGATGATGATCTCAACGAAAACAAAAACAAGCGTTCACAATTATACAGTAAAATACTAAATGATTACGCAGATTATCTGCACGATACTTTTATAGCAAAAAGACGCTATAAATTAATTACATATATTTGCGTAATGTCTATTTTGGTAGGAATAACTGTTGTTACAATAATTTTATTCTTCATGCACAGTAGCTTTGAAATGAAGGAGTGGCTGGCGGTAGCTATTCCGCTCATGATATCTTTTTTAACGGTTTTTATAGTTATTCCTCAGATAATTACAAATTATCTTTTTGATAAAGATGAAGAATCACACCTGACTGAACTTATCAAAATACTGAAAGATATTGATAATCCAACAGACGGTGTAGATAAAAGGTAACTACTATCAGGCATATACAGTCAACGCCCTCCTTATAACAAGGAGGGCGTAATTATTTTTATAATTAAAAATTATAGCTAATCGCTATCTAATTAAAAATCAACCTCTGTATCATAGTAGCAGGCAAGAAGAAGCTTCTTCATCTCTTCTACTATAGGAATACGTGGGTTAGAGCCTGTGCAAGCATCGCCTATAGCAAGCTCAGCTACGGTATCAAGCTTATCGTTAAACTCTTTCTCGTCTATTATTCCGCCCTCATAGTCCTTGATGCAGGTAGGAATATTAAGCTTTGAATTAAGCTCGTTTATTTTAGCGATAAGAGCGTCTACAAGTGCTTCTCTGCTGTCACCCGCAAGGTTTATATGTCTAGCTATCTCTGCATATCTGTCTGCCGCACGCTCATCCTTAGAATTAAACTTGATAACCTTAGGTAAATACATTGCATTAGCGCAGCCATGTACGATATGACCGCCTGAGTAAGCCGCACCGGTTTTATGTGCCATAGAGTGAACTATTCCGAGTAAAGCATTTGAGAATGCCATACCTGCAAGGCACTGTGCATTGTGCATTTTTTCACGTGCGTCTTTATCGCCGTTATATGATTTCTCTAAATTCTCGCATATCATCTTAATTGCATGAAGTGCAAGCGGGTCTGTATAATCTGAGCTACAGGTAGATACATATGCCTCAATAGCATGGGTCATAGCGTCCATACCGGTGTGTGCCGTAAGCTTTGCCGGCATTGTTTCAGCTATCTCCGGGTCTACTATAGCTACGTCAGGGGTAATATTAAAGTCTGCCAAAGGATACTTAATGCCCTTCTGATAGTCAGTAATAACCGAGAATGCGGTTACCTCTGTAGCTGTGCCTGATGTTGACGGTATAGCGCAGAACTTAGCCTTTGTACGCAATGTTGGAAAGTTAAACGGTGTGATAAGATCCTCAAAGCTTGTGTCAGGATACTCGTAGAAAGCCCACATTGCTTTTGCAGCGTCTATAGGACTGCCACCGCCCATTGATATTATCCAATCAGGCTGAAAGTCACGCATTGCCTGTGCGCCCTTCATAACGGTTTCTACTGAAGGATCAGACTCAACATTCTCAAAGAGTAATACCTCAAAGCCTGCTGACTTTAAATATGAAACTGCTCTGTCAACAAAGCCAAAACGCTTCATTGATCCACCGCCAAGAACGAGTATAGCCTTTTTGCCTTGTAATGTTTTAAGCTGTTCAAGAGCTCCTCTACCGTAGTATAGATCTCTTGGTAATGTAAATCTGCCCATAATAATTACCTCCGTTTTTTAAATTTTCGCACATATAGATTTTAATATGGACGATATTTTAATATTATAAACCAAAACAAAAATATTATGCTTTTAATGTTGACAGTCATATGACCGTTTCTTAAAATAAGTCAATGACGTAAAACAGTTAAACGCAGTATATGTTAATATCCCAAGCAGGTATATACCTATGCTTGCGAAGATAAATTCTATATTCGGGACAAACTGTATGTATATAATCAATAAGCATAAAAAGGTCGTCCCTTTTGTGATAAGCCGAAACCAGCATTTTCGGCTTATATTTATCTATTACCTCACGGCATCCATACAGTGCATTAAGTTCTTCTCCCTCAAGATCCATTTTAATATAGGTCGGCTCAAATTCATACTTTTGGCAAAGAGTATCTACCGTACACACTTGTGTAAGGACACCCTTTTTTCTATCTAAGCCGGACATTCTGCCACCCTTATTTAAAAAGTACGCTTCGGTATTTTCATTTGAAACCGCACAATTTTCCGGCATTATAAAGTCTGCATTGGATTGCAATATATATTTGCATAGTTTTTTATAAGAATATCCGTCAGGCTCAACGGCAAGTATCTTACTTACCTTTCCGCCTGTATATTCAAGCAGTTCTCTTATGGTATCTCCGTTATATGCGCCTAAATCAACAAAGCTTTCATTATCTTTAATATTAAGTATATCTCTATATGCTTGCGCTCTGTCCGATTCAACATTAAACAGAAGGTCTAGTTTACCGCTGAGCTTAAAGCTTACAATATCCTGCATTACCTGCTTTGATGCCTCGTCACACAATAACCGATATGCTGCGTTAAGCTGTTCATAATGCGCCTTTGCAAAAGCAAGGTCGAATATATCTTCTCCTGCCACAGGTACATCGGGAACATACAGCTCGTATTTACCTGCAAGCTCCTTAATACGTTCTATCACGCTGTCTATACAGCTTGCAAAGCACAGCAATATTATAAAGTCATCGTATAACTCGCATACCTCAGAAAATCGCATTACCCTATAGCCCAAAAAGCTATGACCACGCACAAACTCATCGCTTGCAAACACGCCTACAGGCTTAATACCGTCCTTGATTAGCCTATTATAAATCTTCTCTGCTCCGTTACCCATACCATATAAAAATATCGGCTTATCAACTGATTTAAGGTATGACCATAAGTCCGATTTCGGTAATATCAGGTTATCGCTTATCATGACCATTTCTCCTATGATATCATATTTAAACTATCCATCAACAGTTTTTTGTTTATTTCATAAAATATGCCTACATCACTCAACAGACTTTAACGATTCTATCATATCTATTTTCTTCATCTTAAAGTACATAAGCAAATTTACAAGGAACGCAAACAATGCCGTAAATGCTGCGGCATAAATATACGTTGTGGCAAAAATATCTCTGCCAAACATAACCATGCCTACCTCTACGGTAATAATAATAAACTTGCATAGGAATATGCCGGCAAACAGTCCGCACAGTGTCCCCACCAGAGTCATTATTATGCTCTCTCTGTATATATAGAAGGCACTTTCTCTGTTATAAAAACCGAGTACCTTGAGCGTTGCTATCTCTCTGGCACGCTCGGATATATTGATATTTGTAAGATTATACAAAACTACAAATGCAAGCGCGGCGGCACAGGCAATCATTATAACTATGACCTTATTTAAGCTTTTAATCATATTTGTAAAGTTGCCTACACTGTTGCTCATAAATTGCACAGCCATTATCTCATCACGTGATATCCATGATGACGCCATACTGTCACACTCGGCTTCTGTCACATCATCGTATAATGACGCCACAACAGTATTGTACTCGGTTTCTTTGCCGTATATCTCCTTGTAATACTCAGGATTAATGTACAAATAGTTATATATATAATTTTCGCATATAGCATCAATAACAACCGTACGCCTTATATCATTATCCACATAAGTAACAGAGTCACCTACCGATACTCCCAAAACCTGTGCGGCCTTTTCGGTAATAACGGTATTGCACTTTCTGAAATCTATCTTTTTACCTGTTGTACGTTCTTGCAGATTGAATATCTTGCAGAATCCATCCATATTCTGAGGAACACATATGTAAAAGCTGTCAACCTTAGTATCAATGGTTTCTATAGCAGATTGATTGAGCGAAAGCACATTTTCTATTCTATAATCTGACCCTATCTCATCAGATAGCGCTACGGCATCCGCCTCATCCTTACTTTCTGACGGTATGAAGATAACGTCATACTTGCTTATATCATCAAACTGCTTTGATACAATTATACCTATTGAGTCCTTTAATCCAAAGGCGGCAACTATAAGTGCCGTACATCCGGCAACCCCGACCACTGTCATCGCAAAGCGTATTTTATATCTAAAGAGATTTCTAGCTGTTACTTTAGATGTAAAGCTCATATGTGACCAAATGACCTTAATTCTTTCCAGTAATATCTTTTTACCGGGCTTAGGCGCCTTAGGCCGCATAAGAGTAGCAGGAAATATTCTTAGTTCCTTATAACAGGATACAATCACCACAATAGTGGTACACAGCAATGCGGCACAAATACCTATGATAACATATACACCGGGAACTATCAAATGGAAGTTTGGTAGATCATACATTATACCGTATGCATTAAATATTATCCTTGGGAAGCTGAAAACTCCGACTAAAATGCCTACCGTACAGCCAACTAGTGCGGCAAACGAAGCATATATAAAGTACTTGCTTGCAATAGCGGTAGACGAGTAACCCAAAGCCTTGAAAATACCTATCTCGGTGCGTCGCTCATCTATCATTCTTGTCATGGTAGTAAGGCACACCAGTGCTGCAACCAATAAAAAGAAAAGAGGAAAAACAGACGCAACCGATGCCATTCTGTCTGAGTCCTGAATGTAATCGCTGTATCCGATTAAATCTTCACGGGTAAAAACATACCACTTAAGGTCAGTAAGCTTTTCAAGATATTCTTTGGCATCGTTAATCTTCTTTAACCCCGCCTTGCTCTGCATCTCAAACTCGGCTACACCCTCGTCGTACTTTATCTGACCCTTGTTATACTCTTCCTCCGCCTCTTCAAGCTGTTTTTTGCCGTTTATTTTTTCCTTTTCAAGAGTTTCTATACCTGACTGATATTCAGCCTCACCATTTTCAAGCTTACGCTTTGCCTCAAGCAGCTGTTTTTCTCCGCTATGCTTTTTCTCAAGATAATCAAGATTCGCCTGATCTAATTCAGCCTTAGCGTCATTTAACTGCTTTTCACCCTCTTCAAGCTGTTTTTGTGCTTCTTCTGTTTTTTTAGAGTTTTCTTCAATCTTTGCCTTATACTTTTCTATTTGTTCACGCAGCTTTTCTGCCTTTTGTCCCTTAACATCAATAAGCAGTACTTCAAGATAAGAAATCATCATCTGACTTTCTTCTGTTATTTTTTGAGAAGCACTGATTGCAAGCTCTGCCTGCGGTTTTATTATATTATTAAAATTATCGTATGCGCTGTCATATTCTTTTTGCGCCTGCGATAATTTATATTCTGCTGTTTCTAACTGCTGGGTCATCTCAAGCTGGGCATCTTCAAGGTCCAGCTTGCCCTGCTCCAGCTCCTCCTTAGCTTTTTTAAGCTCTTCTTCGCCTTCCTTTATCTTTGTTTCATATTCAATTTTACCCTCATCAAGCTGACGCTTTGCCTCCTTAAGTTCTGCATAAGCGTCCGCCAGGCTTTGCTTGCCCTCTGATATCTTTTTGTCATATTCCTCTTCGTAATCTTTAATTTCCTTCCATGCCTTATCAAGAGTACCACTCTTAAATATTTCTACTCTTTCAGAACCTAAACCGTCAAGCCTGTCTGAAAGTCTTTGTATTTTCTGCTCGTATTCATCAGAAAATTCGCTGATGCCGCTGCTTAAGTATTTTGCCTTTATGTAAACCTCAGTATATCTTTCATACTTAAACACAGATGGATTTACCATAGCATAAAAGCTGATTGAGCCGTCGCCTATTGTGCTGTTACCCCTTTGAAACGAGATATAAAGCGGCGACTGAGCTATACCTACTATCTCGTACTCTGTGCATGATATTATATCCGATATATCGGTTTCCCCTGCCTTATCATTTACTGTGATTGTATCTCCGATATCAAATCCGTAATTTACTGCTTTTTGTTCAACAAGGATTTCGTTATCCTTTTCCGGCATACGGCCGTCTGTCAAAATAATATTATTAAGCTTAGCATAGCTGCCGCTTGACTGCGGCAATGCCATAAGCTTAATTACCTTGCTTTGACTGTTTATATCAATTAAAACATCAGATGAATAGGATGGCATTACTGCAACAACATCCTGCATTTCGGCAATACTTTTTGCATCGTCATCATCAAATCCAAAAGTAGACATTATCTTAAAATCCATGACATCGTGTGCATTAAAGAAGTCTGCAAGAGTTTGCTTCATAGACGGACAAGTAGAATTAAGTCCGACAAAAAAGCCTACACCCAACGCAATTATTGCCATTATTGAAAAAAACCTTGCCTTAGTACTTTTTATTTCACGAATAATATTCTTTCTTAAAGACGAGCTCAAAATATCACCTGATTTCTGCTGAAACTATATAATCATCTATGTAATAAAAGTAATCTATCCAAAATGTGCACATAATATTACCACTCGATATCTTCTATAGGCGTAGGATTTTCGTTTATGACATTGCTTACAACTCTGCCGTTTTTCATCCTTATAACACGGTCCGCCATAGGCGTAATAGCCTGATTATGGGTTATAAGCACCACCGTCATACCCGTTTTAACCGAACTGTCATGTAAAAGCTTAAGTATGGCTCTGCCTGTATTGTCGTCAAGCGCACCGGTAGGCTCATCGCACAGCAAAAGCTTAGGACACTTTGCAAGTGCTCTGGCTATAGCAACTCTCTGCTGCTCACCGCCGGACATCTGCGACGGAAAGTTATTCATTCTGTCTGTAAGTCCTACGCTTGTAAGCACCTGCTCAGCCTCAAGATGATTTCGGCATATCTGAGAGGCAAGCTCAACGTTTTCTTTGGCGGTAAGGTTAGGTATAAGATTATAGAATTGAAAGACAAAACCAATATCAAGCCTTCGGTAAGCTACAAGCTCCTTTTTTCCTAAAGAGCTTATAGCTTTGCCGCTTACGGTTATTCTGCCCTCATCACAGCAATCCATGCCGCCCAAAATATTAAGTACAGTAGTCTTACCGGCACCGCTGGTACCTACAACTACCGCAAACTCGCCTTCCTCTATATTAAACGATACACCGTCTAAAGCCGTTATGGTTACTTCGCCCATTTTGTATCGCTTATACACATTATCAAATTCAACGTAGCTCATATAATTTAAAACCTCCGTCCATTGCACGGTTATCTAATATATTATAACACACAGAGATAACAAAATCTTTAAATAAATGTTGACTAAATAAGTAATTTTTTTGATTGCAGGTAATTTTCTCACCTATTATACTAAAATTAACGTCTTTAAGCGAAAATGACAATCCCCTACCTATAGCTTTTATATAGCTTTCCTTTAAGGTCCATATTTTATAGAAATCCGTATTAAAATCATTGGAGTTTATAAGGTATTCATACTCATCACGTGAGCATATATGTTTTGCAAGCGACTGTGTTGCAGGTCTGTCTATACACTCAACATCTATGCCAAGCTGACATTCACCAAATGCTATGGCTATTGCACGGTCACAATGACTTATATTAAAGAAAATATCTTCATGACCTCTTATATACGGCTTGCCATGCTCTCCCCTGATTATCATGCTTTCATCCGCACAGATGCCGTAAAGCTCATTTAACAATGCAAATAGCATTTTATGTGCGGTTTTGCTCTGATATTTTGCATACTCTGCACGGGTCATATTAAATTCATTCTGAATTTCATGTACAAATATCATCTTAAATTTACCTATATATTAAAAGCGAAGTAACCGCAGATGCGACTACTCCGCTTATACACTCAACTACATAATTTAAATAAGCCGATAAATACTTAAGGCAAAATATTATTTGCCGAATATTGACATAATATCATAATAGATATCGTCAATAGTCTCTTCTTCTTTCTTCTCAGGCTCAGCTTTAACCGCAGGCTGTGCAGGTTGAACAGGCTGCGCAGGCTGTACTGGTTGTACAGGTTGAGCTGTTTGAACAGGTTGTATTGGCTGTACCGGCTGTATTGGCTGTACCGGTTGTTGTACGCTTGGCTGGCGTACAGGCTGCTGTACCGGCTGTGCAGGTTGCTGATATACAGGTTGCTGAACAACAGGCTGTTGATATACAGGTTGTTGTACCGGCTGCTGATATACAGGCTGCTGTACCGGCTGTTGAACAGGCTGCTGTGCAGAAACCTTAGAAATAGGCTTAATTCCGTCATCGGTATAGAAGCCTGTAGCAATAACGGTAATGCTCATTTCGTCTTCCATGCTTTCATCCAGAACAGCACCCCAAATAATGTTGGCTTCTTCATCTGCTTGCTCTGTGATCATTGCAGATGCAACCTCAATTTCATCAAGTCCGATATCAGGTGATGCGGTTATGTTTATGATAACACCCTTTGCACCGCTGATAGATGTTTCAAGCAATGGGCTTGAAATAGCCATATTTGCCGCAGCCTCAGCCTTATCTTTACCTGAAGCATGACCTACGCCCATGTGAGCATAGCCTGCCTCCTTCATAACGGATGTAACATCGGCAAAGTCAAGGTTTACAAGACCCGGAATAAGGATAAGGTCAGATATACTCTGTACTGCCTTACGTAATACATCGTCAGCTACCTCAAAAGCATTTTGCAGAGAAATTCTCTGTTCGCTTGAATATTTAAGTCTTTCATTAGGAACAACAACAAGTGAATCTACGTGTTCTTTAAGTGCGGCAATACCCTTTTCTGCGTGCTCCATACGTCTTCTGCCCTCAAAAGCAAAAGGCTTGGTAACAACGGCAACTGTAAGTATGCCCATGTTTTTAGCTATCTCAGCAACTACAGGAGCCGCACCTGTACCTGTGCCGCCGCCCATACCTGCGGTAATGAATACCATGTCTGCATCTCTTAACAATGCAGCTATTTCTTCACGGTTTTCTTCTGCTGACTTCTCACCGATCTCAGGCTTTGAGCCAGCGCCCTTGCCGTGAGTAATCTTTTCACCTATCTGAATTTTCTGTGTAGCGCGGGAATAAGAAAGCACATGGTTATCTGTATTGATTGCGATAAACTCAACGCAGCGTACCTCCATCTCAACCATTCTGTTTACGGCATTACCACCGCCTCCGCCTACACCTATTACTTTTATAACAGGCAAATTACTGTTAAAGTCCTTTTCCAATTCAAATGCCATATGTACTTCCTCCTATTTTTATATACGTCTTTCCCTTTGACTATATATTAAATGATGTATAACTCAATTTAAGATAAATTTACACTATATAAATTTATCACATATTTTGTGAAATTTCAATAAGATATTGAGAATAAAATTGTTTTTTTTAAATTTTTATAATTATTCCAATTTTAACAAAATAAATCTTTATTTTTTATTGAACATTACTTGCATAATATAAAATATTTGGATATTTTACCAAGTTATTATAATTATATTGGTATAAATGTCACAAAATTTGTTTATATATAATTTGTTTTAGCTCAAATAAACATAAAAACAAAATTGTTAAAATTGTACTAAATGTTAATTTTTAAGCTAAATAAACATTTCAAAGCATATATCTGAATGAACACGCCTTTTACTCTCCCGGATTCGGCTCCGGTTCGGGTTCAGGTTCCGGCTCTGGTTCAGGTTCAGGTTCCGGCTCGGGTTCGGGTTCAGGCTCGGGTTCAGGCTCTGGCTCCGGCTCGGGTTCGGGTTCAGGCTCGGGTTCAGGCTCTGGCTCCGGTTCGGGTTCCGGCTCCGGCTCTGGTTCCGGCTCTGGCTCTGGTTCGGGCTCGGGTTCAGGTTCAGGTTCAGGTTCCGGCTCAGGCTCAGGCTCACTGCTTACTACAGATGAAGTACTGCTTGATGCCGCAGAGCTTGTATCTTTATCACTTGGCTTTGATGACAAATCATATGTCTTATTAAAATATGACTTGGTAAGTGAAACATCAAGTGTTCCTGTTTCCGTTTTTTCAAGCTGTTCAGTAATTATCTTGAACGCTATTCTTATCTTATAATCGACATTTTCAGGTGAGCCAAGCTTTATCTTAATTCTGTTATCATAGTCCAATGTTATTGCCGCAGGATTTTCAAGGTTGATTTCATTTATTTTTGTAAAATCATTATCACTGAGGCATTTCATTATATCATCAAGCACCTTATGTATGCTTTCGCTCTTAAATTTTATCTGTTTACCGAGTTCTTTTTGGGATAATTCAACACCTTTTAAAAGAGGAAGCTCCATTTCGAGTTTATCCGTTATTTCAAGCACACGGTTTTTACCGCTCATTATGTAATACATATTATCGACAAACACCGTAAATGACGGCGTACCCTCGGTAACGTTAATTATTACGGTACTTGGTATTTTACGTGATATATCCACATCCTCTATGTATGGGTACAGTGAGTCAAGCTGTTCGATGGCAAGTTTCTTATTAATCAGGAAAAGATTGTCGCCTTTGCTCATGCCGCAATTCTCTACAATATCCTCTGTGTTATATCTGGTATCACCCGTTACCTTTATTTCTTCAATCTTGAACAGTACCGTTAGTGAAAGCACTATGCCCACCAGAAGCACCGCAAACAAGACCGCCATATATACAAGTATTTTACGACGTTTACGCTTTTTGGGCGGCATCGGTTTATACTTTTTAGGTGGGTCAGTAGGTCTGTGCGCAGATATAGTCGAACGCTTTGCATTGGCTGGCTTAAGGTTACCTTTCTTAGCCGTCTGCGCATTTTGTTTGCCTTGAGTTTTCTGCGGATTTGGTGCGTTATTCTGTTTTGTTGCTGACGCTCCCCTATTCTTTTCGGGGACTTTATTATTTATATGTTTATCGCTATCATATCTTGCGTTATTTGCTTTACTGTTTACGTTATTCTGTCGTGGCTTTTGTGAGGCATCTCTCTTAACAGGACGTTTTACTTCTCCGCCTAATTGAACCTTGTCTACCCCTGTGCGTGCAGATCCGGTAGTGTTTTGCACAGGACGGCTTTGATTACTCTGAGGTCTGTTTGCGTTAGGCCGTGTAGTCTGCTTACCCACCGTACTCTTTTGGCCGCCTTGTGTGCGATTATTCTGTGTTGGTAAAGGTCTGCTCTGAGCGTTTGTAGTGCCTCTTTTTACATTATTCTTATTTTGAGCGGTAGTTTTTTTATGCTCGGAGGCATTTGCGCCGCTTCTATTCCTTTGTTCCGAACTTCCCAACACATTCAACTCGCTTTCAAATTCTTTTTATGCTTGCACCAAGCTGTGCAAGACAGATCTCAATATCCTCGTATCCTCTTTCAATATGTCTTAGGCCGCATATCTCGGTAGTACCGTCTGCCGCAAGTCCTGCAACAACAAGTGCCGCCGCACCCCTCAGATCCATTGCCTCTACAGAAGCACCCGAAAGATGTCTGACACCCTCTACTATCGCTACTCTGCCCTCGACCTTTATACTTGCACCTAAGCGAATAAGCTCACCCACGTGCTTATATCTGCTTTCAAAAATATTCTCTACAAATATGCTGGTACCCTCCGCAAGACACAGCATAGCCATTACAGGTGCCTGTGCGTCCGTAGGAAAACCGGGATACGGCATAGTACGTATCAGTTTTACCGAGCGCAATCTGTCAGGTGCGTGTAATATCAAATCCGATCCCGAAAAGCCGATATCACAGCCTGACTCCTCAAATATAGGAGTGATTCCGCTTAAATGACTGGGTATAATGTTCTTTAAAACAAGCTCTCCACCCGTAGCCGCAACCGCTGACATATATGTTGTTGCCGCTATTCTGTCGGGGATGATTGCGTGACGGCATCCGCATAGCGACTCTACACCGTCTATCTCTATAACACCGTCCCCGAAGCCTGTTATCTTAGCTCCGCATGAGTTCAGGAAATCGGCTAAATCGCAAATCTCCGGCTCACGTGCGGCATTGGTTATAACGGTAGTACCCTTAGCGCATACTGCCGCAAGCAGTATATTCTCAGTAGCACCTACGCTGGGAAATGACAGCGATATCTTAGCACCGTGCAATCCGTTAGGCGTAGAGCAGTCAAGCATACCGTGATGTTCGCAAATCTGTGCGCCCATTTGTTTAAGTGCCTTTAAATGCAAGTCTATCGGTCTTGGACCAAGCTCACATCCACCGGGGAATGTAAGCATCGCCCTGCCTGTACGTGACAGCACGGCACCTAAAAATATTATGGATGACCGCATCTCACGCATAAGCGCTGACGGTATATCGTACCTATCGATTCCATTTGAATTTATTATCAAAGTATCGCTTTCACGCTTAACGGTACATCCCAAATACCTTAAAATTCTTATAGTTGAATTAACATCCGCCAAATCAGGGCAATTATGTATAACGCTTTCACCCTTACAGAGGGCTGCGGCAGCTAAAATGGGCAAAACGCTATTCTTGGCTCCCTGCACATTTATACTTCCGCTTAATACATTACCTCCGTTTATAAACAACCTTTCCACACTCGGCACCCCTATCACACGATGCTATATAAGCAATTCGTTTACTATATTTTATGCCGTGTGCCTACAAGCTGTTACTGCTCTGAGAGTACCTCCTCAATAGCGGATAGTATTCTCTTGTTTGCATCTAAAATTGCCATTGACTTAGCATTCTTTGAATACTCGGCAAGCACAGCCGGATCAGAGGTAAGCTTATCTACCGCCTCAATTATGGCGTCACCAGTCAGGTTAGCCTCCTCGATAAGAAGTGCCGCCTTATTATTAACAAGAGCCATAGCGTTATGGTACTGATGATTTTCCGCAACGTTAGGCGACGGGATAAGTATAGCCGGCTTACCCTGTGCCTGCAGTTCGCTCAATGTTATTGCTCCTGCTCTGGCTATAACTACATCAGCCGCCGCCAGACAGGTAGGCATATTCTTTATATATTCTCTTATATCCAGATTTTTGCAATCATTTGGCTCAATGCCCTTTTCCCTTAAAAGATCCGGGAACCACTTGCCGTATTGACCGTAGGCGTGTATATGCTGATATCTGCCGTCCTTACCGCTGCGTGCAATAAGGTCTGCAACAGCTTCATTCACCCTTCTTGCTCCCAAGCTTCCGCCAAAGGAGAGTACAACGGGTCTGCCGTCAAGTCCGAGTTCTTTTCTTGATTGCTCTTTATCTGCGGTTATTATCTCTTTTCTTACTGGATTGCCTGTTACCGTAAATCTGCAACCGGGCTTCATGTGCTTCTTGGCGTCAGGTACGGCAAGCATTACTCTGTTGGCACGCTTTGACAGCATCTTGGTCGTAACACCCGGAAAGGCATTCTGCTCATGTATTACTATCGGAATACCCATTTTAGATGCTGTTCTGAGTACCGGACCGCTTACATATCCGCCTGTACCGACACATATATCGGGTTTAAACTCCTTTATTATCTTTTTGCTTTCGGCACTTGCTGTAAATGCCCTTTTAACCGTAATGAGATTGTTCTTTATAGCGCTGGGGCTCATACTTCGTTTAAATCCCGATATGGTTATAGACTTAAAGTTAAAGCCTGCCTCAGGCACCAATCTTTCTTCCATGCCGCCCTTAGCACCTACATAAAGTATCTCTATATCAGGCAAATTATCTCTGACATAACCCGCTATTGCAAGTGCAGGATTTATATGTCCGGCTGTACCGCCTCCTGCAAAAAGTATCCTCATGGTTTATCCCCCTAATTATCTTAAGTTTTTTCTATACTCGCTGTTCTTGATATTGAAAGTACAATTCCCATCTGTGCAAGAAGCATGATGAGCGATGTACCGCCGTAACTGAAAAACGGTAATGAAATACCCGTATTAGGCAGCCAGTCGGTAATAACAAGGATATTAAGTATTACCTGTAGGCCTACTTGTGCGGTAAGTCCTATACCGAGGAGCGAGCCGAATTTATCTTTAGCTCTCATTGACAGAGTTATGCCTCTCCAAACGAGCGCCGCAAAAATAAGCAAAATTATAAGTGCGCCGATAAAACCTATCTCTTCACAAACTACTGCAAAGATAAAGTCATTCTGCGGTTCGGGCAGATACATATATTTTTGTCTTGACTGACCGAGACCCAAGCCCCACAGTCCGCCGGAGCCTATCGCATACAGTGAATTTCTGGTCTGATATGTAGTATCCCACATCTCGTCTGTGGTATATATGAGTGCTTGACCCCAGCCGTCCATTCTCTCCATAGCGTAGGATAGCTTATCCGTTACGGCAAGGAACATAATTACAGCAGCTACCGCCACGCCTGCTATAGCAAACCATCTTAGCCTTACTCCGCTTAAATACATCATCAGCGCGACAAGCATAGTAACAATAACTATACAAGAATAGTGCGGCTCCAAATATAGCAGAAGTACAGTAAGCAAATATATAATAACGCACGGTAAAACACCGACTTTAAAATTACCCATCTGTCTGAAATTAACCGAACCCCAATGAGCCAGAAACAGTATCAGCGCAAATTTAGTTACCTCTGACGCCTGAAACGAGAAAAGACCTAAATCAATCCATCTTCGTACGCCAAGCTCATTCGGAATAAACAAAACAATGATGAGTAAAAGAAACGAAAATGCCAGTATAGGCGCAGCAAGCTTATGAAAATGATGATAGTCAAAGTATGATACAGCTATCATAATTACAAAGCCCGCTATAGCAAAAACAAGCTGTCTACTTAAGTAATAATAACTGTCGCCCTCATAGTAATAGGCGTTAGGATAGCTTGCCGAAAACAGCATTATCAAGCCTATTACCAGAAGTATCACTATAAGCGCACAAAAGGGCATATCAAGTCCTAAACGTGCGGAAAAGAGCTTAAAGCTCTGTTTTTGTCTTTTAATAACTTTGCGAGGTGCGCCCTCACTGCCGGCGGCCGATATATTCGGTCTGCCTCTTTTTGAGGTCGGCTTTGATGAGGCATTAGAGCGATTTCTGATATTGCCCTTTTGCTTAATTGTGTAATTATCCAATTATACTGACCTCCAAACGTTAAGATTTATTTATGATTAGATCACACGCCGTATTTAACTATAAACAATGCGGCTACTCCCATAAGTATGGTAACGGCACTGAATACCACCGTTATCTTTATCTCTGACCAACCGCCCAATTCAAAGTGATGATGAATAGGGCTCATTCTGAACAATCTTTTTCCCTTAGTGGCTTTAAAGTATGTTACCTGCAAAATAACCGAGAACATCTCTACAAGATACATAATACCTACAAGCAGCATGAGTATCGGCATATTAAGTGCATATGTAACGGCACATACCATACCGCCGAGGAAGAGCGAGCCTGTATCGCCCATAAACACTCTTGCAGGGTGAAAGTTCCAAATCAAAAATCCTAAGCATCCGCCTGCAAGTGCGCCGGACATAATGCTTATATCAGACATACATATAAAGCTTGCTATAGTCATAAG
This sequence comes from Acutalibacteraceae bacterium, assembly GCA_051881075.1. Taxonomy (GTDB): domain Bacteria; phylum Bacillota; class Clostridia; order Oscillospirales; family Acutalibacteraceae; genus RUG14223. The sequence goes on along the minus strand of JBJEPE010000081.1, from coordinate 63,241 downwards.
CGCCACTGCCGCAAAGAACGTTATAGATCCGTTAAGTCCGTCTATACCGTCGCTGAGGTTTACGGCATTGACCATACCGACAATAACAATGGCGGATATTATCCAGTAGAATATACCAAGGTCTATTGAACCTATAAACGGTATTATTGTTTCGGAGCTTGCTCCTCCTACATATTTGATAACTGCAAGATATGCTATGGCTACCGAGAATTGAAGCACAAGCTTCTGCATAGCCTTAAGTCCCAGATTACGCTTTTTAACAACTTTGATATAGTCGTCTATAAAGCCTACCAGTCCATACAAAAACGCCATGCCCAAGCCGGCAAAAATACGCACGGTAGTATCTTTTGATACGTTAAGATCCAAGTCAACAGAATGTGTTGAATAGAAAAGCAAAACACACACAATAGCTGACACCAGAATACCTATAATGAACATGATGCCGCCCATTGTAGGTGTTCCCTCCTTGCTTTTATGCCAAGAGGGTCCTATCTCCAGTATAGTCTGACCGTACTTGATCTTTCTTAAAAACGGGATCATCCAAATTCCGAGTATCATCGTAATAAAAAATGATGAGAACGAGGCAATCAAAGTCCATATTCCTGTCATAAAGATCCAACCTTTCAATTTCCATAGCTTTTATCGCAGGTTTTCATAAATCTGCGACTTATTGATTTGCAGTTAATTATTTGTCAAAAAGATATTAATATATTATACAGCATTAATTCACAAATTGCAAGTAATGCACACTTCACGCTTTATCGCACCAAAACACCTTAATCTAAGGCTACGAATGAGGCTGTCACTTCCCGTAAGGGGATACCGGCATTAAGCATAATACCTGCCAGCAGAAGCGCATCCTTTACAGCGTTATCACTGCTGTACTTAAGCTTTATTCTACCTATTATTGCTGTGCCTAAAAGCTCAAAAACAACTTGGTCATCAATGTATCTTACATTTTTAGCGGTTATGTCCGCCGAGTCATTATCAGTATCATAGCTTATCAGCAAATCCGATTTTATCGGCGGTTTTTCGACATTATACGGACGCACCACCGTATTGTATTCTTCATTCCTGTCGAATTTTGCTCCTCCACCCGATAAACCGAGTATTTTGTATGAATATCCGTCACATGACTTATAGTCCGCCGCTGTGACTAGGTACTCATCAAGTCCGCTGTTTTTCAGTATCCTTTCAAGCTCTTGGCGAACTGTTTCCGCCCTTTCGCCCTTAATAACAGCTATTTTTTTTGCTGACAAGCTACATTCCTCCGTTTACATTATAGAACAAGATCATCGCCGCTGTTCGTTCTGAACTGAACGGTTATAACAGTACCCGGACTTACCTGCGCACCCGGCTCAATATCCTGCGATACGGACAGCAGCTCGCTTGAGGAGCTTGCACCCGATATGCTGATATTAAGATTTGCCGCAGCAGCCTTTCTGTTGGCCTCTGCCATTGTAAGATTTGTGAGATCCGGTACAATGACCTTAGCGTCCGTACTCTTTTCGTCTGTATATAATACAATCGTACCGCCGTCGGGGATCTTAGCTCCTGCCTCAGGCACTTGTGCGATAACCTTATCTCCGTTGCCGTAAACTATAGACTTCATACCTGCATTCTCTATAGCACTTTCTGCTGCGCTTACGCTCTTGCTTATATAACTTTCCGTTGTAACATCCAGCTTCTCCAGCTCTTCATCTGTATATTGTGTTTCAACGCCCAAATACGGTAGAATTTCTTTCATCATAGAAGCGAATACCGGAGCGGCAACCTGACTGCCGTAATAATAATCTCCGAGCGGTGTATCAAAGTAAACTATAAGGGCAACCTGTGGATTATCTGCCGGAGCAAATCCGCAATATGATGAAATATAGTCATCATTTCCGTCACCGTCAAGGTCTATCTTCTTTTCTGTGGTACCTGTTTTACCTGCTATTCTATATCCTGCTACATATCCGTTTTTGCCGGAGCCGCTTATGGCATTCTGCTCCAATATCTCACGCATTGTATCGGAGGTTTCCTTAGATATAACCTGGCGCTTTACCGTAGGCTCTGTAGTCTTTATAACATTGCCGTCACTGTCGGATATTTGTGAAACAAGATACGGCTTAAGCAGCTTACCGCCGTTTGCTATTGACGACATTGCCATTACCATCTGCAAAGGCGTAATGGCAAAGTTCTGACCGAAGGAAGCAACCGCAAGGTCGGTAGGCCACATATTACCCTCTATGCCTTCTTGGTCAAAGAAGATATCCTCTGCCTCACCCGGAATATCTATTCCTGTCTTTTCGGAAAAACCGAAAGCCTTATAGTATTCATAAAATTTTTTCTCACCGACACGCTGTCCTATCATCATAAATGCAGGGTTGCATGAATTACACAATGCCTGTGCAAATGTCTGGGTTCCGTGGCCAGCATTGTTGTGACAACCGATAGCACCTACACCCTCGTACGGAACATAGCTACCTGTACAGGTAAATGTAGAACTGAGATCAACAACGCCTTCTTCCAGAGCCATAGCTGCGGTACAAACCTTAAATACCGAGCCGGGATAGTATGTATCGCCTATGGCTTTGTTCCTCCATTGTGCTGTTATAGCGTTGCTTAGTGCCTGCTGCTGCTTATCCTCAGCAAGCTGTGCGATAGCCTTTTTAACCTTTTCGTCCGATATTTCAAACGGATTATTAAGGTCGTATCCGTCCTCAACAGCCATGCCTAAAACCGCACCCGTGTTTACGTTAATCATTATAGCAACGGCACGGTTATATATCTCAAAATCTGCGATGCCCTTTTCAAGATTTTTTTCAAGTATCTGTTGTACTGTGCTGTCTATAGTGAGTGTCAGGTCATTGCCCTGCTTCGCCTCTACCATCTGCTGATATTCAAACGGCATATCGGTGCCAAGAGCATTTATTGCCGTTATCATTCTGCCCGGTACACCGGTCAGGTAATCGTCATACTGATACTCAATACCCTCAAGGCCCTGGTCGTCACTGCCGGTAAAGCCCAAGACAACCGAGGCTACATCTCCCATAGGATAATATCTTTTATAATCGGGAACAAGACTTATTACTTTTGTTATATTATACTTTTCCTTAAGTTCATCTATAAATTCAAGTACCTTATCACGTACATCGCTTTCTACCTTACGCTTTATCTCTGCATAATATGTCTTTATTTGTGCTTTTTCGTAGATATCCTCTTCGCTGATCTGCAATATCTCTGCAAGGCCCTTTGAAACTATCAATCTTTCATCGTCATTCTCAAAGTACTTTGGAACCAGTACCACTCTCCATACCGAGGCACTCTTTGCCATTACTTTACCGGTTGCATCATATATAGTACCTCTTTGAGCTGATATCTTTGTATCGCTAAGCTGTTGGTCAACAGCCTTTTGTTGTAAATAATCGCCTTGAATAAGAATAAGATCGGCTAGTCTGAAAATTACCGCACCAAAGCCAAATAATAGTATAAGCACAAGCACAATGTTTGAACGCCTGTGCAATCTTACAGTAGGTCCCTTTGACATTACTCCACACTCTCCTAACCTTCTGATTTTAAACACGGCTGATGATATATACTATCATATATCAGTAGCGCTATTCATACATAATTATACTGTAGATTAATATGCTTTATGACAAATTACGCACATAAATCTACACTCATATTTATGACCATATATCTGATATGGCATTAACAAGTGACTGTATAATACTATCTTCATCACGCTTTAATATCTGAACCTTATCACCCTCAGAAAGCTTGATATAGGTCTTTTGAAAATCATCCGACTTAACCATATTAAGCTCAGTAACGGCATAATTACTTATAAAATCGGCAGTAAATTTAGCATCTATTCTCATCTGCATCTGGGTATATACGCTCTTAGCCTCGTCAAGCTCCTGCTGTGCCTCTATTATCTGCTGATTAAGCTCAGTAAGTTTTACCTGACCGCTTATCATAAAGGCGACAACCGACGTTGCCAAGCCGCCTATAATTACTGCAAAAAAGATCAAAAAGAAATTATGCTTACGCTTCTTTTTAGGTTGCTCGGAATTTTTAGTCATATTGTTTTTATATTTTTCTACCGCTTTTTGTCTTTCGGTCTTTTCCTCAAACATTGAGAAATCATAATTAAGCTTCTTACTGCTCATATATGTAACCTCCTATCGTATGCAGATATATACATCTATCTGCAATAAGCAGTTAATTATATTCAATACTCACCGTATATAATCATAAATCAATTATTAAAGCTTTTTGCATACTCTCAGTCTTGCACTTCTGCTTCTCGGATTTTCTTCAAGCTCTTTCTCAGATGCCTCTATAGGTCTGCGTGATACAAGCTCTGCCTTTGGCTTATTGCCGCAAACGCAAATAGGAAAATCCTTAGGGCAGGTACAGCCCTGACACCATTTATTCATTCTCAGCTTTACTATTCTGTCCTCTAAGGAATGGAATGTAATTACCGCTAATCTACCGTTTGTATTAAGTATTGAGAACGCTTCGTCAAGTGCGCTTGATAAGCAGTCAAGCTCTCCGTTTACGGCTATTCTGAGTGCCTGAAACGTCTTACGTGCAGGATGTCCGTCACGTCTGGCGGCGGCAGGTACTGCGTTGCTGACAGTTTCAGCAAGCTCCAACGTAGTGTTTATCGGGGATATTTCTCTTTTTTTAACTATAGCCGATGCAATTCTTCCTGCAAACTTTTCTTCTCCGTATGCGGATAAAATGTGTGCAAGCTCGCCATGTGCCAGCCCGTTTACAAGGTCTTTGGCAGATGTACCGGACTGGCTCATACGCATATCAAGCGGTGCGTTGTGATGATATGAGAAGCCTCTCTCAGGGGTATCAAGCTGTCTGGAGGATACTCCTATATCCATAAGCACACCGTCAACGCCGTCAAAGCCAAGCTCTCTTACTATCTCTGCCATTTGTGTGAAATTAGCCTGACATATTATAGAACCATCAAATTGAGATAATCTCTCAGTAACAGTCTTTATAGCATCGGGATCTTGGTCTATTGAGATAAGCTTACCGGTAGTAAGGCGTTTAAGTATCTGCATGGAGTGACCTCCGCCACCTGCCGTAGCATCAACATAAATCCCGTTGGGCTTTATGTCTAATGCGTCAATGGTTTCAGCAAGCAATACGGGTATATGTGAAAATTCCATTATCCTAACCGCCTTTCCGTAATTTTAATTTAAACTACAACAATAATAAAATCCGTAAAAATTCAGGTTAATTTCCTGCAACAGACAATCCTATCGCATTTTAATTAAAAATACATATTAATGATAGAATTATACCGCACTCTATGTAAAAAATCAAGGTAATTTTGTAAAATAGCAAAGGCGTTATTTGGTAAAAATGTATATATAATACTTTAATATAAAAAAGCCTCCTTGTTAAGAGGCACGTATTCTTTAATAGTTATTCAATTATAAATCCCCCTTTTGCGCAGTGACAAAAGAGGGATAAATCTTTGCGGTATTTTAAAGTTATTTTACATAGCGGGACGTCAGTTGTTATTTGATGAACGCATAGTCGCCTTAAGACTTTGGCGTGTCTTTTTAATCTCAGCAAGCTGTGCGGAAAGTGCTTCATCGGTGCGCTTGATAAGATCTTCGATATATTCGTTTGAAGCCTTACGGATTTCTCTGGATTTCTGCTTTGCATCAGAAACTATCTCGTTAGCTTGCTGTTGAGCCTGCCTTACCAACTCGCTCTGATTGAGCATAGCCTTCTTTCTGTCCTCGGCAGAGCGAATTATTGTTTCGGCCTCTTTTTTAGCCTCAGATATTATCTCTGACCTATCGGCAACGATAGCCCTGGCCTGCTTAAGCTCCTTAGGCAGACTTTCTCTCATCTCAACTATAAGCCCTCTAATGCTTTCGGCATCTACGAGGCAACGTCCTCCGCTTAAAGGCAAAGCATGGGCTGTTTCTATAATACCGGCTAATTGATCTATTAAATCGTCTATTCTCAACTTTAAACACTCCCGAATTATGTATTTTGTCTTATGCGGCGGTTACGCCACCTTTTTTCCTTATCAAGGCTTATACAGCCTGTCGTGTACCTCTTTAAGTATGCAGCCCGGAACAAAGTTTGCTATATCTCCGCCTAAGCTTGCTACCTGCTTGACTATGCTTGAGCTTAAATACATATGCTGTGCGCTTGCGGTAAGGAATACTGTTTCAAGCTCAGGATTAAGTATCTTATTGGCAAGTGACATCTGAAATTCATACTCAAAGTCGGATACCGCACGCAAACCCTTAACTATGGCGGTTGCGTGGCGTTGCCTTGCGTAGTCGGCAAGCAAACCCTCAAAGCCGACTACCTCAACGTTATCAATTCCACACAATGCTTTCTTTAACAGATGAATCCTCTCATCTATAGTAAAACCCGGCTCTTTCTTAGAAAAATTAACAAGTACGGCAACTATTACATGATCGAACATCTTAGATGCTCTTGAGATTATATCTATATGTCCGAAGGTAACGGGGTCAAAGCTACCTGGGCAAATTGCTATTCTGTCCAAGTAAATCACCCCTCACTTTCAGGCACTTCATATACGCTTACACGTATCTTGCCAAACTTATACGTTCTGTAAAGAACGAACTCACCTATTTGATCCGGTATTTCTTCATCTATAGGATTCTCAAGTATTATGGTTCCTCCTGCGTTCATAACCTTAGGTAAAAGCGGTAACGCCTTTTGTAGCAGTCCTGTACGGTATGGCGGATCTAAAAAAGCTATATCGAATTTTTCATTTTTTTGTTTTAAAAACGCAATACTGTCTATGTTAAGAACAGTAGCATCCTTTTCAAGTCTGGCAGTTTGCAGGTTCTTTTTGATAATTCCTACAGAGTCACGTGAAGCGTCAATAAATACAGACTTTGCCGCACCTCTGCTTAGTGCCTCAATACCCATTTGTCCGCTGCCTGCAAACAAATCAAGAAAACGTCTGCCTTCTATACGAAATTGTATAACGCTGAAAATGGACTCTTTAACCTTTTCCGGGGTAGGTCTTACATCCTCTCCTGAAAGGGTCGCAAGCCTTGCGCCTCTTGCATAACCTGTGATTACTCTCATATATTAACCTCATGTAATAAATTATTCGTAGTTATTATCCCATTTTTTGCGATACTTTGTCAAGTATTTTAACCAATTTATAATAAATTAAACGTAAATATTAACATTTTATTTGTTTTTTGATAAAAACCGTGCGTAATTTCCACTTAACTCATCGCACTATATCAGTATTGAATACTAATCAAAAATATTATAAGCACATTTAAGTATCAGACTGTACGTCAGATGAATGTGTGATACCTCTGAAGTAGTTATACACCGCCTGTGCGGCAGGCTTATTCATTGTAGGCGCATTTTCAAGCTCTGCTAAATCTGCCTCGCTGACACGCTTAACCGTTTTAAAGTGTTTTAAAAGTGCCGCAGCCCTTGATGCTCCTATACCGGGAATATCAGTAAGCGTTGACCTTATTGTATTGTTCTTTCTCTTCTGTCTGTGATATCCTATGGCAAAGCGGTGTACCTCATCCTGTATAGCAGATACAAGTGTGAACACTCTGCGTTTAGAGCTTATCGCTATCTCTCCGCCGTCACCCGTAATGGCTCGTGTACGGTGCTTATCATCCTTTACCATGCCGAAAAGCGGTATATTAAGTCCTCTTTCCCGTAATATCGGCTCTACCGCAGATACCTGTCCTTTGCCGCCGTCCAGCAAAATAAGGTCAGGCAATCTGCCAAAGCCCTCTCCGCTGTCCTTGTTCTTTTCATACTCATCAAATCGCCTTGAAAGCACCTCGTTCATAGAGGCATAGTCGTCCTGTCCCTCAAAGCCCTTTATCATAAACTTACGGTATGCGGACTTATACGGTCTGCCGTCCTTAAAAACAATCATTCCGGCAACATTCTCACTACCGCCGGTATTTGATATATCATACGACTCTATATATTCGGGTGGTCTGTCAAGTCCCAAAAGCTGTGCAAGCTCGTCCAGAGCTGAGGTTTCCCTTACGGTACTGCCCTTACTCTGAGCCAATCTTTCTGCTGCGTTGGTTCTGCACATATCCACAAGCTTTGCCTGATCGCCTTTTTGCGGTACGGTGATTCTGACACGTTTGCCAAGCCTTTGAGTAAGCCATTGTTCTATTGTTTCGCTATCGTCAACACCACCGTCAACGGCGATTATCGGCGGCACATTATCACGCATAGAGTAATATCTTTTGATAAATTCCGAGCGTTCCTCCTCAGGAGTACCAACCTCTTTGAGTAAAAAGCTTTCTCTGTCATACAGTCTACCCGAATTAAATCGGAACACCTCAAAGCAACCGCCCGTACCGTCACGCACAAACGCTATTACATCCTGCTGTTCCACCTTAGAGGCAACTACCTTTTGTTTATCGTTCATACGTTTTACTGCCGTAATACGGTCACGTATTCTTGCCGCACGCTCAAATTCAAGGTTTTCTGCCGCTTCGTTCATACGCTCGGTAAGCTCCTTTATAGACGTGCCTGAACCACCCTTAAGAAATTCTATGGCCTCGCCTATTATCTCGTCATAGTCGCTTTTTTTCACCTTGCCCGTACACGGCGCCACACATTGCTTAATATGATAATTAAGGCACGGTCTGCCCTTACCGAAATCCTGCGGAAAACGCCTGTTACACGTAGGTATCTTAAAAATCTTTTGTGCCTCGTCTACGGCATTTTTTACAAACCAACTGCTTGTGTAAGGACCTATATACTCTGCACCGTCATCGGCCTTTTGCTTTGCTTCGCTTATACGCTTCCAGTCGCCGGGGCTTATGCGTATATAGCTGTAGCCCTTGTCATCCTTAAGCAAAATATTGTACTTAGGCGTGTGTTGCTTGATAAGGCTGCACTCCAAAACAAGTGCCTCAAATTCGCTGTCTGTGATAATATAATCAAAATGATCTACATTAGATACCATTCTGCGTACCTTTTCGGGATGATTGCGCGGTGAGCCGAAGTATTGGCTTACTCTGTTCTTGAGAGCCTTCGCCTTACCGATATATATTATGTTGTCCGAACTGTCCTTCATTATATATACTCCCGGAAGAAGAGGGAGCTTCATAGCTTTCTCACGCAGCTTAGTTATCTTTTCATTGAGCATTTTATCACCCATAACACAAATTTGCGGCATATCAGCCAAAAATACACAAAATATGATTAAAAGCGCATCGCACTAAACTGCGATGCGCTGCTGATTGTAAATTTTTAGAAGCAATCGTATAATAAGAACTGCAAAATAAAAATATTAAATATTACTCTGCAAAGCCGGATTCTACAAGTTTAACAAGGCTGTCTACCGCCTCGGCCTCATCTGTACCGTCAGCCATAAGCTTTATAACAGTACCGCCTGTAACGCCGAGAGAAAGTACACCGAGAAGGCTTTTTGCGCTTACTCTTCTTTCTTCCTTTTCTACCCAAATAGTTGATTTAAACTCATTTGCTCTTTGAATAAAAAACGTTGCCGGACGTGCGTGAAGCCCTGCCTTGTTCTCTACCTTTACTTCCTTAATATACATAAAACCCTCTCCTAAAACTAAGATTTTTAATTGAAACATTATGACCTTAGGCTAAAGCCCTGCCACGATACAATAACATGACATATTTCAATAATAATGTGTTATGTAAAATCTCATATCCAAAAGATATGTTCTCATCTTTTCAATCAGTTGTATTATATCACAATAAATTCCAACGTCAACCATTTTAAAAAAATTTGGATTGATAGACATCTAAAAGGCTCGCCGAAAACGTTTTCTTGTGCATACTAACGAAATATTGTAAAACAATTTGTTAATAAATACCAAACGTATATTTTTATAATCTCATTAAAAAGCATATGCTCAGCGTGTCCGTTTTGTGTAGAGAACAACTGAAATATATTAAATAAATTTATTTTCACGCACATAGGAATTACGTGTTCAGTATATTAAAATTTTAACTGTCAGGTTCTATTAAGTAACTTTTTGTCGGCATCAGTCAAATCATACTTCTCCAGCATATCGGGACGCTTCTCCGCAGTGCGAATTATCGCCTGCTCATGTCGCCAGCGTTCAACGTTAGCATGATGCCCCGACAGTAAAACCTGCGGTACCTCTCTGTCATGCCACACGGAAGGACGGGTATATTGCGGATACTCAAGCAAGCCGCTGTAGTGACTCTCCTCCTCAAAGCAAAGGTCATCGCTAAGCACACCCTCAGTCATTCTGCTGAGTGAGTCGGCTAGCACAAGCGCAGGCAGCTCTCCACCTGTAAGCACATAGTCGCCGATAGATATCTCCTCGTCTATCAGCTCCTCGATAACTCTTTCGTCAACACCCTCATAATGTCCGCACAGTATACAGACATTATCAAGCTTTGCAAGCTCCTTAAGGCGCTGCTGGTTTAAGATTTTACCCTGAGGCGACATATATATAAAGTGAGGTCTTGTGCCTAATTGCGTACATATATCCTCATAGCATAAAGCAATAGGCTCTGCCATCATAACCATGCCCATGCCGCCGCCATACGGTGCGTCGTCTACCCTCTTATGCTTATCAAAGGCAAAATCTCTTAGCTGATGACATACGACTTTAAGCGCACCCTTCTTCTGCGCTCTGCCTATAATACTTTCATTCATTACAGCATCGCACATCTCAGGAAAAAGCGTTATAATGTCAATTCTCATCGTCAAAAAGTCCTTTCATCGGGGATATAAGTATATATCCGCCGTCTACGCTTATTTCCTTAACTATATCGTCAATAACAGGGATAAGGAACGTACTACCTTCGTTGTTTTTCATCTCGTATACATCGTTAGCACCCGTTTTAAGAACATCAGTAACCCTGCCGTAAACCGTACCTGTATCAACATCCCTTACCTCAAGATCTATTATATCCTGAATTAGATAAACATTTTCATCAAGTTTTATATCTTTTCTGTTGATATACAGTAACTTGCCACGCATAGTATCTGCCTTTTCAACGGTATTTATGTCCTTTATAAGCATAATTACTATATTCTTATGAGGTCTTGCAGAAATTATACTTACAGGTTGTTTACCTGCACCAAGGTACAAAGTTTTAAACTTGCATAAAAAGCTTGGACTGTCACACCAAGCCTCAACACGCATTTCTCCCTTTAAGCCGTGTGTTCCCACTATCTTGCCTGCCTCAATAAATTCCTTTTTCATTTTCATCGCTCCAAAGCTTTATATAAAACGAGGCAAGAACTCCAAATAAGTCGTCCCTGCCCCGAAAATTTGTTGTTTTAAGCGGAGGTACTTTCACGTCCGCTTTTGCTGCCACCGAGCGTGTTTCAAAACTCAAATCACATTTGAGCTTTAAGACACACTCCGGTGCAACAGAGGATATTATCAGTCGATCTCAACCATAATTTTGGCTTCGCTTCTGACTGCTGAGGCCCTGGCAATAGTACGGATAGCCTTAGCTATACGTCCCTGCTTACCGATAATTCTGCCCATATCATTTTCAGCAACGTGAAGATGATATACTACAGTACCGTCCTCAGTAGGCTCGTCTGTATCGACCTTTACTTCCTCAGGACTTTCTACAAGTCCCTGTGCAATAGCTATAAGTAATTCTTCCAAACGTAACACTCCTATTATCAAAGTATATCATGCTTCTTGAAGAGAGCCTTTACTGTATCTGTAGGTTGTGCGCCGTTAGCGATCCACTTCTTTGCCTTTTCAGAGTCAACCTTAACAAGTGACGGATTCTGAAGAGGGTTATAGTAACCGATTTCCTCAATGAAACGACCGTCTCTCGGATATCTTGAATCAGCTACAACTATACGATAAAAAGGCGATTTCTTAGCACCCATTCTGCGAAGTCTGATCTTTACTGCCATGTCTGTATCCACCTCCTGTAAAATAATCCATTTATATTACGACCCGTTATATAGGTCGGATAAATGCTATTTATCAAAAGCCACCTAAGCCCGGCAAGCGCAACTTTTTCTTGCCCTTTCCGCCAAATTGCTTCATCATCTTCTGCATCTGCTCAAACTGCTTTAAAAGTCTGTTTACATCCTCTACCTGCTGTCCGCATCCGGCGGCTATTCTGCGCTTACGTGACGGATTTATAATAGAGGGTTTCTCCCTCTCTTGCGGTGTCATTGATAATATTATTGCGGAAATTCTGTCAAATTGACGCTCGTCAATATCAACATCCTGTATTTTTTTATCAACGCCGGGTAGCTTGGAAAGTAAGCTCTTGATAGAACCCATATTCTTTATCTGCTCAAATTGCATGAGAAGGTCATTCATATCAAATTTATTCTTCTTAAGATTTTCTGCCATTTGCTCGGCTTTCTTCTGGTCGAGCTTACTCTCGGCTTCTTCAATAAGAGTAAGTACATCGCCCATACCGAGTATTCTTGACGCCATTCTGTCAGGGTGGAATACCTCGATATCCTCAAGCTTTTCACCTATACCGGCGTACTTTATAGGCCTGCCCGTTACCGCCCTTACCGATAACGCCGCACCGCCTCTTGTATCACCGTCAAGCTTAGTGAGTATAACACCGGTTATATCAAGAAGATCATTGAATGATTTGGCAACGTTTACCGCATCCTGACCTGTCATTGAGTCAACAACAAGCAAAATCTCTGAAGGATTGACCTCTGCCTTTACTTTGCGAAGCTCCTCCATTAGCACTTCATCAATATGAAGTCTACCTGCGGTATCGAGAATAAGTATATCATTACCGTAATCTCTTGCGTGCTTAACGGCCTCTCTGGCTATTTTGACGGGGTTTTCTTTGCCCATTTCAAACACAGGTACGCCGGCCTTGGCACCTACTACCTTAAGCTGTTCTATAGCGGCAGGACGGTAAATATCACAGGCGGCAATAAGCGGTCTGTGGCCCTGCTTTTTAAGCATTAATGAAAGCTTACCGGCGTGGGTGGTTTTACCTGAACCCTGTAAACCGCACAACATGATTACCATAGGCGGTTTAGACGGCATTGAGAGCTTCGCGCTCTGTCCGCCCATAAGCTCTGTAAGCTCCTCGTTTACTATTTTTATTACCATTTGTGCCGGAGTAAGACTTTCCATTACATCTGCGCCGACGGCACGCTCGGTAACCTTACTTGTAAAATCCTTAGCGACTTTATAGTTTACGTCTGCTTCAAGCAATGCAAGGCGAACCTCACGCATTGCCTCCTTTACATCGGATTCTGTTAATTTACCCTTTGAACGCAATCTTTTAAAGGCAGCGCTCAGTTTATCCGATAGTCCTTCAAAAGCCACGGACGATCACCTCTCAATTAAAATCAATCACAGAGCTTCTGCGCTATCTCGGTAATAGTCTGTACACATTCCTGAACTTCGTTAGAACGGAATAAGCGCCTGTTATAAAAGTCTATCTTTTCTGCACATTCGACTATACGCTCAACGCCCTTTTGCATTTCTGCAAATTTCTTAGCCAAACCGAGTTTTTCCTCCAAGTGATAGAGGATACCCTCAGACTTTTTAATAGCATCACGTACACCCTGTCTGGTTATACCAAGATTATTGGCAATCTCGCCTAAAGATAAATCATTATTATAATAATTTTCGATTGCCTCTCTCTGTTTCTCAGTGAGCATCTCACCGTAGAAGTCCAAAAGAAGGGAAATTTCAAGATTTTTTTCCATAAATTTCACTGCCTTTACGACTTTTTGTGTAATTCTGTAAAGCAAACCGCTTTACACTTTGAGATTATACAATAAAACTCATATTTTGTCAATACTTAATTTGAGTATTTTTTAATAAACACGCATTAAAATTAAACTGTATCTCTATAGATTTAAATTTAATGATTTAACATATGTGAAAAAGATGTCAATTTTTACCGCAAATTATCGTCACAATTAACAAAATCTTTAAGTTAGAAAAAAATTTGTTTATTTTACGTGACTTATTGCAAATAATGTGTTACAATATTATGTAGAAATCAATTTATCAGATATTATTATTTTGTTGATTTTCTACTAAATTTTTTAACGCAATTTTTTATCAAAGGATGGTGATTGAATGGAACAAGTGATAAATGTAGAACGTATGGAACACGCCGTTACTTTATTTGGCAGCTTCGATTCAAATATAAAGCTTATTGAAAAGGAATACTCCGTAGGCGTTATAGGTAGAGGCAGTGAGCTTAAGGTAACAGGTGAACCCGAAAACGTATCAAGTGCGGTAAGAGCTATTCAAAGCCTTCTGTCACTTATCAATCATGGAGAAAATTTGAGTGAACAAAACGTCAGATATTGCATTTCGCTTGTGAACGAGGGCAGTGAGCAGAAGATAGAACAGCTTGCAGGCGACTGTATTTGCGTAACCGCAAAGGGAAAACCGGTGAAGCCCAAAACACTGGGGCAAAAGCACTACTGCTCAGCCATTAAAAATAATACCATCACAATCGGCGTAGGGCCTGCCGGTACAGGTAAAACATACCTTGCCGTGGCTATGGCCGTTACGGCATTCAGAGCGCATGAGATAAACAGGATAATCCTGACACGACCCGCCGTAGAGGCAGGAGAAAAGTTGGGTTTTTTACCGGGAGATCTTCAAAGCAAAGTAGACCCGTATCTTCGCCCATTGTATGACGCACTCTTTGATATGCTTGGTGCCGAAAATTATCAGCGGTACGTTGAACGCGGTAACATTGAGGTAGCTCCGCTCGCCTATATGAGAGGCAGAACCCTTGATGACAGCTTTATCATACTTGACGAGGCACAAAATACCACAAGAGAACAGATGAAGATGTTTTTAACCAGATTGGGATTTAACTCAAAGATGGTAATAACCGGCGATATCACGCAGATAGACCTGCCTAACGGCAGCAGATCCGGACTGAAGGACGTTATAAAAATTTTAAAGAATGTCAATGACATAGCACAGGTAATGTTCAGCGAAAAGGATGTTGTAAGGCACAAGCTGGTACAGGATATTATCAAGGCTTATGAGAAAATCGAGGAGGTTAAGAATAACAGATGACTGATAGAATCAGAGTAATTATCACCAATAAGCAAAAAGAAGTTAAAATTCCTACGGGATTACGTATGCTTGTACGCCGTTGCTGCAATGCAGTACTTAAAATGGAAGAATTTAAAGGCTCTGCCGAAATAAGCGTTACATTTGTAAGTAATGCTGAAATACGCAGTCTTAACGCACAATACAGAAACAAGGATGCCGTTACGGATGTTTTAAGCTTCCCTATGGGAGAAAACGGCGTTTATGACCGTGACCCAACCACAAATGCACAGATTTTAGGTGACGTTGTAATATCTATAGAAAAGGCATACGAGCAGGCTGACCTTTACGGACATAGCCTGCAAAGAGAAGTAGGCTACCTTACCGCACACTCTGTATTGCATTTGCTTGGATATGACCACGAAACAGGCGGACTTGACAGAGTACGTATGAGAGAAAAAGAAGAGCTTGTAATGGAACAGTTAGGTTTGCCAAGCTCCTCAAGCTACGTTATTGATGAGGACACTAACTGAAAGTACATAATACTTACGGAATGTCATGTGCGACATTCCGTAATGTTTTTTAATCAATAAACACACAGGAGGACGCAAATGACACAGCGACCGCTTTTTAAGCTTGATAACAGGCTTGCGCTATGTGCTGAGCTTGTACGCAATAACGCAAGAATAGCCGACATCGGCACCGACCACGCATATTTACCCATCTGGCTTGCACGCACAGGCAGAATATCTCATGCGATTGCGGCAGACCTGCGCCCTGAGCCACTGCATAGCGGTAAAGAGAACATTGCAAAATATCACGTCGAAAACATGATAGAAACAAGGCTTTCAGACGGGCTTACGGCAATCAATTCCGATGAGGTCGACGATATTATTATTGCCGGCATGGGCGGAGAGCTTATAGCTAAAATAATAGATGCCGCACCGTGGATAAAAGAGAACGAAAAGCACCTGATACTGCAGCCCATGACAAAGAGTGAACATTTGCGTGAATATCTATACAAAAACGGATTTGAAATAATAAAAGAAAAGGCCGTTATTGCTGATAATAAAGTATATTCCGTTATGTGCTGTGCATATTCCGGAAATTCGGAGGTATTTGATAATGTATCCATATACATAGGTAAGCTTAACGAGGATAATTCAGATGCCGCACATGAATATATACTGGGTAAAATAAAAATGCTGGAGCTTAAGGCAAACGGGCTTACCGTATCGGGGCATGATGAAGAAGCCGAAAAGCTGAGAAGTATAATATCAGAAATCAGGCAGTTGCCACAGATAGCTCAAAAGTAACGGAGGTAAACTATGAAAATCAAAGAAATATACGATTATATAAACACTTTAGCACCGTTTGATACCGCAATGGACTTTGATAACTGCGGACTGCTTGTCGGTGATTATAATGATGAGTTTACAAAAGTAATGGTTACGCTTGATATTACAGACAGCGTAGTTGAAGAGGCCAAACAAATAGGTGCCGACCTTATAATTAGTCATCACCCTATTATCTTTCACCCTGTTAAGCACATAAGCAGTAAAAGTACACTATATAAGCTTATAAGCAGCGGTATAGGATGTATAGCGGCGCACACTAACCTTGATAAAGCAATGGGCGGTGTAAATACGTGCCTTGCTGAGGCTATAGGACTTACCGATATTACCGATACCGATACCGAGTGTCTGTTTATCGGAAGGCTTAGCAAACCAATATCCGCTAAAGAGCTTGCCTTATGCGTTAAAAAAGGTCTAAACTGTAGAGGCGTAAGATATACTGATACAGATAAGAGTATTCAGACTGTTGCAGTAGCCTCAGGCGCCGGCGGAAGCTGTATTTATGATGCCGTAAGGCTTGGGGCCGATGCGCTGGTAACGGGAGAGATAAAACATCATGAGATAATAGACAGCGCAAAGAACAATATAGTTATAGTTGATGCAGGACATTATAAGACCGAGGATGTAGTCATCTTCCCGCTTATATGCAAATTGCATGAAAAATTCCCAAATGTAGAATTTATTAAAAGTAAGTCTTTTACCGACAATATAGATTACATTTAAATGTAAAACGGAGGTATCTTTTATGGAACTGAAGGTATATGATGAATTACCCAATGAAGCCAAGAAAATACGCACGAATGTTTTTATCAATGAACAAGGCTTTAAAAACGAATTTGACGAAATCGACGAAACGGCTACCCATCTAGTATTATTTGACGAAGGTAAGCCGATAGCGGTCAGCAGGATATATCAGGGCGAAAACGCAAAGTCGTGGCATATAGGCAGGGTTGCCGTTGTAAAGGAATACCGTGGCAAGGGCTTCGGTAAGATAGTTATGCTCACATCAGAGCATGAGGCACAAAGGCTGGGTGCAAAGGAGATTACCGTATCTGCACAGGTTTCCGCTAAAAAATTCTACAAGTCTTTGGGCTATTCACAGAAAGGTGAAGAATATTACGATGAACATTGTCCACATATTGACATGACTAAGAGGATATAAACTAAAGATAACATAAAACAACTCTATAACGTTGGTGCATAACAAACAGAGCTAAAAAATTATAAAAAATCAGGGCATATTCGGAAAAAACCGAAATGCCCTATTATTTATCTGAAAATTAAAATGCAATATTTCAAACTAAAACATCACTTATTCTATTACATAAGACTAAATTTACGCATTAAGCACAACAAGCGATAGCAGAAAGTGCTATCGCTTGTTATTATTTATTATCAGATTTCCCTCACTATTGACACAAACTAAATATTAACACTTACTTTATCTATGCGTTTTAAGAATCAGATAAAACCCTGACGCAGGAAATAAAAGCAACGTAATAAATAAGCCTGTGTGCGAAGTGAAGTTTTCGCCAAGCCTTTTTCAAAAGGCGGGGTTTTCGCTAAGCCTTTTTCAAAAGGCGGGGTTTTCGCTAAGCCTTTTCCAAAAGGCGGGGTTTTCGTCGAGCCTTTTTCAAAAGGCGGGAAAGGTGGGTAAATTAAGCCTTTGAGAGTTCATCAAGGTGATTGTACTTTTCTTCAGCGTACTTTTCAGCCTTAGCAAAGAGTTCCTCAGCTCTATCCGGGAATGCTCTTGTCAAAGAATTGTAACGAACTTCACCCATGATGAAATCACGGTAATTGCCTGTAGGAGCCTTACTGTCAAGAGTAAACGGATTCTTGCCCTCGTCTGCAAGTCTTGGGTCATAACGGAATGTATGCCAGTAACCTGCCTCAACAGCCTTCTTCTCCTCAAGCTGTGCAATGCCCATGCCGCCCTTGATACCGTGGTTGATACATGGAGCATATGCAATGATGATTGACGGGCCGTTATAGCTTTCAGCCTCAGCAAAAGCCTTAACGCACTGATTATAGTCAGAACCCATAGCAACCTGTGCAACATATACATAACCGTAGCTCATTGCAATAGCTGCCAGATCCTTCTTCTTAGTAGCCTTACCTGTTGCGGCAAACTGTGCAACAGAACCTACAGGTGTAGCCTTAGATGCCTGTCCGCCTGTATTTGAGTAAACCTCAGTATCAAATACGAGGATGTTTACATTCTCACCGGATGCGATAACGTGGTCTAAGCCACCAAAGCCGATATCATATGCCCAGCCGTCGCCACCGAAGATCCACATTGACTTCTTAGCAAGACTGTCTCTGTCAACAAGCGTCTTTCTTGCAAGCTCGCCAACCTCACATGAGCAATCCTTTACAGACTCAAGCTTAGCAATAAGAGCATCAGCAGCAGCACGGTTAGCAGAGCTGCTATCCTTAGTTGCTATGTACTCTTCACAAACTGCCTTCATCTCAGCATCATCTGTCTTAGAAGCAATCTCTTCAACATAGCTGATGAGTCTGCCGCGAATAGCCTTCTGAGCAAGTGCCATACCGTAACCAAACTCAGCATTATCCTCAAACAAAGAGTTGTGCCATGCAGGACCAAAGCCCTTCTTGTTTACTGTGTATGGAGTTGCAGGTGCAGAACCGCCCCAGATAGAAGAACAACCTGTTGCGTTAGCAATGAACATTCTGTCACCGAAGAGTTGTGTTGTAAGCTTTGCATACGGTGTTTCACCGCAACCTGCGCAAGCGCCGGAGAACTCAAGCAACGGCTGCTTGAACTGGCTGCCCTTAACGGTTGTTTCCTTAAACTTAGCGGCAACCTCAGGCTTGTCAGCAACAGTTCTGCCGTAATCAAATACCTTTTGACCTGCTCTTTGTGAATCTATAGGCTTCATTTCGAGAGCCTTGTTACCCTTCATGCCCGGACAAACCTGTACGCAAGCGCCACAGCCTGTGCAGTCAAGGGTAGATACTGTCATTGCGAAGTTAAGGTCAGCAAGACCTGTCATCTTCTTGCTCTTAGTTCCCTCAGGAGCAGCAGCAAGCTCGTCGGCTGTCATAGCTACAGGACGGATAACCGCATGAGGACAAACCATAGAACAGAAGTTACATTGAATACAATTATCAGGATTCCACTCAGGAACATCAACTGCAATACCTCTCTTCTCGTATGCAGCAGAACCTTGCGGTGCAGTACCGTCTACATGACTAAGGAATGTAGAAACAGGTAACTTGTTGCCCTTATATGCGTTTACAGGATTAAGAATGTTGTTTACATAATCAACAACATCTGCTCTGTCACCTGTTACAAGTGCCTTAGCGTCATCGTCAACGGCGTTCTTCCACTCTGCCGGAACAGCAACCTCCTGTACGTCCTCCATACCTCTGTCAATAGCGGCATAGTTCATGGCAACAACCTTTTCGCCCTTCTTACCGTAGGACTTGAGAGCAGCGGCCTTCATGTACTCTTTTGCTTCTTCAGCAGGAATTATGTTAGCAATCTTAAAGAATGCAGATTGTAAGATTGTGTTGATACGTCCGCCAAGGCCGATCTCTTTACCAATCTTGATACCGTCTATTGTATAGAACTTAATGTTCTTCTCTGCAATAATTCTCTTCATCTTGCCCGGCAATCTCTTGTTGAGCTCATCTAAATCCCAACCGCAGTTAAGTAAAAAGCTTCCGCCCTCTTTGAGGTCGTCAACGATGTCATACTTATCAACATATGAAGGATTATGACAGGCAACAAAGTCAGCCTTAGAAATGTAGTAGGTTGACTTAATCGGCTTGTTACCGAAGCGAAGGTGAGAAACAGTAAGTCCGCCTGACTTCTTTGAGTCATATGCAAAATAGCCCTGTGCGTACATATCTGTGTGGTCACCGATGATCTTTATGGAGTTCTTGTTAGCGCCAACAGTACCGTCTGCGCCAAGACCCCAGAACTTACAGGAATGTGTGCCTGCAGGTGTTGTGTCAGGATTCTCAACAACCGGCAATGAAAGATTAGTAACGTCATCAACGATGCCGATAGTAAAGCGCTTCTTAGGTGTGTCTGACTCCATGTTGCGATATACTGCAACGATGTCGCCCGGTGTTGTATCCTTAGAACCTAAACCGTAACGTCCTGTATATACCGGAACACAACCGAACTCTGTGCCGGAAAGTGCTGCAAGTACATCAAGATATAAAGGCTCGCCGATTGAACCCGGCTCTTTAGTTCTGTCAAGTACAGAAATCTTCTTAACGGTCTTAGGTAATTCTGAAAGGAGATAATCAGCAACAAACGGTCTGTAAAGTCTAACCTTAATAAGGCCAACCTTATCGCCTGCTGCGTTAAGATAATCTACAACTTCCTCTGCACAGTCACATACAGAACCCATAGCAACTATAACTCTCTCTGCATCAGGTGCGCCATAGTAGTTAAACGGCTTGTAATTTGTGCCTATTTTATCGTTGATTCTGTTCATGTAGTCAACTACAACCTCAGGAACAGCATCATAATACTTGTTACAAGCTTCACGAGCCTGGAAGAATATATCGTCGTTCTGTGCCGTACCTCTGATAACAGGATGCTCAGGGTTAAGTGAACGGCGGCGGAATGCCTCAACAGCATCCCAATCAAGAAGCTCTGCGAGATCTTCGTAATCCCATGTTTCAATCTTTTGAATTTCATGTGATGTACGGAAACCGTCAAAGAAATGAAGGAACGGAACTCTGCCCTTGATAGCAGCTAAGTGAGCAACTGCGGCAAGATCCATAATCTCCTGAGGGTTGTTTGAGCAAAGCATTGCATAGCCTGTTTGACGGCAAGCATAGATATCGGAGTGATCTCCGAAGATTGAAAGTGCATGGCTTGTAAGTGCACGTGCAGAAACGTGGATAACGCTTGGTAAAAGCTCGCCAGCCATCTTATACATATTAGGGATCATAAGTAATAAGCCCTGAGAAGCTGTATAAGTAGTGGTCAACGCACCTGCTGAAAGTGAGCCGTGAACTGCACCTGCTGCACCGGCCTCTGATTGCATCTCAGTAACCTGAACTTCTCTACCAAAGAGGTTCTTGCGGCCTGCGGCAGCATATTTGTCTGTTTCATCAGCCATAACCGATGAAGGCGTAATTGGATAGATAGCGGCAACGTCTGTAAACGCATAAGAAACGTGAGCAGCGGCGTTGTTACCATCCATCGTTTTCATTTTCCTTGCCATGGGATGATTTCCTCCTTAAAGCCTTACGGCTAAAATAATACATAAAAAGTGTATGGCGATATAGTTTTGCATAATTAACAGGAAATTGCATAAAGACAAAACTATACGGACCGCAACTTATCTGCCTTTTAAAAATATGCTGCTATAGCCGATATCTTGATAAATATCAATATTTTTATACAACAGAAAAAAATTACAGTCTTTCCAATACTACAGTAAAGTCTATCACTTTTTTGTCAATATGTAAAGTAAAAATTTAAATTTATAATCAAAAGTTGATTATTTTAAGTGGAAAAAGAGTAATAAACAGTAATTTAATCTACATTAAGTAAAACTAAAATCCAAATAAATACTAAGTAATATAAAAATTATTTACATTTTCCGATTTTAAAACGATTGACAGAACAGTCATTATGCTTTATACTTAAAATAAATAGCTATAAATTTTATTCGTTAAAAACGAAAGGAGTAAATTAAAAATGTCTGACGACCCTCTAGGGAAAAGTTTAACTTTAATTAACGGCGGATTTAATGAATTATCTACTGCCGGGCATATTACGGTAATCGCATTAATAATCATACTTGCGTTTATACACGCTGTGTTTGTTATGGCCGAGTCTGCACTACAGGATGTGAATGAGGCTTATATTAAGCGATTAGCGCAAAGCGGTAATAAGAGAGCTATCAGATTGGATAAGATGTTAAGCTCACCCGAAAGACCTGTTTCCGCAATCAAAATGTGCATTGCGCTTTGCGGCTTTTCGGCTTCTGCGATAGCGGTACTTGTTTATACACGGTATTTGAGTAATTTGCTTGCGTTCTTACCGTTTGGCAGTTTAGCTGTTTACATAATAAGTGCGGTTATTATCATCATAGCACTAACCTTCCTGTTCCTGATATTCGGTGAGCTTATTCCTAAAAGAATGTCACTGCAAAAGGCGGACAGCGTTGCCCTTAAAACATCATTTGCTGTTAAAGCGGCAAGCTGTGTTTTATCTCCGTTTATCTCTGCGGCTCAATGTATAACCAAGCTTGTACTTAAAATGTTCGGCTTTGACCCTAACACAATGCAGATCCCCGCAACCGAGGAAGAGTTACTGCTTATGATGGATGAGAGCGAAGAAAAGGGACTTATTGAAGAAAGCACAAAGGATATGATAGAGAATATCTTTGACTTTGACGATATAACCGTAGGTGAGATAATGACTCATCGCACAGAAATGGTGGCTATAGAAGACACGGATACTATAAGCGAAGTAATCACTGCCGCCGTAGACAGCGGATATTCAAGACTGCCGGTTTATCATGAAGATCTTGATGACATTATAGGCGTTGTCTGCGTTAAAGACCTGCTCAAATATGTTTGCCTTGATGCACCGTCAAAGCTGAGTATAAAAGACATAATGCGCCGCATAATGTTTGCGCCTAAGACTAAGCCGTGCAGTGAGCTTTTCCATGAAATGACCGAAAAGAAAATGCAGCTTGCTATAGTTGTTGACGAGTACGGCGGAACAGAGGGACTTATAACCTTAGAAGATCTGCTTGAAATAATAGTTGGCAGCATACAGGATGAGTACGACAACGAAGAAGCGGAGTTTACTAAGGTAAGCGACAATATATTTACCGTTGACGGTACATTGTCCGTTGACGATCTTGCAGAAATGCTTGAAGTAAATCTACCGGATACAGAGAGCGAAACGGTGGCAGGACTGTTTATGGAGTACCTTGGCAGAATACCTGAGAACAGTGAATGTCCAACGGTTGATATAAACGGAATAAGCTTTACCGCTGACGGAGTTGCCGACAGACGTATTGAGAGAATAATAGTTAATTTAAAATAAATCTATGATATAAAAAATTAATGCCCACACTTGTACTTGAAATCAGTAAGTACAAATGTGGGCGATTTGTTTGTAATTCTATTTGCGGTAAAGGCTTATGAGATTAACCTGCGTCGTAGCCCATAACAAAGGCCTTTTCGTTAAGCTCAACAAACTTAGCCGGTACGTTATCTCTTACAGTCTGCAACCATTGCTCCTTATCAAAGCCCAGTGACTTGGCCATAACGCCGATAAGTACAACGTTTACAGCCTTAGAGCTTCCTGCATTTTCAGCTATAGACAGAGCGTCTACCGCAATGACGTTTACATTCTTTTCGCGCAGGCTTTCAAGAATGTTCTGCGGATATTCGGCATTGCCCATGATTACAGGCATAGGGTCTATCTGCTGTGTGTTTATTATCATAGTACCGCCCTTTTTAAGCCACGGTAAAAATCTGGCGGCCTCAAGCTGTTCAAAGGCAAGTATAAGGTCGGCCTCTCCCTTTTCTATTATCGGTGAGCTTACCTCATCTCCGTAGCGCACATATGTAACTACAGAGCCGCCTCTCTGGCTCATTCCGTGTACTTCAGATACCTTTACATCATAGCCGCTGTTGAGCATATTATTGCCTAAAAGACGGCTTGCAAGCAATGTGCCTTGTCCGCCGACACCTACTATTAAAATATTTTTGACATTACTCATAATAAGTACATTTCCTTTCAGTTAATCTTGCTCAATTAATAGCCTTTTTGGGGCAAAGTCCTGCACAAACCCCGCAACCAACGCACTGTGTAGCGTCGATAACAGCCTTTTTCTCTCTTACTGAGATTGATGGACAGCCTATTGACAGGCACTTCTTACATCCTATGCACTTGTCTGTGTCTACCTTAAGTGCAGGCTTATGCTTAACATATTTAAGCAAAGCACACGGTCTGCGAGAAATAATAACGGAAGGCTCTGCGATATCCAGTTCTTCCTTTACTACGGCTATGGTTTCGTCTAGGTTGTATGGGTCAACCACTCTTACTCTGTTAATGCCCACTGCGGCACAAAGCTTTTCAAGGCTTACGGCAGATGTTGGGTCGCCCTTGATTGTATAACCTGTTGTCGGGTTTTGCTGATGTCCCGTCATACCCGTTATTGAGTTATCAAGTATTATAACAACCGAGTTTGTCTTATTGTATGCAATGTCTATAAGGCTTGTAATGCCTGAATGTATGAAGGTTGAATCACCGATAACGGCAACAGACTTTTTCTCTGACTCTGCACCTCTTACTTTATTAAAGCCATGCAATGTAGATACCGACGCACCCATACAAACGCTTGTATCCATCATGGATATAGGTGCGGCGGCTCCCAGTGTGTAGCATCCTATATCACCGCTTACATATACGCCGCATCTTTTAAGCGCATAGAACAATCCTCTGTGAGGACAGCCGGAACACATAACGGGAGGACGTACCGGTATGGGCATATCAAGGCTGATGCTCTCTGCCTTTTCACCGGTAATAATCTCTTTAACAACACGTTGAGAAAACTCTCCGCAACGTGGGAATATCTCTTTGCCTATTACTTTAATTCCGTTTTTTAGGCAATGACTTTCTATTACATCGTCAAGCTCCTCTATAACATACAGCTTGCTTACCTGCTGACTAAATCTTTTTATAAGCTCAACTGGCAGCGGATTAAGCATACCAAGCTTTAGGTAAGAGGCATTTTCGCCGAATGCTTCTTTGGCATACTGATAGCAGTTACCTGCGGCAATAATGCCTATGCTGTCATCAAACATTTCTATTTTATTTATTCCGCTTGTTTCCGCATATTCCTGTAATTTAACAAGTCTTTCTTCTACAAATACGTGTCTTGGTCTTGCGTTTGCAGGCAGCATAACGTTTTTAGCGGGATTTTTTGTGTATTCCTTGATATCGTCGTTTGCTCTGTCACATAACTCAACTATACTGCGTGAGTGTGCTATTCTGGTGGTAAGGCGAAGCATTACAGGCGTATCGAATTGCTCTGATATCTCATATGCAAGCTTGGCATAGTCCTTACACTCCTGTGATGACGAAGGCTCAAGCATAGGAACCTTAGCCGCTTTAGCGTAATTTCTGCTATCCTGCTCATTCTGTGATGAGTGCATACCGGGGTCATCAGCAACGGCAAGTACAAAACCGCCGTTTACACCTATGTAAGAATCCGTAAAGAACGGGTCTGCCGCAACGTTTAAGCCTACGTGCTTCATAGCGCAGAAGCTTCTTGCCCCTGCAAATGATGCTCCTATAGCAACCTCTGCGGCTACCTTTTCGTTAGGGGCCCATTCACAGTCCATTTCATCATATTTGGCGGCAGCTTCGGTTATCTCGGTACTGGGCGTACCGGGGTAGCTTGATACTACCCTTACGCCTGCCTCATAAAGTCCTCTGGCAACGGCCTCGTTACCAAGTAAAAGCTTTTTCATTTCATTCATACCCTTTCGGTTTATTTGTTACGCATTTCTCAGGTCAAGTATTCTCTTTGCCTTGCCCTGAAATCTCTCTAATGTCTTAGGCTCAACCAATGTAACCTTGGTTTCAAGACCGAGTATGCTTTTTAATCTGTCGTGGATATCTCTTTGCAGGTTTTCAAGCTCTCTGTAGTGTGTGAGAAGATCACCGTTTATAAGCTCAACCTTTACTTCTAACGTATCCTTAAAGTTCTCCCTGCGTACAATAAGCTGATAATGAGGGCCTATATTCTCGGTACCCACAAGTACGCTTTCTATCTGTGACGGGAACACGTTTACACCCTTGATGATAAGCATATCGTCCGTTCTGCCCATTGTTTTAGTCATTCTTGCGTGTGTTCTTCCGCATTCGCACGGCTCGTAAATAAGCCTTGTTATGTCCTTGGTGCGATATCTGAGTACAGGCATACCTTCTCTGGTAAGTGTAGTTACAACAAGCTCGCCTACCTCGCCCCTGTCTACAGGCTCGAGTGTATCCTTATCTACTATCTCAGGCAAGAAGTGATCTTCTGCAATGTGCATACCGCAACGAAGCTGACATTCTCCTGACATACCCGGTCCGCCTATCTCGGTAAGGCCGTAGTTATCGGTTACGAATATACCCATGCTTGCCTCTATCTGGTCACGCATCTCAGGTGTGCATGGCTCAGAGCCTAAAAGTCCAAGCTTCAGTTTATAGTCGCTTCTCGGATAGCCTGCCTCTTTCATTGCTTCGCCTAAATACAGTGCGTAGCTTGGTGTGGCAACAAGACCTGTAACGCCGAAGTCACGGAACATCATAAGCTGCTTTGCCGTATTACCCGATGATGCAGGTATAACGGTAGCACCTACCTTTTCAAGTCCGTAATGCAGACCTAAAGCACCCGTAAACAGTCCGTAACCGAAGGATATCTGAAATATATCCTCAGCACTTGCTCCGCCGCCAACCGCTATACGTGCAACCAAGTCAGACCATAGATCAAGGTCATTCTTGGTATATACGCCTACGGTCGGTTTACCTGTAGTACCAGATGACGCGTGTATGCGCACTATATTCTTCATAGGTACTGCAACAAGGTTAAATGGGTAATTATCCCTCATGTCGTCTTTAGTTGTAACAGGTATGTATTTTACATCGGAAAGCTCTCTTATCTTACTGCCGTCAAATACTCCCGCATCGGTAAGCTTCTTGTGATAGAAGGGAACATTGTTGTAGCAGTAAGCTACTATGTGCTTTAATCTTTCAAGTTGCAAGCTTTCGATATCTGCACGTTTCATGGTTTCTATGTCCTTTTGAAACATTTTGAACATCTCCTTAACTTTAGTATTGTTTTAGTTTTGGCACGACGTTAAATTTACATTAAGTCTGCCTGTTCATTTTGTTTAGCTTTAGAGCTTTAAACGAATAAATCATAAATACAGTATTTAAAACATTATACTATATATTTTAAACAAAGACAAGATATTTTTGACAAAAAAGTATATTTATGCATACTTGCGACGAATTATGTGATAAATAAAACAGAATATAAAGTAAAACTTATTTATAAAACGTCATAAATTGCAATATAATTTATTATTTCTTAAATGTTATAATAAAATTGATTGCAAAATTCGGTTTAAGCAGTTATAATAATGCTATTGATATGTTTAAATAGCCGTACTGTATGTGATTTTTGAGTGCTAATAATGAAAATGATGTTTTTACGGTATGTACGGCCTTTACACATTGCTTAGAGAGGTATAATTTATGGTAGCTGTAATTAACAGTATGGGTATTTTCGGTATGGATGCTTTTGCGGTACAAACAGAGGCTGATATATCGCAAGGTATGCCGTCATTTGATATAGTAGGCTTGCCCGATGTTTCGGTAAAGGAATCACGTGACAGGGTACGTGCCGCAATGCGTAACTGCGGCTTTGACTTTCCTACGGGAAGAATTATCATAAACCTTGCTCCTGCGGATATACGCAAGGAGGGACCGCTGTATGACCTGCCCATAATGATGGCGATACTGCGTTCATCAAGGCAGATATCTGCAAGCTTTGATGACTGTGCATTTTTAGGCGAGCTTTCACTTGCGGGCGAATTAAGACCTATAAACGGCGTATTACCGATGACTATCAAGGCAAAGGAATGCGGCTTTAAAAAAATATTTTTGCCTGCACAGAACGCACATGAGGCGGCAGTAGTAGATGGAATAGAGGTTTATGCAATAGATAATATTTCTACGCTTTTTGCATACATAACCGGACTTAAAAATCTGGTTCCGTCTAAATATGTACCTACAGAGAAACCCAAAATCAGTACAGCTCTTGACTTTTCACAGGTCAAGGGACAGCATCAGGCTAAACGTGCTATGGAGATAGCCGCTGCCGGCGGACATAATATTTTGCTTATCGGTTCTCCCGGCTCAGGTAAAAGTATGCTTGCAAAGCGCATACCGTCAATTTTACCCGATATGACGCTTGATGAAATGCTTGAAACGACTAAGATACATTCCATAGCAGGACTGCTCAGCGATGAAGAACCGCTTATCAGAGAGCGGCCGTTCAGATCACCTCACCATACGGTATCTGCTGCGGCATTATCAGGCGGCGGAAGCGTGCCAAAGCCCGGCGAGATTTCGCTGGCACACAACGGCGTATTGTTCTTAGATGAGTTGCCTGAGTTTTCACGTGCCTCTACAGAAGCGTTGCGACAGCCTATTGAGGACGGTGTAGTAACTATATCAAGGGTTCACGGAACGCTCAGCTATCCTTGCTCAATGATGGTAGTAGCTGCTATGAATCCATGCCCGTGCGGTAATTACGGCAGCCCGAATAAGAAATGTATATGCTCGCCGCAGGCTGTAAATAAATATCTTTCAAAGATTTCAGGTCCTTTACTTGACAGACTTGACCTGCATATAGAGGTACCGCCCGTAGAATTTGGAGACCTGACTTCAATGCAGCCGGGCGAACCGTCGGCATCTATAAGAGAAAGAGTGAACAATGCACGTAAAAAACAGCTTGAACGTTACAAAGATGACGGAATAGTCTGTAACGCAAGGCTTACTCCGGCACTTCTGCATAAATACTGTGTGCTTGACGATAAAGCGACTATGCTGCTTAAAACGGCATTTGATAATCTGGGTATGTCTGCAAGAGCATATGACAGAATATTAAAGGTGGCACGTACTATAGCCGACCTTGACAATAAAGAAATAATAGAGGTAAAGCATATTGGCGAGGCGGTACAGTACCGCGGCTTAGATGCGAAATATTGGAACAGAGAAAAGTGATTTATTACGGAGGATTAACAAATGAAGAAGGATATCAAAAAAAGCATACTGATGTTTACGGTGTCTGCCGTACTCATTCTTTTTCCCTTTGCTTTGCTTATATTTGTAAAATCTCAGCTTAATGTATTCTACTCTCGGTATGCGTGGCTGTGTTTTACTTTTATGGTAGTATGCTGGATAAGTGCGCTTGTACTTTTGCTTAAGAACTATAAGCGAATGGTAACCATAGAAATGCTTGAGGGCATGAAAGATCTTATTAAGTCTGACAGAGAATATTTTGATTATACAGGTATGCAAACCAATCCATATTCATACATGATTTTTCTTGAGAGCGGACTTATCAGAGATAAGTACAGCATAGACCGTTATGCTGTGATTAAAGATATGGATATTAATCTTACCGCTACAAAAAAGACACAGATGGCACTTAAAAGAAGTCTGTTACGTGCAGTATTCTGTATTGAGGCGGATGACTTTCAACGTTCTGATGTTATGGATTGTGTAACTAAAATGTGTGAATTTTTGAATACAACGGATAATGAAGATTATAAGGCGGACAGACGCGCCGTTGCATTGATTTTTATAGGAAGGAACATTGCTGCAAGCGCAAAAACATATACAAAAAAAATACGCACCATAAAAAACGGTGCGGTCGTGCCGGTATGTGTGGACCTTACTGAGAGTAAAATATACTTTATGTGTGGAAAAATGACCAAACAAAGCAACGAGGAGCTTGCGCAGAAGCTTATAGTGCGCTATGTTCTGGGTGATAAGCTTGAGCGTATTCCGAGAAATGACGGTTCAGAGCCTATGTCGCCTGTACAGGCAAGGGCTATCCGTGATATAGATAAAATAATGGAAATGAATTTAAGACGTGAAAATGCCGATAAAGAAAAACGTAAGAGCGATAAGGCGATATTTAAATCATTGCAGGACGGCGAGATACATCTGGTGGAGGATGTAGAAAACCTTACCTTACATTATAGAAAATCTGACAGACTTATTCTTCATATTTATGATATCGACAGCTATGAGAAGAAAACCCTTAAAGGCTCAGATTACAATATTCTTCAGGTGTATCCCTCATATGACAGCATAATCGGTGACGAGCGAGAGGAAATTATTGCAATTCTTGAGGATTATGTAAGGTCACGTGGGTATGATATAGAGGGCGACGATGAAGAAGATGAAACAGAGGGCGGAAGCTACAATACTCTTGATATAGGAGAAATGAACAGTATGCTACACGTTAAGACAGATGACGATAATTCCCTAATAAATAAGATACAAATGTAATATATGAATAAAATTGAATTTTGTAACAATTAAGTAACAATACTGTAACATAATTAAAAATTCATTGACAATAAATAGTTTTTGTATTATCATTACTATGAGAGCAAATATATGTATATTGTATGACTGCTTTTTGTCCATTGTTTTAAAAATTTAATTTTTATAATTTTATATATAAAATAATTTAGGAGTGTGCCGCATTGGAACGTTTTGTAATTACCGGTGGTAGACGATTAGAAGGGGAAATATCAATAAGCGGAGCGAAAAACGCCGCAGTAGCAATTATCCCTGCTGTGATATTGTCAGACGATGTTTGTACTATTGAAAATATACCTAACATAAGCGATGTTAGGCTTATGACTACTATTTTAAGAGAAATGGGAGCCGTGGTAAAAAGTATTAACGGCTCTACATTGCAGATAGATCCAAGAACGATAACAAGTCCCGTAGCTCCTCCGGATCTTGCCAGAGCCATGAGAGCTTCATACTATCTTTTAGGTGCATTACTCGGTAAGTTTATGCACGCAGAGGTAGCCATGCCGGGCGGATGTGACTTTGGTGTAAGACCGATAGATCAGCATTTAAAGGGCTTTGCCGCATTAGGTGCTTCGCATGAGCTTACAGATGCAATTATTAAGGTAAGTGCGGACAAACTCAAAGGCGCACACGTTTATCTTGATGTTGTTTCGGTAGGCGCAACAATGAATTTGATGCTTGCCGCTGTTAAGGCAGAGGGACAAACTATAATTGAAAACGCCGCAAAAGAGCCTCATATAGTAGATTTGGCAAACTTCCTTATTTCTATGGGTGCCGATGTAAGGGGCGCAGGTACTGATGTCATAAAAATCAAAGGAGTTAAAAACCTGAAGGGTACTACTTATTCAATAATACCCGATCAGATAGAGGCAGGCACATATATGGCCGCCGTAGCCGGTACAGGCGGAGATGTTCTTATTAAGAACGTTATCCCTAAGCAT
Source organism: Acutalibacteraceae bacterium (assembly GCA_051881075.1). Classification (GTDB taxonomy): domain Bacteria; phylum Bacillota; class Clostridia; order Oscillospirales; family Acutalibacteraceae; genus RUG14223. The sequence continues at coordinate 31,797 of JBJEPE010000081.1, read as the reverse complement.
CTTGAGTCAATTACCGCCAAGCTCAGAGAAATGGGCGTTACCGTTACTGAATACGACGAATCGGTAAGGGTACAGAGCACAGGAAAACTTAATAAATGTAATATAAAGACAATGCCCCATCCGGGTTTCCCGACTGATATGCAGCCGCAGATAACCACCATACTTACTATGGCGCACGGCACAAGCATCATAAATGAAAGCGTATGGGACAGCAGATACAGATATATAGACGAGCTTACCCGTATGGGTGCGCAGATATCCGTTGACGGCAGACTAGCCATAGTAGAGGGTGTAGAACGCCTTAAGGGCGCACCGGTAAAGGCAGTTGACCTGCGTGCAGGCGCAGCAATGCTTATTGCAGGGCTTATGGCTAAGGGAACTACATCTATTGAGGATATAGTCAGAATAGACCGTGGCTATGAGTTTGTAGTTGAAAAGCTTTCTGCGGTAGGTGCGGATATTAAGCGTATAACCGTACCGGAGAGCAAGTCAATAAGCGACGCAGTATAATTATAAAATTAAAAGATAATAATATAAAAAATGAAAGGATAATCAAAATGAACAAGGTAACAAAAGATACTATCATAGGCGATATTCTTGATATGGACGCATCAACAGCACCTTATTTTTTTGAGATGGGTATGCACTGTTTAGGTTGCCCTTCGTCCAGAGGCGAAACAATAGCTGAGGCCTGCATGGTACATGGCGTTGATGTAGATGATATGCTTAAAAAGCTTAACGATCACATGAGCGGCAAATAATCCAATCTTTAAAAACGTAATTAAGGCGTAGCAAGTACGCTGTAAAATATAGGGCGTTTTCTTAAGCTTAGCCGTATCTTAAAGCCGGGCTTACGAAAACGCCCTTTGACAATACACGGTAAAATATCAAATTAACATAGAAAATATAATTTTTATTTATTATACTTTAATCATAGAAAAGGAAAATATCTATATGACAAATAATAATACGCCTAAGACGGCATTTATAGCTATAGTCGGCAGACCCAACGTGGGCAAATCATCTATACTTAACAGAATGTTGGGACAAAAGCTTGCCATAGTATCCAGTAAGCCTCAGACAACACGTACACGTATAATGGGTGTACTTACTCAGAATGAGACTCAGCTTGTATTTATAGATACACCGGGTATTCATAAGCCGAAAACTCAGCTTGGCAAATATATGGTGCGCTCGGTAAGCGAGTCCGTATCAGGCGTAGATGCCTGTATGCTTGTTGTAGAGGCAGGATTTGACCCTGGTGATATTGAAAAAAATCTTATAGAAAAGTTTAAGGCTATGGACATACCCGCAGTGCTTGCGATAAATAAGCTTGACCTTGTTAAGGATAAAACCAAGCTTATGGTGCAGATAGCCAAGTACAGCGCACTGTATGACTTTGAGGCGGTGGTACCTGTTTCCGCACAGTACTGTGACGGTATATCCGACCTTGTGGAGGAGCTTAAAAAGCTTGCAATGGAGGGTGAACACTTCTTTGACAGCGATACCCTAACAGACCAACCCGAAAGAGTAATAGCGTCAGAGATAATAAGAGAAAAGCTGTTGCGTTTACTTGATAAAGAGATACCGCACGGCACAGCGGTAATGATAGAACGCATGAGAAACCGTGAAAACAGCGATATAACCGACATAGACGCAACAATATACTGTGAGCGTGATTCCCATAAGGGAATTATAATCGGTAAAGGCGGATCTATGCTCAAGAAGATAGGTTCATACGCCAGAGAAGACATGGAAAGATTTTTTGACTGTAAAATAAACCTAAAGCTATGGGTCAAGGTCAAGGATGATTGGCGCAACCGTGACTCAATACTCAGAAGCTTAGGATATGATGAAAACGACTTTAATGTCTGAGTAATAAGCTTAATATCTATACTGTATATTAAGTTGGTATCAATCGGTTCCATAGTATAAATTACCATAAAATAATTCTACAATTTACACACAATACCGCCATGAAATTTGAGTATACTGATACTATACCCATAATTTCGGAGGTGTTGGTTATGGATGAAATGAATGCTTGGTCAGTATTTCTTACAACAGGCACGGTACTTGACTATCTCAGATATTCTGCAATAAGGGACAGCGGTAAGGACTTTCTGGAGGAAAACAATGAAAATAACAACAGACGGACTGATAATTTCGGAAATGAATATCGGGGAGCAAGATAGACTTGTCACAGCCCTCACACGTAGCAACGGTATAGTCAGAGCGTTTGTTAAGGGCGCTAAAAATATAAGAAATCCCAAAAGTGCCGCTACTCGCCTGCTGTGCTATTCCCGTCTTGATATTTTTATCGGACGGGATAAATACATAATTGACGATGCGCAAATAAGCGAAGTGTTTTTTGCATTGAGAGAGGATATTGAGCGGCTGTCGCTTGCACAGTATTTCTGTGAGCTTACGGGCTACCTTGCGCCTGAGAATGAGAACGCAGAGGAGTATTTGCGCCTTGCGCTTAATTCGCTGTATTTTCTTGCTAATGAGAAGCGTACCCACAACGCACTTAAGGCAATATTTGAACTGCGTATTCTATCGATTTCAGGCTATATGCCTGACCTTGTGTGCTGTGCGGAATGCAAATGCTATGAGGCGGAGAAAATGTACTTTCGCCCTGTTTCCGGCACTCTGCTGTGCGGTGAGTGTAACAGTAAAAACGGAAACGAAGCAGCCATTGAGATAGGTATGGGTGTTACTGCCGCCATGCGGCATATAGTTTACTCTAAGCTGGATAAGGTGTTTTCGTTTGCATTGGATGAGAGCGGCGACGCTTTGCTTGCTCATGTCAGCGAGATGTACACGCTTTCAAGAATAGATAAAGATTTTACCGCACTTAAATTTTATAAGACAATAAGTCACTGAATATATACCTGAATTATGCCAAAATATCTTGACATAAAGGAGTGAATATAATACATGAACAAAGAAAAATATTATAAAATGCTGGAGCTTGATAAAATATTATCATTGCTGGCAGACGAAACCTCAAGCGAAGAGGCAAGACAAAATGCCCTTGCGATACGACCGCTCAGCGGTATGTTTGAGGTACAACAACTGTTGAGCGAAACAAATGATGCACATATGCTTATAGGCAGATTCGGTAATCCGTCCTTTGGCGGTATAAAGAATGTTTCAAGCTACCTAAGACGTGCGGAGGCAGGCGGCGGACTGTCTATGATAGAGCTTATCAGAATAGCTCAGGTACTCCGTGTGATTAGAGCCGTAAGAGAATGGTACAAACATTCAGCAAATATAGAAACCACACTTGATATGTACTTTGACGGGCTTGTACCGAATAAGTACTTGGAAGAAAAGATAAATACCTGCATAGTGTCAGAGGAAGAGATGTCAGACAATGCCTCCGCCGAGCTTGCTACTTTACGCCGTAAGATAAGAATGCAGGAGTCAAGGGCGAGAGAACAGCTTGAAAAGCTTGTGCGTTCAACAACATATCAGAAGTATCTGCAAGACGCAATTATAACCATGCGCGGCGGCAGATATGTAGTACCTGTAAAAGCCGAGTTCAGGGCTAATATACCGGGACTTGTACACGATACCTCATCTAGCGGCGCTACTGTGTTTGTAGAGCCGATGAAGGTAGTGGATATAAATAATGAGATAAAGGTGCTTAAGTCTAAAGAGCAGGAAGAGATAGAACGTATATTGTACGAGCTTTCTGCCGAGGCCGGTAGCTTCGCCGACGGCATTATATCAAGTTACAAGTACCTTATTGAGCTTGATGTTATATTTGCCAAGGCACGTCTGGCCTATAAGATGAATGCAAGTATGCCGCTTATAAATGATGAGGGACAGATATTACTGCGTAAGGCACGCCATCCGCTTATCAGTAAGGATAAGGTAGTTGCAACCGACATTGAGCTTGGTATATCCTTTGATACATTAGTTATAACAGGCCCTAATACGGGCGGTAAAACAGTATCGCTTAAAACGCTTGCATTATTGACCCTTATGGCGATGTGCGGTATGATGATACCTGCGGCAGATAACAGCAAAATATCCGTTTTTGACAATATACTGGCTGATATTGGTGATGAGCAGAGCATAGAGCAGTCATTGTCAACATTTTCTGCCCATATGACGAATATAATAGATATACTAAGCAATACCGACAGCCACAGCCTTGTTATAGTGGATGAGCTTGGCGCAGGCACAGACCCCGTTGAGGGTGCGGCACTTGCCATAGCTATACTTGAAAGTTTGCGTGAAAAGGGTGCAAAAATAGCGGCAACTACCCACTATGCTGAGCTTAAAGCTTATGCCCTGCAAACATACGGTGTAGAGAACGGCTGCTGTGAGTTTGATGTAGCTACGCTTCGTCCGACATACAGATTGCTTATCGGATTACCGGGCAGGTCTAACGCCTTTGCTATATCTCAAAGGCTTGGCATGGATATTAAGATAGTAGACCGTGCCAAGGAGCTTGTTTCAAGCGAAAACCGACAGTTTGAGGATATAATAACCGACCTTCAGGCTAAACAGCAATCATTGGAGCAAAGACTTATACAAGCCGATGAAATGAATTTGCAGAGTAAAAAGGCTAAAGAAAACGCCGAGCGAGAGCTTGAAAGAATTAAGCGTATATCAGAGCAGGAGCTTGAAAAGGCAAAGGCAGACGCACAGAATCTTGTGGCACGTACTAAGGCACAGGCATATGCCATGCTTGACGAACTGGAACAGATAAGAAAGAATAAAAACAATGCGACCGCTGAGGATAAATCTAAGTTAAAGGCCGACATCAAGGCAATGGAAAACAGCGCAGATCCAGTGCGAGAGGCAAGCAACGATTCATATACCTTGCCTCGCAAGCTTAAACAGGGCGACAGCGTACTTATATTTGATATTGATAAAAAGGCTGTAGTGTTAGAGCCCGAGGACAGCAGCGGAAATGTGCTCGTTCAGGCAGGAATTATAAAAACAAGGGTTTCGGTTAAAAACTTAAGATTATTAAATGAAAAAACGGCTAAATCGGTAGCACCCACATCTACCAGATCAATGGCAAACCGCACGGGAGGCAGAGCAATAACCGAGGTTGATGTACGCGGCATGACTGCATCTGAGGCAGTTATGGCTGTAGATAATGCAATAGACGGTGCAGTACTTATGAATATCAATCAGCTAACTATCATACACGGCAAAGGTACAGGTGTACTGCGCCGTGAGATACAGGCACACTTAAAGGGACACAAAGCTATACGTACCTTCAGACTTGGCGTTTACGGTGAAGGCGAGAGCGGTGTGACCATAGCAGAGTTAAAATAATATGATAAGGAGCTTTACCCTATGAACGAAGAAATCAGACTTAATATACCCGATGCAAGTGAAGAAAAAGCAAAGGCAAAAGTAAAAAAATCACATCTCGGTGTAAAGATAATTGCAATAGTGGTGATTGTCCTTATAGTTGCGGCCTCCATACCGCTGTATATGGTGACAAGACCGCTTAATGAGGGACGTTTTACCGTAGAAGCAACTACTGATCTTAAGAAGAACTTTATGAAGGCTATGCTTATAGGCGGCGTTACTGAGTTTACCAATGATGACTTTAACGGTATGCTTGCATACAGTGCAGAGCAAAAAAGGCAAAAGGCAAAGGAGAAAGGTAAAAGCGAAAAGGTTACTTTGACTGAATTTGACTTCAATGCTGACGGTGTATCTAAGCTTTATGCAAGAAGCTTTTCGGGCTTTTTAACTTTTGATGTGCAGGCAGATGCAAATATGTACCTTGATAAAGAGAATAACCTTGTTGTTATTGAATTATCAAACGGTAAGCTGGGTAATATACCGATAAGTACAAAGTTTATACTTGAGCAGTTTAAAAAATCGCAGGAAGAAGATTCAGAGGATGATGCAAACGATGCATTCGGCGAGTTTTTAACCGTTACCGATAACGCAATAACATTCCCTGCAACATACTCGTTTTCGTTCCTCGGTACAGAGCTTAATTTCGGGTTTGACGAAGTAGAGGTTGAAGAGGATAAGCTTGTATTAACGGCCAAAAAGCCCCTCGGCGACTACGGCGAACTTGTGTATTCGTTACTTTTCGGTGAATAACTGGATATATTATACATAACTAAGATATACGAAAGTGTAACCGCATAAAACAAAACAATAAAAAGGCATTATAAATTACCGTAAGGATAATTTATAATGCCTTTTTATGATATATTCATGAATTATTAATTTGAACCGCTTATCAGGCTTTTTATGCAATATCTGCGTTGTAAATAGATGTGACCCATTTTTTATAAAAAAATAAGATCAAAGTATAGTACAATGTTTTTGAAAGCCTTTTGAGTGGAGCGTAGCGGAACGAAAAAGGCTTTCAAAAACGGCGCCGCTTACGCCATCAGTTTCTCTTCTAACAGTTGTTTGGGACTTCTGTGTCCGAGTGTTCTCATTGGTTTGTTATTACTCCATTCTAAATGCTTTTCTAACTTTTGATTTAATTCATCAACATTCCTGAATGTTTCCCAATCATAAAAATACCTCTGGTCGTTTCTGTGACTTCTTTCGACCTTGCCGTTATGCCATGGTGTTCTCGGCGGTATAAGCTTGTGTTTTATGCCAAGATTATTGAGCACTTTATCAAGTGGACTTATTTCAGTTTCGCTGATGTATTTATATGTGAATTCTGTGCCGTTGTCCGTCTGGATTGTCTGTATCTTGAATGGGAATGCTTTTAGCAACATTTTTAAGAATTTCACTGTATTTTCCGGTGTGTGTTCTTCAAATCCGTATACAAATCTTAACCTTGTACACTCATCTATTGCTGTCCACTGATACAGATGTTTTCCATCCCTTAAAACCTTGCCTCTAAGGCAATTATACGGTACTTCTTTCACGTCTATCTGCACTTTTTCTCCCGGTATTAGAATCTCCGGATACCGTCTGCTTTTCCGGCTTTTCTTATTTGCTTTTGGCTCTTCTGTTAATCCTAACCTCTTTGCTGCGTACACCATTCCAGAAAACCTCTTCCTTTTTAAATCGCTGTATACGCCGTCCCAGCCGTATCTTGCATAGCATTTCTTGAATGAATTTTTGATTTGTTTTTCCTCTTTTTCTGTATGTCTGTTAGGATGGCTGTGTGGTCGATGCGATTTCTCTATTAATGATTTCCATGTACCATCATAGCGTTTACACCACCGTTTTACGCTTGATAGGCTTACTCCGTATACTCTGCTTGCTTTACTTTTTCCATTTCTATTCGCATATTTAACTACTGCTTGCTTTTTCTTTGCTTCTTGTGTTATTATATTCATGAGAAGTACTTCTTTATTTGGTAATGTTTTGTTGCAGATTCATTATACCATATTTTGAAGTTACTTCTCTTTTTTATTGGTTCATATCATTTTAACACATACACCGCTTATCAGGCTTTTTATGCAATAACTCTTGATTTTATTGTGATAATATGTTAAAATAATTGGGATTATTATATTTTGTGGTATTATGTTTCTTAATATTGCGTTTATGTAGTCAATACTGCAATTTTTCTTGTGTTATTTGCGTTTATTGCAGTAAATCTAATATAAGGAGTTTTTATATGAAGCTTTCTGAAGTAATTGTTTTTATTGTTTATCTTGTATTTATGCTTTCTATCGGTGTTTTCTTCTTTTTAAAAGATAAAAACGGCGGTGAAAAAACTTATTTTCTCGGTGGTAGAAAAATGGGTGCATGGGTCGCCGCATTATCTGCGGGTTCATCCGATATGAGTGCATGGGTACTTATGGGCTTACCTACATCTATATATGCACTTGGTTTAGGTCAGGTTTGGATTCCTGTAGGCCTTGCTATCGGCTACACTATAAGCTGGATTTTAGAAGCCCCAAGACTTCGTAAATTTTCCATTGTAGCAAACGATTCCATCACCATTCCACAATACCTTACTAATAGATTTTTATCTAAATCCAAGGTATTACAAATCCTTTGCGCCGTTGTTTTTCTTGTTGCTTACACCATTTACTCTGCATCCAGCATTAAAGCTTGCGGCACATTATTTAACACGGTTATCGGCATAGATGCAAATGTGGCTATGTACATAGCAGGTATAATTATTGTCAGCTATACATTTCTCGGAGGTTTTTCGGCAGTTTGCTGGACTGACTTCTTCCAGGGTATGCTCATCTTAGCTGCACTACTTATCGCACCTATCTTTGCTGTATTTATGCTTGATGCCTCTAAGGTTGGCGCAATGCCCACAGAGTACTGGAACGCATTCAGCAGTTGGCAGGACATCGTATCAGGTCTTGCATGGGGACTTGGTTACTTCGGTATGCCGCACATAATCATTCGTTTTATGTCTTTAAAATCTCAAAAGGATCTCAAAAAATCAGCTAAAATCGGTATTACATGGACAGTTCTTATCGTTATATTTGCTGCGGCTGTAGGTATAGTAGGCCGTATGTTCTTAGGCTTTGACGAGGTTGTAAACAGCAATTCACTTGTATTCATCAATATGGTTAGAATTATCTTTCCGGGTGTTATTTCAGGCATTTTACTTTCCGCTGTTTTAGCGGCATCTATGAGCACTGCTGACAGCCAGTTACTTGCCGCCGCTTCATCATTCGCAAGCGATGTTTACAAGCCTGTTTTACGTAAAGGAAAAGCAAGTGATAAAGAGATGCTTTGGGCAGGTAGATTCGTAGTTCTTGTTATAGCAGTAGTTGCTGTAATCATTGCTTCCAGTCCTAATACAGGCTCAATTATGAACCTTGTTTCTAACGCATGGGGTGTATTCGGTGCCGCCTTTGGCCCTGCAATTATTCTTAGCTTATTCTGGAAACGCTTTAATTTTGCCGGTGCTATTGCAGGCATAATTATCGGAGCTGCTACTGATATCTGCTGGCTGATATGGTTATCATCTACAGGTGTTTATGAGCTTTTACCGGGCTTTGTAGTAGGTATGATTGGCGCTGTAATAGTTTCACTTGTTACCAAAAAACCGTCTGAAGATGTTGAAAAGCTTTTCGACAAGGCTGTAAATTACACAGAGGAAACCTGATTAATATAATAATTAAACTTAGCTCCTGCATTTTATAATGTAGGAGCTTTATTTTTATGCTAAATAATAAATGTTTGGGTGATGGGATTATAAACTAAAAGTTGTAAGGATGTAGAATTTCAATTTAATTTATCCGGTATTTTAGATAAGTATCCAAATCATATCCATTTAATTCTTCATCCGTTAATTTTTCTCCCTTATAATATGCAGTATGACTACCTTCCATACACTCTTCTCCGGAATAACCTTTTTCAAACCTTAGCGTGAGGTCAAAAGAGGCGTATTTTCCGTAAGCTTCTACCAAAAGATTTGCAAATTTTGTCGCCTTTTCTTTTACATCTTCGATATCTGATTTATCTGCGGTATCAGCATTTTTCATTATGAGGTTGATATCTATAGTATACACTTCACCTTCCTGTGACAAAAAGGATAATGGTGTTGCATGATGAATTTTAAACCAATCTTGATGTAATAGGTTTTTGTAATAGGACGTTTCCGGTCTGTTCACCGTGCCAAAACGGATAATAGAAATATAATTTTCAATCTCATCTTGTGTAAATATATCTTTTGCGATTGTGCGTTCCAATTCATCTGAGGCATGATTAAGAGCAATTTCATGAAGTTCCATTGCAAGTACGGTTTTATTAGATGTTTTGTGCATAAAGTGGGTAAAATTCGATATATAATCTTCACAACTGTTTCCTTGGGAATCGACATACTGTATCGTCCATACCCGATAAGTGCCATCTCTTCTGCTGTTTAATGTATAATCTCCGGCATAATATTCATCATCAGAAAACATACTGGTTGTCTTTTTTTCTACGTTGGTACATTCCCAGTTTCCTTCTCCAAAAAAGTTATCAAGTTCATCTTTAAATCTGACAGGATAATTACTACTTCCAAAATATGTGGAAATAAGATTATAAATTACTAATATCAGTAATATGAATATAACTCCCATAAATAATTTGATAGCATTTGAAATTACTTTATGACCGCCTTTTTGCCTCATATTGTTATTCCCCTTTCAGTCATCGAGTGTTTACCTTTGTACAGTAATTAAATAAATCCAAATTATATAAGACTAATCGTTCTCATTAGTCCCGCTATTATAATATCACAATAGGGCTTTTATTTCTATAACTTTTTCATAAAATTTCTTCCGCATTTCGCTTCACTTTACCATGTTTTCTGTTACTCTGTCTACTCTCGTGCAAAGAATCGCTATCAAGGTTATTTTGTTATAGATAATTACCTTGGAATAATAGATCTCGGTTTTTTAGTTTCTTGGCTCTCGTCGTTCCTCCTCGCCCTCTCTATCATTTTGGGTATTTGAGATAGTGCCTTGCGTGGTAGTGTTCTCTCTGACTTTGAACTTAATTTTAGTTATAATCTGATGACGCTCCCCTAACCGACAAAATACGGTTTAACTCGTCCTCGTCATAACGGTAACAGTCCGTGAAATATTTTTGCTCTATGATAAAGGTGCCGTTATCTGAACAGAAAAAATCATAAATAGTCCGTATATGGCAAAGTAACTGTTTCAATTCTTATTTCGTATTTTTTTACATTAACTATTGATATAGAGCCTAAAAGCCAATAAGAAAATCCCCCTGAAAGGCACTTTCGCACCTTTCAGGGGGCATGAATTGCATACTATTCAGCTATAATACTTGATGTATTATGCTTCCTCACGCTTTTTCTTTGAGAAAAATGCAACGAAAGCAGAAAGCAACATAGCAAAGCCGATCATAGTGTAGTCAGTATTATCACCTGTTACAGGTACTGACACCGGTGTTTCAGATGTTGTAGTATCTGTAGGCTTAACTATTAAGTCCCAATCGCCTGTGTATGGTGGCAATATGCCGGTCTTTCTATCTATGATAGTAAACTTCTTAACACAGCCTTGTTCATCTATTGCTACTCTATAAACGTTATTGTTTATATCGTATCCGCTTGGAGCCTTCGTTTCACGTAAGTAATATACGCCATATGGTATATTGCTCATTACGCCTATACCGTCATCATTAGTCTTAAATTTACCGTATACGGTTTTATCCTCGTTATACAGTACAAACTCTGCATTAGCAAGTCTGTATCCGTCAGATCCAACCTTCAATATCTCAAGTGAACCTCTCTTAAGCTCATTGTAGAAATCAAGATTTCTAAATGTGTCCTCAAGTACGAGTATCTTCTGAGAACTTGGTAAAACATAAGGCATAGAAACTTCTGTTTCTCTTTCGATTACGGTATAAATTCCTACCGGAACATTAGTAAACGTTGCTTGACCGAAGGCATCGGTCGTAACTATCATGTGAACCTCTTCACCGTTGAAAGCAAAACCGTAGAGTTCAAACTCGAATCCCTCAACCTTGCCGTCTTCCGATGACTTGGTTACCATTACGCTACCATACGCAAATGAGTTATAGAATCTGGCAATTCTTATAACATTATCGTTATCATCATCGCTGCCGCTGCCACTACCGTTTTCGCCTTCTGTAGGATCTGTTGGTGTAGCAGGTGTAGCGTCTGTAGATGTTGCAGCCTCATCATCGGAATCTGATGAAGAAGTTGCATAACCGTACTTATCAACAGTTATAGATATAGAAGCTTGCTTCTTATACGGAGTATTCTCAGGGAGAATTTCTGTTACAACGTATTCGCCGGCGATTATATCTTCATAAATACGACCGCTTGCGTCTGTAATAAATCTTCCGCAGAACTCTATTCCGTTCTTTTGCTTACCCTTTACTTCAAATTCGATACCCTCAACCTTGCCGTCAACAGAAGTCTTGATTATCTCAAGAGGTCCTCTTTCAAGGTAGTTTACGATATCTACTTCTACAGTTTCGTTAGCAACAACATCAACAACCTCAGGATCAGCAAGCTCATAGGCATACATTACTGCCAGCTCATTGCCGTATTCATCCTCACGAAGCTCCTGAACTGTGTATTTACCTACAACAAGATTTTCAAGGAATATTTCACCGTTACTGTCTGTGTAGAAGTACTCAGGGCCGTAAGGCTGACCGTTGGCAAGCACACCGCTTACCATAAATCTGAAGCCCTGTAGGTCACCGTCATCTCTTTGCTCGGCAGCCTTAACTATTCTTAAGTTACCGCGCTTGAGAACATTATGTACATTTACCTTAGAAACTAATTCGTTATTAAAGTAATCATAAGCAAGATTCAGCGTTTGCTCATCCGGCTCAACATAAATGCTGTCAGGACTTGAAAGCTCAACTTCCTCTTTCTCTAAACCGTCCGGTACAGTACCGTCATCATTAAGGTCGTCTATGTCGTATTGTGTCTTGCTTAACTCTCTGACAGTATAGCTACCTGAGAGTAGCTTACATACAACACGGGCAACTAACTTGTTGGTTGCTGTTTCGGCATCATATATGGTGGTGATATCATCGGCCGAGAGAATGTATTCACATCTAACTTCGGTCTTTGTATAACCTGAAACTACAAATACAACGCCGTCAACCTCTTTATCCTCCGATGTCTTTGTGATCTCTATACTGCTTGTTTCAAGCTTATTCTCAAATCTGGCAGTAGTCAACTCATAGGTACCGTAAGGATTTGCAGGATTGTATGTTATTTCAACCCACTGAGGCTCTGCAACAATATAGCCGAGGTTACCGTCGTTACCTACTCTTTCAAGTGATATTTCATACGTATCTGTAATATACGACTGCGGCCTTAAGCCTATTGTTTCATCGCTTTCCATATAGTTTAACATACTAATTATTTTGTTTATCACCGAATCAGAATTAGTAGCATCTATACGCTCCATATTCTCAAGTAAATAAGCACGTATAGCAGCTTCTGTCTCTGTCTTAGGTGAAAGATAAACAGTAAATGATTTCTCAGAGATAGATTGTCCGTCATTAAACTTAGCCTTAAATACAAGTTTATATGTATTCGGGTGAAGCTCTGTTACCAGATATCTACCTATGTGTAATCTTCTAAGTTCTGCAACACCGTCCATACCTGTGGTAATTACAGTATTGAAGTTCTTAACCTCATCGTATTCTGAGTCAGGATCGCCGACAACTGAGAAGCTTACATTTGGTAATTCAACCTGAGGTGCAGTATTATCAGTATATGTTACTGATACAAATGTCTCAATGCTTTCACCTGTCTTAACAACCTTGAGATTACCAAGAGTCTTAAGATAGTTAGTAAATGAAATTGTTGTAACCGGATAATCATTTGTACCGTTAGCAAGCTGAGCCTCACTTTGTTCATGACTCATTGTTCTGTCATTGAGCCTTACAAATTGAGGATCAGTCTCAACGAATACATTAGTATCCATTATTTCTTCAACTGTATAATCACCAATTACAAGGTCAACTTCCGTAACACTCTTTTTGCCGAACTCGCCGTACTGCTCAATGTCCTGATTAATGGTAACATACTTAACAACATCGTTTACGCCATTTACTTTACCGGTAATCTTGTACACGATCTTGCTTATATCGCCACCGTCAGGAGCATACTTAACTATACGCAGCTTGTTCATATAAGGAATGTTATGAACTTCTTTTATTGTATTTTGGTTATAGTTAACAACTACTATACCTTCATCAGAATTAAGGTTATAAGCTTGGTTATGCTCAGAGCTCATCTCTATTACTTTGTAATATCCTATCGGGATATCGTTAAATACTGCCACACCGTTTTTATCGGTCGTTGCAGTAAAGATAAGCTTAGATGCTTCATTATTATCCTTATAGAACGGACTCTGTACACACTGAATTCTGAATGTTATGTTGTCAACATCAACAACCTGACCTAAAATAGGATTGCCGTTATTGTCGCGTCCGATTACTACATTGCTGAGCGCCTCTGCAGTCTTCAGAATTGTCAATGTACCAAGTTTACGTTCATTAACAAATATGTTACCTGCACCGGTAAATATCTCATCTGTTGTATTGGTAATCTGATATGTCTTGTCTTCACGGATTTGTACAGGATACTCACCGCTATCAAGAATATATCCGTCAGGGGAAGCAGACTCTACAAGTACATAATCACCGTAAGGAACATCTTTGATTAAGAGCTTACCTTTATCATCTGTGCTGTATCCGCTTGTTGTACCAAACACGGGCTCACCGCTTTGATGCTTACCGTCACCGTTTGTATCTATATACAGTGTAAACAAGGCTCTCTTTTCTGTATGACTTGTAATGATCTTATTTGTGGAAGCGTCATACTTAAAAAGAAGTATGTCGCCATCAATAGGAGCATTCTCGATCATATCACGGTCATCGTCGTCAAAGCTGATAACCTGACCGTCATATTCAATACTGATGATTTGTGTAGAAGAATTTGTAAAGTCATAGCCAAACGGTGTTTTCATTTCTTTGAGTATCCATGTTCCGTAAGGTACATCATTAAACTCAAAGTAACCGCTTGTATTTGAATAACAGAATTGAAGAGCATTTTCAAGCACGAAGCTGGTTGTACCTTCCTTGAACAATCCGAATAAAGCACCGCTAAGCTTCTTTGTCCTATCTTTTTGACTAACCTTATAGCCCTTAACTTGGCCTACTATAATTTCGTTGACCAATGTAGTACCGTCGTTGGCACTGTATGGATTTATTGGTTTAAGCTCAATATATCCTTCTGCATCAACATTATAAGTAACACCTAAATCAGTAGTGTAGCTTCCGTTTTTCTCAGCATTCTGGAAGTAATCAAAAGTCACATCATATTTGTTTGTATCCAAAATATAAGCTTCGTGAGTTTTGATTTCTCTTATGTAATACTTACCTGCCGGAACATCCACATCAAATGTGCCCCTACCAAGAGCCTCTTTAATGTCCTTACCTTCCATACGAACAGTATCAATCAGTCCACCTGCCGGTACATACGTACCATCAGTAGCCCTTATTGCCTCTTTAGCATAAAGGCCGAATATAACATCTTCCACCTCGTTAGAGTAACCAATGCCATACTTTTCAAGCTGATCCATGGATTTTTCTACCGTAAACTTAACCTTTTGACGATCATCGTTTATAACTACATCAACATTGATAGTAGCCTGATCTTCATCAGTATTGTTTATAAGAACATAATGCGGAGTCTTGTCAAGCAACATTCCCTCAGGAGCCTTGGTTTCAACTACTCTGTACAGACCGTTGTAAAGCTTACTGGAATATGTGTAGCCTTCGCTATCCATGTAATTTGTATTAATAGAATCTACAGGAATTTTTGATGTGTCAAGTCTGTTACCAAAGCCGTCATAGTATCTTGGGTCACAGTAATTCGGATCTTTGCTGTTTGACGCAACTATCGGCTTAGCATACTGCTTCATATCCTCAGGGATATCGCTGAATGCAGTCGGGCTTTCAACAGCATAAATATCAAACTCTGCGCCTCTGAGAGGTACCGTTTCGTAGCTAAGGTTATAGATCTTATCACCGTTTTCAAGAGTTGAACCTACATGGGTAAGCTTTTCTCCTTCCTTCTTCAGCTTGATTACACCCTTGCTGGAGGTATCCCCAAAGGTTGTCTCAAACCATTCTGCATAACCGCCGTCTTCATTAAATGATTCAGGGTCAGAACCTACTTGAATTGCCTTGTACTTTCCGTTCTTTTTATCAAAGTATGCGTTAAAGTACTTAGCCATGTATTCTTCAAACGGTTCGCTTCCGTCCCATTTTGCAGCATGCTGGAAGTATGTTTCAGGACAATTTGATTTTTCCCATTTAGCTCTTGCAAAACCGTCAGGTGCAGTTACCTCTATTATGTAATAAGAATTCGGTGAAAACTTCTCATCAGTTGATGCTTCACCGTTCTCATTAGTTGTGATAACATATTCTCTGGGAAGATCCGGGTTATCACGGTTCTTTACCGAAACAGGGGCAAGTGTTTCTGCATTGAGTATAACAAACTGCGCGCCTGCAATCTTTATGGCTCTTTCTGACTTATCCTTATATTTAGACGTGTTCAATTCACTGTCTACTTTTACTACCTTAATCGGCATATCATCGGATGGGTTAATAACAATATCAATCTTTTGACCGTTTTGTGCCGTCTCACGAATTTTTACTTCGAGAAGTGGCGCTATCTTTACAAGCTTCCATGATGTTACCTGTTCAACAGTATAATCACCGTAAGGCAACCAAACAGTTTCTCTCTCACCGTTTGCATCTAAAATAAGGTAGTCTTGGTCTTTAGCGTAGGCCTGAACTCTTTCTCTTATTTTTGCCTGTTCTATATCCATTTGTTCTCTGACAATCAAACTTTTATCGTCAAAGTTCATAGGATCAAATTCAGGATCATTAGGATCTTGTAATAAAGGATCTTCTGTAGTGAGTTTAGGAACCTCTACTTCTTCATTCCACTTAAATCCCTTGTTTTTAGGATATACCTTAAATTCTATAAAATATTCAGGAAGCGTTTCAGATGCAATAACGGCCATCTTATTTACTACTAGTTTGACTTTTATTACGTCTTCTACAGCAGTATATAGTGCGCCGCCGTTTTCTGCACGTTCACCAACTATTGTATATTCGGTTTTTTCATATAAACGGTTATATCTGTCTGCTGCAAGAAGTCTGTCGGATTTACCGTCTATATATATAATCTCGTCATTAAGTTCATATCCTTCAGGTGCCTTAGTTTCTTTGAAGTAGTACCCATCGCCGCAAGCATAATAGTCGGTGACTATATATGTATGTCCCGGCAACAGTATATCTGCAAGAGTCGGGTCTTTCTCTATCCAATCTTCAGCTAAAGCAGAGGTATACCTCTTGAGCCATACAGTTTTACCTGTATTCTTATCTTCATAGAAGAAGTCGTACTCAGCACCTATCAAGGTAGCTTCTCCCTGAGGTTTTTCGCCTGTTTCGCTATCTACCTTCTCAATTACAGCTCTAAACTTTTTACGTAAGTTTGCAAAGCTCAATGTAATCTGAGAATCATTAACTATATCATTTTCCCACTTAATCTGAATATGCTGCACATCAGGCTGCATATAATCAGTGGAAAGATTGATTTCTTCAACCTTATATGTGTAAATAAGGCCTACGGTGCCTTCTGTTAGAGGATCAAATCCTGTAGTAACGTTGTAGTAGTTACCCACATCGTTATTCATGTCAAGCCATCTCTTCAGATTAGCATAATCGTCAGGCTTTGACTCGTCATACTTTGATTTATCCTTATCAAGAAGTTCAATTTCGGTTTTAGCGACATACAGATAATCGTTTATCAGTATATCTTCAAATACCGCAACACCGTTTTTATCTGTTACAGCATAATAGGTTGTTTCATAGCCTTGCTTTACTCTGTCGTTAGCTACTACGTTGCCGTAGTCATCAAGCTCAGTATCTTTAAGCTGACACTTTTCATCAGTTGCGCCTCTGCCGTAATATGCAGGTGGGAATGCAGATTCTTCTTCATACAGTTCAGCATTATTTGCAGCATCAATCTCTGCAAGACTCTTTACTGTAATCTTGAATACATATCCCGAAAGGTCTACAGTCTCAGGAATAGGCTTTCTGGTAGTATCATCAACATTTTCTGAGCTCTTTCTTACAATAAGCTTACCTCTTTTGAGTATGTTATAGAAATTCAATACCTTTGTCTGAAGATCTGTATCATAATTCTCATGATTGTAAGTATTATTGAAATTGGTGTTATATGTGTTAGCCTTATCGGATGTAATATAGCCGGCTTTACTCCATTGAGTCATTTTTCCAGTATACTTCACATTTGTGTTAGTATTAAAATTACTCTTCCAATAGATTTGAGTGGCTTGAGTCTTAGGAATAATATAACGTCTTGGAGTATCTACCTCAGTAACGGTGTATGTCCAGTGTGTACCGTTATAGTAGTCATCACTTATCGGAACATCTGTAAAGCGTGCAACACCCTGTGCGTTAGTCTTTTCTATACGATCTATCTTATAAAGTACATTATAAAGATAATTGTAATATGGACTTGACTTGTCATTATACATTTCAGGGGTTACTACAATATCCGTACTGATATCCGGAGGAACACAAGAACCTGTTTGTTCTTCTACCGCATTGGTTCTACGGTTTGACGGATTATAATAATTATAATCAGCGTCATTGTTTACAAGTGTATTGGCAATATTATATTCGCCGTAATTTGTAGTTTGACCGTTTACCTGCTTTTCTGCGAAGCAAATACCTGTAAGCCTGAATTTAAAGTTTTTGATAAATCCATCCTCACTGGCTTTTCTTATTTCAAGATCGCCACGCTTTAGCTGGTTGTAGAAATGGAGCGTATAGTTGTTCTTCCATCTTGCATCTGAGCCCTCAGGTGAATATTCCTCATCGATATTTTTTTCTTTGTAGTGACGTGCATCGTTCCATGCTATCGGCGTTGACTGGCTGGCAGGCTGTATGTATCTGGTCTTTGTATAAATTTCCTCGATTACATATTGCCGTTCTTCCTTTTTAAGGTCTTCACCTGATGCAGGAGTATCAACATTAAGCTCGTCATCCTTAATATATGATATCGGTATATTTTCAAATTTGGCTATACCGTCTTTGTCTGTGGTAGCTATGTATTCAAAGTCTACCAAACGCTCGTGATAAACAGTATAAGGAACAGAACCTACTGTATTTCTTTCCTTTTCCCAATCTGCCTGGTAATATGCCAAACAAGTACCTGTAAGACGGAACGTCATATCCTTTATGAAGCCGTCCTCACTGGTCTTTTTAATTAGCAGTGATCCACGTTTAAGCTCATTTAAAAACTCAAGTCCTACTTCTAACGGTACCTCTTGACTACCATTCTCGGTTGATGTGACTCGACACGTCTGCGCATACGGTCGTATATAACGTGTAGGAGTATTTATCTCTTCAACAATGTATTCTCCGGAACCCGATATAGGTATATCCTTAAAATATATTGTAGCAGTAGTCCAATTTACACCGTCACGTACAATGGTACCGCTTTTATCTGCTACACGTGTAGTACGAATATAGTATCCGTTTATTTGCTCAAGTCCTCTTCTTGGATTAGATGTAAACACACTGTATCTATGTTGCCAGTTAGCAACATTACGGTACGCATCACCGGGTACAGCAGCTATGCTGTCCATTGTAGTGTCATCAATAATGCTGTTCGGTATCCAATCCTTGCCCGTTTGCTCGCTTGCAAGCGACTTAAACTTCAAACGGAATGTGAGTCCTACAACAAGATCATCTTCGCAGCGCTTAACTATCTTGATATTACCACGCTTTAAAAGGTTATACCATGCTGTATATGTATTATGCGGTTCTCCGTAAGTATCACCGGCAGTAATTTGTACTTTGATAGATCTTTGTATAAAATTACGCTGAATATTACTTATAGGTGCATCGTTACTTGAAACAACATAACCCTGTGAATAATATCTTGACGGCACATCTTCTTCAACAAGTGTGTAATAATTCTGACACTTTAACGAAGCGCAGTCCGGACAGTCTGCCTCACAGCTACCTGCAGTCTTGGAATTTTCTCCCTCTCCGTCACCGTTATCACCGCAGAAGCAGTCAGCAGTACACGTACAGGAACCACCGCCCGGGTGACAGTCCTCAGCACCGGATATGAGTATATCATTAAATTCCGCAACACCGTTTTCATCAGTATAGCGAACTTCATCTACCCATTCACCCTGTAAGGATTCACCGTAAAGATGGAATCTAAAGCCCGCCAGAACACCGTCTTCAGACCATTTCTTGACTTTAAGGTTACCACGTTTGAGTTTATTTTCAAAATCTGCACTTTGCGGATTTTGATACGTAACCGTTTTAGTCTGATTCTGAGGTTTGATATACTTATAAAGTATATTCTTTTCACCCGGAGGTGATTTGCCCGGATATACTTCTTCAATGGTATATGTACCTATCAGAATATTGACAAACTTAGCAACGCCGTTTGCATCGGTTGTTGCTATATGCTTACCTCTTGCGTAGTCTGCCAGATACTTGTCGGCATAAGTCTTTTCCTTAGCATACTTTGTTTTATCCTTATTATACATTGCCATATGCTCGGTTGCGGCAAGTGGCGTACCGTATAAATAGAACTGTATGTTTGCGACCTGACCGTCTTCGCACTCTTTGTTTAAAATCAATTCACCCGGTTTAAGAGTATTAGTACAATTTAATACGGTATTTCCATTGTAAGTAACCTTAGCCGTCTGCGATACGGGAGTAGCAAAAAACCGTTTTTGGAGATCCGTCAGCTCCTCGGTTATGGTATAGGTACCTATAAGCAGGTCTTCACTGCCTGAGGCATCTTTAAATTTCGCTACACCATTAGCATCTGTCGTCGCCACTAAGTTATATTTATATCCGCAATCAGCCGTACCTGTCAATCGGAATGTAAACTGATTTAGAGCCTCATAATCCAATATATCACCGGATATTAAATTGGCTGGGTCTTTAAGCTTCTTTTGAACCTGTATCTTACCGCGCTTAAGCTTGTTCCAGTAGGTAATTTTATAGTTCTTACCGGGTTTACCTTCCAAAACATATTTAACGCCCTGCGTAAAGCCTTTGGATGACCAATCGGTATTCTTAGTTAAACTGGTGTATTTCTTTGTGATATAAAAAGTATCATAGTAATTAGGCACATCCAATTCTTTTAAAGTATATGTACCCATAACCAGCTTTTCAAAGTCAGCTCTTGCTACATAATCATCGTTTTCTTCAACCTTTTTAGTTGTACGGTCAATATCTTTGCCTCTACCTTTGATATTAAACTTCCAGTCTTTGCCTATCACAGGATCCTCTGCAACACCGGTAGTTTTATCATATACATCTTTATACTTGTAAACATATACGTTAAAAACATCCAGCTTTACGGTTACAGATGCACTATTCTCGCTTTTATAAGTTTTTTCTCTCGGAATAATGAATGGCTGCCATTTTTCTTCTGTTGTCGTATACAGATCGCCTACCCAATATGATGCAGATTTAGATGCAGTTGCAGTTATCTTAACCTTTAAAACATCTGTGATTTTGCTTGCAGGTATCCGATAAAAGAATCCATTCTTAACAGAACCCTTTTTCTCCATTTTACTTGTAACACCACTTATATTGTTACCGGCTACAGCCGATAATGACAGCTTAGGATCGTCACCATTTGTCTCTACATACATTTTTTTTGTACGGAAATAATTAACATTATTATCCGTATACTCATAAAGATCGTGGTCTGTGGCTTTCTTATCATTTTCAGAAAACTTGAGACTTATACTAACATTGGATATGTCAACTATGCCAGCTAAGCTGTCAGATAAGCTATTACAAGCTTTTGCTGCTTTTACATTTTCTATTACCCAATCACCAATCCCTTTCGGGTCTTTGGACCAAGGCCAATTAACCTGTCCGTTGTAAGCAGTAAATGATATCTGCGTAGCATAATATCTCAACCACCATCCTTCAGTACCACCGGGAATCTTATCGGGACCAAGCCACTTATTCGGAGTAATCAATCCATGGTTAAGTATGTAAGTTTTGCCGTGGTAGTTCTCCTGACTTTCATGGAATGTATATTCAATACTGGAAGGGGGAGTTTTCTTAGAGTGAGCCTGACAGTATGGGCAGTATTTGACACCATTAATTTCTACAAGTCTTATAGGGAATTTCGGACCTAAATAGTCATTAACCTGTGATGAACTGTTCTGTTGACAAATTCTAACTGCTTCCGCATCCTGTGTAAACGTAGATGTAGGTATCATACCTGAAAACATCATAAATACCAGCACGAAGGACATAATTCTTCTTGCAGTTCTCAACATTTTGTTGTCCATTTTATTTTCTCCTTTCTTTAAAATTTAGGCCTTAAACCTAGTTGTAGGAAACATAACTAAATAAAGTATTGTCCGATTAAAGCCGTATCAGACCGAACACACAGATATGTAACACAGCGCACATAAACCTTGTAATCAGCTTATACAAGTCTATCATACCATGCTCAAATCCACAGAACAGTGCTGTACCTTTCGCCCCAACCCGCAGGTCTGTATACTTGTACATTGCATACAGTGCCATTATGCTGCAATCACAGCGAAAATGTACTGAGCAGTCGATACAAGCCCTATGCGGATCTACGGCGAGTTTTACCTGCAGTGACGGATAAAATGCAGTTGGTAAAACGCACACTTTTACTTATATTAAGTTATAATTTTCCATGATGTAATTATACAATATATTGGAGTAAATTACAAGTATTTAGCAAAAATAGCATAAAAACTTTGTTAAAACTTTGTTAAAATAACATAAGGTGAATTTGTTTTTTTGCATATTATTAGACATATTATTAAGCAGATCTGTTATTAACTTTGTACATTTTTATATAAATTATTAGTTAATTAGCACAATATTTTTTTAATTAATTTTTATTTTTTAGACGTAATGAATATATAAAAAAATTTACAATTCACAATCAAATAATTTTTCACAAAAAATCAAAATAAGGTATTGACATAAAATTAGTTAAATGATATAATACGTAGCGTTGGAAAAATACATACAGGGGTATAGCTCAGTTGGTAGAGCAGCGGTCTCCAAAACCGCGTGCCGAGGGTTCAAGTCCTTCTGCCCCTGCCATTTTGGCCCGGTAGTTCAGTTGGTTAGAACGCTAGCCTGTCACGCTAGAGGTCGACGGTTCGAGCCCGTTCCGGGTCGCCATTTTTTGCTGATATAGCTCAGGCGGCAGAGCGCATCCTTGGTAAGGATGAGGTCGGCAGTTCGAGCCTGCCTATCAGCTCCAAAAATCCTATTGCTTATGCAATAGGATTTTTTCGGTTATAGACATATTATTAATGGATATTAATTTTCAATGAATTAAAGAAATCAACTTTCTTCAAATTTATTGAACAGATAATATTTTCTTTTAATCTATTTTTCTAATAAATATCTGTTCTTATAACAGTTTTTTTGACTATTCAACATAAAATTTTTTTTGCTTTTAATGAAAAAACTGTTGTAATGTTTAAATAAATTTGATATACTTAATAAGAGTAGCTTGTAATGCAAGCAGAGTTAAAATAACTAAGCGATATTCGTGAAAGGAATGTTTATATATGAAATATGCAATATTGCAAATTGCAAGAAGCTTCATATGTCTTACACCCGTAACAACAGAAAAGCTCAGGTCCGGTAAACCTAAAAATAAAAAGGGCATTTTCGGTGCGGCGAACGATGCTGCCAGATTTGGAGCAACCAGATTGTTTGAGCTTCCCGATCAGCTTTACGGTAGTCCGCTTGCAAAGCCTAAGGAATTTACGGAATTTCTACTCGACTGCGCTCAAAAAATGAACTTAGAGCTTAAGGAACTTATATTTTGTCCGGAGGGCGATGAACTCATAAGTAAAGAGTATCAACATATGCCTACTAAGAAAAAATACTTAAATTCTTTTGCCGTACTTGAAACAGAGCCTATGGTATCCGATGATGTAAGTAATTACTCAGTTATAAGCTGTGAATACGGAGAGGAATACGGTAAGGCCGAAGACAGCGGTATGCTGAATGCCGTTCTTTATGCCATGAAAAATACATACATAAATGATTTTAAGTCCGCATTGTTTGAAAGCGGAGTTAAGCTTACAAGAATAACTCCGCCTACTATAGCATTGATAAATGCGGCAAAAAACGAAAATGTAGCTTTTGATAAGACTGTTGCTTTCATAAGTGCCGACTATGTAGGCATAAGAGTAGTCGTCGTAAATCATAACGTACCTATTTATTCTCAGTACCTCTCATCCCCTGTAGCGGATATAGCGGAAATGTACGCCAGAGATAAGCGCATAGGCATTATTGAAGCGATAAATGCTATAAAGAGCGGCGGAATAGGTGCATCAAAGAACTGTTTTCCGAAAACTACCGAGCAGATAGACGAAACACTTGATAACGCCATATCGGAAGTAGCCCGCAACCTTAGAATGGTGCTTTTAAGCCAAAGACTTGAACTTGATCAGATATATATTTCAGATACGTTTGCAACTATCCCGGGACTTCTTGACTATTCAAAGGAATTTAATTTAACAGAGCATATATCCTTAATTAATGACCTTTACACAAATGCCAGCGGTAACGTACCGCTTCTTGAATCAAATGCTGAGGATGTCGGCTTTAGTAATACAAGTTTCTATCTGTTTAACAGCATGATAACATACTGTACCGGTATGGACGATAATATGCTGTACGGTATTGGCACCACCAGTAAGCGTAATGTCAATATAGGCAAATACATCTGCTATGCCGCATCTGCCGCAATAGTTGTTTATATGGGAATTTTCTTTGCATTAAATCTTTCTATGAATTTAACCGCAAAGCATGATCAAGAAAAACTTAATGATGTCAGGTTTAACAAAGTAAAGGAATACATTGACGAAGAACTTAAGCTGAGCGCCGATATAGCCAATGCGGAAAATGATCTTGAGCTTTTGCCGAACAGCTCACATATGTACCTTACACTTGACAGACTTACAGATATGATAACCTCTAACGGCGGTACGGCTAACTCGTACTCCATAAGCAATTCAAAAAATGTTATAGAAGTAACATTCACCGTATCTTCTTATAATCAATTTACAAAACTTGTACAGGTATTTAACGACTGTGATGAGTTTGAACTTTTAGTTGAAATGTCTGCTTCGCCTAACCGCGATGACGGCTCCTACTCATGTAAAATATCACTTTCGGTAAATGAGGATGTATTTAATGAGTATTTAAGAAAACAGCAAGAGCTGGAAGAAGCAGCCCAACAGAACAGCTCAAATACCGCTTCATCTGAGAGCAGCAGTACTGCAAGTTCAGAAAGCACAGATGACAGCACAAATTCAAGTGACGGAGGTAATGAATGATGAACGGAGTTAAAAAATTACCCGGATACGCTATTATACTAATTGTTATTTCTTTGCTGGCACTCGTATTTTCATACTTTATAACTATACCTTACATTTCAACAAAGGATTCTATGGCATTACAGCATGAGACTAATTTAAGACAAATAAATAAATACGAAACCTACTATAAAAACATTGATAAACATATTCAGAATATCTCTGACCTTAAAAGTAAATGGACAAAAATGCAGGATGACAATACCGTTGACCCAAGAACAGTAACAAGGGATATAAAAAATCTGTTTACTAAAATAGGCGTTGACGGAGAAGTAAAGGTATCTTCACCTAACAAGCACGAAAAAATAACGTCATCTACCGGCAGAATGTTATATGATATTCCTGTATCTCTAGGTGCAACTATGTCAAGGGACAACGTACTATCAATGCTCACCTATCTTGAAAGAGAGTCAAACGGTACATATCAGGTAAATAC
Organism: Acutalibacteraceae bacterium; assembly: GCA_051881075.1. GTDB lineage: Bacteria > Bacillota > Clostridia > Oscillospirales > Acutalibacteraceae > RUG14223. The sequence continues at coordinate 6,435 of JBJEPE010000081.1, read as the reverse complement.
AATCTCAATAAAGGTACTGGATAAAGACACCGTACAGGGAAAGTATTCATACTCAAAGGGTGACTATCAGATGAATATGGTATGTAACCTGTACTACTTCCAGAGAATATAGGGCAGGAAACGTATGGGCAGCACAATTAACCAAATATTAATGTACGTTATCAGCATTTGCTGTGCACCGCTTGTATCTGCCGCTGTATGCGCCATACTCAATAAAGCACCGGCACGATGGTTTTGCGATTACGGTGAAGAGCCAACGCCCGATATGCTGGGAGTAAGGTTCAAATATAAAAAAGCAGGAATTATACTCAGCGTTATATTTGCCGTAGGTTATTCAGCATCATTTACGATATATTCGTTTTCATTCTATACAATACTTGTAGACATAGTTTTTACTGTGCTTATGAGTATATGTATATCTGACGTTAAATACACAATAATTCCTGATGAGCTGACAATAGCCCTTGCGATAATATCAGTCGGCGGCGCAGTATATGACATACTCAATGCAGGTATATTCTGTGAAAACTGGTACACTCCCCTACTCGGCTGTGCATCAGGCGCAGGACTTATACTGTTGATAAATCTATTCTCTTTCTTGGTATTCAAAAAAGAAGGTATCGGATTCGGCGATCTGAAATTATTTGCCGCAATAGGTCTGCTTTCGGGCTTTCCGGGAATATTTATTTTAATCTATCTTTCTATTTTAGTGGCTTTTTGTCATTTTGCTCCGCTTATTATTACTAAAAAGCTGAAAAGGGACGTGTACTACCCTATGGGACCGTACATATGTATTGCCGCAGCATTATTCCTATTGTTTAAGAAACAGATATCGCATATAATCAGTTTGTATATAAATATTTTTTAATAAATACTGTGTGTAAGCTTTATGATATAGAACTTAGCACAAAAACGGATAAAAAATCACGAAAAGAGGTGCCGGGGAACGCTCCCTGTAAAAAATGAAGGTTTCAAATTTAAAAATCGGTCAAATATTAATTGAAGAGGGCGACATTACACAAGACATACTACAAAACGCCCTGCAAAAACAAAAAGGAACCGGCAAACGAATAGGTGAAATATTGGTTGAGGACGGCATTATTACAGAAAGGCAGATATCCAAGGCACTATCCAAGCAGTTCTCTATACCGTTTATCGACTTGGACACCACAAGGATAGACGATCATCTTATCGGTATATTGCCTGAGCAGATAGCAAGCTCTAACATGGTTGTACCTATATCTGCCGTTGACAGACAGCTTACCATTGCCCTATCAGACCCGCTTGACTATAAAGCGGTAAATGCCGTAAGTACATATACAAAGATGCGCATAACCACAGTTATTGCCGAAAAGAGCAAGATACGTGAAAAACAGCGTGAACTGTACTCCACTCAAAAAGCGTACGATGACGCTAAGGAATTTATTACATCTCAACAGGCAAAGACCGTTGACGCAAACGAAGCCGCAGACAACGAAGATCAGCCTATCATACGCTTTGTTAATAACCTTATAGAAGACGCTGTACAGATGCGTGCCAGTGATATTCACATTGAACCGCTTGAAAAGAAGATGGTAGTGCGCTTTCGTGTTGACGGTAAGCTTATAAAGCACATGGAAACAAGCCCGGATCTTATCCCGTCTATTACCAGCCGTATTAAGTTTATAGGCGGCATGAATATAGCAGAAAAGCGTATCCCTCAGGACGGTAGAATTAACTACAGAGTAGGCTCTACAGAGGTTGATATGCGTATCTCTCTGCTTCCGAGTGTATTCGGTGAAAAGATAGTTATGAGAATTACCACCGCCTTAGGTATTGTACTTAAAAAGGATCAGATAGGATTTTTACCGGAAAACCTTGAAAGATTTGACAAATTTTTAAAAAGTAACAGAGGTATAATCCTGCTTACAGGTGCTACCGGTAGCGGTAAGTCAACCACACTCTATACTGCTCTTAAAGAAGTTATGAGAGATGACATAAACATCATTACTGTTGAAAACCCTGTTGAAATGATCATCCCAGGAATAACTCAGGTAGAAACGAACGACAAGGCAGGCCTTACCTTTGCCTCTGCACTTCGTTCTATTCTCCGTCAGGACCCTGACATCATAATGATCGGTGAGATTCGTGATAAAGAAACCGCTGAGATCGCAGCAAGCGCCGCTATCACAGGTCACTTGGTTCTTTCTACACTGCATACCTACAACGCCGCAAGCTCCGTTGCACGTTTGGTAGATATGGGTATTCCGCCGTTCATGGTTACATCCGCTTTGCTGGGTGTAGTTGCACAAAGGCTTGTTCGCCGTCTTTGCCCTGACTGTAAAGAGCCGTACTACGCCTCTAAGAGTGAGCTTGAGCTTCTGAAGCTTGATCCTGATACTCAGCAAGTACTGTATAAACCGAGAGGATGCCCAAAGTGCAACAGAATAGGTTACAAAGGAAGAATTGCCGTACATGAGGTATTGCCGATAAGTCAGCGAATAAAGACAGCCGTACACAGCGGTGCAACTACTGAAGAGATAAACCAAGTAGGTCTTAACGACGGTATGATACCTATGATAGATAACTTAAGACGAGTAGTTATAGATGGTGTTACTTCTATAGAAGTAATGCTCGATACATTGTCAGACGGTGACATTTAAGCAGGGAGAAAACAATGACAGATATAACATATATGAATAATTCAGATGATAACAGCGATCTTAATAAATTAAGCGTAGATGAGCTTATGAAGATCGATAAAATCGTAAGAAGCAGACTTTACGTAGATTACGGCGACGAGTACGAAGGCTACACAAAGGCTCAGCGTGCTCTTAAACTGAAATACGGTAAGTTATTTGATAAAACGAAAACGGAATTTCGTAAGATGGTATCAACTGCCGTAAGCGAGGGCGCATCAGATATACATATAGCATCAAACAACCGCCCCGCATACAGGCTTCACGGTAAGATTATTTACTGGTCAGATAATTTAATGACAGATGAGCAGGTACTTATCATCATAGGCCTTATACTTGAACAGCATAAGTTTGAGGACTTCATAGAGGACCTTGATGTAGATGCCGCCGCTACTATAGATTATACGGCTACCATCAAAGATAAAGACAAGACCACACGTACAGAGGAACGTATAGCACGTTTCAGAATAAATGCGTTTAAGCAAAGATACGGATGCAGCCTTGTAATGCGTATAATCAGCGACCGTACGCCTGAGCTTTCTGAGCTTCATCTGCCTGACTCAATTAATAAGATACTTGAGCTTAAAGAGGGCTTGGTACTTGTTACAGGCCCTACAGGTAGCGGTAAGTCAACTACCATTGCGGCAATAATAAATGAATTTAACAAACACAAGAGTCTGCATATAGTTACTATAGAGGATCCTGTAGAATATATACATACTCCAAAAAAGTGTGTAATCAATCAAAGAGAAATAGGCGCAGACAGTAAGGACTACTCCCGTGCTTTGCGTGCCGCATTGCGTGAAGACCCTGACATAATACTCATGGGCGAGATACGTGACGTTGAATCTATGAGCATAGCGCTCACAGCGGCAGAAACAGGCCACCTTGTATTCTCAACACTGCATACAGAGGGTGCCTCTAAGTCTATAGACCGTCTGATTGATATGTTCCCTGCAAATGAACAGATGCAGGCACTCGGCAGACTGTCTACTACACTTAAATCAGTTGTATCACAGAGGCTTCTTCCAAGAACCGACAAGCCGGGCAGAATCGGAGCATTTGAGATTATGTTCGTAACTTCCGCTATAGCTAACCTTATCAGAGAAAATAAGATAGCCCAGATAGACCAGATGATAGAGATAAGCAGAAATATCGGTATGATAACAAAACAGCGCAGTATCGAGTATCTGCTCAATCATGCCTATATCAATGAGAGCGTTGCCAGAGAATATACCTTTGATGTCGGCAAGGTGGACGATATACTTACGGGTAATCAGTCATCAGGAGCATCACGCAGGTTTAACGGCAGATAACGCATTTATTAATGTATATATAATTACTCAAGAAATTGGGGGGCAAATATGAAGTACAGTTATGTTGCGGTAAACAATAAAAACAGAAAATACCGTGGTATATTAGAGGCTGATAGCCGTTCAGAGATTATCAGACTGCTTCAGGCCAGAGGTATGACCGCATTAAGTATAGAAGAATTTATCGAAGGTATGTCTGACGAAAACGCTACCAAGAGTATCTGGGAAAAAGAGCTTAACGAGAAAGATATACATAAGATAAAGATTAAAAAGAAAAAATTGCTTACCATAATGCACCAGATGGCTATAATGATGCGTGCAGGTATCACACTTTCTTTGGCTATGGACGTTTTGCTTGAAAGTGAAAAGGACAAATATTTTAAAAAGATACTTACAGAAATTAATACCCAGCTATACAACGGAATACCGCTGTCACAGTCAATGGCTACATTTGACGCATTCCCTGACCTTGTAGTAAACATCATCTCCGCAGGTGAAGCAAACGGTAGACTTGACCTTGCCTTTGAGCAATGTTCACGAATATTGGAGAAAGAGATTGCAATAGCATCTAAGATAAGGGGCGCTATGATATACCCTATCTTTCTGCTTGTACTTACCGTTGCACTTATCATACTTATGTCGGTAGTTGTTCTGCCTAAGTTCGATAGCTTATTCAGATCATTCGGTGAAGACTTGCCGGCACTGACAAAATTTACTATGGCGGTATCCGATTTCCTCATAGCGGACTGGTATAAAATAATTCTTGTTGTTGCAGGTGTAATTATAACCTATAAGCTACTGATGAAGTACAGTGAAAACTTTGCAATGGGTGTTAATAAGTTGTTGCTTAAAATACCGCTTGTCGGCGAGGTTTTACGTAAGTCATACATATCACGTTTCTGTAGAATGATATCCACTCTTACAGATGCAGGTGTTTCTATTCTGCGTGCGCTTGAGCTTTCAAGAGATGTTATCTCTAACCTGTACATGAAGGACTGTCTTAATCAGATAATTGAAGATGTTAAGATAGGTACGCCTATAAATGCGGCTATGTCACGTTACCCGATATTCGATATGTTGCTCGTATCTATGATAAGAGTAGGTGAAGAGAGCGGTGCTCTCTCTGATGCAATGGGTAAAATGGCAGATATGTATGAGGAACAGACTGATGAAGAAACTGAGCGTCTGACAGGTGCCATGACCCCTATTATGACTATATTGATAGGACTTATAGTAGGTACCGTTGTTATTTCAATCGTTATACCTATGTTCTCAATGTATGACGTTATCGCATCAGGCTGATGTAAATTACATACAAAATACGTGCTTTACACAAACACGGCATTTATTTAATATGTTTAAAATCCCCCATATTGGTAATACTTTTTTAGAAGCTATTACGGATATGGGGGATTTCTTATGCAGTATAATAAGGTCGAAATATGCGGAATAAATACGTCTAAATTAAAGGTAATATCAGAGGACAGAAAGCAGGAGCTTTTACAGATAATAAAAAACGGTACGCCGTCGGAGCGTACACGCGCAAGAGAGGAAATGATAAACGGCAATTTACGCCTTGTGCTGAGCGTTATTCAGCGTTTTACGGGTAGAGGTGAAAACCTTGACGACCTATTTCAAGTAGGTTGCATCGGGCTTATAAAGGCAATAGATAACTTTGACAGCAATTTAATGGTAAAGTTCTCAACCTACGGCGTACCAATGATAATAGGAGAGATACGCCGATATCTAAGGGATAATAACAGCATACGTGTCAGCAGATCTATGCGAGATACCGCATACCGTGCCATGCAGGTAAAGGAGCAAATGACAAATGAAAATAACCGTGAGCCGAGTGTAGACGAGATTGCTAAGCAGCTTGGATTACCTAAAGAAAACGTTGTGCTTGCGCTGGAGGCCATTGTAGAGCCGGTATCGCTCAATGAGCCTATGTTTTCTGACGGAAGCGATACCATCTATGTTATGGACCAGATTGGTGACAAAAATGACGATAGAAACTGGCTTGATGAGATAGCGTTTAAGGAGTCTATCGAGAGCCTGTCTGACAGAGAGAAAAAAATTCTATCAATGAGGTTTTTTCAGGGTAAGACGCAAATGGAGGTAGCCAAAGAGATAGGCATAAGTCAGGCACAGGTATCACGAATTGAGAAGGGCGCAATAGAGTTTATTAAGAAAAATACGGAAGAATAGCAGGTTAGACCTGCAACAGGGTAGCCCTGCGGCAGAGTTGCGGTCGGTTAGACCGACAGCAACGTTGCGTACGGAGACATTAATAATATAGAGTGCGTATCACGCATCATAACTAATTAATTATTTGCATGGGCTTTGCCCCTGCACTCCAATGGTTTGTACATCGTACTGATTAAAAGAGTAGCAAGCTTAATGTTCTGCACTACAGAAATTTGCATAGCACGCATCGTAGTGCT
>JBJEPE010000080.1:0-38246 GCA_051881075.1 Acutalibacteraceae bacterium | reverse complement strand
TAGCAAGCTTAATGTTCTGCACTACAGAAATTTGCATAGCACGCATCGTAGTGCTATGCAAATAGACTAGCAATGACAAAAAATCACCCTTGAGATAATCTCAAGGGTGATTTGAATTTTTAAGACATAATAATTATCAGGTTAAATTATCGCTGATCTTGTAGAGCTCCTTAAGAGTTGTGGCAGCCTTAAGCTCTGTAAGACCGCTTTCAGGTTCACCCTTAACAGCTGAAATAGAACCCTTATCGTCATAATAGAACTTAACTTGATCTGCAGCCTCATACTTAGCTGTCTTATAATCAAATACATCGCCAACGCCCTGATCTTCAAGGATTGTGCCTACTGTTGTGTCAGCCTTGTAGTCGCTGATACCGGCCATAACCTCTGTGTAAGCTTCCTTAACTAGAAGATCTACTGTCTTGCCATTGTTTGTGTCTGTGTTCTGGTTAGCTGTCTTGATAACGCTTGAAACAACCGGGATAGCTATAGCAGCGATAACTGCTAAGATAGCGATAGCCATAACAAGCTCAACAAGTGTAAAGCCTTTTTTGCTGTGCTTAGCCCAAAACTTTTGTGTAAATGTCTTTCTCACTTTGCATTACCTCTTTTTATAAAATTTTTTTGGTTTTAAGTATTAAAACCGTAAATTCATATTAAACATTTTACAATATATTAACTAAAATGTCAATAAAAAATTTATTAAAATATTGATTTACCACGTTACACTATCGTATATTTTGTTACAAAATTACATAAAATATTAGATTACAGTTAAAACCGATTACAATTTTTTAACCAAGCCATATTTAGGTGCCGTTTTTCGTCATTAATCGACAAAAACATTAACAAAGATAGGTGCAACATATATACACAATGCAACAAAAACAGAAAGTATGATTGTTAAATAATATGAAATCTTGTTGTGTTTAATTACACTTTGCTGTATCTTTTTATTATACATTATAAGCAATATCACCAGCAACAAACCCAAGAACGACAGTATTAATCCTAAGGTAAATCCCACAGGTCTATATGTTATTTTAATATCATTTTCACCCTTAGTCAGCTTTAACGCCATAAAGTCATCATATACCCTGTATACCTCTGCCCTTTTGCCGTTTATCTTGGCCTTAAAGCCCTTATCATACGGTATGCTGATGAATGTCCAGCAATCATCGTCAGCAGCCGTATAGCTACCGCTTATTGTACATCCGTCTACAGTAAAACCTATGCTGTCTATATTAGAAATATTCTCCTCTACTATTTTATTCTTGATACCTGCTATTCCAAACGATTTGCAGTAAACATCATTCTTCAATACTAAATCAACATTTACCGTTTCATTCTCAAATGTACCAAGTCTGAGAAGTCCATTATAAATCTGTGACGGATACCCTGCATATATCTTCTCGCTATTCACATATATGTCAAAGCTGTCATTAACGTGTTCTCTCAGTGAAACACTTAAATTATCAAAGCATTCAAAGTACAGGGTTTCTTTACTTGAAACACTTATCGAATACTGTATCTTACCTTCCTTAGAGCTGTCTATTCGGTAAAGAGTCATTTCTTCATCGTCGCCGCCAACATTTATGTTACTTATCGTGTCATAGGTATAACGCCTCATAAGATCCTCATCTACATTGCATATGCTTCTGAATAGCTCATCCTGTATATCAAACCTCTTTTCGCTTACTATATCCTCATGCTCCGAAAGGTCGTCAGACGTTACAATACCAAGCGGAATGTAAAATTCAGTAGGTTTTATTGCATAAAATCTACTGTTTGGGTCATCGTCATACCTGTATGCGCCTATGCTATATTTATTGCACAGTATGGCATCGGTAAATACCGTGCCGCAGTGAGAGCCTATTTCAAGCCAATATGACGAGTAGCCTAGCTTCTTCATTGTGTATAGGTAATCTTTGGGAGTAAGCGAAGAATAGTGTGCCATTGAGTTATATCCCATAGCACCTACCAAATTCACCTCAAAGTCCTTTTGATTCATCTTAACACGGTAAAAGTCATCGTCATCCTCTATCTTATCCGACATTGAGATTATCGCTTCATATACATCCGTATCACGTGCTGCGGTTACCATATAGTTATTGACCGAGGTCATTGCCTCAGTAAACATAAGCGGCATAAGAAGCATTATAACAACGCCCCTCTTAAGCTTACCTGTCCTATACAGGTATACAACAAGGGTGTAAGGGATAATCATAAATATCATAAGTGCCAAAGTACAGTTACCCGACTCTTTATCACCCCACAAAGAGGTAACGTAATTATCTAAAAAATCGGAATTATCAGAAGAATATTTGATCTCACACGATATAAACGCCACTACCACTATTACACACAATATTGCGTTTCGTATATTCTTCTTACGTGGTACATTCAGTCCGTTTTTAGGATTTGAAAGTACTATTGCTGTAACCACCAAGCCGCAGAATATAGTCAAAAAGCCGTATCTTGCAGGGAAAGCCTGATAACTGCCTGTATGCCACATTTTATTGATAGGCTCAATAATCATTGGTATAAGCATTGCGACAAACAATGTAAGATACATCTTTGCACGCTTGCTGTGAAGGCAATCACGTGAACAGAACATGGATGAAGGTATTATCGCAGTACAGGCCACTATTATTATTACGGTTGACAGCGGTGTGATAAATATATCCTCTGATATACTATCGATTATCGGCTTGCCTCTTGCAGAAACCATATACTGAATAAAAGATGGCAGCCAAACTACTGCCGTAAGCATCGCACCTATTATTGATCCTACTATAAACCTGGCGCAGGTATTTCTCTTATCCTCGGTCTTTTTCTCAAATACAATATATGCACCAAAGTATAGCACGGTAAACACCACTACTATATAGCCGATATAAAAGCTGAATATTATCATAAGCGATATACAGATGATATACGGTACTATTCTGCGCCTGTATATAAGCTCTTCAAATGCCATAAGTAGTAACGGCAGCATATACATAACATCTATCCAAGAGCTTATTTGATAGAACATCATTACATAGCCGCTAAAGGCATACATAACACTAAGTATTATATTAAACCACGGGTCAAGCCGTTTAAAGCAACGCTTAAAAAAAATAGATGCGGTAACCGCACAGGTTATCATCTTAAGCATGATTATAACATTCATAAACAGCTTTATATCCGCCTTTGACACAAACATCACAAGCAATGAAAACGGACTGCATATATAAAACAGAAACACACCCCAAAAGTTCATACCGCCGCCGTTTTGCATATTGAGCAGAATATTGCCCTTGCCGCTCAATATATCTTTAAAATTTAAAAGCATAGGCATTATCTGCTGGTTCATGTCACACCATGATATGGATAAGTCCCCAAAAGGGTAAAGATGATTTATAGAAAAAAAGATTCCGAGCATAAGCGAGGTCAAAACCCCAGCAACTATATAGCAATATCTGCGAAATCTTGTATTATTATATCCTGCCAGTATTGTAATCTCCCCCATTTTCCGAATGTAAAGACAATTATAAAAAGCACCGGCAAAAGGTTATTAAACCGGTGTAGAAATTTAAAATATATTAATTTGTTCAAAAAGATTATAGTATTAAATTAACAGGTTGTCAATACAATTTGGCTTTCCCTGTCAATCTGCGGCGATTAAGCTGTTTAGCACTTTGTATCTCTTTTTTGAAAGAATAAGTTATCAATATTTTATTTTTGATTAAATTCTAAGGCGTGTTTAGGTAACATAGGCTTTTATATGAATTTTTTACAAGAAAATTATGCAAAATATAGTTACTCATTCAAATATTATCTCCTTATTATAATTAACGCTATACTATTTAATCAATATTCAGCGAATTATATAGAATTAAGTTGTTAGTTTTAGTTATATTTAAAAAAATTTCAAAAAAACCTTTGTATTTTTCACAAATTTATAATATAATAATTATATGAAAGTACCAAATTTTTGCTTTTATAAATACACTTAGTATTCAAAAAATATATTTAACCATCCGATGCAATCTATCGGTATTATAACAAGGAAGTGATTTTAATGCAGCTTAACAAATTTTGTGAAACAACAGACGAACTGAGAATGCTCGCAGAAAAATGCAAAATTAACAGTACAATCGATCCCACCCTTTACTCAAAGCATGACGTAAAAAGAGGCCTGCGTGACGTTGACGGTCGTGGTGTACTTACAGGACTTACGGAAATTTCTGACGTTATAGGATTTACACATAAAGACGGTCAAATAAATCCCGTAGAAGGTAAGCTGTATTATAGGGGTATAGACGTAGAAGATATCGTACACGGCTTCATCGCCGACGATAGATTCGGATTTGAGGAAATAACATATCTTCTTCTGTTCGGAGAAATGCCGAATAAACAGCAGCTTATGGAGTTCACAAGCCTTTTGAGCTATTACAGAACATTACCTAACAGCTTTGTAAGAGATATCATTATGAAAGCGCCCAGCCCCAACCTTATGAATGCGCTTGCAAGAAGTGTGCTTACGTTATATTCATATGACGACAGAGCTGATGATACCTCCATAGAAAACGTACTTCGTCAATGCCTACAGCTTATAGCATTGTTCCCTGTGCTGTCTGTCTACAGTTTTCATGTATATAATCATTACCATGAGGGTCAAAGTCTTATAATACATTCTCCGGTATCACATTATTCAACGGCAGAGAATATACTGCATATGCTTCGTCCTGACTCATCATTTACTCATCTTGAAGCTAAAATACTTGATATGGCGCTTGTACTGCACGCAGAACACGGCGGCGGTAACAACTCAACATTTACCACCCACGTTGTTTCTTCATCAGGCACAGACACATACTCAGCTATTGCGGCGGCACTTGGCTCACTTAAGGGACCTAAACACGGTGGAGCTAACATAAAGGTAGTACAGATGTTTGCGGACATTAAGTCACATATAAATGACTACAATGATGAAGATGCCATAGCAGCTTATCTGACTAAGATAATACGTAAAGAGGCATTTGATAAAACAGGACTTATCTACGGTGTAGGTCACGCCGTTTACTCAATATCCGACCCACGTGCAAGGGTATTCAAGGGCTTTGTTAAAAAGCTTTGTGAGGAAAAGGGCAAGGCAGATGAATTTAGACTTTACGATACCGTTGAGAAGCTTGCAAAGGAGTTAATAGCCAAAGAGAGAAAAATATACAAGGGTGTAAGTGCAAACGTTGACTTCTACAGTGGACTTGTTTACAGTATGTTAGATCTGCCGCCAGAGCTATATACCCCTATTTTCGCAGTAGCCAGAATTGCAGGCTGGAGCGCACACCGCTTAGAGGAGCTTATCAATCCAAGCAAGATAATACGCCCGGCATACATGAATGTTCAGGAGCATTTGCCTTACGTAAAGTTGGATGACAGAACTTAACCGATTTTACGTTTTATACGCTTTAGCAAGAAAAACTTTCACACTAAACATTCATTATAAGATATTAAGGACAAAGGTCAATCATAACGGCTTTTGTCCTTTCTATTTTATAGGTGTTTTATAACAATAAAATCGTCCGTACTTACCCATTGGATAAATACGGACGTTGTTTTTTATCTTTTATAGGTTATCCGACAATTCCTTTGTCATTGATATTACCCTGTTTATATAAGTATCATAGGCATAACTGTCTATATTACCGTCAAGCACCGCCACAGCCTTGCCTGTACCGTTTGAATAGAAGCTTACGCTGTTACCCTTTGCACCTTCAATATTATATTCAGCGGTAATCCTTAGTACTAAGTCACCGCTTACTGAGTCTTCCGTAACAGGTGCTACCGTTTCGGCTGATTTGATATAATCTATAAGCTTCTCAAATGATGAAGCATTTACTTCTTTTCCGTTAAGTTTGACATTGGCCTTTTTGCTGTTTTTACCGTCATCATCTACATAATCGACAAAATTTACATCAAAGCTGTATTTATCGTTAGACGTTTCAATAACAACATTTTTAAGCGCAGTATAAACGGGAGAAAGTATATTTTCGCCCTTAAGCGTATCCAGTGTTGCTGTTATCCACGGTAATGCCTCCACATTTGCAGAATAAATAATATTACCGCCTGCCAGCATAAGATTAACATTGCCGTCCCCGTCAGGCTGTGACGCAAGCATTGTAAGCTTATCTACACCGTAATCTACAGTAAGGCGTGCATATGGAGATTTAAGTCCGCTGCTCTCAATCTCTTTATCTGTGGCGTTATAAGCAATCACCTTATCTGCCGTAAATGAGCGTGTATTATTTACTATAGACCGTGCAAGCTCGGTATTTGCGGTACGCTGTATAGGCGAAACAATATTAAAAACTGACGTACTGCTTCTGTCTACCGATATTTCAAACTTTACAGGGGAATCGCAAAGCTTATTATCTACGGTAATATATGCAAAGTCCTCATCGTTTTCTGCAATTACGGTAGTTTCCATTAAGTCATAGATACTGTACAGAAAGCCCGTTACGCTATCTTTTTCAACAAGGTAAACTGTACTGTCGTTTTCAAATCCCAAATACCTTTCTTCACCGTTCGGGCTTAAATTGCCTACTGAGAAATTTATAACATCGCCGTTTAATAGGGTTATTTCTACAGTCGCAGTAGGGTCGTCAAGCCCGTATTCTTTATCATTAGTCCCAAGAGTGTTTATTCTTCTTGATGCGGTAAGCAATGTGCAATCCTCGGCAATGGTATTAGGCAACGTTTCCATTATCGGAGCATCCTCATATCCCTCAACCGTAGTATGCGCAACATAGCTGTCACCGTCCTCGTCCTTTGCGGATTCTACCTTTAGCTTAAACTCTCCTGCGGTATTTTTAATATTTACCGTATCAATATCCACAGCATTAAACTCTGTGAGAATTATGCTTTTTTCGCTAACGCCGTTGTCCACAGTACTGTCGGGAACTACATCCAGTATCAGATAAATACCAATTAGGACTATTACAGCGCAAGCGGAAAACAGAATATATTTTTTATTTTTTTTCATGCCTGAACCTCCGTTACCGTAAAGCAACAATCAGTAAAACAAGCTGATTTATATTGCAAATTATTATTTATTGCGACGGCGGAACCAAATAACAAAGCCTATAACAAGCGTTATTATCGGTATAATCGCCATGAATATAAAGCCAAAGCGGTGTATCTGCTCTGCGGTCAATCCTAACCTCTCAGCATCTACCGACTTAGGTGAAATAGAGATTATACTTGCCTCTTTGCCTGACATTACATTTACAACATTCAGGAAGTAATCTCCGTTGTTGTATGCAGCTCTTGTGAAAGCATCAGAAGAAAGTGCCATGCTTGAACCCACTACAACTATACTTGATTTACTGTCATCTGTTACTTGGTTAGTACCAATAGCACATACACCGACATTAGGTACTATTAAATCGTCGGTATCTTCCAAGCCGTCTGCATCAATAGGATAAATTCCTGCAGTTTCGGAACCTTGAAGCATTAGCCTTGCCTTATCCTTATCGGTTATCTCTACAGGTTTGGCAAGTGCGGAGATAACAGGTTTATCCGTAGACTTTAAGTTATCGGTAAAGTCGGTATTAACATAATCGGTAAGCGTAATAAAATAGCTATCTGTTGAAACAAGTCTTGAAGTATCGTTCTCAAATACTATTCCGTCGCCTACCTTTAATCCGTACTGTTCCAGCATGGCATCAATCTGAGGCGTTTCTTCACTTAAATAGTACGGTGTATAGATAAGTCCTTTACCGCCTAAGTTAAGCCAGTTTTCTACCTTCTCTACTGCCTCTACATCATAGTCTGTTGTCGGACTGAAAATAATTGCAACGTCTATATCCTCCCCTATTTCTTCGCTTAATAAAGAAACTTTGGTTGTGTTACAGCCGTTTGAACTTAAAAAGCTTTGGAAATCCTCATATTCCTGCTCGTTATAGCCTATCAAAAAAGCCACGTTAAGCTTTTCGTCACTGGTAACGTTAAGAACGGCAGACGCCACTGCCTGCTCAGCTCTGGACGATGTAATATAGCTTAAATATGTTGACGAATCGTAAGAGATATTGAACATATCGCTTGCCTTGATTATTTTATAATCCTCACCGCTTTGCACTATTATATCAGATGCCGTTATACTTGCGGAATCATCCGGATAATTGCTTACAAAGGTAGGATTGGCAAGCATATCTATATATTTTAGTGTTATTTTATCGTTAGAATTGGCAAATTGATTAAGTATTGAATTAGCCTGCTTGAAATATCCGTCACCGTCATAAGAGATAAAGTTATCTTCAGTGCACATTACGAAGATTTCAACATCCTTGTTAACTGATTTTGCAAACTTTAAGGTTTCGTCCGAGATTTCAAAAAACTTTTCTGTAGTAGTATCTACACGAAGTGCCGGAATCTTGGTTTCAAGCTTACCGGCTATCATATTAAGAACTATCATTGCAACAATGAACAGACAGGTAAGCACCGCCGCCATACTGCCGTGCCTGAGTGTACGAGGATTAAAGGTAAATGTACGCTTCAGGCTTTCTTTCACTTTTTGAAGCTTTTTGTCTACGTTTTTATCGCTTTCAACAGCTTCCTTTAATGCCTTGCTTTCAGATAATTTGTTTGCCGAGGATGTATCGTTCTCAGATATTACTGCCTTTTCCGCCTCGGCTGTATCTTCCTGTAAGATCATATCTTTGTTTTCGTTATTTTCCATAATTCCCGCACCTCCTTAATGCCATCTCTTACGCTCTAAAACGCGTACAGTAAAGAATATGAACATCGCCGTAACCGTCATAAAGAACATCACATTAGAAAAACTGAGAATACCGAGTGTGAAGTCATCATAATGGGCAACAAATGAAAAATTATTCAAAAACTCCGCTAAGCTTTTTATCGGAATAAGCGATGTTATAGCCTTCATCAAATATATAACAAGTCCTGCCGCAAGTGACGCTATAGCCGCAATCACCTGACTCTCAGTTAATGATGAAATGAAAAGCCCTATTGAAATAAGTGCTCCGCAAAGTAGGATAAGACCTAAGATGTTACACAGGATAACCGACCATTGCAGAGTTGAGAAAAATGACATTACAATGCCGTAAACAAGGAATATCGCCATGCAGATAAGTATCATTATAAATGCTGAAATATACTTGCCTAAGACAATCTTTGTAAGGCTTATAGGCGTAGTAAGCAATGCCTGATCCGTCTTCTGACGCTTCTCTTCACTTAAAAGCTTCATAGTAAGTATAGGTATTACAAACAGAACTATGATAAACATATCAGAAAATACATATGAAAGATTGGTCGTGTCACCTGCAAGGCAGATGCCGTAAAAAAAGACACCCGAGAAAAAATAGAATATTGCAAGAACCACAAAGCCGACTGCCGACTTAAAGTATGATGCAAGCTCCCTTTTAACAATAGCAAACATTACTTTCTGTCCCCCTCACCGTTTGTTATCTTGATAAACGCTTCTTCAAGAGAAAGCTCCTCTGTGCGCATAAGCAGAATAGGATAACCTGCCTTTGCCATAGCGTTGAATATATTACGTCTGTTATCTATATCTTTATCTGAGTGTATAACATATTCATAAACATTGGGGAATTTTTCGCCTCTTTTTACTATCTTGGTTATGCCCTTTATATCTTTAAGAACACCAAGCACCTTAGACTGCATACCCTCTATCTGTACGGTTACTATATCCGCATTACTCATTTTCTGAGAAAACTCCTCTGTCTTTGAGTCAGCTACAAGCTTACCGTTATTTATAACTATAATTCTGTCACAGGTAGCCTTTACCTCTGACAATACATGAGATGAAAGTATCACAGTATGCTTTTTACCCAAGCTTTTTATAAGGTGGCGCATCTCAATTATCTGTTTGGGGTCGAGGCCTACCGTAGGCTCATCAAGTATAAGCACAGGCGGATCTCCCAGTAATGCCTGTGCAAGACCTACACGCTGTTTATATCCTTTAGAAAGATTTTTGATAAGGCGATGCTTAACATCGGTAATGCGTACCATTTCACAGATTTTATTTATATGCTCGTCCTTAGGTAATCTTACCCTTTTAAGCTCAAACATAAATTCAAGGTACTTTATAACCGTCATATCATTATACAGCGGCGGTATCTCCGGCAGATATCCTATCTTCTTTTTTGTGTTTATAGGATCCTCCAGTATTTCGCTTCCGTCTACCGTAACAGTACCGCTGTTTGATGAGATATAACCTGTTATTATATTCATTGTTGTAGATTTTCCGGCGCCGTTAGGTCCCAGAAAGCCGAGTATCTCTCCGCTGTTCACGGTAAAGCTGAGGTCGTTTACCGCTATCTTGTCACCATAGCATTTTGTTATGTTTTTAACCTCGATCATTAATTAATTCCCCCTTGTTTCCGTCGGTATAATGTTTGACGGATATATAACAGTCAGAGTAAGCATGAAAAGCCTACTTCTGCAATTATGCTGATTTGTGATTAATTATATATCATTATTTTTACAAACATATGAACATATACCTAAAATTTTATACGTCCAGCTCAAGCAATACAGGGCAGTGATCACTACCGTAAACATCGCTTAAAATATCGGCATTTGTTATTTTATCTTTAATTCTGTCAGAAACTATAAAGTAGTCTATGCGCCAACCTGCGTTATTCTGTCTTGCGTTAAATCTGTATGACCACCAACTGTATCTGCCGGTTTCATCGGGATGAAGTAATCTGAAGCTGTCAGTAAAGCCTGAATTCAGCAAAACAGTCATCTTTTCTCTTTCCTCGTCCGTAAAACCCGGATTGCGCCTGTTTGACTTAGGATTTTTAATATCTATCTCCTCATGTGCTAC
Organism: Acutalibacteraceae bacterium; assembly: GCA_051881075.1. Lineage (GTDB taxonomy): Bacteria > Bacillota > Clostridia > Oscillospirales > Acutalibacteraceae > RUG14223. The sequence continues at coordinate 27,391 of JBJEPE010000080.1, read as the reverse complement.
GTTCATATCTCCGCAAACAATTACAGGCTTCTTCTCGTCAAGCGCAAGCAGATAAGCCCTGAAGTCGTCCTCCCACACCATACGGTAATCAAGGCGCAAAAGCTTGTCCTTAGAGTTTGGCGTATATACATTCACCAGATAGAAATCCTGAGTTTCAAGAGTTATCACACGTCCCTCATGTGAGTGTATCTCTACATCCGTGTCATATTTAACGCAGAGCGGCTCATGCTTAGTAAAAACCGCCGTTCCCGAATATCCCTTCTTTTCTGCGCTGTTCCAGTACTGTAGATAACCGTCTGTTACTACCTGTGCCTGTCCCTGCTGCATCTTGGTTTCTTGCAGACAAACATAGTCTGCGTTCTGACTTTTTAAAAAATCCATAAAGCCCTTTGTCATACAGGCTCTGAGCCCATTAACATTCCATGAAATAAATTTCATTCGTCCTCGCCTTTCGTGTAATTGATTTTTTACCTATACGCATTGTAAGGAATATTTAAAGGGGGAGGGTAAATATCCAAGCCCTCCCCATTATTTTCACAACAGTACAAGGCATTATGTATAAACAGACCAATATTAAACATCAAAAAATGTTATACAGCCCTGCTTGCATACATCTACACACTTACCGCAGCCTATGCACTTGTCGGCATTCACCTGAGCGTGAAATCCGTTTATGGTTATTGCTCCCTTAGGGCAAGCCTTTACGCATCTCATACAGCCTATACAACCTGTTTTACATACTCTGCGTGTATCGGCGCCCTTATCGCAGTTACTGCATCTTACTACTGCCTGTCGCTTCTTGCTAACACAGCTTATCAGATGCTTTGGGCAGGCGGCAACGCACTTTGTACAGCCTACGCATTTTTCAGGGTCAATACTTGCAACACCGTTGCACACCGTTATTGCATCATGCTCACACACACTTGCACAGTCACCAAAGCCCATACATCCGTAATAGCATGAACCTACACCGCCGTTTAATTGCATCGCAGATGAGCATGAGCGTACTCCCTGATAATTCATTTTATTGCTTGTATTATCAAAGCTGCCCATGCAATGCACAAGTGCGACCTTATATTCTACATCTTCGGATTCAGCACCTAACATATGTGCTATATTATCCGCAACCTCTTTACCGCCCGGAGAGCATAATCCGACCTTTGCCTTGCCATGTGCCAACGCCTTGGCATATCCGGAGCAACCCGAAAATCCGCAGGCACCGCAGTTTGCACCCGGTAAGGCCGCTTCTATACGCTCTGCCATTTCGTCCTTAGGCACATAAAATATAGCAGAGGCCAATGCAAGCAGAAGTCCTACCGCCAGTCCTATAGCAGATGCAATGCCTATGGCAAATAAAATATCATTCATTAATTGCAGCCTCCCCAATTATGCAAGCAAGTTTTCAACAACGCCCGTAAATCCCATAAATGAGAGCGATGTAAGCGAGGCGGCAACCAATGTTATAGGCAGACCCTTTAGGCTTTCAGGTATATCGCTTGTTTCTATACGCTCACGAACACCTGCAAACATTATCATAGCAACCATAAATCCTATACCTGCGCCGAACGCATTTACAAGCGCCTGAACATAGCCAAAGCCTGCATCAGCCTGACCCTTTTCTATTACAAGCATAGTAACGCCGAGCACGGCACAGTTAGTTGTTATAAGCGGCAGATATATGCCTAATGAATTATACAGCGACGGTATCAGCTTTTTAAGTATTATTTCTACAAGCTGAACAAGTCCTGCTATAACCAGTATAAAGATAACCGTTTGCATATATTCTATCTCATGCGGAACAAGCAGATATGTATATATCGGCCATGTGGCGGCTGTTGCCATTACCATTACAAATGTAACTGCAACGCTCATGCCCATTGCCGTACCGAGCTTTTTAGAAACTCCGAGGAACGGACAAATACCTAAAAACTTGCACAGAACATAATTTTCGGTGAGAATTGCCGCAAGAAAAATCGCAACCAAACCTTTCATTATCTATCACATTCCTCTCCGTTTTGTAATTTTGAGCAGGTTGCTACCATCGGGCAGGCTCCGCAACCCGGCTCTCTCGCCTTAGCTTTGCCCTTATTAAGCCTGTTTGCAAGGGCAATAAGCATACCAAATACAAAGAAGCCACCCGGAGGCAGTATAAATATAACTATCGGAGAGAAAAGCTCCTTGGTTATAGGAATATCAAAAATACATCCTGTTCCGAAAAATTCACGTATAATACCCATAAGCAGTAACGCCGCAGTAAAGCCCACGCCCATACCCAAGCCGTCAAGCATTGACGGAAGCACTTTGTTTTTACTTGCGTACATTTCGGCTCTGCCCAGTATTATACAATTTACAACTATAAGCGGCAGATATATGCCGAGTGCCTTATCTATATCCGGAGTATATGCTTTTACAAGCATTTGAACAACCGATACAAAGCCTGCTATTATCGTGATATACGCAGGTATTCTGATCTTTGACGGAATAATATTTCTAAGCATAGAGATCACCATGTTAGAGCATACCAGCACTATGGTAGCGGCAATACCCATGCCTATTGCATTCTTAGCGCCCGTAGTTACCGCAAGCGTAGGACAGGTGCCAAGCACAAGGCACAATACGGGGTTTTCTTTAATTATTCCCTTAGAAAATTCTTTAAAAAGCGGTTTCTCAGCCATTATCCCTGTCACCCTCCTTTTCTGCTACCGTATAGTACATTTTTATCGCTTCATTTACCGCACTTGTAACGGCACGGGATGTTACGGTAGCACCCGTTATTGCATCTATATTGGCGGCGTTACCGTTGTTATCTTTGGTTACGGCAAATCCGTTTTCATCAAATGCCTGTTTAAATCTATCTGTAAAATCGCTGTTGTCAGCCTTTGCACCCAGTCCCGGAGTTTCACTGTGTGAAAGTATAGCGACATCGTTTATCTTTCCGTCAAATAAAATTCCCGTCATAACGGTTACATCTCCGCCGTATCCCTTTGCCGAGGTTATAAAGGTATATCCGACTATCATATCGTTGGCATATCCTGCATAGCAGTCTGCCTCACCGTCGGAGTTAATATCCACTGGCTCAAATTTTTCTGCCATTTTAAGCACTTTATAGCGTGTTGCTTCTTCTTGCGCATAGTTATTATCGGCAATCTTCTGATGTGTCAGATAGTTTGCTCCTGCAAGCATTCCGGCAACTAAAAGGCAAGTAAGACACATTATAAAGGTACTTTTTAATATATCCGCTATACTAAATCTTTTCATGCCTTACCCCGCTCCTTTCCGAAATACCTCGGATATGTAAGCTTCTCGATATGAGGTACAAGAATATTCATAAGTATTATTGAGAACGACACGCCCTCAGGCAATGCACCGTACAGGCGTATTACAACGGTAATTATACCGCAGCCTATACCGAAGATTATCTTGCCTGATGTCGTCATAGGTGACGTTACGTAGTCTGTAGCCATGAATATTGCTCCAAGTAACAAACCGCCCGTAAGCAAATGGAATATCGGGTCTTCACCAAGTGCAAAGGTAAGTACCGCAACTGTACCCAAATATGAAAGCGGTATGGTAGGTGTTATTACCTTACGTGCAATAAGGTACAGACCGCCTATTATAAGGGCTACCGCGCAGGTTTCGCCCAAACAACCGCTGCGCAGACCCATAAGCAGATCCATAACTCCCGGTGCATCCGCATCACTTACTGCCGCAAGCGGAGTAGCCGCCGTAACGCCGTCAAGCGAACGGATATAACCGAACGGATATGTCCATGCAGTCATCTGTGTGGGGAATGATATCATAAGCACTATTCTGGCGGCTAATGCAGGATTTACAAAGTTATGTCCCAATCCGCCGAACATCTGCTTAACTACTACTATAGCGACAACTGAACCGAATGCCGCTATAAGGGGATTTATGCTTACAGGCATATTCAGACCTACAAGCAAGCCTGTTACTGCGGCGCTTAAATCCTGTACCGTGTTGTTTCTTTTCATTACTCTACGGCAAATATACTCGGATATCATTGCACTTATAACCGTAACTGTAATAATAAGCAAAGATCGAAAACCGAATATAATTACTGACGCAATGACAGCAGGTACAAGTGCTACCAATACATCAAGCATTATTCCTCTTGTTGAGTCGCCCTGCCTTAAATGCGGTGACGGCGCAACATATAATTTCTCTTTCATTTTCTGTTATGCCCCTTTCTCAACGCTGTTCACTGCTCTTTACCATGGCCTTGCCTGTACGCATAGTCTGAACAATAAATCTATGCGCCGGACAGCTGAACGAACAGCAGCCACACTCCATACAGCTCATAATGCCCAAACGCTTTGCAAGGTCAACATCCTTAGTCTTAACCGCCTTACTTATTGCAGGCGGAACAAGCTTCATCGGACAGGCCTTGATACATCTGCCGCATCTTATACAGTCAGATTGCTCAGGCAGTCTTGCCTCGTTTTCTCCAAAAGCGATTATGGCATTTGTGTGCTTCATTACAGGAACATTATCGTCGGAAAGCGCAAGTCCCATCATAGGACCGCCCATAGTAAGCTTTTTAGGTGTTTGCAGATATCCTCCGCAAAAAGCTATTACATCGGCTACCGATGTACCTATCGGTACTATAACGTTGCACGGCCTTTTAATAGCCGTACCGTCAACCGTAACTCTTTTGGTAACAAGCGGCATACCGGATTTCATATAATTCGCAAGAAAAGCAACAGACGTAACATTCATTACAAGACAGCCTACGTCCACAGGCAGTTTGCCCTGCGGTACCTGTCTACCGGTACACGCCTGTATAAGCACCTTCTCCGCTCCCTGCGGATAATTACATTTGAGCGCAAGAACACGCACCTCATTACGTGGATCTCTTACTCTGTTATATGCTATCTTTTCAAGCTCTTCTATTACATCGGGCTTGTTTTCCTCTACGGCTATGATAACTCTTTTTATCTTGAGTATCTGTTTAATTGCATAGACGCCGGAAAGTACCGCCCAAGAATTTTCTATGGCTTCACGGTGGTCAGACGTTACGTACGGTTCACATTCGGCAACATTGACTATAAGCGTATCTACCGACTTGCCCTCCGGCAGATTAAGCTTAACATGAGCAGGAAATCCGGCTCCGCCCAAGCCTACAAGTCCACTGCTTCTTGATGCTCTTATAAGGTCATTAAGGTTAGTGACTATAGGCGGATAAAGCCCCGGATCCTCTGCCATCTGCCCATCTGACTCAATAACCACCGTCTTCACTTTTTCGCCGTTTGGCATCACTATATCGCCTATTTTTGTAACAGTACCGGATATACTGGCGTGTATAGGCGCACATACGTAGCTGTCATTGTCACCGATTATCTGACCTACCCTTACGTATTCCCCTACCCTGACTACAGGCATACACTCCACACCTATGTGCTGCTTCATCGGAATAACTACCTGCTTTGGTGCAGGCATTATTATCGACTCTGAAACAGAAGTAGACTTTCTGTGCGGCACAGTAACACCGCCGAATGTCTTATACGGCTTTTTGGGGAATTTTAAGCCTTTTTCACTCATTTTAAAGTTCACTCCAAATTCATTTCATCTCTATATACAACTCTGTTAAGTTATCTTACAAATTTTTCTGTAATGCGGAATTATAATGCCAAGCAACAGACCGGTAAGCAGACCGGTGACTATAGACAATATCAATAAAGCAGGAACATAAATAAACACCGCATTTGTTGTCAGTATTGACGATACTATAAGCTGTGCGGTATTATGTGTTGCCGCACCGCAGATACCTATGCCTATATAACCTATCTTTTTAGTTGCGTACCTCAGCAATACCGCCATTACAACAGTACTTAGTATTCCACCCGAAAAACTCATCAAAAACGCAGTAAAACCCCTTGTTGTACCTGCAAATATCGCCTTGACAAGTGCTATGAAAACCGCTGACGGAAAACCAAGCACATCTGCGCCCAGCATGACCGCTATATTTGAAAATCCGGCCTTACCTCCCGGCGGTATCATCGGCAGCGGCGGTATCATTCCCTCAAGTGCGGATAGTGCTATCGCCGTAGCGGCAATAAGCGCCGTATGCGCTATGAAGAATGCCTTACCCTTTTTCTTTGCTTTATCAGCCATTTACATACAGCCTCCTAACCTACTACAGCGTCAACATCGTTTATTGCGCCGCCCTCAAGAAATACTGTGTACGCATACGGCAAGCATACTATTGCCTCGCCGTCCTTACTGATTTTGCCTGTATTTATGCAGGTATGATCTTTGCAATCAGAGCTTTTCATGCTTACACCGTCGCTCTCAATATATAAAACAACATTGTGTTCTTTGTCTATTATTAAATCATATGGCTCTGTAACAGTAGTTAGGTCTATTCTGTATATCTCTGTCTTGTTCTTAGCAACCACTGCGGTAGTTGCATCATATGCAATGGCATTAAAATAAATATATGCTCCTACAGACATACAAAGAATAATCAAGACTATAAAAATATCAGGTATTCCCATGATTCTCCTTCTGCTTATTTCCTGTTTACTTACTGTTAAAGCTTCTTCAACTTTGGTTTCAATAGTCTCATCCATAGCTTACTCACCGTCGCTTTTCAATAGATAATCAATTATACCACCTTTCTCCACATTGTTCAACCGAGATAGGCAAAAAAACTAAAATTTTTTAGTATAGATTTGTATATTACAAATATATGCGGTTAATTTTTACACAAAAATTCAATTTACGTATAAATATTGTAATAAAATACGTTTTGTATTTAAATATAGGCAAAAATCATTAAAAACTGCATTTTTTCTTAAACTGCTGATATTTTAATCAAAAAGTAACATACTAATTGCAACAAATAAACAGAAAGGAGATATTTATGGACTATGTAAACGCCTTTTGGGTAGGTGGATTGCTGTGCGTTATAGGACAGATTTTAATAGACAAAACAAAGCTTACACCGGCAAGAATACTCGTTGGATTTGTTATTGCAGGCGTTTTCTTGACAGCTATCGGTGTTTATGAACCGATAGTGAATTTTGCAGGCGCAGGTGCTACCGTTCCTCTATCCGGCTTTGGCTATACTATGGCAATGGGTATACGGGAAGCATTGCAAAAGGACGGCGCCTTAGGCATAGTTACGGGAGGGGTCACCGCAGCAGCCGCAGGTATAACCGCCGCCGTTGTATTTGGGTATATATTCGCACTTTTCAGCAAACCAAAACAAAAAACGTGATAAAATCAAATCTAATATATATTCATAATTTCTGCAAATAATGTATAAAAATCAGACTTCACTATTTTAATACAGAATTTCATTATTTTATGTTAATTTATACTTAAAAATATAATTCATAATATTTAAAGAGTTCATTTTTTCAATTATAGATGAAATTGTTATCTTTTATAAAAGCTAAAACTAAATTTATTATAAAAATATAGTTTATATATAATATAAATCAAATTTTTGTACAAAAATCATTTATTCTCATTTTTAAGTTTTTTTGAAAAAATATAAATAAAATATACAATTATAGCACTCTTAGCCGGATAAAAAAACCGCCAACATAAGTTGACGGTATTTTTTATATTCAGACCTTGATTTACATAAAAAGTATGCCTATTGTGCGCACTATCAAGGCACATACCCATGCTATAGCACATTGACCTATTACTATACTTATCGCCCACTTGGTACCAAGCTCTCGCTTAATGGACGCTATTGCCGCTACACACGGTGTATATAACAGGCAAAATACAAGCAATGCCGCCGCAGACAGCGGAGAAAGAACGCTTGATATTGATGTATCCTTGAAAAGGACGGATAATGTTGAAACCACGCTTTCTTTAGCCATAAATCCGGCAATAAGCGAGGTAACTATCCGCCAATCGCCAAATCCCAGAAGTGCGAATACAGGAGCTATAAATCCTGCGATTATTGCAAGTATGCTATCCTGTGAATTTGTAACTATGCTGAGTTTGAAGTTAAATGTTTGTAGGAACCAAACGACAATGGATGCTATGAAAATAACGGTAAACGCTCTTTGTAAAAAGTCCTTTGCTTTATCCCACAGAAGATGCGCCACATTCTTAGCCCCCGGCATACGGTAATTTGGCAGCTCCATAACAAACGGGACGGCCTCACCCTTAAACATAGTACTCTTAGAGATAAGTGCTACCAATATACCTACGGCTATACCAAAGAAATACAATCCTACCATGATAAGTCCGCTGTATTTCGGGAAAAATGTTGCTGTAAAAAATCCGTATATAGGCAGCTTTGCCGTACAGCTCATAAACGGAGTGAGCATAATAGTCATCTTACGGTCACGCTCAGACGGCAATGTTCGGCTTGCCATTACTCCCGGCACTGTACAACCAAATCCGATAAGCATAGGAACTATGCTTCTGCCTGACAAACCTATTTTTCTAAGAAGCTTATCCATGACGAAAGCAACTCTTGCCATATATCCGCTATCCTCAAGCAGTGATAAAAAGAAGAACAGCACAACTATGATAGGTACAAAGCTTAGCACACTGCCGACGCCCGCAAAAATACCATCTACTATAAGCGAATGTATTACATCGCTTACGCTTGCGGCAGTAAGCGCCGAGTCTACCACACCGGTCAGCCAATCTATGCCTTTTTCAAGAAGCTGCTGAAAAAATGCGCCTATAACATTAAACGTAAGCACGAACACAAGCCCCATTATAGCAATAAATGCAGGAATAGCAGTATATTTACCTGTTAAAAATTTATCTATCTTTCTGCTTCTTATGTGTTCCTTACTCTCTTTTGGCTTAACTACTGTCTTCTCACATAACGACATAATGAACGAAAATCGCATATCCGCTATAGCCGCCGCTCTGTCAAGTCCGCTCTCCTCTTCCATTTGGAGAATTATGTGTTCAAGCATTTCCTTTTCATTTTGCGACAGTTTTAATCTTTCAAGCAGACTTGTGTCGCCTTCTACAAGCTTACTGGCAACAAACCGAACAGGTAACTGCGCATCACGTGCATGGTCTTCTATAAGGCACATAATAGAGTGTAAGCATCTATGTACCGCACCGCCGTTCCTGTCCTTTTCACAGAAGTCCGTAGTAGCAGGACATTCCTGATATTTGGCTACGTGCAATGCGTGAGCCACTACCTCATCTACGCCCTCGTTCTTAGACGCAGAAATAGGTACAACCGGTATGCCCAGTATCTTCTCCATCTCGTTAATATGTATAGTACCGCCGTTACCTCTTACCTCGTCCATCATATTCAGGGCAAGCACTATAGGCACGTTAAGCTCCATAAGCTGTAGCGTTAGATACAGATTACGCTCTATATTGGTAGCATCTACTATATTTATTATGCCTGTAGGCTTTTCGTCAATTATAAATTCACGTGAAACTATCTCTTCATTTGTATATGGAGAAAGCGAATAAATACCCGGTAAATCGGTTACAAGTGTATCTGCATGACCACGTATCGGGCCGCTTTTTCTATCCACCGTTACACCGGGAAAGTTACCTACGTGCTGATTAGAGCCTGTAAGCTGGTTAAAAAGCGTTGTTTTGCCGCAGTTCTGATTACCTGCAAGCGCAAACGTCAGCTTAGTACCCTTTGGTAGGGGATTTTCATGTGTTTTTACATGATATCTGCCGCCTTCACCGTATCCGGGGTGTTCACCGCACTTACTGGGCTTTTTATTAGCCTTGATTGTATTTCTTCTTTCTTCCTTTTTTGCCTTAAGCTCCTGCACCTCGATCTTTTCCGCATCAGCAAGTCTGAGAGTAAGCTCATATCCGTGCACCATCAGCTCCATAGGATCGCCCATAGGAGCATACTTCATAAGAGTAACCTCCGCACCGGGAATCACGCCCATGTCTAAAAAGTGCTGACGTAGTGAACCTTCGCCGCCTACAGAAATGATCTTGGCAGTTTTACCTATTTCCAAATCCTTTAATGTCATATATTTGCCCTTTCACTTTAACAGAATTACTTTAATATAAAGATATGCTTTATTTTTGGTATAAATTCAAATTTGCTAACAAATTATACTCTTTTTAAACTTATAAAGCAAGAGGTTTATGCCATATAAAAACTTATTTTTGCAAATTTTTTAGTAATTGTTGACTTACAACTTGTTGTATGTTATTCTTAATAAAGAATAACGGTATTTACAATACAGGCTGTAAATATCGGAATAAATTAAGATGAGTAAGGGAGTGATAATATAATTTACTTTGATCATGCCGCAACCTCATTGCCAAAGCCCAAGTGTGTGATACAGGCGGTAACGTCTGCAATGACGACTATGGGGAATCCCGCAAGAGGGTCACACAAGGCGGCACTTGACGCATCACGCTGTATATACAGTACAAGAAAGTCAATAGCAAAGATGATAAATGCTCAAAGCGCCTCTTGCATAGCTTTTACATCAAACGCTACAGAGGCACTCAATATAGCGATATCGGGTCTGATAAGCAATAACGACCATGTTATAACTACCGTATGTGAGCATAACTCAGTACTGCGGCCGCTGTATAACAAACAAAAAAGCGGAACACAGCTAGATTTTATCTGTGTTAATGAAAAAGGCGTGCTTGATTATGACAATATAGAGAAAATGATAGAGCCGCACACCAAGGCACTTATAGTATCTCATGCTTCAAATGTTACAGGCAATGTCGTTGACCTCTCTATCCTTACGGATATAAAGAAAAAATACGGATTACTGCTAATAATTGATGCTGCACAGAGCATGGGCAACATTGCAATAGATGTGCAAAAAAACGACATTGATATACTGTGCTTTACCGGTCATAAGGAGCTTTTGGGGCCTCAAGGTACAGGCGGAATATACGTATCTTCCAATATCAATCTGCCACCGTTTAAACGAGGCGGCAGCGGAATACACAGCTACGATGAGGAGCAGCCGTCAAAGATGCCCGAATCCCTTGAGGCAGGTACACTTAACTGCCATGGCATTGCGGGACTTAATGCCGCTATTGAGTATATAAATGAGCTGGGAATAGATTATATACATAGCTACACTGCAGAGCTTGCCATGCGATTTTATGAGGGCATACGTAGCATAGAAAGCGTCAAGATATACGGTGATATTCGTGCTGAGTTACGCACCCCGATAGTATCGCTTAATATAGGCGATTTAGACAGCGCAACCGTAAATGATCTGTTAAATACACGATACGACATTTGTGTACGGTCAGGAGCGCATTGCGCACCGCTTATGCACAAGGCGTTGGGTACGGATAAAAGCGGCGTAGTGCGGTTCAGCTTCGGTATAAGCAATACACCCGATGAGGTAGATACGGCCGTAAATGCTATTGCCGAAATATCGGAAGAATACCGAAAAAATCTGATTTGACGGCATAGGCGTCAGGGTACAGATAGCTTTGGTATCTGTTAAATTAGAATTAAGGTAGGCTCAGCTTGCCTAAAAATGCCGTGAAGGCAGAAAGGATATATATATGAAATTATTTGATAAGAAATGGAAACTCGCCATATCAGGCGGCATATTCGGCGCAATAGCCGCAATGCTTGCCATCTTCGGAAATCCGAAGAATATGGCAATCTGTGTTGCGTGCTTTATACGTGACATGGCAGGAGGACTTAAACTGCACAGCGCAGCGGTAGTTCAGTACATACGCCCCGAGATAGTTGGATTTATACTCGGTGCATTTATTATTTCACTGATAACCAAAGAGTTCAAGTCAACGGCAGGTTCATCACCAATGATAAGATTTGTCTTAGGATTTATCATGATGATAGGTGCACTTGTATTCTTAGGTTGTCCTTTACGTATGGTTATCAGAATGTCAGCAGGTGACCTTAACGCATACGTAGCATTTGTAGGCTTTATTCTCGGTGTAGGTACAGGCTGTATCTTCCTCAAAAAGGGATTCAGCCTTGGCAGAGCATATGAAACCAAAAAGTCCAACGGCTTTGTTTTACCGATAATAATGTTGATTGTTTTGGTTTTATCACTGGTAACTACAACTCTGTTTGTTCAAAGCGAGAGCGGCCCCGGCAGTATGCACGCACCGGTAGCCATAGCATTCTGCGCCGCGCTTGTTTTCGGTATTATTGCACAGCGTAACCGTGTTTGCTTTGCAGGCAGTATAAGAGATATCTTCTTAATGAAGAACTTTGACCTTATCTGCATTATCGGCGGATTGTTCATAGTAATGCTCGGATACAACCTTTTTGCAGGTAACTTTAAGCTTTCATTTGACGGTCAGCCTATAGCACACTCACAGCACCTGTGGAATATACTCGGTATGTACGCAGTAGGCTTTGCCGCAGTACTTGCAGGCGGTTGCCCTTACAGACAGTTAGTTCTTGCCGGTCAGGGTTCATCTGACTCCGCTGTTACATTTTTAGGTATGCTTATAGGTGCGGCCTGCGCTCATAACTTCGGTCTTGCAGGTGCCGCTGCCGCAGCAGCAACCGAAACTACGGCTGCAGTAGCAGGCGGTCCGTCAACAAACGGTAAAATAGCACTTATAGCTTCAATAGTTATTCTATTTGTTATAGGCTTTACAAACTTACGTAAAAAAGCAAAAGGAGAAGTAAAATGATTAAGATAGATGTCAGAGGTTTATCATGTCCTGAGCCTGTTATGCAGACCATAGACGCACTCAAAGAAAATCCGGGTGAAGATATAGTTGTATTATGTGATGAAGCACATTCACGCAAAAACATAGAAACAGCACTTAAATATAATCATAAAGAATGTACCGTTGAAGAGAAAAACGGTGAATTTGAAATAAGCTTTAAGGCATGAGTGCAAAAGAGCTTAAAACGGTGATTGCCTTCTATACTACAGCAGACGCTATGGAAACCGAGGATATACTAACAAGTAACGGTATAAGCGGCAAGCTGATACCTGTTCCCCGTGAGATATCGGCAGGCTGCGGTATAGCGTGGGCAATGCCTGTAGATGATTATAAAAACATACCGCAGAATATAAGGGCGATTTTACCTGAGCCTGAACAGATTGCGGAAATTATGTGCTGATTTCATCTAAATAAATCCAAGAAAAATCAAATCCACTATGACGCTAATTATAGTCATAGTGGATTTTTACTGTTTATATTAAAGTGTAATGTCACACCTTGCCGAAAAGTATATAGCGCAGATGCCTAAATCCGTCGCAAATAGTGTTTAAATGGCACTCGCCGAATATGTACCTACAGTATATTTTCCGTCTGATATTACGTTGGGGTAATATCCTGTATCAGCTTCAACCTTAACATCTACAGTCTGTACCGTACGGTCATTATTTAAGAATATCACCATATCGTAGGTATTTTTTACTGAGTACTTATAAATCTTTTCGCCATAATCGTTTGTCTTGACATAAGTCATAAGCGGTGATGCGCTCCAAGTGGAATTTGCAGCACCTGTTGTAGAACTCCACACATATATTCTCGGTGTTGACCAACCCTTATTATCGGTAAAATATACCGTTTTAGTCGTTGTAGATGTCGATGACTTGCTGAATTTAGCTGTAAGTTTTGTTTCCTTGTTAATGGTAGAGGTGTATGATTTGCTTGAAGATACCTTTGTATCAGACTCATACCAACCGCTGAATGTATATCCGCTATCAGGTGTAGCAGTGAACGTTACATTAGAGTTTTCTTGAACGCTTGCAGAGGATAAACCGGTTTCAGATGCAACAGTGTCGTCAACCGTAATCTTGGTTATCTCTGCCGTACCGCCTGTTTCAGCAATAGCTTGTACAGAATATTTCTTAACCGCAGGTGAAGTTGAAATGTCAACCGATGTCGTAGTTGCGAAGCTCCACGTACCCACCTCAAGATTACCGTAGCTATCGGTTTCTCCTGTGGGATAATATCCTGTACCGTGTACAAACGCTATATCTACGGTTTGCTGCGATGTGTTATTACCGTTGTAGAATATAAGCATATCGTAATCACCGGTTATTTCGTACTGGTAAACACTCTGTCCGTAATCGTTTGTTTCATATTTTTCCATAGTCGGAGAGCTGCCCCATGTAGAATTTGCCTCCTGCGTTTCTTGGTTCCAAGCATATACCATTATATTCTGCCAACTATTCACATCTGTAAAGCGAACTACCGATGAGGTTCTTTCAAATATAGCTGTCAAAGCGGTATCTTCTGTTATTGCTACGGTATAAGGGTTGTCGGTTGAAACCTGTGTAATGCCGTTATACCAGCCGTCAAAGCTGTATCCGCTGTTTGCTGTCGCAGTAAATGTAACGCTTGTACCGCTTGTTACGCTTGACTGACTTACTTTAGCGGTACCGCCTTCTCCTGCTGAAACCTCTACGCTGTATTTATCTGAGAAAACAGCATAGTAATCTATATCATCGTTTACAGACAGGCTGAGTTTAGCGCTTGTTGATATAAGCTTATCGGTATCGGTATCATACCAACCGACAAAGTGATATCCCGTATCCGGTATTGCAGTAACCTCTACAATAGTACTGCGTTTAACCGATTGTGTTGTTTCATATGTGCTATCAGAGAGTGTGCCGCCCTGCTGTGCGGTAAGCTTAACATAATAAGCATTCTTTGCAAATCTGGCGGTAAGCACCGTATTCTCAAACAGTCCGAAATTAAGCGGATTAATCATGGAATATTTTTTGCCGTTTTTATACCAACCGCAAAACTCATAATTCTCTGACGCTACTGCGTTTATTGTAACATCGGTATTTTTATCATACATACCGGGTACTATCACATTGCCGTCAGCATCGACTATACTTCCCAGTTCGCTGTTCTCAGCGGTTACATTAAGCTGTAGCTTATCATGCAAGGTACTCCTCTTACCGGATAAATAATCAAGCATTCTCTGTAAATCCGTAAGGTCGGCGTCATTGTCGTTATCTGTATCGGCGGAGCAAATAAGCCTATCCGACAACGTTCTGTTTCCTATACAATACAGATATAAGAAATAAGCATCCTGCATATTTACAAGCTTATTTATATTCAAATCGCCAAGTACAAGATTTTTGTATGCAGGCTTAAGCACAGGCTCAGTAAATTCATCAACATCATAAACAAAAACAACATTTACCGGGCTTTTCATAGAGTAACAGCCCGTCTTTATTGCCTGTGTACCTACTATATCGTATCCGTCTATTGTAGGTGCGCTTATATTATATTCTGTAGTATCGCTTACCATAGGTACAATATAGCTTTGCGTTAAAAGGTTATTACCGTTTGTATCAACGCAGGTTACTGTTACGTCAGAGTCATACCATACCTTACCGCTCTTTATCCATACTTCTCCCATTACATAGTAGCCTTCGTTGCCCGGTTGCTTCCAAACATTCTCTAGGCCTACGTCGGGATCAGGCTGATGAATAATGAGCTGCATATTATCATCCTTAAATGTGGTTGCAAGCTTGTACATTATGTAATCATCGGTCTGCTCCTCTACCAAGAACTTTGCACTGTCATTAGACATATTTGCAGTCCAGTCAGATACACCGAAATAGTGAGTTATCGGATTGGTAGTATTGTTGTAAAGCCATGCGTGGGGATCATTCCAGTCAAAATTTTCCGTATAAAAATGCATAACCAGCGGATCTGGCGTTATTGACTTATAAGTAAGAGTAATAGTCTGATCCTCTGCGGCAAATACTCCGCTAAGCTTTCCTAAATCACTTGCGGAATTTTCAAGGTCAAGGGTATAGTTATCAAAGTTCTTTACTTCAACATTATATTCCCAGCCCTCTCTGCCTACATATGTTTGCGTACCGAGTACTGTACCGCTTGCATTTTTATATTTTACATTAATCGCAGACTGATCTCCTGAATATGACCTGTAATAATACTTGACAGTTGCGCCCTCCTGTGTGAATACACCGCTCTCAATACTGTCTACACTTACATAATCATAGTCAAGCAGCATTTGCTCGCTTGTATTTTTATTTGTAATATAGCTGTCGCCTATTTTGCCTGATTTGGTTCTTGTAGCAAGAAGCTCTCCGGTTTCTATATCGTAATCTTCTATAGTAACAATGCCCTTGCCGTTTGAAATCTTTTCTCTGTTAAAGCTTGTGGTATCTACAAGTATATATGTAGTACGTGCAGGTACGCTTATAGTAGTGCCTGTTTTAGTGCCTAAGCTGTTAAGGCCTGCCTTAGTGCCGTTAGATATTACCGTCCATGATGTAGGAACAGTATATTTTGATGTAATCTTTATACTCTTTGCGGTAGATGATGAATTGCTAAGCACCGCAACGGTATCCCATGTACCGCTACCCGGTGAAGATATGGTATATCCGATACAGTTATTGTCTGTAATGCTTACATACAAATCGTCCGAGTTACCTACCGTACCTAACTTAGGGAATGCCTTTCTTATCTCAATAAGGCCCTCATAATAATCTGTAAGGCTGTTACGTGCTATATCATATCCGCTCTTAGTTGAGTAAAGCTGTGACCACTTGATGGAGTTTATTGATATAGGGGAGCTATAGCTGTTTGAGTTACCGTACTTAGTTCTGTTGAACTCTTCACCAGCCTGTGCAAAAGGTACACCTGAGGCGGTTAAAACAAGTGCGGCGGCTAATCTGTTTACAGCGTTATAGGTAGTACTTGTAAAGTTGGTATAATCGCTGCCTCCCATAGAATTAACTATTTTATCCCATAATGACAGATTATCGTGGCATGATACATACTGTATAGCCTGTGTAGGTGATGAGAACTTAACGTTGCCCCATGTTGCGCTTGTGTTGCCGGTTATACCTGAAACAAACTCGTTTGAATCCTCACAGCCGCCCTGTATAAAGCCCTTTGATGCGTCATCGTTGTCGCCCTTTAAGGCTCTTCTGTATTGGTCGTTAAATGCGCCTATACCTGCCATAGATGTGTTCTGCATATTATCCATTATTGCGGCACTGCTGTTGCTTATGCCGTTCTGTTCTATGTTTGCAGTCCAAGGCTCACCGTACATAGCAATCTTAGAGCCGTTGTCAAGCTTATTAAGCTCTGCACGTATCTGCCTCATGGTTTCTATATCATGACATCCCATAAGGTCAAAGCGGAAACCGTCTATGTGATATTCCTGTGTCCAGTACAGTATAGACTCTATCATATACTTACGGAACATTGCGTGATTACTGGCGGTAACATTACCGCAGCCTGAACTGTTAAGGAAGGTTGAGCCGCTCATTCTGTAGAAATATCCCGGATCTGTTCTCTCAAATGCTGAGTCTGTAGTAGCATATGTATGATTATAAACAACGTCCATTATTACAGATATGCCTGCATTATGCAAAGCCTGTACCAACTGCTTGACTTCGTTAATTCTTACATTACCGTCAAACGGGTTAGATGAATAGGAACCCTCGGGAACGTTATAGTTTTTAGGATTATATCCCCAGTTATAATTACCGGTTACGGTTTCGTCAAGATCGTCATAGTCAAACATAGGCATTATCTGTACTGTGGTAACACCCTGCTGTTTAAGATAATCTACGCCTGTAGAAAAATATCCCTCGCCGTTTACCGTTGTTCCGCTCTCGGTAAATGCAAGATATTTACCTCTGTTGGCTTCGCTTATGCCTGATGACGGATCTGCGGAAAAGTCGTTTACGCTTACTTCCCAGATAATATTATCGGTCAGGCTGTCCATACATACATGACTGTCATTTTCCCAACCTACAGGATCGGTTGAATCAAGGTCAACTATCATGGCTCTGTTACCGTTTACGCCCGCAGCCTTAGCATAAATATCCATTACATCGTTTTCCGTCTGACCGTTTTCAAATTCAAAGGAATATGTATAAAATTCATTTTTATGGTCGCCCTCATATACGGCTGTCCATACTCCTGTGGTTGTATCCTTTGTCATTTCAATAGTCTTAATAGGGGCTGTGCTTCCCTCACTTTTACTACCGTGGGTATAAATATTGACCGTTGCCTTTGACGCCTTATACGACCATACCTTAAAGGTAGTGCATTCGGCGGTATAGGTAGCTCCCAAATCATTACCGGAATAATAAATCTTAGTTGTGTTGTAGTCGCTGTTTGTGTATTGCTTTATCGAATTAATACTGCCTAAGGACGCCGCCATAGCCTGTACTGTGCTGTACGGCAATACGGAGATAATCATAATAAGCGATAATAAAACCGATAAAACACGTCTTGTTTTTGTTCTCATAATTACCCTTCTTTCTTGTTTTGTTCAAAACCGAAAGCACACATTATATAAGCTAAAATTCACCTACGGTAACGGCGAATCCCCCTAAATAAGCCTAAAAATACTTTCTGAATTATTTACCGTTAAACGGTAACGCCTCTGTTCGGTAACGTTATCATTCGCATTAAATTATAACATATCAATCATTAAAAATAAACATTTTTATCTGTAGCATTATTGCTGATTTTTCAGGAAGAATTTTGTTGATTTTGCCATTTAATTGTCGTTTTTATTTAATAATAAACTAATTGTACATTAATACAGACATATTGCCCTAACAACTACATCAAGGAAGCGAAACTCTATACCGAAGAAACAGGATTTTATATACAATCAGTACTTGCTTGGAAAGTTAGAGAAAATCAAAAGGAGAAATAGAGAAAAGGACTGAATAATATATACTTATAGACTTGTTACGCAGAGTAACGGCACTGTCACAGATAGTTTATTGCATTTGATGACGCTTTGGATTACAATATGTTCATTAAAAAACCGAAGGAGGTCATCACCATGACATTAGGTGAAAAATTAAAAGAAGCAAGAAAACAGGCAGGTCTTTCCCAAGAACAGTTGTCTGAGAAATTAAGCGTTTCACGTTCTGCGGTTGCAAAATGGGAAACGGATAACGGTATTCCCGATGTAGATAATCTGAAAGCTCTTTCCAAATTACTGAATGTGAGCGTTGATTATCTGCTAGACGACAGTGAAATAATAGACGAACTGGTTATGCGTGAGCCGTATAACTTATCTGAATACGGTACAGGCAGTAAGAGTAAAAGGAAAGACCGTGCGGTTCGAGATAAGTTCCCCGATGCGGAAATTCACACACTTATCGGAGAAGAAAAACCGACAAAGGGTGAAAAGGTAATTGACAATGCACTGGGCTTTTTAACCGACGCTCCTTTCGGGATACCCGGACTTATCAACTCGGTAAAAAATGCAGATAAACAGTTCTATTTGGTAGAAAAAGACGGCAAGCAATTTTTAGTTACCGTGACAGACGAATTTATAGAAACACGTAAACTTGCAAATCGAATAAACGGTAAAAAATTTGAAATCGGAAACCGTAAATTTAAGAAATGCGTTTATGAGGTAAAATAATAACAGAATATTGATACTGGCATGGCAATTACTTATAGAAAGTCCCTCTTGTTTTCCGTTTGGATTCAAGAGGGACTTTACTTAAAAACACCTGATGTATACAGTATGTTTTAAATTAGTATCTATTTTCAATTATCTGCGGTTTCATATTCAAACTGGCTGTTATAAAGCTACGCATAAATACCGTTTTGGGAAAGCAGTTCACAATGGTTACCGCTTTCTACAGTATCGTTGTCCTTCATAACCAAAATCAGATCGGTAAAAAACACGCCCATGACGACAATACCTTTCTCTTTTGTATTTATATATTTTAATAGCTTTCTAATACTACCTCTCCGTTTTCTCATTCTGTCCGCAAGGCAGTCACAGGGTCGCTTTTTGCGGCCTTGCGGGACGGAATCAGTCCGCCGATAAGGGTAAGCACAACACTCAGCAAAATCAAAATAACCGCATAAACCGCCGGTAGCGAAGCGTTGATATCCGAGCTTCCTGCCAATGAATGAATGAGCGCATTGCCCGGTATCAGAATCAACAGGGTAAGGCCAATGCCAATGAGCCCGGCGCACAGCCCGACAATGAATGTTTCTGCGTTGAATACCTGAGAGATATTCCCCTTGGAGGCTCCAATGGCCCTCAGAATGCCGATTTCTTTCTTGCGTTCCAGCACGCTGATGTATGTAATAACGCCAATCATAATAGAGGAAACCACAAGTGAAATTGCAACAAAAGCTATGAGCACATAGCTTATGGTATCTATGATTTCTGTTACAGAGGACATCAATGTTCCAACCATATCAGTGTAGCTGATTACTTTTTCCTCCATACCGGCCGCTTCCATCCTGTTGTTGTATTCGTCCAGAATTTCGAGAATTGACGCTTTACTTTCAAAATCCTTGGGATAAATGTCAATTTGGTTTGGCTTATTGAGGTCGGCATAACCCAGTGTTTTCAGGTTTCCCTCATAGGAAGTATCCTCAGAGGACATCAGCGATATCATAAGCTCTTTCAATTCATCCCCATCCATGTTCATTTGTATCACATCTTTGAATGCATCAGGCGAAATCTTCAGCGCATTTTCCATATCATTTCCAACTTGGCTCATGGCTTGCTCCATGGCGCTCTGCATCTGACTGCCAAGCTGAGTCATAATTTGCTGCATAGCTGTGGATATCTGATCTTGCATTTTTTCGCCAAGTGAGGACATAACGTCTTGCATGGCATCCGCAAAGATAGCAGATATCTGCTTTTCCAGATCTTCCACATTTATAATCTCCATAATTCCACGCGACACCAGTTGCTGGGCTTCCGGAGTTTGCAGATATATCGTAAACTGCTCACCCATTTTACTGGGATCAGGAAGGGAATTTGCCGCTGCATACTCTTGGTAACCAAGAAGCATATCATTCGTAAGCGCATCCAATCGCTCCTGGTCAATTTGAATATCACCGGCAATTTGAAGGATCATTGTTCCTCCCTCTGCCAGTTTTTGCTGAGCTTCCGGAGTTTGCAAATACGCAGCAAGATATGTGTTGATTTCATTCGGGTCGGTCATTCCGTTTTCTGCGGCATATTTCTGAAAATCTACCATGATCTCCAGCATAACCGCAACCAACTGATCTGAAGAAAGAATTAGATTTTTGTTGTCCGAAATGATCGCTTGGATTTCCTCAGATAACCTCTGTTTGGCTTCGGGAGTCTGCAAATAGTTCATGAAATACTCGCCCAAACTGGAATAGTCTGCCTGCGGGTTATTTGCCGCATACTCCTGATAACCGCTCATCAGACTGCCTGCCAGTTTTGTCATATTTTCGGTAGAAACAGATATATTCAGCTTTCCGAAAAGCTCTGACATATCCGGTTCGGAAAGTTCCTGCATTTCAAGTTCCATATCATCGAAATCAAGCATACCGGAAAGATCAATGGTACTGCTATCAAAACTGAAAGTATCGGAAATATCCACGTTCAGGGCATTGGAATCAAATTGAAACGCCTTTTTAAGTGCATCCTCATTAATGGAAAACAGGGAGGCCATATCAAACTTATTCTGATTATCTTCGCCAAAGGTATTTCCGGTCAATACATTGATATTCGGTTTGGAAAGCTGTTCCTGCACAATCGGGCTTGCCGCGGCCTGCTCCATTACATGCTTTGTTAAAGAGGCCGGATAACCGATACCGGAGGTAAGCATGGTGGCTGTTGCGTCTTCGGCCGGCTGTACAACGCCCACTATGGTAATGTCCTCTCCCATGAAAACCAAATTTTTCATGTACTCATTATCACCGGTTTTGTCTTTCCAGATCTGATATTCATTGTCATAAACATAGCAATCGGAAGGATTTATCAGCTTAAATTGAATGCCCAGAAGTTCCTCATAGCTGTAAGAACGAACGTCCGTGGGCATTTCCACAGTTTCCTCCGCAAGAAAACGGTTTATCATGTCATCCAGCTCGATTGAGTCCCGAAGTCCCAAGGTATAAAGCATAAAATCACTGATGTTACCGCCTGCAGTGAGTACTATCACACATTCGTTGTAGCTTTCCGGCCAGTGTCCGGCTTTCACATCATACTGGCTTTTGAACAGCGCAGTGTTCTCGGGCATCTGGTGGAACACATCCGTACTCATCATCATAGACATAAAGCTGTTTGTATTAGATGAAGAACCAATGCCCAATGCGGAAAAGGAGCGGTCTGGATTGACCTGCCGTATCTGTTCTCCATTCATCCGGTAAATACAGGGAGAAGCGCTGTAGCTATATTCAATGGCATTGGCATATGCCTCCAGTCCGCTTGCTCCGCTGTCAAAATAGGCTTTCAAAGAACCGAGATCGTTTGACTCAACTTTTGAAAGCATACCGGATATTTTCTGTGATACGCCAACCTTACCGGGTTCTCTTTCCACACTGTTGCTTGGACCGTCTGTCATCATGGAAGCAAAATTAATTCCTGAGCTTTGAATTTGCAGAGGATACTCTGATAGGGTATCTTCCTCAATGGATTGTATATATGTATTTACACCGTTTGACAGTGCCAAAATAAGCGCAATACCGATAATGCCGATTGAACCGGCAAATGAAGTCAGTAATGTACGGGCTTTTTTTGTCCACAGATTATTAAAGCTGAGTGAAAGAGCAGTTAGTAAAGACATAGAAGCCTTACCCATATTTTTATGAACCGATGCCTGCTCACTTTCCCCTATTTCATACGGATCGGAATCCGAACAGATTTTGCCGTCTTTTAATGTAACAATACGGGTAGCATATTCCTCCGCCAATTCTGGATTGTGTGTAACCATTACTACCAGACGATCCTTTGCCACATCCTTTAGCAGCTCCATAACCTGTACGCTTGTCTCACTGTCCAGGGCGCCGGTGGGCTCGTCAGCCAATAGAATATCCGGATCATTTACCAGCGCTCGGGCAATGGCCACCCTCTGCATCTGTCCACCGGACATTTGACCCGGCTTCTTGTGAAGCTGCTTTCCAAGCCCCACTTGCTCCAGGGCTTTTTTTGCCCTCTTTCGGCGCTCTGACTTAGAGACGCCGGAAATAGTCAGCGCCAGCTCTACATTTGACAGAACCGTCTGATGAGGAATCAGGTTATAGCTTTGAAATACGAAACCGATAGTATGGTTGCGGTAGGAATCCCAATCTCGGTCTTTGTATTTTTTTGTTGAAATACCATTTATGATCAAATCTCCGCTGTCATAACGGTCTAGGCCGCCTATGATGTTCAGCAGAGTCGTTTTTCCCGATCCGCTGGGACCGAGAATGGCAACAAATTCATTTTTCCGGAGATTCAGACTGACCCCATCCAGAGCCTTCTGAACCAAACCTCCGGTCTTATACTGTTTGTGTATTTGCTTAACCAGAAGCATGATACGCACTCCTTTTATATTTTGCTACAGATATTGTATACCACTTTAAAAAACTGAAAATTAACATACAGGTAGCTCTAAGAAAAAATAAAAAGTTTATTTTAAGTTTATTTTAAGTTAATTCTTTGTTATATAATAATGATGGAAATATATAGGCAGTAGGTAAATGTAGGTGTTTCACATTCTCGTAGTGGAAGACGATAAAAGTGCAGCTCGGTTAATGAAAGCGGTGCTGAAGCACGCAGGCTATGAAGTCTTTGAGGCAGGCAACGGATTGTAAGCTCTTGAAGTTATGGATGTCCGGCATATCGACCTGATTGTACTCGATGTGATGATGCCGAAAATGGACGGCTATAAATTTACAGAACACCTGAGAAGTTGCGAAAGTATGGTTCCGATTTTGATGGTAACCACAAAACAACTCCATGAATTTCTGCCTTTTAGAGTGCTTCTTCCACGCTAATCCCATAAAAATTCAACAATTCTCCATATCTTCCATCAAGAATAAATTTGTTTGTAAAAATATATTTTTACGCTTTTATACCCTATAACTATGCTGTTATTTTTTTGCGCTTCCGGCAATCTGCTGGTCATACACAAAATTCATCATTACTTTCTTCGGGAACATCGGGGCAAACTTCATCATCGGTTTCTGCCAACCGGGAAGTCCGGATGTAACATTTAATTTACCATGCAGCATCCCGTCATAACCGTCCTGTGCTACGGGCATAGGATCGACTGCGTTGGCAAACAGCTTTGTATCTGAAAGTCCTGCTGCATTTGCAAAGCCTGTCTGCATTGCTCCCGGCATCAAACAGGTTACGGTAACGCCGGTTCCCTTCAACTCTCTCCAAAGTGCGTTGGACCAGCTTGTCACATAAGCCTTTGTTGCATAGTAACAGGCTTGTAGCGGTCCCGACATCGTTGCCGCTATTGATGAAACATTCAGTACTTTGCCCTCTCCGCGAGCCACAAAGTCAGGAAGAAACAGCTTGCACAGACGGGTGGGCGTTTCGATGTTTACTGCAATCATTGACATATCCTGTTCCATCGTGCGTTCTAGGGCAAAATCACCCTGACCGCCAAATCCGGCATTGTTGATAAGGTAATCTACTTTCCATCCTTGCTCTTTACAGGTGTCATAAATCTTCTGTGCCGCATCCGGCTGTGAAAGATCATCTGTGATTACGTGAACCGCAACAGGATATTTCTTTTCGACTTCTTCCTTCTGTGCGTCCAGCTTTTTACGGTTTCGTCCTACAAGAATTAAGTTACCGCCTTTTTCGGCATGAATTTTTACAAAGCAAGTTCCTAGCCCGCCGTATGATCCCGTAATTAGTGCCGTCATTTTCTCTGCCATTATAAACACCTCCATTATTAATTGTACTTTTTTATTATAGCATAACCGCCAGCAAATATAAACATGAAAGTGCCAAATTATAATCAATTTGCGTTTTACTAATTATATAGTACAGAAACGATAAAAGTTTTAAATTTTGATTAAAAAAAGAAAATGAATATGTAAAGAATTGTGCCTGTATTGTCCGAAGTGAAAACAACGGCTATAAAAGTGCCAGACGCAGAGCCTATAAATTTGTAAGTTATCTCACAACTCATTGGCCTAGCTCATTTGCGAATACAGAAAATTTCTGCTATAATAAACCCTCCATTATAACACCAGACTTTTGGATTATGTTATATTTTGGGGAGAGAGGTGATAATCTATGGCTACATATAAAACTTCCGAGGTTGCTACAATGATAGGAATACATCCAAATACAGTACGCCTATATGAAAAATTGAAACTAATTCCGAAGCCCGAAAGGTTATCAAACGGCTATCGGGTATTTACAGACTTTCACATAGAACAATGTCGCTTAGTACGGATTGCGTTTCAAGTAGAAGTATTGCAGAACGGTCTGCGAAAGAAAATCACTAAAATGATTAAAGCTTCTGCCACCGGAGATTTTGACACTGCAATTTTACTAATCAATGAATATCTTGAACAAATTAATCAGGAACGCATCAACGCTGAGGAAGCTACCACGATTGTCAAACAGCTTTTATTCGGTAGTGCGCAGTCACATACACAGTGTCTAAAGCGGAAAGAAGTGTCAAAAGTTCTTGACATTTCTATGGATACACTCCGAAATTGGGAATTAAATGGATTACTTACTGTTAAAAGAAAAGAAAACGGATATCGTGTATATACGGATGGCGATATTAGGCGGCTTAAAGTAATTCGCTCTTTGCGATGCGCAAATTATTCATTGGAAGCTATTTTGCGACTATTACAGCAATTATCTCAAAACCCAGATACGGATATTCGAGCTACGCTGAATACTCCCAAACAATCAGATGATATTATTTCTGTTTGCGACAGGTTGATTGTTTCTTTATCCACAGCGGAAAATAACGCTTATAAAATACGAGCGATGCTGCAAGATATGAAAAACCGATTTTTATAACCCTCCATTTTACCACCAATGTTTTAGTTGGTGGTATTATTATGTGCGAACACAAAATAAAGGAGGCATTACTATGCAAACAGCAATCGAAGCCACGCAGTTGTCAAAGTCCTATGGCAATCTGCTTGTGATAGACAATATCAGTCTATCTGTAAAATGCGGTACCGTTTTTGGACTGCTTGGAGCAAACGGAGCAGGAAAAAGCACTACCATTGAATGTATTTTAGGTACAAGAACTGCGGATAGCGGTACAGTAACCATTTTAGGGTGTAATCCCAGAAAGGAGAGGAATAGTCTTTTTCAAAAGATAGGCGTACAATTTCAAGAGTGTGACTATCAGCCGGAAATCAAAGTTTCCGAACTATGCGAGGAAACGGCCTGTCTTTATACCAATCCGTCAGATTGGAAAGAACTTTGTATTCAATTTGGAATAGGAGATAAAATTAACCACGCAGTAAAAAATCTTTCCGGTGGCGAAAGGCAAAGGCTATTTATCGTCCTTGCACTTATTCCCAACCCACAGCTTGTATTCCTTGATGAATTAACAACAGGACTTGACACGAAAGCCCGCCGTGGTGTATGGAAAATATTATCTGACTTGAAAAGCAAGGGCTTGACTATTTTTCTGACTTCGCATTTCATGGATGAGGTCGAAGCCCTTTGCGACGAGATATGTATTCTCAAACAAGGAAAAATCGTATTTTGCGGAACAGTTGAACAGGCAAAAGAAACAAGCGGCTGTATTAAATTTGAGGATGCTTATCTTGTTCTTTCCGGAGAGGAGGCCTGCGAAGGATGAAATCGTTTGTAACGCTATTCAAAAATGAATTGAAGCTAAATATCCGAAATATGAACATGGTTATCTTTGCGGTCATTATGCCTTTAGTCGTTTTGATTATTCTTGGTTTTATGTACGGGACAAAACCTGCTGTTGACGGTGCAGCGTACACGTTCATTGAACAATCATTCGGCGCACTTTGCACGATAAGTATATGTGCAGGTGGTTTAATGGGACTTCCTCTTGTTATATCAGAATATAGAGAACGAAAAATATTAAAGCGTTTTCAAGTTACACCCATTAGCCCCATAAAACTGCTTATTGTTGAATTTACCATTTATGTTGTGTACTGTCTTGTGTCTATGCTTACACTTATTCCTACGTCAATGCTGATATGGAATGTGAGAATAAGCGGCTCTTGGTTGGCGTTTTTAGGAAGCTGGCTATTGACAATGATATCTACCCTAAGTATCGGAATGATGGTCGGCGGTGTTGCAAAAAATTCAAAGATCGCAAGCGTTATTGCCTGTATCTTATACTTCCCAATGTTGATTTTTTCAGGTGCGACACTTCCTTTTGAGGTAATGCCCGAAGTTATGCAAAAAATTGTGAGCGTCTTTCCAATGACACAGGGTATCAGGCTGATGAAGTCAACCTTTCTCGGCTTGCCTACCCAAAATGCGTGGTTTTCTATCGCAGTTATGGTAGCTGTTACAGTTATTTGCACAGGGATTTCAGTTAAATTCTTTAAGTGGGAATAATGAAATAACGTCATAAAACCCTAATCAATATAAATCAACAGAATATGTACATTACCAAAGAGCAAGACTTTTTTATTTGGCAATGCAGAACGGTTGCCCGGTTAATCCTCTTTCTCAGTATAATTAATTATCAAAAAATCAAAACCACCCGTTAAACGGGTGGTTTGTGAAAGCCCTAAAAGGGCTTGA
>JBJEPE010000079.1:0-8790 GCA_051881075.1 Acutalibacteraceae bacterium | reverse complement strand
AATACAACAAGGTTATTCTTTGCTATATTGAAGGAAACGACGCTGCGAAAAAACTATATGAAGGATTTGGATTTGTTGAAACAAGCCGTGATGAAGATGAGATAATCATGGAGTTGAAACTATAAGACTTGAACGGACAAATCCTAATTTGTCTAACCGATCTGACACACTACTTTTACTTACTCTTACCTCAATTCTGTTCCGTTTGGTTTCTTTTCAACTAAATCCACCCTGTAGGAATGGAGAAATCAGCTTTGTGCGATTTCATTGAAAGAAACATCATTTTTTGATATAATTATCCTGATAAACAAGAGTTTAATGGTATTATGATGACGGATGTCGTAGAGAGGCTTTGAAAGAAATATAAAAAGGAACGCAGTTTTATGGATAAAGAATATTTGAGAAGCATTTGGAAACAGGAAGAAAAAATCGCGCACATTCATGGTTGGGATTTTTCACATATTCATGGCAGATATGAGGAAGAGAACGATTTGCCATGGGATTATGAGCGTATTGTCCGGCATCACCTTAAAAACAGCAGTAACCTTATGGATTATGACACGGGTGGTGGCGAGTTTTTACTCTCTTTGAATCACCCGTATTCTAAAACAGCAGCAACGGAGGGGTATTCTCCCAATGTTAAACTGTGCCATGATAAACTTTTGCCGTTAGGTATTAACTTTAAGGAATGTAATAATCCGGCGGCGATTCCTTTTGAAGATGAAATCTTTGATATAATAATCAATCGTCATGGAGATTTCAACGCACAAGAAATTTACAGGCTATTGCGTAGCAATGGCGTGTTTATTACAGAGCAGGTCGGCAGTGATAACGATAGAGATTTAGTTGAAATGGTGTTGCCTGGAACAGAAAAACCATTTCCACACTTAAATCTTGTGGAACAGCGTAAAAATTTTGAAGATGCAGGCTTTCACATTGTTCAAGCAGAGGAAGCGTACCGCCCGATTAAATTTTATGATGTAGGTGCGTTTGTGTGGTTTGCTCATGTAATAGAATGGGAGTTCCCGGATTTTTCGGTTGACAATTGCATTGAACATCTTTTGAAAATGCAAGAAATGATAGAGAAAAAAGGGAAAATCGAAGGGACGATTCATCGTTATTTGATTGTTGCCCGAAAATGAACGCTGACAGTGCGAAAGTAGAAATTTGTTCCCACTTTCATGCGCCCTTGATTACATATAACAAAACCACAGCACGTTTTATCATCGTACTGTGGTTTTTAATTGATTATTAATTTACAGACAAGGCAATATGCTCTGCTTATATATCTCAGTAAGTGCCTCAAAGCTCATTCGTGCATTTGCAGGACTTGTACTTGGCAGCGGTGTTGCATCAATGCCCACCGACTGTTTACATAGCCTGTTATACAGATTATAGGCCGTAGCTCCCGTAGTAAATATAAATTTTATATTACTTTTGTCTATGATCGGCCTTATATCGTTTGGTACAGCGTTTTTTATAGAAGAATCCGCCGCACCTTTGATTTCGCATGATTTCAGTACATCCCAAACCGCTATTCTGTGCCTATGCAGAAAATCTGTTTTTTCATTTATTGTGCACGGTGCATCCTCTTTAAATATATTAGCAAGAACACGCCAAAACCTATTTTGCGGGTGTGAATAATAAAATCCGTTTTCACGGGATTTAGGTGACGGCATAGTGCCTAAAATCAGTATCCTGCTATCGTCAGAATAAACAGGCTCAAGCGGATGTATAATCGTATCGTAATCCATTATTCGGTTATTATGATAGATCTTATTCTTTGCTCTTTCAGCGGTCTATCCATATAATCGGTTTTTGTCTTTGCAATTTCATCGAGTGCGTCAAAGCCGTCTATCATCTTACCGAATGCGGCATATTGTCCGTCAAGGTGCGTAGCGTCCTTGTGCATGATGAAGAATTGTGAGCCTGCCGAGTCAGGTCTGGCAGAACGTGCCATAGAGATAACGCCTCTAGTGTGCTTTATCGGGTTTGCAAAGCCGTTTGACTCAAATTCACCCTTGATCTCATATCCCGGACCGCCCATGCCTGTGCCCTCAGGGTCGCCGCCCTGAATCATAAAGCCCTTGATAACTCTGTGAAATATAAGTCCGTCATAAAAGCCCTGTGATGCAAGGTTTACGAAGTTTTCAACGGTTATAGGAGCATACTCAGGATAAAGCTCAACTGTCATTCTTTTTCCGTTTTCCATTTCAATAATTGCTTTCATATTTTATCAGCCTTTCTTTATTATTATATATGTTTACTGCCGCATGGCAGAAAATCTGACTATGATTTGCGATAAATTAAAATTTTAAAATCAAGCTCAGTTGTAAGAGTATCAATGCCAAGTAGCTTGTCCCTGTCGCCTTGGCCGGTGTGATAGTAGTACGGTGTCATACTGAACAACGACTGTATATCGTTATTCCCTTTCAATGTGATATCGTATTTTAAGTCTACCGTGTCAGTAAGCCTTAATCCCTCATACATCGGCAATGCTTCATCATTTTCATACGGTGAGCTGTAAATAGCGGATTTAAGTCCAAACAAATGTCTTGCACCGGGTACTACAGATATAAGATACCCATTATTTTTCAGTATTCTGTAAAATTCCTTCTCGTGAAACGGCGCAAACATATGGGTAGAGGTGCATATGCTTTCATCTGTTAGCGGTATTTTGCTCATATTGGCAACAAAAAAGCAAGCTTTCGATTTTCTTTTAGCCGCAAGCCGTATCATTTCTTTAGATAAATCAAATCCGTAAACGCAGACGTTGCTTATATTTTCAGCAAGATGACTTGTATAGTAGCCCTCACCGCAGCATATGTCAAGTATAGTCGAGTTCTGCGGAGTTAATGTCTTGACTGTTTCGGTGACCTTATCACGCAGTTTGGCGTAATAATTCTTAGAGAGAAATAGCTGGCGATTTTTCGCCATAGCCTTATTATCGCCGATACTGTCGCC
Organism: Acutalibacteraceae bacterium; assembly: GCA_051881075.1. GTDB lineage: Bacteria > Bacillota > Clostridia > Oscillospirales > Acutalibacteraceae > RUG14223. The sequence goes on along the minus strand of JBJEPE010000079.1, from coordinate 5,826 downwards.
CGGCTTAGAGCCTATAATAAGATTTACATACCCTTCTTTGGCTATATCAAAGCAATGATTGCTATTACATTTATATATGTTTTCATATTTAATAAGCGGAGCTTTGCATAACGGACAGCACAGCACCTGCATAAAATCACCACCGAAAAAAAGTCTTGCGTTTTTCTTAAATATATTGTATATTTGTTAAGTAAACAGTCTGAAAACAAATTTAATATATTATACCATATTTTAGTAGGATTAACAAGAGTCAATATTATTCAAGGAGCATCGTTATGGATAAAATCATGAAAATTGAAGATATGATGCCGCTTATCAATGAGGCTATTGAGAGTGGGGGAGAGTTCCGACTTGTTACTGCTGGCGTAAGTATGAAGCCGCTACTGCGGGACAGAAAAGATACCGTAGTACTTGTTAAGGCAAATAAACCGCTCAAAAAGTATGACATTCCTCTATATAAAAGGAAAAGCGGACAGTATGTGTTACATAGAATAGTAAAAATTAAGGACGGCAAATACGTAATGTGCGGAGATCATCAATATGTGTATGAGTACGGAATAACAGACGATGATATATGCGCCGTAGTCAGCGCAGTAATACGTGAGGGCAAATTTATCTCTTGCAAATCGTTTAAATATAAGCTTTATGTGTTCTTACATATGCACTTACGCCCGTTAAGACTTATCTTCTTAAAATGTAAGTACTTTTGCCAAAAATATCTATTTCGCAAAAAAGTAAACAAATAGTTCATATTTCATTAAAAAGCATACATATTAAATTAACAAAAATACACTTTGCACATTCTGTTATTATGTGCAAAGTGCTATTTTTTTTAAAATTGCTTGCAATACCTCTGCTTAATATGATAAAATGTAACCAATTTGTAACAGTTGTAATTTGATTGTCATAAAATAAAACATAAGTAACAAATATGAAATTGTTTGAATATAACGAAATTAAAGTAGAGGGAGATAAAATGAAAAGGCTTATTACAGTATTGTGTTCAATGATAATAACGATAATAATAGTAATATCTTCAAACGGCGTTCAGGTACAGGCGTCAAGCAGTACAGGCGTAGGACTTTCCGCACACTGCATGAATGCTTATTATGAGGGTTGGACATATGTTTACGGTGCTTGCTCATACGGTTATGTTGACTGCTCCGGTCTGATTTACCTATATAACCACGTAGGCGGTTCACGTACGGATATGCTTGCAAGCTCACCTGAATGGGGCTATGTATCTAACGGAATACCCAGAATACACGGCTTGGGTCTGCACTCACCGGGTCACGTAGGTGTTTATGTTGGCAGCGGCATGGGCGTTGACGCAAGAAATGAATATTACGGGGTTTGCTATTCTCCTGCAACATCTTCAAGGTGGAATGAATGGTTTAAGGTAAGCGGTGTAAGCTATCCTAATAACGGTTGGGTCAAGTTTAACGGTAATGCCTTCTATTATGAAGACGGTCAATACATAGTTGATACTACAAGGACTATTGACGGTGTAAAATATACATTCTCATCAAGCGGCGCGGCCAATAAAGAGCCTGACAGCAGTGCTTACCTTGTTACGGATTACTCCACAACTACCGTTACAAGCTCTAGTAGCAGTTGGTCCGGCGGCTCATCGGGCGGCAGTAGCTCATCATATAATAGCTCTTTGGGCGTAGGATCAAGCGGTGACAGCGTTACAAAGCTACAAAAGCGTTTAATAGAGCTTGGCTACTTTGACGATTCAGCTACAGGGTATTTTGGCTCATTTACTGAGGATTGCCTAAAGGACTTCCAAAAGGCGGCAGGCCTCAGCGCAACGGGTAGGCTTGATTCTGATACTAAAGAAGCTGTTTATTCATCATCAGCACCGCCAAAGTACGTTACATATACGGTAGGCGATTCAAGTGATGAAATACTTAAGTTACAAAAGAAACTTAAAAAACTTCAATACTTCTATGAAGATGCAACTGGATACTACGGCGATATAACTGCGGTTGCAGTTAAGCAATTCCAGCAGAATAACGGCTTAAACGCAACCGGTAAGGCTGATAAAGATACACAGCTTCTTATTGCGTCAAGCAAAGAGATAAACCCGAATGCAGGTTCAGTAAGCTATGGCATGATAGGTAGCATGGTATCATCACTTAAAGAGCGTCTTATAGAGCTTAGATATGCTGACAGCTTTACATATGATGAAGAATACGCAGATACACTTTTTGATAAAGAAACCCTCAAAGCTGTTTATGCTTATCAAAAGCAGGCAGGCTTAGAGAAATCTAAGGAGCTCTCTAAGGAGGACTTGGCTGTGTTATATTCTGATGAAGCGCCAAAGGCGGCAGGATATAACGACCTTAAAACAGGTTATACAGGCGATGACGTGCGTGAATTACAAGAAAAGCTCGTATCGCTCAGATACCTTATCCTTAAAAAGGATGAGGCAGGTATATTCGGTAAGAAGACCTACGACGCAGTTTGTAGATTTCAGCGTGACAATGCCTTAGAGGAAACAGGCGTTGCCAACGAAGCCACTATAACGGCAATAGATACAGAGATTTCCAGAAGTGAATCAAAGGTTGGTAAAGATGTGCTTTTACGCACAGCGACCATTACAGAAAAGGCACTCTCAAATGCAAGAGCGCAGTCTTCCTTTGAGGTTATTTACATAAATTCCAAGGACGGCACCGCACAGCAGGTGGCTTGGTTTATAGTTTTACTTACGTTCTTTGTGGTTTGTGTAGTTTTCATAAACTGCTTGAAGAACGGCTTGAGCATTAACCGTATGGTTAGAAAAAAGTACTACAAGCTTGTTGTTGAATAATGTTAAATCGGCTTGAATTGCGGATATTGAATATGTAAAGTAAAAATACTTTGCGTGTTCCTTGCTTGATTCGATTATTTCACAAAAAGAATTGCACAGGTGTGCGAATGTCACGGTTTGCGCCCATGTGAATTTATAGGCTTGCTCTTTTTAAACTGATTTTCATACTTTATATATGATTAATCGGATGAATTTACAACCATTTAATGCGAAAATAAGCTTTTTTAAATCAAAAAATATAATACATAATTGTTATAGAGGAAAATTCACGATTTCCTCTGCATAATAAAAAACAAACCATTGCAATTTGCGTTGCAGTGGTTTTTTGTTGTCCAGATTTAGTTTGCGCCTAACACAAGTAAGGGCAGAGAATACCATAATCATATCTTGCCTGAATATTTCAAAATTATGGGTAAATACTATTGCATAAGCTTACTAAAAACGGAGGTTTATGCAATGGAATGTACAATTAGAAATATATGTGCTAGGGAGATAATAGACTCACGTGGCAACCCGACAGTAGAGGCTGATGTAGTGCTGGAGTCCGGCATTAAAGCTAGGGCAAGCGTTCCGTCGGGAGCGTCTACGGGAGCATTTGAGGCGCACGAGCTACGCCAAACAGACGACAAGCGTTACGGCGGCAAGGGCGTACAGAACGCCGTAGATAATGTTAATAAGATAATTGCCCCTGCGTTAAAGGGGTGCTGTGTGGCTAATCAAATGAAGATTGATAGATGTATGATAGACCTTGACGGTACAGATAATAAGTCAAAGCTTGGCGCAAATGCAATATTAGCTGTATCGCTTGCCTGCGCTAAGGCAGCGGCTAAATGCACAGGCTTACCGCTATACCGTTATATAGGCGGCGCATACGCACACACCTTGCCCGTGCCGATGATGAATATACTCAACGGCGGCGCTCATGCGGCAAATAATATAGATATACAGGAATTTATGATAATGCCATTAGGCGCAGAGAATTTCTCAGAGGGCTTGCGCCAATGCTGTGAGATTTACCACCACCTTGGCAAGATAATCAAATCTAAGGGCAAAGGTACAGGCGTAGGCGATGAGGGCGGCTATGCACCCGACCTAAAAAGTGACGAAGAAGCTATCGAACTGATAATTGAAGCTATACAGGGCGCAGGCTACAGCACAGACAGTATAAAAATTGCACTTGATGTAGCCAGCAGTGAATGGTACTCAGACGGCAAGTATCATATGCCAAAGCGAAATGTAACAATAACAAGCGACCAGCTTATTGAACTGCTTGAAAGTCTGGTGAAACGTTACCCGATATTCTCTATTGAGGACGGACTAAGCGAATACGATTGGGACGGCTGGACTAAAATGACGCAGATACTCGGCGGCAGGGTACAGCTTGTGGGCGATGACCTGTTTGTTACAAATAATAACCGACTGAGCGAGGGCATACGTCGCAGGGCGGCAAACTCTATTTTGGTTAAGATAAATCAAATCGGCACACTTACGGAAACCCTACAGGCTATAGAAACCGCAAAACGTGCTGGCTACACTACGGTAATATCTCATCGTTCAGGCGAAACAGAGGACACTACCATAGCCGACATAGCCGTAGCGGTGAACGCAGGACAAATAAAAACAGGCGCACCGTGCAGAACGGACAGAGTTGCCAAGTACAACCGCTTACTAAGAATTTATGAGGAGCTCAGCCGTGATTGCGAATGTGATAGGTGCAGATAAAAGAAATTGCAAGGCTCAAAGCAACTGAGTCTTGCAATTTTTTATAGTTATTCAGTTTCAAAAATCTCAGACTTTAAATCCTGTATTGCTGGATCGTTGAATAGTTCTATAAGCTTATCATTGTCGGGATATCTATAACATAATGCTTCGGCTTCGTTAAATTTTTCTTTTGCTATCTTTAGATTGTTTGCTTTTATATAGCTGTTACTCAGATTAACAAGCCCCATTGTGTATGCAATGATGACATCATCAATCTGATTAAAATCCCTATATAATTTTTCAAGCTTAGCTATAGTTTGAATACAACCGTCAAGGTCTTGCTTAAAAGATAAACTAACAAGCCCCATTGTGTATGAAATGATGACATCATCAGTGCTATTAGGCTTATTATATAAATTCTTTAATTTGTCTATAGTTATTTCACAGTTGCGAAGGTCTTGCTTAAAAGATAAATTAAGAAGCCCCCTTGCATATTCAATAATGACATAATCAATGCTATTAGGGTTATCATATAAATTCTTTAATTTGTCTATAGTTATTTCACAGTTGCAAAGATCTTGCTTAAAAGATATACCTACAAGTCCCTTTGCGTATGCTACAACAACCCCAACAATCCGATTATAATTAGTATATAATTCTTCAAGCTTAGCTATAGTTTGAATACTACCGTCAAGCTCTTGCCAATAGGATAAATTAGCAAGCAATAATGAATATATAATTGCAGTTACTTCATTACTTGGGTCACCGTTTAAGAATTTTTCCAAAAGCCCTAGTTCCTTAAATTCTCCGTATATATACTCATGATAATCGTTATGAAGCATATGAAAGAATCTCAGAAGTATAATATTATCCGCCCAACCGTCATAGAAAAGCAGGTCGGTCGCATTTTTTTCTTTATATTTATAAAGAGTTTTAAGTACAAAGTACTCACCGATAAGGTCGGGACGTATAGCCTTGAGAGTATTATTATCGCAAATTCCGGAATGATTAAGTAAATTTTCTGCGATACACTCAGCCTTATTTTCATTACTTGTGCTTTTTAATTCTTTAATTTCATTTATAAGTTCTTGCCACATATCACTATAACGAATTTTAAAATCATCTATACTGATATCAGAATTAGCTGTAGCGATAAGTAACATCTTATCGAGTATGGGGAAAATAATGTACTCTAAACCTCTTTTATTTATTTCTAAGAAGCTTTCAGTTGACTGTCTGTATAAATCTGTTTCACGGTCAAACATATAGTCAAGTACTTTTTCTTTATTCCAGCTTGTTGCATCTTAACC
>JBJEPE010000078.1:0-40004 GCA_051881075.1 Acutalibacteraceae bacterium | reverse complement strand
AATCTCCTTATGCTTGTTTTATGTGCTTATATGGGTACAGACAACACAAAACGGCGCATACCTATTCTTCGATTAAATATGCGCTGTATGTATGCTTTTTACTGTTTCGTTGCTTTTCAAAATTAGTTTTTCTTCTTCTTTGAATCGCTGTTTATGTCAAAGTCAGAGCCGAATTTAAGGTCAGAAAAACGTTTGTCGCTTTTTTTCTTGTCGCTCTGTGCTTTGCCTGAGAAGCTGCTTAAATTGTTGTCAGCATCCTTATTATCTTTAGCTTTAGCGTCTTCAAGCTTCAATGACTCCTTGACAATGTCATCTTTTTTATCCTCTTTTGCTTCTTCTTTAGAAGGAGAGGAGACTTCACCGATAGGCTCTGTCGGAAATTTGCTGTCTAAGTCAGCCTTCTTATCCTTTACAACCTCCATTGTAGGAAGATTGTCTATCATTTTTAAGTGGTTTTTGTATGTTTCAAGTAGCTGATTACGCAGTTTAGCGGATTCTGTGTGAAGCTTTAAGAAAGAACTTTTTTGCTCTATCATATAAGCATTTGATTCCTGACGGATTTTTTCTGCGTTTTTCTCTGCCTCGGCTATTATTTCGTCAGCCTTCTTCTGTGCATCTTTTATTGCTTGATCTCCAAGCTTTTGTGCGCTTAAAAGTGCCGTTCTTACGCAGTCCTCATCGCTCTTATATTCTTCAATCCTCTTTGCGAGGATTTCAAGCTTTTTGAGCAAATCGTTCTTCTCACGCTGCATTTGTTCAAAGGTGGTTATTACGTCATCAACAAAGGTATCTACGTCATCCGGCCTATATCCGCCGATACTTATTTTTCTAAAGCTGACGCTTTTGATTTCGTCTAAAGTTTGCATATTTATTCCTCCTTAACGATACCAATAGGGGAGTGCATCAGAAGTACACACCGCTGTTTTCAAGCTCATCAAGAAGGTCATCGCCTGTAAGGTCAACATTATTTGGAATTATAATAAATGTGCTTGTGGCTATTCTCTTGATTTTGCCTCTGTTAGCATATGCTACACCGCTTAAAAAGTCAATAATGCGGCGTGACATATCCTTACTTGTGTTTTCAAGATTAAGTACAACTGTATGAGTCTTTAAAAGCTCGTCTGCGATAGTTCTTGTTTCTTCACCAAAGCGTTCCGGCTTAAAGAGTACAACCTGTAATTTTGCGGTAGCATTGATATTGACTACCTTATTTCTGTTTGACTGTGATTCTTTGGAAGAGCTACGGATATCATTATCGTCATCATCCATTGCATCATCGTCGCCTGTGTTATCATAATCATCATATGCGTCATAATCATACTCGTCATCGGGAGCATCCCACATACGCTTAAATTTGTTTACAAAACCTGCCATTTTTATTCCTCCCTAAATTTTAAGGTAATTTTGCTGTCATATGTTATAATTTCTTGCGCCAAAAAGTGCCGAACCGATGCGCACCATCGTCGCACCCTCAAGTATTGCTTCCTCGTAATCTTCTGACATGCCCATTGAAAGGCAATTCATATATATATTATCTAACTTTTTTGCTGATATGTCAATAAAGAGTTTATACATTTTTTCAAAAAATTTTCTGACATCCGCCTTATTTTGGCAAATTGGCGGGATTGTCATCAATCCTTTTACCGAAATTCCGTTAATTGTACTGATTTTTTCGAGAAATTCTAATAAATTTTCTACATACACTCCCGACTTATTTTCCTCTTCACCGATATTCACTTCGACTAAAACATCGGTATTTATACCTTTTTTTATTGATTGAGATGCGATTTCAAGCGCAAGCTTCTCAGAATCAACGGATTGAATCATATCTACTTTGCCTACTATCTGACGTACCTTATTGGTTTGCAGATGGCCGATAAACTGTAAAGAACAGTTTTCAAGGTCATAGCTTTCAAATTTCTCCGTAAGCTCCTGTACCTTGTTTTCACCTATATGGTCCAGCCCCAATGATATGGCGTGGTTTATATAAACGGGTGCTACTGTCTTTGTAGCTGAAAGAAATGTTATATCCTCCGGTTTTCTTCCGCTTTTTATGGCGGCATTTGCGATATTTTCACGTATTTTATTATAGTTATAGGTTATATCGGATATCTTCTTGATATCCACATTATTAGCTGATAATTTTTCCATCATAAAGGTCAGTTCCCTCCACAACAATTTCATCATATAGATCAATGGTTTCACCATTGAAAAGAAGCTTATCATCAGGCTCAGGATCACAGATAACGTAATCGGTACCCGAATATATAATAACTACCTGCTTGAATACAAGCTCATTACCGTGCTGAACATACACACCCTGTACCTTTTCCGATACCTCGGTTTTTGAGCCGTCATCATTTTCGATAGTTTTTGTCAGTGTTGCATCGTGTAAAGCTTTTTTACTTACTCTAAGTCCTGAATACTCATAAATAGCCAGTTGAACGGTTTCTTTTCTTACTGATACCGTTTCATCGCTTACTCTGTTACAGCGCAGAACGATAACAGCGTCACCGGTTTTGTCAGGCTGATTTACTGCGTAAAGGCTTACCGGTAAATATCCGGATACGGCAAAGGGAATATATAATTTAAACTGAGTTTTTCCGCTTTCGGATATTTTAAGAGCTTCCTGTGAGCTTATCTTACACAGTATGTACCAGTCTGTGCTTTCCATTAACTTGCCTATTGATGAAGAGCTTTCTGTCGGGGTATTTTTAAGCTTATCAAAGGTATCGGGGTCTACCGACTCCACCTCATCAAATTCTACAGCGTTTTCAAATCCGTCTACACTACTTAAAAAGTAACCTGAAACAGGAGCATAAACAACATCGTCGCTGCCTGAATTGTAGCTTTCAAGCTCGCTCTTCTGCTTTTTAAGCGTCTTTATTCTTTTGTTTAAATTTTTAAGCTCGCCTGTTACCAGTAATCTCTCGTTTATGTAGTATAAAAGATTGCCGTTACTGCGTGCATTGGAGTAATCACCGTTGTTGAATTTTATCATTAAATCCGTTAAATTATTGTTTATTTGCTTGTTTATTGCATCAACGTCCGTTGTAAGATTTGCCGCAGTACGGTTAAGCTTTTCAAGCTCTTCTATCTCCGCATTCAAGCGGTTTATCTCGTGCATATCTGCGGTTTGTTGGGTAGAATCGTAAAACCTTGCGACGATACCGCCGTTTTTAACCTTATCGCCGTCATCAATAGCGTATGATATAACGCCTGAGCCCTTGTCGGTTATCACGGTTTCATCACGTACGGCAATTCCTATAGTATCAATAGTATCTTCAACAGTTATACTGTACACTACCTCTGTTTTTGTCAAAGTAAAATTTGAGCTGTAAAGAAGGTAGCCCACATATACAAGCACAAGTGCTGTGAGTACAAACGAGAAAAGTCTTTTCACCACGGTGTTTGACATATCCTTCATCTCTTTTCAATATATTAAGCGGTTATACCGCAATAGATTTCGATTTTTAATCTAAAGTCTATACTTAGTATATTATATAAATAAATTTTAGTCAATACGGTTTAGCTCATTGTTTTCTTCATCAATGTGTTTTTTATATAGATTAGAAGCGTCATCAAACAGTGCCTCAATATCGCTGTAGGTGTCTGTATCAAACCAATGTATTTCGCTGTCACGCTTGAACCAGGTTAGCTGTCGTTTGGCATAACGTCTGGTTTCACGCTTGAGCTTTTCAACAGCTTCATCAAGCGTACATTCATTGTTAAGATATGGGATAAGCTCCTTATACCCGATAGCCATAGATGAGGTTTTACTGCAATTAGTATTAATTACCTCTTTTGTTTCATCAAGCAATCCGTTTTCAAGCATCTTATCCACACGCAGATTTATGCGTTTGTAAAGATTTTCTCTGTCCTTACATTTAAGGCCTATTTTAAATGCAATGTACGGACTGCCGTTCAGCTTTGAATTTTTTATCTGTTCAGTCATTGTAACGCCGCTTGTGCGGTATATCTCTATAGCTCGTATAAGCCGCTTTGCGTTGCCTGTGCCTATCCTAAGGGCAGATTCGCTGTCAAACGACATAAGCTCATCATACAAAGCCTGTATGCCATTAATTTCAAGCTTTTTATATAGCTGTTCTCTTAATTCTTCATTATCGTCTGATTGTATAAACTCTATATTATCGAGGAGAGAAGAAATATAAAGTCCTGTTCCTCCGACGATTACTGGTAATTTTCCTCTGGAATGTATATCCGCTATAACGCTTTTTGCATCGTCAACAAACTTAGCGACGCTGTAGCTGTATTCCGCAGGTAAAAAGTCCATAAGATGATGCGGTATGCCGCACTTTTCTTCTTCGCTCGGCTTTGCGGTGGCTATGCTCATGCCCTTATATATCTGCATAGAATCGGCGGATATGATCTCGCCGTTAAAGCGTTTTGCAAGCTCTACTCCCAGTGCTGTTTTGCCTGATGCTGTAGGGCCTACAACGGCAAGTACCCGTATTTTATTTTCGGTATTATGCAGCATGATTTTCACCTCGTTACATTTCACTAAGTTTTTATGAGTTACTGTATGCGTCCGAACTGTTTTTCAAGCTCCTTTTTAGTCATAACAATAGATATCGGTCTGCCGTGCGGACAGTACATTAGTTCAGGATTTTCATCAAGCTGTTTTGCAAGATCCTCAAGCTCCATAGGTGATGTCTTGTGACCTGCCTTTATTGCCGCCCTACAGGCTATGCTGTGGTATATCCAGTCGATTTGCTCGGTGTGTATGCTTCGCTTGTTATCAAGCAAATATCCTGCTATTTCTTCAATGGTAGCCTTAACGCTGTAGTTGTCAAGGTACTGCGGCGCACTGCGCACAAGCACCGTACCGTTGCCGAAATCCTCTATTTCAAACCCTGCTTCACTCAGTAATTCTGAGTTGCCGAGTATCACGTCGTATTCAGCCTTAGATAAAGCTACTGCCTCAGGCTCTAACAGGTACTGTGCATATCCTGCGCCCTTTTCTTTTTTGAGCTTTTCGTATATTATGCGTTCATGGGCGGCGTGTTTATCTATGATAGTGATGCTGTCCTTTTCCTTTTGAACAAGTATATATGTTTCAAATATCTCACCGATTACTTTTACCGAAGGTTTTGTATCAACTATCAAAGGCTTATCTTCGGTCTTTTCGATATCCGCTTTGATTTCCTTAGCGGTTTTGTCCGAGGCGTCGGCAGTAACTTCAATTTTCGCTGATTTATTTGACGCATTATTATACGGTGTTGCAACAGGTAGGACAGAGGTATTTTCCGGTTTTACATATACGGCACGTGTCGGAATAGTTACCTCAGGCTCATCATCATTTATCGGATTTTTTGAAGCCTGCCTTTCACGTAAAAAGCTCTCTATAGAGCGATTGCTCTGTATTGCGGATTTTATATCAGCCGTTGTAAGCTCGGTTGCGGAGTCCCTGACCATGCCGTAGTTTTTATCAGTATTGTTAGTAGCCTGAGACTCATTTACGGTAGGTGTAAAATTAACCTCGCTTTTATCTATAATATTAAGTTTTTTATTTTCGTTTTTGGGCATCACTGTTTCTTTGGGTGAAGAGGGGCTTACCGCAGGATTTATTTTAACATTTGATGTGATTTTACTCAGTATGTCATTTTGGATTTTTGTCTGATTGTCCGAAAGTTTAAGATGATCCGGTCTGTCAAGGCTTAAGATAGCATTTTTAACCGAATGATAAACGCTGTCGAATATCGGACGCTCATCAATAAAACGTACCTCTATTTTTGCAGGATGAACGTTTACGTCTACTGTTTCACACGGTAACGTAAGGTAAAGTACACAGGCAGGAAATTTACCCACCATAACACTGCCCTTACACGCTTCTTCAAGTGCGGCGGCGGCAGTTCTGCTTTTTACATATCTTCCGTTTATAAAAAAGTGCTGCATATTTCTGTTTGAGCGTGAAGCCGTTGGCTTAGAGATAAATCCCGTAACTGTTATGCCGTTAAGGGTATTGCTTACATTTAGTAGGGAGTTAGCAAACTCTTTGCCGTAAACAGAGTAAACGCAAGCCTTTAAGTCACCGTTACCGGGTGTGTTAAGGCATCGTTTGCCGTCACGGATAAAGGTGAATGCTATCTCAGGATGTGATAACGCCATTCTGTCGAGTACGCCTGCTACGGAGTTACCCTCTGAAACATCTTTTTTCAGGAATTTCATTCTTGCCGGTACGTTATAGAATAGGTCACGTACAACTATTGTACATCCTTTTGGACATCCTGCGTCTGAGATTTCCTGCTCATCACTTCCGCTTATTACATAATGTGTGCCAATATCTTCATCGGCGCACCTTGTAAGCATTTCAACTCTTGCAACGGCACAAACCGATGCAAGGGCCTCGCCTCTGAAGCCTAATGTTGCAATACTGTCCAAGTCGCTTTGAGTACCTATTTTACTTGTCGCATGACGCAGAAATGCCTTGGGAACATCTTCACGGCAGATGCCGCATCCGTTGTCGGTAACACGCATAAATGTGTTACCTCCGTTTTTAATCTCTACTGTAACGGCAGTCGCACCTGCGTCAATGGAATTTTCCACAAGCTCTTTGATAACAGACGAAGGACGTTCTACGACTTCACCTGCGGCAATAAGCTCGGCAATATGTTTATCAAGTACATTTATAACAGCCATAACAGCACCTCACTGTCAATTATTATCGGTTAGCTTTTTAAGCTCAAACAATATATTAAGAGCCTCGATAGGCGTAAGGGTATTTACATCAATATTTTTAAGCCTGTCCCTTACTGCGTTATCTGTAGATTGGGTAAGGGTAAGCTGCATTGTTTCCGTAGGCTTTGTACGGACAGATGATTTTTTAACCGGTATTTCGGCGTTTGAGGATTTGTTCTCTCCCTCAAGCTCAGCCAATATCTGTTTTGCACGGTTAATTACCCAGTCTGGAATACCTGCAAGCCTAGCTACGTCTATACCGTAGCTGTCATCTGCACCACCCGGAACTATTCTTCTTAAGAAAGAAATATCCTCGCCGTGTTTTTTTACTGCTATATTATAATTTTTAACTCCGCTTAAGAGATCCTCCATAACGGTAAGCTCGTGATAATGCGTTGCAAACATGGTCTTTGCACCAAGCTTCTTTTTATCGGCAACATATTCAAGTACCGCACGTGCTATACTCATGCCGTCAAAGGTGGATGTACCCCTGCCGATTTCATCTAATATAAGCAGACTGTTTGATGTAGCGTTTTTCAATATATGCGCAACCTCGTTCATCTCTACCATAAAGGTCGATTGCCCTGATGATAGGTCATCGGATGCGCCTACCCTTGTAAAAATGCTGTCAACTATGCCTATCTCGGCACTTGCCGCCGGCACAAAGCTTCCTATCTGAGCCATAAGCACAATAAGCGCAGTCTGACGCATATATGTTGATTTACCTGCCATATTAGGGCCTGTAATAATAGCTACTCTGTTTTCATTAGTATCCAGATTAACGTCATTTGGTACAAACGGCGTATCCTTCAAAAGCTTCTCAACAACCGGGTGACGGCTGTCCTTTAATATAAGCTTTCCGGAGAGATTTACATTGGGACAGCAATATTTATTTTCACTTGCTACTGTTGCTAAAGAGCATAGGCAGTCAAGCTGAGCTATTGCACGTGCAGTTGTTTGTATTCTTTCAAGCTGCTCCGCAACAAGAGTTCTTACCTCTTCAAACAGCTTGTATTCAAGCTGGGTGGCACGTTCCTTAGCACCTAATATTCTTCCCTCAAGCGCCTTAAGATCTTCGGTTATATATCGCTCACAATTTGTGAGTGTTTGTTTACGTATATATGTATCGGGTACAAGCGATTTATATGAATTTGTAACCTCTATATAATATCCGAATACCCTGTTATATCCTACTTTAAGCTTAGGGATACCGGTCTTTTCACGTTCTTCCGACTCAATTTTAGATAGTATCTCCTGTCCGCTTGACATATCTCCGCTTAAAAAGTCAAGCTCCTGATTGTATCCCTTTTTGATTATTCCGCCCTCTCTTACGGAGAAGGGAGGTTCTTCCACTATAGCGATGTTTATAAGGTTGCGTACGTCATCAAGTACGTCAATGGAATTGTATATCTCTGATAAAAGCTTACATGATGAATCCTTTAACAGAGCTTTTATATCGGGTAATTTTTCGGCAGCGGCGCATAATGTGCGCAGCTCTCTGCCGTTTGCAGAACCGTAAACTATCCTTGTCATAAGCCTTTCTATATCGAATATACCTGCAAGACAGTCAATTATCTCACATCTTTTTACGGTATTTTCCACCAGTTCATCGACTGCATTTTGTCTGCGTGTTATTGACGCAAGGTTTGACAGAGGCTGCTCTATCCAGCTTCTGATAAGTCTTTTGCCCATTGCGGTTTTTGTCTTATCAAGTACCCACAAAAGCGAACCGCGTTTTTCTTTACTGCGCATTGTTTCGGTAAGCTCTAAGTTACGTTTTGTGTTGTAATCAAGGCTCATAAACTGATTTTCATTATATATATTAATGTCGGTTATGCGCTCAAGACCGTTCATCTGTGTTTCTTTAAGATAATTTATAAGTGCGCCCAATGCAGATACCACTTCGTTATATCCGTCGAGCTGTAATGCGCTTATGCTTGATGCTTTGAATTGGTCTATAACCGTATCACTGCAAAGGGGATAGGCAAAGCACTCGTCCTCAAGCATCTCAATACTTGCTGACAGGCGTTCCTTGATAAATACCGCAATACCGCTTAATTGGTTTATTTCTCCGCCAATCAATATTTCTTTGGGCATAAATCGGCTCATTTCATTTTTGACGGAGGCGGCGCACTGTGCGGCATCTATTATAGTTGCATTCAGTTCACCTGTAGAGATATCGCAGAAGCAGATACCTGTTTTATTTTCGCCTACATACAGCGAGCAAATATAATTGTTTCTGTTCTCATCAAGCATACTGCTTTCAATCACCGTACCCGGAGTGATAACTCTTATCACGTCACGCTGTACAATCCCTTTAGCCGTTGCGGGGTCCTCCATCTGTTCGCATATGGCAACCTTATATCCCTTAGATACAAGCCTTGCTATATATCCCTCACAGCTATGAAACGGTACACCGCACATGGGAGCACGCTCCTCTAGTCCGCATTCTCTGCCGGTAAGGGTAAGCTCAAGCTCTCTTGATGCAATTATTGCATCCTCAAAGAACATTTCATAAAAATCCCCAAGCCTGTAAAAAAGTATGGCATCGTTATAATTTGCCTTAGTAGCTATGTATTGCTTCATCATGGGTGAAAGCTCTGCCATATGACGACCTCCAAACGAAAATTATCAAAACAGGGAACACCGCGCAGGGCGTTCCCTTAAAATGCAGTATCGCTGTACTCAGCTATTAATATTGCAAGGTTAAATAAAAATTAATCAATGACAGCCTGAGCAGCTTGAGCAGCTACCTGTGCATGACGGTGAGTAGTCGGTAGTATTCGGGTCCTCGCCCTCTGCTGACTGTGAGATTATGGCAAGTACTCTTTGTACAAGTACGTCAAACTCATTCTTTGCGTTGTTATATGCGGTCATGTTTTCATTTTTCATTATCTGAGCATATACGTCACGCATCTCTTTATTAAGCCTTTGGAGCTTATCGTCATCTCTGTCCTGCTTAGTGGCTTCGTTGTTAATTGCGATTCTTTTAAGGTTAAATTCGCCGATAAGAGCCTGTAGCTCCTCATCGTTATCGCTGTTTTGTCTTGCTATATCCATAGCAATGTACTTTTCATCCTTTTGAAGCTGTCTGCCTATTTCTCTTGATAATTCAATGATATCCATTCGTTTAACTCTCCTGTATATAATAAATTTTATTGATTAAGTTTATAAAGTGCTTTATTCTTTGCTATCATTAACACAATTACTAAAAGATTAATGATTTTATAAAAAAAGTTTGACTATAAGCTTGTATCACAGCATATAATATAGAAAAATATCAGTTATGCAAGCTCACCCTTAAGTATCCAGTTTCTTGCTTTGGTTATTTTAACATTGGCAAACTGACCTATAAGGGACTTTTCACCATCAAACTCTACTATTATGTTGCCCGATGTTCGGCCGTTTAAACCGCCGTCTTTGTTTTCTTCTTCAACCAGTACACGCATGGTAGAGCCTACCATAGAGGCACATCTGTCAGCGGCAATTTCCTCCTGAACCTTCAAAAGCTCCATAAACCATTTTGTCTTTTCTTCTAGTGATATGGGGTCATCCATCTTTGCGGCAGGAGTTCCCTCTCTGGGTGAGAATATAAACGTAAACAACGACGTAAAGCCTACCTCACGTATAAGGCTCAACGTCTGTTGAAAGTCCTCATATGTTTCGCTGGGAAAACCTACTATAATATCACTGGTAAGCGACAGATTTGGTATCTTTTCCTTAGCGTAGCTTATTATTTCCATATATCGCTTACGGTCATAGTGTCTGTTCATAAGCTTAAGTATTCTGTCACTGCCTGACTGGAAGGGAAGATGTAAGTGACATGAAACGTGCTTGCACTCCGCCATAGCGTCTATAAGCTCTTTAGAAGCATCCTTTGGATGAGAGGTCATAAACCTTATTATATAGTCGCCCTCTATCTTATCTATTTCACGTAAAAGCTTCGCAAAGTTTATATCCTCGTCAAGTCCTTTACCGTAAGAATTTACATTCTGTCCCAAAAGGGTTATCTCTTTGTATCCTTGCGCTATCATTTCCTTAGCTTCTGCTATAATATCGCAAGAGCGGCGGCTCCTTTCTCTTCCGCGTACGTAAGGTACTATGCAGTATGTGCAAAAGTTGTTACAACCGTACATGATAGGCAGCCAGCCTTTGAATGTTCCGTCACGGTGAGTGGGTATGCCCTCATATATAAGCTTGTCATCCTCAGTATGTTCAAACACACGCTTGCCCGCAGTTATGCTCTTGTAAAAAAGCTCAGGGAAAATATGCAGGGAATGAGTACCGAAAACAAGATTAACAAAAGGAAAACTCTTGTATATTCGTTCTGATATATGCTTTTGCTCCATCATACATCCGCATAAAGCGATTATCAATGACGGACGGCGGCGCTTTAGATTTTTAAGTGCGCCTACATTGCCGAATACTCTGTCCTCAGCGTGCTCACGCACGGCGCAGGTATTGAACAGTATAAAATCGGCTTCGTTCTCGTCCTCAGTGAATGAGAAACCCATCATTTCAAGCATACCTTTTATTTTTTCGCTGTCTGCCACGTTTTGCTGACAACCGTAAGTTCTTATATAAGCCTTTGGGGTATCTCCGATAGCACGTATCTCCATAGTTTCTGCGGCAAGCTTAATATATTCAAGCTGTTTTTCGGATAATACCTTTGTACTGTTTTCTTTCAAGTGGACACCTCCGATAAGTGTAACTATATTATTAAATGCAATTTAACCTAATAAATAAGGATTTTCCAATACTCTTTTGTCATCTTCGAGAAGCTCGTTGCTTAAGTCGGATTTATCAACGTGCAGCCTTATTCTTTGCATTATCATATCAAGTGCAACCAGATTGTAGCCGCCGTCAAGAACAATAATATCCGCATTACGTTTGCTCGGCTCTACAAATTGCTCGTGCATGGGTTTAACGGTTTTTCGGTATTGCTCTATAACGGACTCAAGCGTTCTGTTACGCTGATTAACATCACGTAAAATTCTGCGTAAAATACGTTCGTCAGCGTCTGTATCTACAAATATTTTAATATCAAGCAGCTTGCACAGTTCCGGATCGTGGAAAAGTAAAATTCCCTCGGCAACTATTACCTTTGTAGGCTTTATAACAACGGTTTTGTCTGATCGGTTATGAATAGAGTAATCATATACAGGGCTTTCTACCTGCTTGCCCTCTCTCAGCATTTTAATATGCTTAATAAAAAGCGGCATATCAAAAGCGTCCGGGTGGTCGTAGTTAAGCTTTGCACGCTCTTCAAGCGGCAGATCGTTGTGAGCCTTATAGTAATTATCGTGATATACAATACTTATATCGCCGCCGAACTCACGTGCGATACGCTTGGTAAGAGTAGTTTTTCCGCTTCCGGTACCTCCTGCAATACCGATAGTCATAACATCTGACATGATGACAGTCCTCCGTTCATAAGCCGTTGCGCTTAGATTTTATAAATTATTGTTATTTGCACATGAAAATGCAATATCCAAAACGACCTTTTGGGTCGTATAAAAAATACTTTTTAATTATAACACATAATTTCAGATTTTTCAAATAAAATTTATTTTTATTATACATTTTATTTTATTTGACATTTTGCTGAATACAGTTTATAATATATGCACGATAGTTATTTGAAAAAGGAGGTATTTTTTGTGGAACTACAAAAAATATTAAATGCGGTTGACCATACATTACTTACTCAGACAGCTACATGGGATGAGATAAAGGCTATATGCGACGACGGCATGAAGTATTCAACTGCTTCTGTCTGTATTCCGGCCTCTTATGTTAAGCAGGCTGCCGATTATGTAGACGGCAAGCTTAAGATTTGCACCGTAATAGGTTTCCCTAACGGCTACAGCACAACTGCCGTAAAGTGCTTTGAGGCAGCGGATGCCGTTAAGAACGGAGCTTCTGAGATTGATATGGTTATCAATATAGGTTGGCTTAAAGATAAAAAATATGATGACATTCTCAATGAGATCAAAGAGATTAAGAAGGCCTGCGACGGCAGAATATTAAAGGTAATAATAGAAACCTGCCTTTTGACTGATGAAGAGAAGATAAAAATGTGCGAGATAGTTTCGGCTTCCGGCGCAGATTTTATCAAGACATCCACAGGCTTCTCAAAGGGCGGCGCAACCAGAGAGGACATTAAGCTTTTTGCAGATAATGTTGCTCCTCATCTTGCAATCAAGGCTGCCGGCGGTATCAAGTCTTTGGAAGATGCAGAGGCATTTATTAACTTGGGTGCAACCCGTTTAGGCACAAGCTCAATAATTAAGATTATTAAAAACGAGAAACCGTCCGGTTATTAATATCTTGCAATAATTGCATAAATGTAGAAAAAAGATTAATACTTATCTAAAATTGTCTATGGGTAAATTTGCTTTAACGGCGAATTTACAGAATCAAATTATAGATATAGTATTTTACTAAACATTAATAATACAGGAGTGATTAAAATGAGTATTCCAACACCACATATTTCATCAAAAGCAGGAGATTTTGCAAAAACTGTGCTTATGCCGGGTGATCCGCTCAGGGCAAAGTATATTGCCGAAACATTTCTTGAGGACGCTGTACTTGTAAACAACGTTAGAGGAATACACGGCTATACGGGATATTATAAGGGAACAAGAGTATCTGTAATGGCAAGCGGTATGGGTATGCCGTCCATAGGTATATACAGTTATGAGCTTTTCAACTTCTATGATGTTGACAATATTATAAGAATAGGCTCTGCAGGCGCATGGGGCGAACAGCTCAAGCTGCGTGACGTAGTTGCCGGTATGGGTGCTTGCACAAACTCAAACTTTGCTAAGCAGTTTAACCTGAACGGAACATTTGCTCCGATAGCCAGCTATAAGGTTTTAAAAACCGCTGTTGAAGAAGCAGAGAAAATGGGCGTAAACATGGTAGTAGGCAATCTTTATTCTTCAGATACCTTCTATGATGATGACCCACATTCATCAGAAGGCTGGAAGAAGCTTGGCGTATTGGCTGTTGAAATGGAGGCCGCCGCTCTCTATATGAACGCTGCACGTGCAGGCAAAAATGCCCTTGCTATCTGTACTATTTCAGATATTCCTGCAAAGGGCGAGGAATGTACTGCTGAAGAAAGGCAAAACTCATTTACACAAATGATGGAGATAGCACTCAATACAGCAGTTGCACTTGATAAAGAATAAGGAGGAGCTTTTTGATGGATATTAAAAGAGTTTTCCTTATCGTACTTGATAGCTGTGGCATAGGCGAGATGGCAGATGCCGCTGATTATGGCGATGAGGGCAGCAATACAATGAAGGCTATCTCAACATCTCCGGAGTTTGATATCAATACTCTCAGAGAAATGGGACTTTTCAATATAGACGGTATAGATTATATTGACAGCGTTGCTGCTCCTACAGCAGCGGTTTGCCGTATGAGAGAACGCTCAAAGGGTAAAGATACCACTATAGGTCACTGGGAAATATGCGGCATAGTATCAAAAAGTCCGCTTCCGACATATCCTAACGGTTTCCCGCAGGACATTCTGGATAAATTCTCAGCCGCCACAGGCAGAGGAGTACTTTGTAATAAACCGTATTCAGGTACAGATGTTATAAGAGATTACGGTAAACAGCACGTTGAAACAGGCGATCTTATCGTCTATACGTCTGCCGACAGCGTATTCCAGATAGCCGCACATGAGGATGTAGTTCCTATAGATGAGCTTTACCGCTATTGCGATATTGCCAGAAAGATACTTGTAGGCGAGCATGGCGTAGGCAGAGTTATTGCACGTCCGTTCGTTGGCGAATATCCCAATTATACCAGAACTACCAACAGACACGATTTTTCAATAGAGCCGCCTGCAAATACATTGCTTGATGACATGAAAGCGGCCGGTAAGGATGTTATTGCAGTTGGTAAAATATTTGATATATTTGCCGGCTCAGGTGTAACCGAAAAGATACTTACTAAGGGCAACACCGACGGTATGAATAAATCTATGGCGCTTGCAGATAAAGACTTTAACGGTCTTTGTTTTATAAATCTTGTTGACTTCGATATGCTCTATGGCCACAGAAACGATGTTACGGGCTATGCAAGGGCACTTACTGAGTTTGACAAGTGGCTAAAGGATTTCTTACCTAAGCTTCGTGAAGATGATGTGCTAATGATCACCGCTGACCACGGCTGTGACCCGGCAACACCGTCAACCGACCACTCAAGAGAGCATACGCCTCTTGTAATTTACGGTAAGCCGATTAAACCTGTAAATCTTGGCACAAGAGATAGCTTTGCTGATATAGGCAAGACTATAGCCGATATATTCGGCGTAGAAACAAGTATATCAGGCGAAAGCTTCTTAAATGAGGTGAGAGCATGACATCTACAGAACTTGTAAATTTAGCATATAAGGCTGCCGAAAGAGCATATGTTCCTTATTCACACTTTCATGTAGGAGCGGCGCTTTTAACTAAAAGCGGTAAGGTATATCTTGGCTGTAATATAGAGAATGCTGCTTACACTCCCACCAACTGTGCGGAGCGTACAGCGTTCTTTAAAGCAGTAAGCGAAGGGGAGAAAGAGTTTGAGGCGATAGCCGTTGTCGGAGGACTTGACATGAACTTCTCAGACTATTCACCTCCGTGCGGTGTTTGCCGACAGGTTATGCAGGAATTTTGCGATCCGGACTTCAAAATTTATTTGGGAAAAAAGGACGGGGAAACAAAAGAATTTACTCTTCCTGAGATACTCCCTTTAGGATTTACAACGGAAAATCTTCAAAAATAATCAAAAAACTGTTGATTTTTTATATTTTGGGCTTGATTTTCACGAAAGCTTTTGTTATAATGGGTACGTAGTAAAGATTTTGCTATACATATTTGTTTAAGGAGGAAAATTTTTTATGAAAAAAGCATTATCCCTTATCCTGGTGCTGGCTATGGTATTAAGCGTAGCTACATTATTTGCAGGATGTGAGTCAGCAAAGGAGACAACGTTTGAAATAGCTCTTATTACTGACGTTGGTACTATTGATGATAAGTCATTCAACCAAGGTTCATGGGAA
Source organism: Acutalibacteraceae bacterium (assembly GCA_051881075.1). GTDB lineage: Bacteria > Bacillota > Clostridia > Oscillospirales > Acutalibacteraceae > RUG14223. The sequence goes on along the minus strand of JBJEPE010000078.1, from coordinate 24,238 downwards.
GGCATCGTTCAATATGCAACTGAGACCGGTAAAACATATAAGTATTATCAGCCTACAGAAGCTACAACAGATACATTGCTCACAAACATTGAGCTTGCTATCGATAACGGTGCAAAGATCGTTGTTTGTCCGGGCTTTAACTTTGAAGTTGCTATTTATGAGGCACAGACAATGTATCCGGATACAACCTTCATCCTCATCGATGGCGAACCTCATACTGCAGATTATGGCACATATGAGACAAAGTCAAATGTTCTTCCTATTCTTTATGCTGAGCATCAAGCAGGCTTCCTTGCAGGTTATGCAGCAGTTAAAGATGGCTACACAGGCTTAGGCTTTATGGGTGGTATGGCTGTTCCGGCTGTTAAGCGTTTCGGTTACGGTTACATCCAGGGTGCTGAGTATGCAGCAAAGGAAATGGGCATTGCCAGCATCGACATGAAGTACACATACACAGGTGCTTTTGATGCTACTCCGGAAGCTAAGGCTACAGCAGCAGGTTGGTACAATGCAGGTACTCAGGTTATCTTTGGTTGCGGCGGTGCAGTTGGTAACTCTGTATTCGCAGCTGCAGAAGAAACAGGAAACAAGTCAATCGGCGTTGATGTTGACCAATATTCTGAGTCAGAAACAGTCATCACTTCAGCTATGAAGAACCTCAAGAAGTCAGTTTATGACGCACTTGTTAAGTTCTATGACGGTTCTTTCGTAGGCGGCAAGACATCTACTCTTGATGTTACAACAGAAGGCGTTGAGATCGCTATGGAGAATGCAAGATTTAATACATTCTCACAGGCTGATTATGATGCTATTTACAAAAAGTTAGTTGACGGCGAAATCGAAATCGTTAAGGACGTAGATGCTGACGGTAACGAAGTTGCTATTACAGATATTCCTGTAAGCATAGTTAAAGTAACAGTAGTTGGCTGATAATTCTTTTCTGTCTTAAACATACAGGGGAGTGTTTCGCAACATTCCCCTGTAATTGTAAATAAATATTAAAGCGAATATGTGCTACAATTTATAACCTTAAATAGAATATTGAATTATTATGTACAGTAGGACTTATTTATTAGGATTGTTAAAAATGCGTATCATAATTTAAAAATGATATCGTCTAGTTATTTGTAACAGGTTATACCGTAGAAAGCTTCAGCGTACATCGCTTAGCATTTTTCTGCGGTTTTTATTTGTTAAAAAAGAATTTTATACATTCTGAATATAAGTGTACATGATAGTTTTTTATATATTATCAAATCGCAAAATCTGCTATAAATTTATTTTAAGGAGTGAAATAATGGAATATGTTATTGAAATGCTGAACATAACCAAGGAATTTCCCGGTATTATCGCTAATGATAATATCACACTCCAGGTAAAAAAGGGTGAGATACACGCACTGCTCGGTGAAAACGGTGCTGGTAAGTCAACCCTTATGAGTGTTTTGTTCGGTCTTTATCAGCCTGAAAAGGGTGTAATTAAGATTGAAGGTAAAGAGGTTAAGATCAACAATCCTAACGATGCCAACGATCTTGCAATCGGAATGGTGCATCAACACTTTAAGTTGGTACATAACTTTACCGTTCTTGAAAACATTGTTTTAGGTGTTGAAACCACTAAGTTTGGTATGCTTAAAATGGACGATGCACGTAAGAAGGTTATGGAGCTGAGTGAAAAGTACAAGCTCGCCATTGACCCGGATGCTTATATTTCCGACATTACTGTTGGTATGCAGCAGCGTGTTGAAATTCTTAAAATGCTGTACAGAGAGAACAACATTCTTATCTTTGATGAGCCCACCGCTGTTCTTACACCGCAAGAAATCAGCGAACTTATGAAGATAATGAAGAATCTTGTCAATGAAGGCAAATCTATTATATTTATTACACATAAGCTCAATGAGATTAAAGAGGTTGCAGACCGTTGCTCTGTTCTCAGAAAAGGTAAGTACATAGGCACTGTTGACGTTGCAACAACATCTAAAGAAGAGATGTCTCAGATGATGGTTGGCCGTCCTGTAAACTTTGTTGTTGAAAAGGGCGAGCAAAAAATCGGTAAAGAGATACTTAAGGTTGAAAATCTATCGGTTGCTTCATCTCATGCAGGTAAAAATGCAGTTAATGATGTTTCATTCAGCGTAAGGCAAGGCGAGATAGTTTGTATAGCCGGTATTGACGGTAACGGTCAGAGCGAGCTAGTGTATGCTATTACCGGCATTATGCCTCATAAGGAGGGTAAGATAACCCTTAAGGATCAGGATATCACAGATGCTTCTATCAGAAAGAGAACTACAACCGGTATGGGTCATATTCCTGAGGATAGGCATAAGCACGGACTTGTACTTGACTATACACTCGGTGAAAATTTTGTTCTTCAGAGTTATTTCCAGCCCGAATTTTCCCATAAGGGATTCTTAAAGTTTGATGAAATCGAAAAATATTCAAATAGACTTATAGGCGAATATGACGTAAGAAGCGGACAAGGGGCAAAGACTATTGCAAGAAGTATGTCCGGCGGTAACCAACAAAAGGCAATTCTTGCAAGAGAAATTGACAGAGATCCTGATCTTCTTATAGCTGTTCAACCTACAAGAGGTCTTGACGTTGGTGCTATTGAGTTTATTCATAAGCAGCTCGTTAAGCAAAGAGATTCAGGCAAAGCTGTTTTACTTGTTTCTCTTGAACTCGATGAGGTTATGAACGTTTCAGACAGAATACTTGTTATGTACGAAGGCGAGATTGTTGCTGATCTTGATCCTAAGGAAGTAACAGTTCAAGAGCTTGGTCTTTACATGGCAGGCTCAAAGAGGGGGGCAGGATATGAAAGGAAATAAATTTACAGTAGATAACTTAAAGGTAAAATCCAGAAGCTTGCTTATGGCGGTATTGCCGTCAATAATGGCGATCCTCGCAGGATTTATTCTTGGTTTTATCATTCTGCTTCTTGTTAATCCCAGTCAGGCATTTTCAGGTATAGGTACCATCCTTATAGGTAGCTTTAACAAGGGTTTAAAATCAGTTGGTAATGCTTTCTATGAGGCAACACCAATTATTTTAACAGGTCTTTCAGTTGGTTTTGCATTCAAGACAGGCTTGTTCAACATTGGTGCTTCAGGTCAATTTTTTGTAGGCTCATTTTTAGCCATTTATGTTGGTTATACATGGACTTGGCTCCCATCCTCTATTCACTGGCTAGTAGCTCTTTTAGCAGGTATTATCGGCGGTGCAATATGGGGTATATTACCTGGTTTACTTAAGGCTTATTTCAATGTTAATGAGGTTATTACCTGCATTATGATGAACTACATAGGCTTGTTCAGCGTTCTGCTTATGATTAAGAATTCAGTTATTTATAACGGAACACAGAACAGAACAAATGTACTTCCTGAGAGTGCAAACCTCCCGACATTAGGTCTTAATAAGCTATTCCCTTATCAAAGTATGAACTGTGGTATATTAATAGCTATCGTATTCGTTATTATTATCCACATTGTTCTTAATAAAACAACATTCGGTTTTGAGCTTAAGGCTTGCGGATTTAACCCTGATGCAAGTAAGTATGCAGGTATAAACTCCAAGAGAAACATAATCCTTTCAATGGTTATTGCCGGTGCACTTTCAGGTGCAGGCGGAGCATTATTGATGCAGTCAGGTTCATTCATTGATGTTGTTGATACACTTCCAAGCTACGGCTTTGACGGTATGTCAGTTGCACTCCTCGCAATGAGCAATCCTATCGGTATTCTCTTTGCCGGCTTGTTTATAGCACATATCAGCGTAGGCGGTATATATCTTCAAAGACTTAGCTATGATATGGAAATCGTTAATATCATTACGGCTTCTATTATCTACTTTGCCGCTCTTGCATTGCTGTTCCAGATTATCATTAAAAAGATATTTAAGGATAAGAATGCCAAGAATGCAAACGCTGAAGACGGTGCGGCAGTAAAGGCTATTGCAGGTGTTAATCAAAATGTTATGAAGGCAGCAGTAAAGGACGAGAAACAGGCCGTAAGTACTGCTAAGAAATCTGATAACAAAGCTTCCGATAAGCCTAAAAATAATAATTCTAAGCCGGCAAATAAGCCGAAAACATCTAATACATCTAAAAAAGGGGGAAAACGTAAATGAGTGCATTAGACTTAATTTATATGTTAGTACAGCTTACCATGGGCTTTGCAATCCCCCTGCTTGTAGTTGCTTTGGGCGGTATGTTTTGTGAGCGAAGCGGTATTATCAATGTTGCCCTCGACGGTATTATGATTATAGGCGCACTTGCAGGTACTATGTTTATTCATATTATGCAAAGAAACGACGCTTTATCCGGAAACTTACTTTATTTCTTGGCTCTTATTGTAGCCGCTGTTTTCGGTATACTCTTCTCATTGCTCCATGCTTATGCTTCTATAAACATGAAGGCAAACCAAGTTATCAGCGGTACGGCTCTTAACCTTGCGGCTCCTTCACTTGCAATTTTTATTGGCAGACTTTTCACAGAGAAAGGCGTTCAGCAGATTGACTTCGTAAACCAATTCAGAATTGAAAAGGTTCCGGTGCTTGGTTCTATTCCGATTATAGGTAATATGTTCTTTCAGAACGTTTACATAACAACATATATCGGTTTTGGCATACTTCTTCTTTCTGCATTTGTTCTATTCAAGACACGTTTTGGATTAAGACTTCGTTCTTGCGGTGAGCATCCTCAGGCATCTGACTCTGTTGGTATCAATGTTTATAAGATGCGTTATGCAGGTGTTATCATTTCCGGTGTTCTCGGCGGTATAGGCGGTCTTATATTCGTTATTCCTAACTCCACAAACTTTAACGCTACTGTAAGCGGCTACGGCTTCCTTGCTTTGGCAGTTATGATTTTTGGTCAATGGAATCCTTGGAAGATACTCTATGCTTCATTGTTCTTTGGTTTCTTAAGAACAGTTGCTGCTACTTATTCAGTTATCCCGCTTTTGAACAATCTCGGTTTACCGATGGAAATATACAAGATGGTACCCTATATTGCAACAATTATCGTACTTATCTTCTCGTCTAAGAACTCACAAGCTCCTAGAGCTGAGGGTATTCCTTACGATAAGGGAAGCAGATAAAAGTAAATGCTTGTTATTAAAAGAAATCATTTGATTTTTAAATAACGGTTATCATGTGGTATTTCCGTTAGACTATGGTTCTTGCGGAAATACCACTTGTATTTTTTGTAACGCTTGGTTTTCATTATGTATGTACATTGTCATATAATCAGTAATAATGGGGCTTTGGCGTTACTTATCCATAAAACGTAAAGTAAATTAACTTTACAAATAAATCTATAAAAATGATCAATTATGGCTGAAAATAGCCACAATATAAAAACATCATAGCGGTATTACCGCAGAAAAGAGGTAAATGATTTATGCGAATGTATGATATTATTCAGAAAAAACGTAACGGCGAGGCTCTCACGGATGCCGAAATCAGCTTCTTTATAGATGGTTACACCAAAGGCGATATTCCCGATTATCAGGTATCGGCATTGCTTATGGCGATTTACTTTAACGGCATGACTGATCACGAAACATCATACCTTACTATGGCAATGGCTAAGTCAGGTGATCAGATCGATCTTTCCGGCATTAAGGGCGTAACTGTAGATAAGCACAGCACGGGTGGTGTAGGCGATAAGACAACCCTCATAGTTGCCCCTATAGTTGCTTCACTCGGCGGCAAGCTTGCTAAGATGTCAGGTAGGGGCTTAGGCCATACAGGCGGTACTGTAGATAAGCTTGAGTCAATAGGTGATTTCCACACCGAGCTTTCTCCTGAACAGTTTATTAAGCAAGTAAACGATATAGGTATTTGCGTTGTCGGTCAGTCAGGTAATCTTGCTCCAGCCGATAAGAAGCTCTACGCTTTAAGAGATGTAACCGCTACTGTTGACAGCATCCCACTTATTGCATCAAGCATTATGAGTAAGAAGATAGCCGCAGGCTCCAGCTGTATCGTTCTTGACGTTAAAACGGGCAGTGGAGCATTTATGAAAACTATTGACGATTCTATATTGCTTGCTCAAAAAATGGTTGATATAGGCTATTCTGTAGGCAGAAAGACCGCCGCTCTTATTACTAATATGGATATACCGCTCGGTAACGCTATAGGCAACTCATTAGAGGTTATCGAGGCTGTAAATACACTTAAGGGTAACGGTTGCAGTGACCTTACAGAGGTTTGCGTAGCACTTGCCACTAACATGGTTTATCTTTGTACAGGTAAGCCTAAGGATGAGTGTAAAGAGATGGTATTGAATGCTATCAAGGATGGCTCGGCTCTTGCTAAGCTTCGTGAGATGGTTGCCGCTCAGGGTGGCGATGTAGCACGTATTGACAATACTGAGCTTTTCCCGAAGGCACCTGTTATTGTTGATATCAAGGCACGTAAGTCAGGCTATATCAAGCATATGGATGCCGAGAAGATAGGCATTTCAAGCGTTATACTAGGCGCAGGAAGAGAGAAGAAAGGCGATCCTATAGATTTCTCAGCAGGTATTATCCTTGCTAAGAAGACAGGCGACCTTGTGAATGCTGGCGATGTAATCGCTCAGTTCCATACTTCCGACAGCTCAAAGCTTAACGCCGCTGAGGAGCTTTTCCACTCTGCAATAGTATATTCAGATGAGGCAGTTCCTGCTCCAACTCTTGTTTATAAGATAATCTCTGAACCAAGTAAGTAATTTACAAGTTAATTATCCCCTCAAGCTTGCTTGGGGGGATGTATTTGAATGATGCGGTGGTTTATAAAAGCCGGTAAAATTTGCGGGTTTTTATAAATTTCCGAATAGGAAAGGTGAGGTATTATGGCAATAATAATTCTGATAGTTGCGGCATTACTTGCGCTTGCCGACCAAGGCATTAAGCTGCTTGCAGTTCAGTATTTAAAAGGAGCAGGTAAGGTCACTGTAATAGATAAGCTTCTGTTTTTGGATTATACCGAGAACCGTGGTGCGGCATTCAGTATGCTTGCTGATAAGCGTTGGATATTTATTGTATTTACAGTATTTATTATAGCTGTATTTATTTGGGCAATCTTCAAGTACAAGCCTACAAATAAGCTTATGATAATTTCGTCAATGCTGATAATCGGTGGAGGAATAGGTAATCTGATAGACAGAATTTATCTGGGTTATGTAGTAGACTACATATACTGGTCGTTTTTTACACCTGTATGTAATTTTGCCGATTATTGTATAACATCAGGTACGGTTTTGCTTATGATTTATATTATATTCTTTACCGATACCGTAAGAGAGAAGAAATTGCCGGATACGGCAGAAAACAATGCAGGCAATGTAATAACATCACCTGAGAAAGAAGTCAATGAGCAAGGCGGAGAAAGCTGATGCAGGAGTATACTTTTTTAGTAGCTGAAGAAAACGTAGGCGATAGGATAGATAAATATATAACCGCATCTGTCAAGGATATAACACGTTCTGCCGTACAAAATCTGATAAACGATAGTAATGTATTGGTGAATGATAAAAAGATAGATAAAAATTATAAATTGCGTAAGGGCGATGTTATTGCGGTCAACATTCCTGACCCGGTAGAGCTTAATGTCGTTGCTGAAAATATACCGCTTGATATTGTCTATGAGGACTCTGACTTGCTTGTTGTAAATAAGCCTAAGGGTATGGTAGTGCATCCTGCGGCAGGCAATTATACAGGTACTCTGGTAAATGCGCTTATGTATCATTGCGGAGATAGTCTTTCGGGCATCAATGGAATATTGCGCCCCGGCATAGTCCATAGAATTGATAAGGATACTAGCGGCCTGCTGATAGTAGCAAAGAGCGATAAAGCACATAAAGGGCTTGCAGAACAGATAAAGCAACATAGCTTTACACGTGAGTACGAGGCAGTTGTAATCGGCAATATACGTGATGATGTGGGTAAAATAGATGCTCCTATAGGCCGACATCCTATAGATAGAAAAAAGATGACTGTAACAGATAAGAATTCTAAAAATGCGGTTACACATTATACCGTTATCAATAGATTTAACGGCTTTACACATCTTAGATTACGATTGGAAACAGGCAGAACTCACCAGATACGTGTTCATATGTCATACTTAGGACATCCTGTGGCAGGGGATACGGTTTATGGACCGTCAAAGGATAAATATTCACTTGGCGGACAATGCCTGCACGCACGTAAAATAGGATTTATTCACCCGATTACAGGCGAATATCTGGAGTTTACATCAGATTTACCTCAATATTTTATAGATTTTTTAAAAAAAATTTCCTAAACTTAAAAAAGTAGTTGCATTTTCTTAGAATATATGATAAAATATTTAAGCATTTGGAATCCGTCTTTTTAGACGGGGTTCACTGCCCGATTTATTCGGCAATGAAGCGGACAGTCCTCTGCCGTAAGGTAAGAATGTCTGTAAAACAGGAGGAATTTTTACAATGGATGCATTAAAACTTATTGCACAAAGCTCTGTCAAAGAAGAAATCCCTGAGTTCGGCATCGGCGATACTGTAAGAGTAGACGTTAATATCCGTGAGGGCGACAGAGAAAGAATTCAGTTATTTGAGGGTACCGTAATTGCTCGTAAGGGTAGCGGAGTTGCTGAAACCTTTACCGTAAGACGTGTTTCATACGGTGTTGGTGTTGAGCGTGTATTCCCGCTTCACTCACCGAATGTAAAAGCAATTAAAGTTGTCAGATACGGTAAAGTCAGAAGAAGTAAGCTCTATTATCTTCGTGACAGAGTTGGTAAGGCAGCTAAGGTTAAAGAGCAAATCAGATAACAACCGGAGTGAGGGGAGAAGGTGTGAGGTAAACATTGTTCTCCCTTTCTGCTTTTAGACGTACATAGACTCTGTAATTAAAATTGTTAATATAAAATTTAATTTAATTTTATGATGAATTTAAAATATAGGAGCATATTATAGATGTTATAATGCGTATTGATGGGAAGGAATGATAATTAATGGCTGATTATGAGAACGGCAAATCTTCGTATGACCATTATGTTATAGGCGTACAAAGGCCACGTGATCCGGACGAGCGTAAGGATAAAAAGAAGAATTCTTCGGCATCTTTTACTAAAAGCTGTTATGAATGGATGCAGGCCATTGCCTCGGCAATAATCATAGTTGTTATTATACTTACATTTGTATTCAGAATGGTAGAGGTTAGCGGTAGTTCAATGGAGAATACTCTGCTTAATGAAGATAAGGTAATTGTTACTAACCTTTTTTATACTCCTAAACCGGGTGATATCGTAGTTATTAGCCACGGCGCAGAATATGACAAGCCTATTATCAAGCGTGTTATTGCAGTAGGTGGACAAACTCTTGATATTGACTTTGAGACCGGAGTAATAACCGTTGACGGAGAGGTAATAGATGAGCCGTATATTGATGAAGAGCTTAGCTACTTAACCAGAGGAACTGCGGAGATACCAAGCGTAATAAAAGAGGGAGAGGTATTTGTACTTGGCGATAACAGACCTATCTCACAAGACAGCCGTTACAGTGTTATCGGAACTATCCCTGTAGAGAACATCATAGGTAAGGCGCAGTTTATAATCTATCCGTTTGACAGGATACGTAATTTATATTGATTCGTTTTTATAAGCTTAAAATTTCGATATTAAAGGGCGTTTCCGCAGAAACGTCCTTTTTATTGGTTTTTAGACTGTTTTAATGCGGGATAATATGTAAAACTGTAATACTTTACACAGTGTGTAAAGTTAGTATTTATGCGGAATTGCCAAGAAAAAACAATCTATTGTTGATTAATGTAAAAAGGTGATGTAAAATGAGTGAAGCGCAGAATATACAATGGTTTCCGGGACATATGACGCGTACCAAGCGGCAAATTCAGGCAAGCCTGAAGCTTGTTGATGCGGTTGTTGAAATAATAGATGCACGTATACCGGTAAGTAGCCGCAACCCCGATCTTGATAAGCTTTTGGGCAATAAGCCACGACTTATTTTGATGAATAAGTGCGATATGGCGGATAAAAGAGAAACGGCACGTTGGATAGAGCATTACAAAAAATATAATATTCCGGCTATACCTGTTGACTGTAAAACAGGTAAAGGACTTAATGTCTTTATCCCTGAGGTAAAAAAGCTATTGCAGGATAAAATCAATTCATGGGCTGAAAAGGGCATGAAGGGTCACAGCATACACGTTATGATAGTAGGAATACCGAACGTAGGTAAGTCCTCTTTCATAAACAGAATGGCTAAGAAGGACAGCGCAAAGGTAGAGAACCGCCCCGGTGTTACCAGAGGCAATCAATGGTTTACTATAGGCAAAGGTTTTGAACTGCTTGATACTCCCGGTGTACTTTGGCCTAAATTTGATGATATGCTTGTAGGTGAAAGACTTGCCTTTACCGGTGCGGTGAAAGATCAGGTGATAGATACCGAACAGCTTGCCGTAAGATTACTTGAAATATTGAAAGCCGACTATAAAACACAGCTTGCGGAGCGTTATAAGCTTGATAGCAGTGACTTTGACGATATCACTGCATATGAGCTTTTGCAAAGAATAGGCAAAAAGCGTGGATTTTTAATATCCGGCGGAGAGATAGATACAGAGCGTGCGTCAATAACGTTACTTGAGGAATTTCGTAACGCCAAGCTTGGCTGTATAACTCTTGAAAAAATTTGAGGTGGATAGTATGGATTGGCTTTTATACGAAGGTATTGTTAATTCAAACGGATTTGAAAATGTATGCGGTGTAGACGAGGCAGGCAGAGGTCCGCTGGCAGGTCCTGTATGTGCCGCCGCAGTTATATTACCTCACGGACTCATAATTGATGGTGTTAATGATTCAAAAAAGCTCTCGGAAAAAAAGCGTGAACAGCTATTTGATATAATAAAAGAAAATTCGCTTGCATGGAGCGTTGCTTGGGCAAGCGTTGAAGAAATAGAAGAGATAAATATACTCAATGCTACTATGCTCGCAATGAAACGTGCGGTTGAAGGCCTTAGCATAAAGGCTGATTATGCTATTATAGACGGTAACAAAACACCTGACCTTGATATACCGTGTCAATCGATCGTAAAGGGTGACGCTAAGTCAATGTCTATAGCCTGTGCATCTATATTGGCTAAAGTAAGCAGGGATAGACTGCTGAAAGAAATGGCGGTACAGTATCCACAGTATCAGTTTGAGAAGCATAAGGGCTACGGTACTAAGCTACATATGGAGCTCATCAGGCAATACGGTCCGTCACCTGTACATAGAAGAAGCTTTTTGAAAAATATACTCGATAAGTAATTAGAAATAAAAGTATTAATCTACAAAATAGCACTTTTTTATTCCAATTCGGAAACAAAAATATATAAAGCTACTTAACTTTACATATTTAAATGCCGCATTAATACTGAGTTTATAAAAATTGCACTTTTGTTTGATAAAAATTACCGTAAACGTATAAATTGCGATTTCGGAGGACTGTATGGGTAAGATAACTACTAAGGATATAGGAAATTTCGGTGAAAAGATAGCTGAAGAATACCTAAAAGAAAAGGGCTTTATTACCTTAACAAAAAATTATACAAAAAGATGCGGAGAAATTGACATAATCTCAAAGTATGAAAATTATATTGTATTTACAGAGGTTAAAACCAGAAAGCTTAATTCTATGCTTACACCTGTTGAGGCTGTAACAAAATCTAAGATCGATAAGATATTTAAGACGGCATATATGTATTTGAATGAAAATAAGTGCGAGCTTCAACCGCGCTTTGATATAGTTGAGGTTACGGTAGATACACAAAACATGACGGTAAAGGAAATAAATCATATAGAGAACGCTTTATGGCAGGAGGGGGATTATGCGGTTTTTTGACCTGCATTGTGACACTCTTTATAAATGTGTTACCGTTGGCGGCAATATAAACAGCAATAACTATGAGGTTTCATTTGACAAAAGTAAAAGCTTTGATAAATGGGTGCAGTGCATGGCGGTATGGATACCCGACGATTTACGGGGGGAGCGTGCATTTAACCTGTACAGTTCCGCTGTAGATAGGCTATATACGGATGTTGCCGTTTCTGTCGATAAAAAAATCCGTAAGCTTGACGGTACATTTGATGCCGTAGAAGATAGCCCTGTAAATCTTATGCTGACCGTAGAGGGCAGTGCCGCTTTAGGCGGTAGGATAGACAGATTGAAAGCTTTGCAACGTGACGGCGTGGGCATGATGACCGTTACCTGGAATGGCGAATGTGAGGCAGGCGGCGGAGCTGATACGGATATCGGGATAACTGACTTCGGTAAGCGGCTTATAAGTGAGATGGAGCAATGTAATATAGTTGTAGATGTTTCTCACGCAAGCGACAAGCTTTTTTACGATATCCTACGTATAGCAAAACGCCCGATAGTTGCTTCGCACTCAAATTCACGAACCGTTTGCCCGCATAGGCGCAACCTTACCGATGAACAGTTCAAAATAATACGGGATATGGGCGGTATAGTGGGGCTTAATTTTCACAGGTTTTTCCTGTCTGAGAATAAGTCTGTTACAGTAGATGATATACTGCGCCATGCTGAGCATTTTTTAGAGCTGGGCGGTGAAAATACAATTTCTATCGGTTCGGATTTTGACGGCTCTGATATGCCTGATGATATAGTCGGGGTGGAGAGCATTCCTTATTTATACAATGAATTTATTAAAAAAGGATATGAAAAAACTCTTGTAGATAAAATTTTTTATGAAAACGCATATAATTTCTTTAATACCTTTGACAAATCCGCTACTTTGTAATACAATATCGGCGTATGATATTTACTATATAGAATTTTACCTCTATACGGTAAGTCACTTAAGTATTAAATAAACGGCAATAAATAAAACACCATGAAAGAGGGAATAAATATGAAGTACAACAGCACGGTTGACAAAAGCGTAAAAGTTACTGCGGCTGAGGCTATAGCACACGGTATAGCTAATGATGGCGGACTTTTTGTACCGGTAGAGCTGCCTAAGTATAGTGAAAGCGACTTTGCGGCTCTCAGAGCAACCGATTATTGCGGCAGAGCAAAAAAGATTTTTGCGGATTTTCTTGATGATTTTACCGCTGAGGAGATAGACGAGTGCGTAACCAAGGCATATACTGTTGAAAAGTTCGGCAGCAGTAGCGTTCCTGCTCCGCTTTCAAGCGTTAAGTACGGCAACGCAGATATGAATATATTAGAGCTTTGGCACGGCCCTACATCGGCATTTAAGGATATGGCATTGCAGATACTTCCGCATTTGCTTACTAAGTCCGTTAAAAAGACGCAGAACGGTAAGCAGGCTGTAATTCTGGTTGCTACATCGGGAGATACCGGTAAGGCGGCACTTGAAGGTTTTAAGGATGTAGACGGAACTAAGATAGTTGTGTTCTATCCGCAAAACGGCGTTAGCCCAATGCAAAAGCACCAGATGAATACTCAGGAGGGCAACAACGTAAACGTATGTGCAATAAAGGGTAACTTTGACGATGCTCAAACAGGCGTTAAGGCTATATTCACCAATGAAGAGATAATTTCGGCTCTTGAGAAAAACAACATGATCTTTTCAAGCGCAAATTCTATAAACTGGGGAAGACTTCTCCCACAGATAGTTTACTACGTATCCGCATACTGCGACCTTGTGAATGCAGGCAAGATTAATAGCGGTGATAAGGTAAACATAGTAGTTCCTACAGGTAATTTCGGTAACATACTTGCCGCATACTATGCCGGTATTATGGGCTTACCTATAAAAAAATTCATCTGTGCGTCCAACTCAAACAATGTACTTACAGAGTTTATCAGAACAGGTGTTTACGACCGTAACAGACATTTCTATACAACTATTTCTCCGTCAATGGATATATTGGTTTCAAGTAACCTTGAACGCCTTTTGTATCATGCCTGCGGCGAAGATGACAAGAAAGTAAAGGGATGGATGTCGGAGCTGAAAACTACGGGAAAATATAAGGTTGACGATGACGTATTCTCACTCATATCAGACAGATTTTTTGCCGGTTGCTGTGATGATGAGAATACTAAGAAAACTATAGGAGAGGTTTATGCTGAGAGCAACTACCTCTGCGACACTCATACAGCCGTTGCAGTGAATGTATATAAACAGTATGTAGACGAAACGGGCGACTCGCAAACACCGTGCATCCTTGCATCTACGGCCAGTCCTTATAAATTCTCGAAAAGTGTGCTTGAGGCTATTGACCCGGCAGGCATCATTCCCAAAAGTGAGTTTGCCATAGTAGAGCGTCTTAATAGCTTAACCGGAGTTGCTGTTCCTGCACCGCTTGCACAGCTTGAGAATAAGACGGTACGTTTTAACAATGTGACTGAAGCAGACAAAATGCCGGAGTACGTTTTATCTGCGCTTGGCATTTAAGAACTATGGCGGTATTTGCTATTGCCGATCTTCACTTATCGCTTGGTACCGATAAGCCTATGGATATCTTTAACGGCTGGAATAATTATGTTGAACGCCTTGAAAAGAACTGGCGTGCCATAGTTAAGCCGACAGATACCGTTGTGATAATAGGCGATATATCGTGGGCAATGCGCTTGGATGAGGCAGAGGCAGATTTCAGGTTTATACATAATTTGCCGGGCAGAAAGCTGATTTTAAAGGGAAATCACGATTACTGGTGGGTAACCAGAAAGAAGATAGAAGATTTTTTTAAGCTTAAAGGCTTTGACAGTATAGAGATAGTATTTAATTCTGCCGTTTTGGCTGATAATATTGCCGTATGCGGTACCAGAGGTTGGTTTTACGATTGCGGATCAAGTGAGGCTGACCTTAAAGTATTAAACCGTGAAGTCGGCAGACTTAATGCTTCTATAGATGCCGCTATGAAGCTTGACGGGGAACCTATAGCTTTTATACATTATCCGCCGGTTTATGCCGATTTTGAGTGTGATGAAATAATGCAGACACTTATACAGCGTGGTATAAAAAAATGTTATTACGGTCATATTCATGGTACAACGGCAGGTAAAAGGGCTGTAATAGGCGAATATAAGGGCATAAAATTTACGCTTGTTTCATGTGATTACACAGAATTTTTCCCGGTTTTAATAAGATAATTATATAAATAACATAATTTTTAAAAAAAGATAGAAATTATCGGAATAGTATGCTATAATCAAAAAGATATATTGCAAAAATATAGGAGGAAAATACAATGGGCTTAAAAACATTTGAAAAAGTTGAAACAAACAGAGTAAAGCTAGAGGTAGAGGTTGATGCACAGACATTTGACAATGCTATCAATAAGGCTTACCGCAAAGAAGTTAAAAAGATGAATATACCGGGATTCCGTAGGGGCAAGGCTACAAGAGCAATGGTAGAGAAGCTTTACGGCGAGCAGATATTCTATGATGATGCTATGCAGAGCGTATATCCTGAAGCATTAGATGCCGCTATAAAAGAGGCAAACCTTGATGTTGTACGTGACAGAATAGACCTTGATGTAGTAAGCGTAGGTAAAGAGGGCTTCACCTTTACCGCTGTAGTTACAGTTATGCCTGAGGTTACTATAGAGGGTTATAAGGGTATAGAGGTTACACCTAAGTCAACAGAAGTAACAGACGAGCTTATAGATGAAGAAATTAACAGAGTAAGAGAGCGTAACGGCAGACTTATCACAGTAGAGGACAGAGCTGCTCAGAACGGCGACATCGCAGTTATTGATTTTGAAGGCTTTGTAGACGGCGTTGCTTTTGACGGCGGTAAGGCAGAAAACTATGACCTTTCACTCGGCTCAAATTCATTTATCCCCGGCTTTGAGGAGCAGATAGTAGGACATACAACAGGTGAAGAGTTCAGCATCTTCGTTAAGTTCCCTGATGATTATCAGGCAGAGGAGCTTAAGGGCAAGGATGCAGAGTTCAAGATCAATCTCCATGAGATAAAGGTGCGTGAGCTTCCTGAGCTTGATGATGAATTTGTTAAGGATGTAAGCGAGAAGGACACGGTTGAAGAGTATAAGGCAGAAATCTCCGAGAAGCTTGCAGAAAAGCTTAAGAATGAGTCTGAAACTGATGTTGAAGATCAGATAGTTAATAAGCTTGTAGAGCTTTTGCAGGGTGAAATTCCTGAGGCTATGTACACCAATAAAGCTGAAGAAATGGTAGAGGAGCTTGATGCCCGTCTTAGACAGCAGGGTCTTGATATTAAGACATACTCACAGTACATGGGCACAGATATAAACGGTCTGCGTGATATGTACAGGCCACAGGCAGAGATTAGAGTAAAGCTTAGACTTGCTCTTGAAAAGATTGCTGTGCTTGAAGGCTTCGAGATAACCGATGACGATGTTGAGGCAGAGTACAATAAGCTTGCAGAGGCTTATAAAATGTCGGCAGACAGAATAAAGAACATTATTCCTGTCGAAGAGATCAAAAAGGACATCGGCGCAGAGCGTGCCATGAACTTGGTTAAGGATAATGCCGTTAAGTCATGATAATTTTATTTGCAATGATTAATCCTATATAAACACGGTAATAATAAGTTATTATTGGAGGTAATTATAATGAGTTTAGTTCCTTATGTCCTTGAGCAGACAAGTAGGGGAGAACGCTCCTATGATATTTTCTCAAGACTGTTGAATGATAGAATTGTAATGCTTACCGAAGAGGTAAACAACACTACAGCCAGTTTGGTAGTTGCACAGCTTCTTTACCTTGAGGGTCAGGACCCCTCAAAGGATATAAGCCTGTATATAAACAGTCCGGGCGGCTCAGTTACGGCAGGTTTATCTATATATGATACCATGCAGTACATTAAGTGTGACGTTTCTACCATTTGCATGGGCATGGCGGCCAGCATGGGTGCGTTTTTACTTGCGGCAGGTGCTAAGGGTAAGCGTTTTTCACTGCCCAACAGTGATATAATGATCCACCAGCCAAGCGGCGGTGCACAGGGTCAGGCAACCGATATTATGATTCATGCAGATCATATTCTGCAAACCAAAAAGCGTCTTAATACTATACTTTCTCAGCACACAGGTCAACCGTATGACGTCATCGCAAGAGATACAGAACGTGATAACTTTATGACGGCACAGCAGGCTTTGGAGTATGGAATAATCGACAAGATAATTACAAGCAGATAAAACCGTTGAGTAATACGGAGTGCGTTAGGATTTTATATCCGATACGGCTCCGATATTCTCATATTTAGCGGGCACAGTTTTCTAAAATAAAAGAAGATTATTTGAAAGGATGAAACCGGGACTTATGCCTAATAAGGATGATAACGAAAGAGAAATATTTTGCTCGTTCTGCGGCAAGCCTCACGACTTTGTAGGTCGTATGGTAGCGGGACCGGGCGTATATATTTGTGATGAATGTATTTCACTTTGTATGTCTATAATCAGCGATGAGGCAGAGCCTGTAAAAGAGGTTTCTACACGTATAACCGATAGCACAGATGAGCTACCGAAGCCTATTGATATCAAAAATAAGCTTGATGAATATATAATAGGTCAGGATAACGCCAAAAAGGCGCTGAGTGTGGCCGTGTATAATCATTACAAGCGAATAAACGATAAAGGTAAAAGTGATGTAGAGCTTAATAAAAGTAATATATTGTTATTAGGTCCTACAGGTGTCGGCAAAACACTAATGGCGCAGACTTTGGCAAAAATAATAGATGTTCCGTTTGCTATTGCCGACGCTACAACATTAACGGAAGCAGGATATGTAGGTGAAGATGTTGAAAATATACTATTACGCCTTATACAAGCTGCTGATTATGATATTAAAAGAGCAGAACGCGGCATAATCTATGTTGATGAAATAGACAAAATTGCCAGAAAGTCAGAGAATCCTTCAATTACCAGAGATGTAAGCGGTGAGGGCGTACAGCAGGCACTTCTTAAGATACTTGAGGGTACAGTAGCAAATGTTCCTCCGCAGGGTGGCAGAAAGCATCCGCATCAGGAGTTTTTGCAGATAGATACCTCTAAGGTACTGTTTATTTGCGGCGGCGCATTTGACGGAATAAATAAAAATGTTGAGCGGCGTATTGGCTCATCTGCACTGGGATTTGGTGCTGATGTAAAGGATAAGTCGGAGCTTAGCACTACTGATTGGATGAGCAAGGTAACACAGCAGGATCTTATCAAGTACGGACTTATACCAGAGCTTGTGGGACGTTTACCTGTTGTTACAGCGCTTTCCGGGCTTGATAAAGAGGCGCTTATAAAGATTTTGACAGAACCTAAAAACTCACTTGTTAAGCAGTATAAAAGGTTATTTGAGCTTGATAATATAGAGCTTGAATTTGAACCTGAGGCGTTGCAGGCTATAGCTCAGCAGGCACTTGACAGAAACACCGGTGCAAGAGGACTTCGCTCAATTATGGAGAGTATTCTTACGGATCTTATGTTTGAATCACCGTCGGATCATACTATAGAAAAGATAGTGATAACAGAGAAGGCAGTGAATGACCATGCACAGCCTCAGATATTCAGAGATCCGCACCGAAAGTCTGTTAAAATCAACGTTAATAAACCGACCACCGAAAAAAAGCCGCGAACACGTAAAAGTAATGTTGCCGGCTGACTAAATCAGAGTATATGCACCTGTTGCGACTTAATTTAAGTCGCCGGGTGCTTAAATGCCGTTTATGAAAGTGCATAAATTTTAATGTGCGTTTTCATAAACGACGTTTTGTTTGACATTGTGTCAAGTGTATTTTACTTGAAAGAAGGGTGATAGTATGTGTATGATTACTCCGGATGACAATATTATGACAGTACCTATGCTTGCGTTAAGGGGAATAGTACTTTTTCCGGATGCTACGTTACATTTTGATGTAGGCAGAGAAAAATCAGTAAACGCATTAAATGCCGCTATGGATCAGAACAGACTTATTTTTTTGGTAGCACAGCGTGACGCAGAAGTAACCGATCCGGGCTTTAATGATATTTACAGAATAGGCGTATTAGCCGAGATAAAGCAGGTTTTAAAACAACCGGGTAATATAATGCGTGTTATGGTAGAGGGGATTTACCGAGCCGGTATAGTGGAGGAGGTTTCCGATAAAGATTTCTTCACTGCATCTGTAAGCTGTATAGATGAGAGAAGCTCGGATTCTCCTAAGGCCAATGCCGCATTAAGGGCGGCTAAGCAGGTGTTTGCTGAGTATGTTGCGCTTGTACCAAAGATGCCTAAGGATATGCTTGAAAAGATAGCTAACTGTAAGGATGCCGGCAGACTTGCTGACTATATGGCGGCTAATTTGCTCATTGATTTTGCAAAAAAGCAGGCTGTACTTGAGATGATTAATCCTGTATCAAGGCTTGAAAAGCTGATTGAGTTGCTTTCGGAAGAAATACAGATAATAGAGCTTGAAAGTACGGTAAATCAAAAAACAAAAGAACGAATTGATAAAAATCAGCGTGAATATTATCTGCGTGAACAGATGAGAGTTATTCAGGAAGAGCTTGGAATGGATGATGACCCTGAGTTTGAATCTTTTGAATACAGAGAAAAAATAGCCAAGCTTAATTTAAGCGAAGAAATAACGGAAACCCTGATGAAAGAGGCCGCCAAGCTTGAGAAGCTTCCTTTCGGCGCACAGGAGGGCAACGTTATCCGTACATATCTTGACAGTTGTCTTGAATTGCCGTGGAATAAGTTTACTAAGGAAAAGATAGATATAGAAAAAGTAAAAAAATCTCTTGATAAAGATCATTACGGTCTTGATAAGGTCAAGGAGAGAATTTTAGAGCTACTTGCGGTGCGTAAGCTTTCACCTGAAGCCCACGGACAGATAATTTGCCTTGTAGGGCCTCCGGGCGTAGGTAAAACGTCTATTGCACGTTCTATCGGCAAAGCAATTAACCGTAAAACCGAGCGAATAGCACTCGGCGGAATACGTGACGAGGCAGAGATACGCGGTCACAGACGTACATATATCGGTGCAATGCCGGGTAGAATAATGGCGGCTGTAAAGAAAGCAAAAAGTATGAATCCGCTTATAATACTTGACGAGGTTGACAAGCTTGGCAATGATATAAAGGGTGATCCCACATCTGCTTTGCTTGAGGTACTTGACAGTGAGCAGAACAATTCTTTCCATGACCACTATATTGATTTGCCCTTTGACCTCAGTAATGTAATGTTTATAACTACCGCAAACGACGCTTCTGCAATACCGGCACCGTTGCTTGACAGAATGGAGCTTATCTCACTTGCAAGCTATACAAGAGAGGAAAAGTTCCATATAGCCAAAAAGCATCTTATTCCTAAGCAACTTAAAAAC
This sequence comes from Acutalibacteraceae bacterium, assembly GCA_051881075.1. Classification (GTDB taxonomy): domain Bacteria; phylum Bacillota; class Clostridia; order Oscillospirales; family Acutalibacteraceae; genus RUG14223. The sequence goes on along the minus strand of JBJEPE010000078.1, from coordinate 3,942 downwards.
GCAGGACTTACTGCAAGTATATGTAAGCTTAAGGATGATGCAATATATGCACTTATTGACGGATATGTAAGAGAAGCAGGCGTCAGAAATCTGGAACGTACTATACAAGTGCTTTTTGCTAAGGTTGCGTTAAAGCTGCTTTCCGATAATACCTCTAAATTTACCATAAATGCGGCAGATGTTCAGTCATATTTGGGTGCACGTAAATATAAGGACGAAAGTGTAAGCGAAAACGATGAGATAGGCGTTGTTACAGGCCTTGCGTGGACAAGCGTAGGTGGAGAGGTATTGCCTGTAGAAGTTGCCGTTATGGACGGCACAGGTAAAATAGAGCTTACGGGTAATCTTGGTGATGTGATGAAGGAGTCGGCTCACGCAGCTATAACCTGCATACGCAGTAACGCACAAGACTTCGGAGTTGACGCTGATTTCTATAAAAATAAAGATATCCACATCCATGCGCCTGAGGGTGCAGTTCCTAAGGATGGCCCGTCAGCAGGCATTACTATGGCAACCGCCATACTTTCGGCGTTGTCAAACTCACCTGTTGACCGATATACAGCCATGACAGGCGAAATCACCTTGCGTGGCAGGGTCTTACCTATAGGTGGGCTTAAAGAAAAAACAATGGCGGCGTACCGTTACGGTATTAAGAGGGTAATTATACCGGCTGATAACCTATCTGACCTTGAAGAGGTCGATCCTAAGGTAAAGGAAGCCATAGAGTTTGTACCTGTCAGCAATTTTACTCAGGTTGCCGATTTAGCTATTAAAAGAGTAGTTACTGACGATAATATGCCGGTAGCCTCGATTATTGCCGAAAAGCAGCATAAATCTACGGATGTTATGCGTACTAATTAAATTAATAATCAATAAATGAATGCCTTAAAAGAGGTGTAATATATGGGATTTCAACAGGCAGAGTTTGAGTTTGCTTTCGGTAAAGCAAGTCAAATTCCAAGTTCAACATTACCCGAGGTAGTTTTTTCGGGAAGATCTAATGTAGGTAAGTCATCACTTATCAATAAGCTTGTAAACCGTAAGTCGCTTGCAAGAGTAAGCGCTACTCCGGGTAAAACCGCAACAATCAATTTCTATGATTTAAAGGAATTTAAGCTCGTTGATCTGCCGGGCTACGGTTATGCTAAGGTATCACAGTCAGAAAAGCTGCGTTGGGCAGAGCTTGTTGAAGGCTATTTGGGTCAGGACAGAAACTTTGCCCTTGTGATACAGATAATAGACGTAAGACATGATCCAACAGTGAATGACAGACAAATGCTTGATTATCTATACAGCATGAATTTGCCGTTTGCTATTGTTCTTACTAAAACAGATAAGCTAAAGAAAACTCAGCTTTCAAAACAGCTTGAATATTTTAATAATTTATTTTCAGTCTATAATGGCGTTAAGGTGTTTCCGTTTTCTGCTCTTAATGGTTCAGGAGCAGAAGAAATACGGGAAGAAATTATGTCAAGAATATAATTTTACATAGTTTGGGATGGTTGAAATGTATGACAATAAGAGTTTGAATGTTAATGACAGAGGACACCTTGCAATAGGAGGTTGTGATACCGTAGAGCTTGCCGCTAAGTACGGTACACCGCTTTATGTAGTTGATGAAGGCAAGGTAGAAAGTGTATGTAACGAATTTTTAAATTCTTTTAAAAAGTATTATTCGGGTAAAGGAATGCCTATGTATGCAAGCAAGGCATTATGCTGTAAAGAGCTTTGCCGAATTATGAAAAGGCTTGGTATGGGACTTGACGTAGTTTCAGGCGGAGAGCTTTATACGGCGCTTAGCGTAGACTTTCCTGCTGATAAAATTCATTTCCACGGAAATAACAAAACCTATGATGAGATAGAATATGCTATTAAGTCAGGTGTAGGAAAGATAGTTATTGATAATGAAAACGAGCTTGCTATTATTGAAAACATATGCGCAAAGCTTGATACAAGAGTAAGCGTATCTATAAGAATTACCCCCGGCATAGATGCGCATACACATAATTTTATTAAAACAGGACAAATAGACTGCAAGTTTGGTTTTGCTATAGAGAACGGCGAGGCTTACAGAATAATTGAAGAAACTTTGAAATGTCCGCATATTGATTTAAAGGAGTTTCATTGCCACATAGGATCACAAATCTTTGATATAGACCCGTTTGTTCATGCCGCAGAGGTAATGATGGACTTTATAAAAGATATACGTGATAAATACGGCGTAACGGTTGCCGAGCTTAACCTTGGAGGCGGATTCGGTATAAAGTATGTAGATACCGATAACCCGACTGACTACGATAATTATATAGCGGAGGTTTCAAAGGCTATTATAAGCAGAGCAAAACAATATGATTTGCCTGTACCGTATATCTACATTGAACCCGGCAGATCAATAGTAGGCGAGGCGGGAATTACTCTGTACACTGTAGGCGGCATAAAGAATATTCCGAATGTTCGGACATATGTTTCTATAGACGGCGGCATTGGAGATAACATAAGATACGCTATGTATCAGTCCGATTATACTGCTGTAGTAGCCAATAAGGCAGATAAAACGGCAGAAAGTGTTGTAACTATAGCCGGTAAATGTTGCGAGAGCGGCGATCTGATACAAGAAAATACAAAAATTCAGGATGTACAGATTGGCGATATATTAGCAGTACTCTCAACCGGTGCATATAATTACTCAATGTCATCAAATTACAACAGGCTTCCACGTCCTGCAATGGTAATGGTAAAAGACGGAGTAGACAGACTTATTATTAAGCGTGAAACATATGAAGATATCCTCAGAAACGATATTTAATTACAGATTTTTATAAAATGAGTGTTTGGAGGCTTATTTATGAGACTGCGTAAGCAATCTTTAGGTGATAGAAATTTAATAGGGGCAAGGGTAGAGCAAGTACGTAAGAGAAAGGGCATGAAGCAAAAAGAATTGCTCGCACATTTACAGGTAAACGGTGTAGATATGAACTCATCAGGTTTATCTAAGCTGGAGGGACAGATAAGGTTTGTTACCGATATAGAGCTTGTTGCGCTTGCTGATATTTTGGGTGTTTCCGTTGACTATCTGCTTGGCAGAGAAAGCAACATAAACGCATAATTAACATAATATAAGACCTGTGGATAGGATTGTTTACCTATTCACAGGTCTTTTTTTATACATTTATATTTTTTAAAAAAATTCTCGTTTGTGTTTGAAAAACCGCATATATTCCGGGATTTGCTTTTGTAAAGTCGTATAGCTTTATATGCTGAATAGGCGTTTTTTAGATATAATTTAAGCTTTTGGTATAAATTACTTCTCTGAATAGGATCATATAATGAAAGATGCAGGTTTTGGTGAAATATCCCCGGTGATGAACTTGTAGAATAAAAATGTATAGAATGCTAAACCTATAATCAAATTTTCCCTTTCGTTAATATAAATACAGCTCGCTGTGTTGCTTACGGGATGAAGCAGTACAGCGAGCTTTTTGACGTTGTCGGGTTTAATTTTTAATAAACTAAAAATAGTAATGTCAGAGGATTATACAGATAAGACCGTTACAGCCGTCATTGATAATTCGCTCAATGGTTTCTGTCAGCTTTGTTCGTGCGTCTGTAGGCATACGGTACAGCTTATTGTGCAAGCCCTCATTGACAAGCTCATGCAAGGACTTACCAAAGATGTTTGACTCCCAAAGCTTCTTTGGATTTTCTTCAAATTCCTTGAGCAGATACATTACAAGATCCTCAGACTGTTGCTCTGAGCCTACTATCGGTGTAACCTCAGTAGTTATTCTTGTTTTTATCATGTGTACGCTTGGTGCCGATGCTCTAAGTCTTATGCCGTAGCGACCGCCTTGGTGTATTATTTCCGGCTCTTCGAGTGATAACTCATCCATAGTTGGCATTACTATGCCATAGCCCGTTTCGTTTACGGAGTTATAAGCATCT
>JBJEPE010000077.1:0-40616 GCA_051881075.1 Acutalibacteraceae bacterium | reverse complement strand
CATTCGTTCTCGGTATCATTAAGCCTAAAATCTATCTGCCTTTCAATGTAGAAGAGCACGATATAGGGCATATTATTGCTCATGAGCAGGCACACATTAAACGTAAGGACCATTGGTGGAAACCGCTTGGATTTTTACTGCTCGCTATTCATTGGTTTAATCCGCTGTTGTGGCTTAGCTATGTACTGCTTTGCAGAGATATTGAGCTTGCCTGTGATGAAAAGGTAGTTAGAGAATTGAATAACGAGCAAAGAACCGATTATTCACAAGCTTTGCTGACTTCCAGTATAAATCGCCGTATGATTGCAGCCTGTCCTTTAGCCTTTGGAGCTGTTGGGGTAAAAACCAGAGTAAAATCCGTATTAAATTACAAGAAGCCTGCTTTTTGGATTATTGCGGTTGCCGTTACTGTAAGTATTGTGTTGGCTGTCTGTTTTTTGACAAATCCTGTTTCTAAAAAGCTTAAAAATATAGAAAATTTATCGCTTGATTCAATAACAGAATCAACCGTATACGTGCTTGTATCTGACGGTGAAATCTATAACCCTATAGGAGCAGTAAGCGAGGATTTATTGCAAAATCTCTCAAACATTAAAATTTCACGTAGAGAATTATCAAATAACCGTAGTGAAGATAGAGATATGAGTCATACTCTTGTACTTCAAAACGAGCAAGATACCGAAGCAACAATATCCTCTTATTTTCTAAAGGGAACATATATACACTTTAATTCTGATTTTACAACAGTATGGGTAAACACCGGAGTTAAGCCAACCCTCAGCTACAAAGTTATAAATCCGCAAGCAGCTAAAAAGATATATAACTGTATATGCAAATATATTGATGTTACTGCTGATGACAGCTCAATAAGTGAAATTCCATATACTCATTGGTCTTATTTTAAGAAAGTTCTTATAAATTATGACCCGGATATATCGTTGGATGAGGAAGATTTAGGCCTGACACCGGATGTTGATGACACTAATGAACATTATGAAGTAATGGCTAAGATGGACATTGAATATCTCAGAGCAAAATTCCCGATGTATTTCTATCTTCCTGCATCAAATGGATTAGAGGTTTATATTTGGCAGATGGATAATGGTTCTTATTCCTGCGGTCTGCTTCCTGCTAATAATCAAAATTACACGCAGGAAGAACTGTGGAATTTGACGCCGGCCTCAATAGTAGAAATGAAAGCAATCGTTTTCTGTTATTTATCATCCGGTATTGATCCAAACGATATTGCTATCTGTCCTATTCAAACCCCTACTTCAAGCTATGCTTACAATATTGATAATGACTACCGTGAGAAAATCACAAAGCTGTTTTGGTCGTCCGGTTTTCCGCCCATGGATTTAACAAGCATCAGTTCTACCATCGACACCGCAATCTTTGATATTGACGGAGACGGAAAGGACGAAACGTGCACATTGAATTACGGCCCCACCTCAGGGCTGTTCACTTTCACCTTAGCTGCTTATGAAGACGGAGAATTGGAGTATTTTAATATTTTTAACTCACCGTGTTTAGACCTAAGCTTTACGAAAAGTGCAGACGGAAAAACTATACTTTGCGGAAAGGATGGAGAACACACTCGCTATATGGGTATTGATGTAGATAATGAAAATATTGTAATATCCTGTGATGAAGAAGATATTTCTTATTGGGGAGAGCAAGGGATAAATTCTCCTTATGCCCCATATTGCAAAAGGGTCAAATAATAAAAATTAGATATATATAATCAAACCCACCCGTTAAACGGGTGATATACGAAATAACTAAAAGTATTTGATACCGACATTGCCCCTTAAGCGGGCTGTGTTCGGTTAGCAGACCTTTATTATTTTAACATTGGAGGTTTCATTTTTCTACTCATAGTTTAAGTTTTTTTGAAACCCTGCTTAGTGGGGGTTCGTTGCACAAATGGCACATCAAAAAAGAGTCCGAAGCGATACGCCGTAGCAAATCGTTTCGGACTTTTTTGTTCTATTTGTACTCTAACTTTTGTTACAGGACCTTTTTGTTATAGAACCTATTTTTGTACATTATATTATTTATTTTTTAAAAATCTTTTAATAAACCTAAAAAAATGACACATTTAGATTAAAAATAAACCTATATTCAACTGTAAGTATGTTGTAAAATATAACCGTACAAGATAAAAAGAATAATTTACCAAGATAAACAGCTATTAGATGATTAAATATAATCTATTTATGATATATTATTATCAGATGGCTTAATATTTAAAATCATTTTACTGCTACTTTCACCGGCGTGAGTAAAATTTTAACTTTGCATATGTAAAGTTTCCGGATATGATTATCAGTCACATTTTTTTGTATAGATATATTACACAAATTTAAAGATACATAATAGTCAGATTGAATTTCGGTCAATTTTAACATCTTTCTTTTTTCACAACAAATTGCTTTTTCAACTCATTGTAAGATATATTTTTTGAATGGGTAAATATATTACTAAAAAATATAAAAAATTTATAATTATGCACTTATCTATAGTTATAAACAATCGGCTTTTTATTTAAAGTTTGTTTAGTTCCTATCTAAGTCAACAGCCAAGACCTAACTTGTTAAAAGCCGTATTGTTTCTATTAGCTTAATTTAATATATTCTACCTGTTTGTTCTGCACTACCTAAGGGAATTGTAAATAAATATATTAATATTATTTCAAAAAACTAATATGGAGATGAGAAAGTGAAACAAAAAATTTTAAGCGTTGAAAACGCGATTGAGCACATCAAAAGCGGAATGACTGTAATGATAGGTGGATTCAATAGTTGCGGTTGTCCTCATGAGCTTGTAGACGCACTTAGTAAAAGTGATGTAACAGATCTTACAATAGTTTCAAGTGACGCTTCTACAGGTGTAAAAGATGTGGCAAAGCTGTTTTTGGCAAAAAAGGTAAAAAGATTTATTGGCAGTCATATCGGAACAAATCCTGAGGCCGGTCGACAAATGATTACCGGTGAGTGTAAGATAGAGCTTATTCCTCAGGGTACATTTGTTGAACGTATCAGATGCGGTGGCTTTGGTTTGGGTGGAGTACTTACTAAGTCAGGTTTAGGTACGGTCGTAGAAGAAAATAAACGTATTATAAATGTTGACGGCGAAGAGTGGCTGTTGGAAACACCTATTCACGCTGATGTTGCGCTTATTAGTGCTGCTAAGTCAGACAGCTTTGGTAATCTATATTACCGCGGTACAACAAAAAATTTTAATACTATTATGGCTACGGCAGCCGATACAGTTATTGCAGAGGTCAGCGAGCTTTGTAAAATAGGCGGAATAGAAAAAGAGGCTATTCATACCCCCGGTATTTTTATAGATCATATTGTAATAGGGAGTGATAATCCATGATTGCTAATGCGAAAGAAATTATTGCTATGAGAATTGCAAAGGAATTTCATGACGGAGATGTAATTAATCTTGGCTACGGCGTACCTACTTTGGCATCTAACTACGTACCACATGATGTACACGTTATACTTCATTCTGAAAACGGATGTATAGGTTTAGGACACAGACCGCCAATGGATGAGGTAGATCCTGACATCACCGATGCAGGAGGCCTTCCTGCAACTTCAGTAAAATTTGCGTCGTATATTGACAGCGCTCTTTCCTTTGGCATTATGCGTGGAGGACACTTGGATTTAACCGTTCTTGGTGCATTGCAGGTTGACGAACACGGCAACATTGCTAATTGGATGATACCCGGTAAAAAGGTTCCCGGCATGGGTGGAGCAATGGATTTGCTCATAGGTGCAAAAAGAGTTGTTGTTGGCATGGAGCATACTGCAGGCGGAACGCCAAAATTATTGAAAGAATGCACATATCCGCTTACCGCAAAAAATGTAGTTGACCGTGTGATTACCGAAATGGGAGTTTTTGATATTACTTCAAAAGGCATTGTATTAGTTGAAATGAACTCTATGTACACAGTAGAGCAAGTTAAGGAAGCGACTGAAGCTGAATTAATAATCCCGGATGATTTAAAGATTATGCTTTAATTATGTGTATATATCGAGTAGGTACATTACATAATTATATAAATTATTAACACTGTTTTTGTTTAAAATAAATCCCTTAATAATAAATCAATGAAAAAGGATGTTTTTATGAGCAATATACAAAATATAAGAATTCAAGGTATAGAAATATACCATCCGGACAAGCTGGTAACCAATGAATATTTGATTAAAAAGTTCCGTGAGGAACAAGGCAAGGAGATTGAACGCTTACTTATTTCTATGGGAAGAAACGAGCGTTATTTTGCAGATGATGATCCTAATGAAACTTCTCTTACTATGGGATATAAGGCTGCAAAAAAGGTTATGGAAAGCTGTAACCTAACGGGCGATGATATAGACTTAATTATTTTCTCATCTCAAACCCCGGAATATTTATGCCCTCCTAACTCAGTACTTTTATCTGATATGCTCCATTTGAAAAATTCTGTTCAAATGTTTGACCAAAATGTAAACTGCTTAGGTATGGTTTCAGCTACTATTACAATCAGAAATATGATGGCTGGTAATCCTAATATAAAAAGAGCTTTGCTTGTCGGTAGTGACAACTTTACATCTATATGTACAGAGGATAATGAGTATACATATCCGGTGACAGCAGACTTAGGTTGCGCACTTGTATTTGAAAGAAGCGATGATGAAAACAGCGGATTTATCGGACACGGTGCTTCATTAAGCGACTGTTCACTGGCATTTGATGCTGTAAGATATCCTAGAAACGGTATGAAAAAGAGCTTTGAAGACAGTAGTTATGATCGTAAATCATTTTGGCCAAAGCCACTTGATATTAGACCTATTGACGGAGCAGCTAAAAAACTATTCTTTAGTTATTGTGATGAGAATGGCATTGATTTTAAAAGCATAGATCATTTTTGTATGTCTCAATTTAATCACAAAATGATTCTTAACATAATTAAAAGCCTTGGAATAGATCCTGAAAAGTACATATATATTGGTGATAAGTACGGATATACAGGCACAAGTTCACCGTTTGTTGCCTTATGGTACGGTATAAAAACCGGAAAGATTAAGCGTGGTGACCTTATAGGTTTATGGTCATTAGGTTTATGGTGGACAACTGCTGTAATACTTTTCCGCTACTAATTTATAATGATTTTCCAAATTTTCTGTAGTCTTATAAATAATTTACACAGTTCTTGTTTTATATAAATCCCCTAATAATAAATAAAAAAGGATGTTTTTATGAGCAATATGCGAGTGCAGGGTATAGAAATATACCATCCGGACAAGCTGGTAACCAATGATTATTTTATTAAAAAATTCCGTGAGGAACACGGTAAAGAAATTGAACACTTGCTTATTTCTATGGGACGGAACGAGCGTTATTTTGCTTATGACAATCCGAGAGATACTTCTTTGGTAATGGGATATAAGGCTGCAAAAAAGGTTATGGAAAGCTGTAACCTGACAGGCAATGATATAGATTTACTCATTTTCTCATCTCAATCCCCGGAATACATATGTCCGCCTATGTCAGTTATACTTTGCGGTTGGCTTGGAACAAAAAGAGATGTTCAGATGTTCGACCAAAATGTAAACGGATTAGGTATGGTTTCAGCTACTATAACTATTAAGAATATGATGGACGGCAATCCTAATATTAAAAGAGCTTTGCTTGTCGGCAGTGAGAACTTTACATCTATATGTACAGAGGATAATGAGTATACATATCCTATAATTGCTGACATGGCGTGCGCTGTTGTATATGAAAGAACTGATGATCCTGTTAGCGGATTTATCGGACACGGCTCTTCTCTATGCGATTGTATGAAAGCACTTGACAATGTAAGATATCCTAAAAACGGTATGAAGAAAAGTTTTGAGGACAGTGCATATGACCGCAAGTCGTATTTGGGAACAGGTCTTGATGTTTCACCTATACCCGGCGCCACAAAGGAATTATTTAATAAGTATTGCCAAACATATAATGTTGACTTTAAAAAAATAAAACATTTCTGTATGTCACAATTTAATTACAAAATGCTTTGTGGCATCGTAAAAGAACTTGAAATAGATTTTGATAAATGTATATATATTGGTGATAAGTACGGATATACAGGTACAAGCTCACCGTTTGTTGCCTTATGGTACGGAATTAATACAGGAAAAATTAAGCGTGGAGATCTTATCGGTCTATGGTCGTTAGGCTTATGGTGGACAACGGCATTAATTCTTTTCCGTTACTGACATACGTGTTTAACATCATTCTTTATATATAATTTCCTAATTTTTTGTTGTTTTGGTTATCTAGTCCAAAACATGAGGCTGCCGCACAACCGGCCTCAAAAAGAGACATCGGGCAACTCAAAATGGGTTGCCCGGTTATATCTTTTGGTTGCAAACCTATCTTATTTTAACATCGGAGTTTTTCTTTTTATACTCCTAGCTTAACTTTTTAAATCTCCCGGCTTAGCAAGAGTTTTTGTTGCAAAAAAAGAGCGGCAGACCTTTCTGTCTGTCGCTCTTTAGTTTGTATATCGTTTGGGTATCAATAAGCTTGTTCTGCGGTGTAAAATCACACTGCAAAAGCTCGCTTTATCTTATAGCCGATAAATCAGCCGTAGATGTTTACATACTCTTTGATAGGGGGTTTCTATGCTTTTTCCTCTTTCCACCGCAAGCCGTGTAAAAAGCTTGGTGCAAGTGGGTATTTGCCTTTGTGGGTTTACCGCACTGTTATACAAGTTACACGCTTAAGCCCAAACATACCGCCTTGTATGTATCAGCCTTATCAGGATTACTCTTGATAACCGTTGCTTAAAAGTCTGAGGGAAGATGAGAAGTCGTCTCGCCGCTTATCGGGATCGTGTTCAAAAATGAGGCTTACTGGGTACCCTCGCCACATTGTGCAGAGGGATTTATCAACCGATAAGTGTTCGTGTCGTTGTGTTAATAACGGCTCTACTTATTTGCGATGTTAATTTTCGACCTCTTCGTTTTCCTTCTTCTTTTTAAGAAACATTGTAATCGCAAGTGATAATGATATCAGCATGATCCATGACAAAAGTGTGATGTCAGTGCTGTCGCCTGTCTCTTCTACATCAATTATCGGATCACTCTCGTAGTAAATACCTGCGTTCAATTCGTCTACGGTTACACCCTTGACGATATTGTATCCGCTTAGGATATACTCCTCGCTTACGCCTGTGCTGTCTCTGTCAGCCACTATCAGATATCCGCCCATCTCATTGATTGGATAAGACATCATCATTGTGTTCTGATTAAGCTTGCTGTCTTTTTCTCCATTGCCTGCGTAGTACTTGGTTATCTTGGCCTTATCTGGTAGGTTATCGGCACATATCTTGTATCCTGCAAGATATGTTTCACCGTCAACCGTTATTGAGATAGGCAGGCCGGTAAACTCATACTCTCCGCTTGCGTTAGTTGTTGTTGTTCTTGTAAAGTCGGTGGCTGTCCATGTACCGTCATTCAGATAATACTGTGTGAGTGTAAGCTTAACGTTATTTACTCTCTTCTCAATAAGATCAAGTAATCCGTCACGGCTTGCGTCTACCCATACGGTGCCCTTCAAGGCTCCGGTTTCGATATCCTTTAAGCCGCCGTCCTTGTGTCTTTCGTTCTGAGCGTCTATAAAGTCATACTCAACCTCATCATATACGGCAATGTATGCCTCGTTCCTATAGTCGGATGTGCCTATCGGCTTAGCTAACAATATGTACTCGTCATCTTCGGTAAGTGCCAGATTTCTCGCAATAAGATCACTGTCTACCGTGGTGTCGCTTATCATCTTGTAGCGTGTTACTGCTGTGTTTTCGGGTATACTGCTTACTTTGAGCTTGTAACCCATGAGTACTCTTGTGCCGTCGATTACCGTGCTTGCCGGCAGGTCATCAAACAGATATTCTCCGTTCTTGTCAGAGATAGTGCTTATGCTGTCTATCTCTGTCCATACGCCGTCAACGTAACCGTAGCCGGTGAGTACTATCTCAATATCCTGTATTCCGTATTCGGTTGCATTTACGCCGCCTGTATTACGGATACCGTCATAGTTCTTATCGTCCCAGATAATTCCGCCTATGCTGCCAAGCTTGAACTTTAACAAGCCGCCGTCGTAGCCGTTTTTGCTCTCGCCGTTTCTCAGGTCGTACTTGCCTACTACGTATTCAAGGTCTGACTTGGAAACCGTACCGGATAACAGCCTATCCTCAATGCTCTCAAGTAATACAATGTACTCGTCGGTGTCGTTAAAGAATGTTCCGTTATCAAGCACTCTCAAATCGCTGTCTACTGCTGTGCCGTTATTGTTTGCTGCGTGCAGCTTAGTTATTGCGTAATCATAAGGTACTTTCATTCTTATTCTGTAGCCGTAGATGTACTTTTCACCGTTAATGTAAACGTGCGTCGGCAGGTCACCAAACGTATAATTTCCATCTGCGTCTGTGGTTGTTTCTGCTGCTGTGTTTGCCGGGGTTGCGTCTGTTCCCGTAGCCGCCTGTGCATCTGTTGCAGTTGCGGTATTATCGGGTTCAAAGTTTACTCCGTCCTTGCTTATGTATCTCATAAGCTGAATAACGATGTTTTCAAGCGGTAATTCGGTTTCAGGATCATACAGGCCGTTATAGTCTGCGTCATCCCATACAAAGCCCGATATACTCTGGAGCTTATCCTTGACGAATCCGCCGTGGTAGCTATCATAGCTAACCGGGGTGAGTACGTCATAATAATTTCCGTCATATTCCGCAATGTACTTACTCTCATAGAGTCCCTTATCGCTTGCGCTTATCCGTGTGGAGGTTATCAGGTAATCAGGTGTCATATATCCGTCAGCCGACTTGTCTATATGGCTGTCTATTACGCTGATATCCGTTCCTGCCGCCATATACTTAGTAACCTTGTAGCCGGCATCTACGCTGTTCAGGTCAGCTTTTAGCTTATATCCGTAGAGCGATGCCGTACCGTCCTGGCCGATAAAGTATGTAGGTAGATTTACGAATGTGTACTTGCCGTTCTCGTCTGTTACGGCAGTTTTGTTTACTTTTGCGGTATTTGCGGTGTCAGGCTTCCACTCTCCGTCTACAAACATATAAACCTCAAGTTCTACTACTGCGCCCGCAATTCCATCCTCTGCCGGGGTTTCGGTATCTTCGTCCGCTGCGTTCTTTATACCGTCAAAGTTCTTGTCATCCCAGATAATACCTGTTATGGTTGACTTGCCGTAAATAAAGCCCATATCATAGCCGCCCTTACTAATGGTCGGAATGTTTGCCGCAGGGTCATATACCGTTGTACCTATCTTTCCGGTACTGTCTTTGTTAATGCTGCCGTTGCTTGCACCCTGAGAAGCTTCGTTTGAAAGTACTACGTACTCATCATCGTCAAGCAAGCTGAGTGTATCAACAGCCAAGTCGTTACCGTTGGTCTGGTGTCTGTACAAGTCTGTAACACCGTAACCGTGAGGTATGCTGCCTGCATAAAGCTTGTATCCTGCCGGATATACGCTTGATGCTTTCTTACTGTCGAATACTACGTGAGCTACCGGTAGGGCAGAGAACGTATAAACACCGTTTGTATCGGTTAATTCCGTATAAACTATCTGCTTTCCGTTTTCGTCCTTAGCTTCTTGCCAAGCTTTACCGTCATAGTAGAACTTATATGCTTTAACTACAACGTCTTTTATTCTCGGCTCGCTGTCGGTAATGTCGTGGTATCCGTCATAATTCTTATCATCCCATGCTATACCTGTTATATCTCCTGTAGCAAGCTTTTTGAAGCCGCCGTTGATGTTTTCTTCATCATGAGATTTAAGTATATCATAGTATGCGTTTGCGCCGTATTCGCCGTCGGTTCTTACACCGTCATATCTGAATACATACGGATCGTTCTTTACTGTATCATCCGTTACGCACTTTGCTACAACAAATAATTGTTTTGCGCCTGTTGTGTCGGTTGTCATGTAGTAATTCTCATAGTAAAGGTCACTGTCAACATCCGACGGTTGTGTATCGTTCTTAAATCTTGTTATTACGTAATTATGTTCAACATCTGCAAGAGCATCGTCCTGTGCAAGCTTAACCGCATAGTGTGCGATATATCTTACCGGCTTGCCGCCCTCTGTTACATCTACAAATGTAGGAACTTCAGTAAACTCGTAATATCCGTCTGCCGTGCTTGTTGCCGTAGTCATCAGGTCTTTGATCTTAGTAAGTGTGCCGTTCTTGTAATAGTACTGTTCAAGTACTACATTAAGACTTGCAGCCTTACCGTCTTCAAGGGTAATAGCATTTTCTCCGCTATCTCTTATACCGTCATAATCCACGTCATCCCATACATAACCGCTAACCTTGGCTGACTCATATTTAACAAGTCCTGCGTTATGGTTTGCGTCACTCTGAGATACAAGCAGGTCGTAAGTAGTTCCGTCATAGACTCTTGTATAGTAAGTATTAAGACTGTTTTCATAGGCGTTGTTATTTTCAACGTCTGTATTCTTAGCTATCTGAGCCTTCTTTGCAATTACTATAAACTCGCCTCTTGCGTTCATATCAAGGTCACTGAGTATTCCTGTGGTCTTATCGTCGCTTACCGCCGCCGTATAGTTGGCTGTAAGTGATGAGCTTGTTACCGTACTCTTTGATACATAAATATCACTGTTGATATATCCGTCCTTTTCGGTCTGCTTATAATAAGTTGCCGCATAGGTTGTATCACCTATAGTAAGTGATTCCATTCTTACTCTGTACAGAGCAAGGTATCTGTTTACATATGGAACACCCTTAATGTACTCTACCTTATCAGCAAAGGAAGGTACTGCATTGAATTTGTACTTGCCGTTTGCGTCCGTTACTGCCTTATCATAATAAGTATTGCCGTCCGCATTAAGCTTAGTATCGTCAGAAAGATAAATCTTTCCGTCACTGCCTACATAGTACTGCTCAAGATAAACTACAACACCCGGTATTCCGTTAAGTGTAGTCGTACCGTCCTGAACAGGTACTGTGTTTTTGTTTATATTCTTCATTTCGGCGTAGCCGTCATAGGTCTTGGTATCATCCCATACAAAGCCTGTTATGGTGGTTGAATTGGTTTCATAAGCCTTAACACCTGCGTTGTAGATGTTATCCTCCTGATCTTCGGCTACTGTTATATCATATGCCTTTGGTCTGCTTAATCCGTCCTTATAGTCATACAGTACATATGGTGTGTTCTTATCGGACGCATCTGTTACGTCTGTAGCTATAATGAAGAAGTCGCCTGCATTAGGTGCGGTCATTGCTCCGGTTATCGGATATGCCTTACCGTTAATGGTGTACTGGCACTTAGTATTTGTGTTATAGTATGCAAGCGTTTGATCCTCGCTTACTATATAACCGTTGTTGTTAAGTCCTGCACCCATATAATAGGTTGCACCGTACTGCGTGTTTTGTGTAAGTCCTGTGGTGGCGGCCTGCGCACTGCTTATTGTAGTATTCAGTAAGCTTGTAAGCTCATCTGTTGTAATTCTGTAATAAGCAAGCATATCGTGGCCGTTTATTGCAATATGTGTTGGTATGTTTGTGAATGTGTAGATGCCGTTAGCATCCGTTTTAACTACGTTAGTATATCTGATATAATCCGCCGGAATCTCCTTAAAGGTTCTTTCGTTAATGTCATAGTAGTAACCTATGAGTTTAACCGAAACATTCTTTATCGGTTTATCTCCGAGTGCCTTCTCATATACACCGTTGTAGTTATTGTCAATGAAGAGTACGCCTTTTACGGTCGGTACCTTACCTGTTGTTGTTCTGCCCTCGACCATTAAGCCTGCGTCCATATGTACGTAATCACGTGCGGTTACTATATCGTAATCCTTTACCTTACCGGCCGCACCGTCATACGTCTTAATGTTTGTTACCGTTCTGATGTAGTTTGTATTATTCTCAAAGCTGTCATCTGCAAGCTTTGCAATAATCATATACTCATCGTCACTCTTTAGGAGTGTTATCGGTAGGCTTTCTGTTCTTAAGCTGTCCTCAATATCCATCAGGTTTGTTACGTACAGCTTGCTGTATGTAACATCCGGGTCTGCGTCGTTCCAATACTTAGTTGCGAAGTAAGTCGGTTCATAGATCGTCTTAGCCGCTCCGCCGTTTACGGATATATTATTAACCGTCCTCTTTAGCTCTGCCTGCATTAGGTCCTTAATAACTACTTTATATCCTGCAAGATATATTTCGCTGTTGTTGCCGCTTGCTACAGTAACATATGTAGGTAGGTTAGTAAATTTATATTCGCCCTTTGCGTTAGTCTTAAGTATTGAATCCTTGTTTTGTTCTGTCTTATACTTTGTACTGAAGTCGATATCCTGTATCCACCTGCTACCGTTATAATAATAACGGAGAAGCTCTACCTGAACGTTTGCTATACCGGCCTCATTAGTGTTAAGTGTTCCGTCATAGTCTGCATCGTTCCATACTATACCGCTTACCGAGCCGTACTCCTGCTCCTTAAGTCCTGCGTCAAAGCCGTAATAATTAACCGCCTTAATGTAGTCATAAGCGTTGAGGTAGTTTGCCTTATCCTCATATGTTCCGTCTGTTGGCAATCCGTCAAACAGCATATACGGTTCAAAGAATTCAAACTCTGAATTTTCTGCCGTTATGAAGAAGTCGCCGTCCTTAGGACTTGTGAGGTAATCTGTAACCGAGTATGGGGTTACGGTGCCTGTGCTTGTTCTTATGCTTTCTCTCTGTGTACCTGCCGATGTGATGAAGTCGTACTCATATGCCGCAAGGTGGCTGTCTGCAAACGGCTCGTTGCTTGCATATATTATATCGCCGTCATCGTTTATATACCACTCATGTGTGGAGGTAGGTACGTTCTGTGTATGATCCTTACCCGTTGCCGTATCGGGATCATTCTGTCTGTATCTGGTGATAACGTAGCCGTCTTTACCGGTAGTCTTGATTCTGTAGTAAGCAAGTCTTACCTTACCGTTTACGGTATCTATGTTACCGTTATTATCAATGAGTAATGGCTCAATGGCTTTGTTATCTGCCGTATATTGTGTTGTTATTGTGTTACGTGCGGTAATAGCTGTCTTTACAAAGTTGAACGTGTACTGACCCAATATGTTGGTATTTACGGTTACTTCATCGTAATATACCATTTGTCCGCTATCGTTTCTGAAGTAGCGTTCAAGCGTTACAGGTATGTTGCTCATGCCCGGCTCTCCGCCCTCATAGGCTGATATAGCCTCATAGCTTTCACCCGGATCAAGTATTCCGTTACCGTTAGTATCAGTAAAGCTCCACTTACCGTCGCTGTTTCTGTCTGTATAGGTCTTAGCGTCCCATACACCGTTTCCGTTTGCGTCCTCAAAATCCCACAAGCCGTTGTAGTTCTTATCGTCAAATACATAGCCCGTGATAGTTGAGTACTCTCTCTTTGTCATACCGAAGTTATAGTCAAGTAACTGCTGTGCACTGCCGTAGTCGTAATATCTTACTGTACCGTTGCTGTCAGCCAGTACCTTACAATTCTTCTGTACGGTTTCGGCATCATTATAATGATCCGAAGTTATTTCTCCTGCGATGATGATCTTGCTCCAACCGGCGTCGTAGTTATACTTGACGTATGTCGGCTCATTGTATATATCAGTTACATTTTCATAGCCGTACTCATAACCGTAATCATACCAGTCGTCACCGGCCATGTAATGCTTACCGCCGACTGACTCCAGCATGAGATCACTGTTATTAGCAAGTCTTGCGTAGTAATCGAGCATACTCTCGTCGCTTGTTTGTGTATGAGCATTCATCTTATATTTGGTTATTGCGTAATCTCTGAAGTACAGGCGGTTTTCAGCGGTATCTGTTTCAGAAACATATACTCTGTAACCCGTGATATACTTCTTAGCGTTGACATCGGTGCTGTCCTTAACGTAGAAGCTCTTAACGTTCTGGAATCTGTAAGCACCCGCTGCCGTTGTTTTCTCGTACTTAAGCTTATCGGTTCCGTCTGCATTGGTTATCTTAACCCACTTAGGATTATCCGGGTCATCGTCGTCATAGTAATATGACTCTAATGTAAGCTGTACGTTTTCAAGTCCTATTTCACCCAGATCATATATACCGTTATAGTTTGCATCGTCCCAAACCTTTTGACCTATAAATCCACGGCTGCCGTCAACGTAGCCAAGACCTAAACGTTCAAATATCTTGAAGTTCTGTCCGTCATCGTTATACTCGTCACCGTCATATACAGGCAGGTTAGTATCGGTATCTCTTGGTACATATACTGTTATGATTTGTGTTCTTACACCGTCTACCGATCTTAATATATCGTTATCTCTCTGTATCTCAAGAGGATCGTCCGAATATGTAAGTGGGGTAGGTTTGATTATGATCGCTTCACCGGTTGGATTATCCGGTGTTACTCTTACTATTCTTACATCGAGGTTATCCTCGGCCTTTAGTATGTACTTCTTGTTCGGCATAAGCCTCATCTCAAAGTAACCTGCGTAGTTGCCGTCGGGAACCTCTGCGGTCTTTTTGTACTCTCTATACTTAGTAGATGTGTACGTGATTGCAGGATTGCCGTCACCGTCTATGGCAACATCCTTGCTTATTACTCTGTCTATTACATTGCCGTCATCGTCCAGTATCTCAGTAACCTCATATGCAGTAACCTTAATATCATTGAGGCGTTCCTCAGCCTGAGGAGTACCCATCATGCCGTCACTGTCATATTCCGGATCGCTTGGATCTGAGCTTGTGAGATAGGTTTCATCAAGCCATGCAGTACCTGAGTAAATATATGCTCTTGCACAGCCTAAGTTATAACTGTTCTGCTGTGCGTCGTATGCGTTCCATGCGGCCTTTAATTCTTCTTCATTTTCAAAGATGGCCTTGCCCTCTTCATCATATGTTCTGAATCTCTTGGCTTCTACTGTATCTACAGTTACAACAACCAGCTTGCCTTGCTCTGATATCTTCTTTGCTTCATATTCACAGGTTAATGAATACTTGGCTCTGGTATCAAGTATATCTTGCTTTTCGGCTGCTGTTGCAGTGTCACTGTTTAATACATCGTCGCCGGTTATGTAGATAAGCTCGCCGTCCCTGTAAACAGCTATCGGAGTACCCTCCTTAAAGCTAAGTACCGGTTTGCCGTTTTCATCTACTATACTGTGGCCTGTAGAACGGGTTGTTATTGAATATCTGCTGTGATCATCCGGGAAAGTGTATCTTAAGTAATACTTGCCTTCCTCAAGGTTTGAAAGCATATAGTAACCGTTATTGCCGTTTACATCGCTTTCTGTTACATACGTTACCGGCTCTTTACTGGTATATACATATCTTTGCTGCAGAATAGCATCACTCTTGACATATTCATAATCTTTGTTTGCTCTCTGCTCGTTTGTATACGGTTTATCCACAATAAGTGCATAACGTATGTCGTTTAGATCTTTGTTTGTTTCCGGCTCGGGGTCGTCTACTATGGCTTCGCCGTTTGTATTTACTGCATTACCGTTCTGTGTAAGCAGCTCGACAAGTACACCATTTACACCCGGGTCGTCCTTTTCATCAATTACGTTATCATAGTTGACATCAACTGCATTAGGTGACATCTCCCATTGATTCGTATCATAATTAAATACTTTGTTTTCAAGTATATATCTGTTATTGTTTGGATTATATACATAGTTTCCTTCATTGAGGAAGCTGTCATCATAGCTGATGTCGTTCCATACATAACCGCCTATGTAGCTTCTCTCTTCCGGAGCTATGAGGAATACGCCGGCTCTCTTATTCTCGATAGCACCGCTTGTATTCATAGTGCCGTTCTCAAGATTATAGTGCAATGCGTATGTGTTCCATCCGGCATAGCCGCTGAGCTGTGCATTATATACGTCATCATCAGTCATATTCTTAAGCTGTTCTTCAAGATCTTTGATTGCATCAGGATCCATATCTGCCGTATCCTTGAATTTTTCAACCAGCTTGTTATAAACCTGAGCATCGCCTACAACCTGATTTACGTTTATAGGTGCTCTCATCTTAAATGTAAGCTTGTAGCTTTGGTCAGGTAACAGCTCAAGTTGTTCTCCTGTTTCAGGATTTCTAAGCTCTACCCAAAGTGTGCGAATACCCTTAATGATTTCTTCATAATCGCTCTGCTCTTTGCCTTGCTCAATTAAATCTGAAAGTCTGACAAAATATCTCGACTTGTTTCCGTCATTGCCGAACATGGTGTACCACCATGCACTGCCGCCCTGTGTTTGAATTATCGAAGGCATTGCCTCAGGGTCAGGAACCTCTACCATACAAGGTGTACCGTCTTCGTTAAATACCGGGTTACCTGATGCGTCAACAAGCTGCTCTGTAGTCATCTTAAGTATAAACTTGCCATCTTGCTTAACTATAGGACCAACCCAGATATCATAATCTTCCTGATCTATTACAGTTGTATTGTCAACGTCTGCCGGATCATCGATGATATCTGAACCTGAGCTTGATGTTCCGTCTGTGGTTCCTTCAGTCTCCTGTGCCTCCTGTCCATCATACTTAGTAAGTATAAAGTTATCCATATCGGCTATTAACCAGCCGTTCCATTGAGATCCTCTGTATACTTTCTTAAGCTGATTATCCAGTGGGTCTAACTCACCCTTAGCTTTATAGTCGCCTGCGAACGGTAGTATATCGTACATAACAAGGTTTGTATACTTTGTAGTATCGTTTACACTGCCGCCGTTTGTAAGTGAAAGCGCATATTCATATGTGCCGCCTTCAGTTACTCTTACAGGTATTGAGTTAAATTCATAGTCAAGTTCACTGGATGATTTTTTATTCTGATAAATGATATTTTCTCTTGCAAACTGGAATGCTGCCGCAGGCTTAGTGATAGCCATATCGTCCACGCCGTTTTCGCCGTTTACGTCACGGCTGTCAATCTCATAAGCATCGGCGGTAACACCTGAGTTAGCTTCTTTAAGGTAAGGCCTGAATGAACCGTCCTTAAATCCGAATGCTTTACATTGCAAGAGATTTGTAGCAACTGTGTTGCCGTAGTCAGCATCTATCGGGAGCATAAACTCGAGAACTATTCTCTGTCCCGGTAAAAGTTGACCTGTGTAGTAGTAGTTAAGTACCGTTCTGTTTTGGTCGGTAAGGTTGATAGGCTGAACGTTAAATCTCGGTATATTTACGTCAACTTCGGTCAGCGTATCGTCTGTCTGATTACTCGGTGTCATGATTGATGTAAGCTGTACTGTATTGTCACCAACATCTACATAACATTCCTTATATATCGGACGTCCTTTATCGTCTGTTACGGCATTGCCGTCATCATCAACTACCGGTACATCCTGTACTACGTGCCATGTCCATTGAGGATTAACATCATCAAGGTTATGTGCGTACTCAACATAGTTCACTACGTCACCGTCAATCTCTGTAACGGGCATTGACTTATATCCCTGACCTATGTAGTAACCTTCTATAGAACGTGAATCGCCGTTATCCTCATCTATAAGGTTAAACGTTTGCGTCGTACCTTCTTCCAAATCAGTAACGATTTCTGCTGTTTCAGAAGTATACTTACCGTCACCGTTTACCTTATCCGGATCTGCCATAGCAGCATCCGTAGGAGTAGCGTACCATGTTACATATTCAAAGTCGCTTTCTTTTAATCTTTCAAGTACCGGTAATGCAACCGTAATGGTCGGATTGGTACATTTATCTGCAAATGACTGATCATCCTCCGAATAAAGGTTTACAACAGGCTGACTTAAGTTAGAAAGCTCTACCTTATATTTCAGTACCTTACCTATCTCAGGGTTAATTGACTTGATATCCGTTGTCCACTTATATCCGTCAAGGACTGAACCGGAGAAGTAATATGCCGAAATGTCTATCATCAGCCACGGTACCTCAGGATCAAGATAATAACCTGATCTTGCCGGTTCATCTGCTGCAACCCACTTATAATCGTCATACTTTTGATATGCCTGTACAAAGTGGTTGATATGCAGTGTTGCTACTATATCAGTATGCAGTGATGATGTTTCAAATGTTACGTGTGCAGAATTTTTAAGTACGTTGTCGTTTAGCTTATCCGTATGGTAACGTTGTGGATCGATGTCGTCCATCTCCTGAATACCTACGGCATCAACTATTGCCTGATTGTACTCTTCTACTGCTTTATCGTAAGCCTTGAGAGCCGCCTGATAATCCTTAATTGCCTGTTCTCTTTCCTTAAGCTCTTCTTCTGTTTCATTACCTGTCAGAGGTATTGACTCAGGATCCGTAAGATTTACCGGATTGTTCGGATTGCTCGGATCCGTAGGATCGGAGTCAGGGTCCGGACCTTCATCCGCATCTACGTTAAGCCTGAAGCCTGTAGGAACAGGGAAGTACATAGGAGCGGTATCTCTCGTAAAGTCTGTCATCTTAAACTGTTCAAGATGACGTTTGAATAAGCCCTTGGTTCCTGAAACAAGTACCTGTGAGGTATCTCCTGTATCAGGATCAGTTACAGTTTGATAAACTGCATCTGTGTCACTGTCAAGATATATAAATCTGGTGTCAACCGTTTGGTCAAATGTAAACGGCTGGAATACAATTCCATCTTTTCGGGATCCATCCGGATTGAAGTAGGTATTGTACCATTGCTGATACTCTAGCTCTCGGACTTCTGCTATTACGCTTTGTCTGAAATCCTCCGAATCTTCCCACTTATTATATGTCTCATCAGTGAGGTCGTCGTTGTAGTCATTCCATACTGTAAATGACTCATCGGTATGGTGAAGCATCTTGTAGTAAGTTTTTCCGGTCTTAGTATCCTTAACGGTTACCTCTCTCCACTCATACTGTAAGTTGCCGTTACCGTCACCGTAAAGCTCCCTATAGAGTTCTTCACTGAATGCCTGTGTCCTGATAACCCAACGTATCTGTCTGATGTGTGTTCCCGGAGAAGTCTTAAGATCTGCAAGCTGTTCCGCAGTACAGCTTATTCTGCTTAAATCCACACCGTCAAAGAGCTTTGCGCCCTCGCTTTTAATCTGTATGGTAGCATTCTCGGATATCTTGTATCCGTCTGCTTTACCTATTTGTACCCACAAACTTGAATCAGTGGGTTGGTCATAATAGAAGTCATCGTCTACAGGTGTTGTAGGATGTGTAAAGCCTGTGTTTGAACCAAGCTTTGTATACTCCTCTGTAGGGTCTGCACTTACAAGTATGTACATATAAACTCTTAACTGTTCGTTAAGTATACG
Organism: Acutalibacteraceae bacterium; assembly: GCA_051881075.1. Taxonomy (GTDB): domain Bacteria; phylum Bacillota; class Clostridia; order Oscillospirales; family Acutalibacteraceae; genus RUG14223. Next base: position 21,326 of record JBJEPE010000077.1, on the reverse strand, counting down.
TGTAAAGGCATCGTTGTACTGTTCGTGAACATAGCCGTAATCTGTACTTGTAGGCAATACCCAGTTACCTGTGGTAATTTCGCCTATATTGATTTCTATCTCATTCTTACCTGCATTAGCAGTCGGTATGCCGTACTCTGTGCTAACCTTTCTGTTGCCGTAAGACGGTACATCATAGTTAAGAGTAAATGTATTGACCGCTGCACCGTTATTGGTTGCCTGATCTATGTTGTTCTGCATTACCTTAATGGATTTAATATGCGGATCTTCAACAAGCTTTATCTTATTATCCGGGTCAGATACTTGTATTCTTACAGAGGTTGTATCTGTGCGGACTGTGGAATCAGGCTTTAAGATATTGATATATGCCGAAGCGGAAGTTGCGTATCTGTCACCGTACTTTCCGTCACCGTTAATATCGTCATCAATAAGGGTCACACCGATAGGCGGTGTTATGGTATTAATTAAGCTTGCGGGATTATTATCCCAAACTTCGTGTCTGTAATGAAGTACAAACGCTACTTGTTTGTCAAAATTAAAGTCATTTGAATCATATAACAGCTTTGCGGTAGTATCGTTGATAGTAACTACATTGCCGTCATGATCCTTATAGATGAGATCTCCGGTATCGGGATCTTTCTCTCTTGTTACAAACGTTACATAAGAATTATCGGTAGCTGTGGTATCTCTTACAACGGCGTATTTACCGTCTGTATTCTGCAAGCTTACGAATGCCTCACTGTGATAAGGTCTTTCGCTGTTCATCAAGCTTGCCGCTGTGTTATCGGCAGGATTAGATGTGTTTTCATCTCTTGGTGTCCACTCGCCGAGGTCTTCATCTACCGAGATAGTTTCCTGTGTTTCGTTATTGTTTACTCTTGTCTTCACCTTAATGGTAATGAAGCTGCCGGAGTCGAAGAAGCCGGCTGGCTTCTCACCGCTTGCAAAGGTATCATCGTTGCTTGTATCAAATCCTGCGGTAGGCGGTGTAGTAATGGCGAAGATAAGTCTCTCACCCTGTGGGTAATGCTGCTTATCAGCCTTATCGTAAAGCTCTCTGTGGTTATCTTCAATCTTTACTAGGTCTACATATCCGCCTATTGCAAGCCACTCACTCGGAGTATATCGTGTAGGCTTAGGAACATATCCTGCACTGTCCTTATCGGGATCATTATCGGTATAATAATTGTAATACTCGATGTAATAATCCTCGTCGATATTATCCTCCTCCCAATAGGTAACACCTCTTGGCAGGTCGAGTGTGTAGTGCATCTGAGCATGATAAATTGCAGATTGCTCGGTGAAGTCGCCCTTAATGGTAGGTTCATTCTTAATGAGTGAATTATACCAGAGGATATTACCGTACTGATATACCGTATCGGGCTCTTTATATTTTGCTCTTAACTCAACCGTTCCGTTGCCTGTGTAGTTCTGACTGTCACAGGTACCGCCAAGCGCATCTATGATGTATCCTCCGCTCTTACTCGTTACATTGGTTGTACCGAAGTTTTCTTTGAATTCCTCTGTGCTTGTGTCGGTTACATAGTTATAAAGCTTAAGATTGGCCTTGCGTATGCCTATCTTCAGGGTGTTTACAAGTCCGGTATCAGCTACGCCGTAAACTGTTGACGGTGTACTGAATACATCGTGCGTCAATGAGCCGTTTAAGTTAAGCTGCTTCATATCGTCAAGCGGTAAGTACAGATTACTGCGGCCCTTGTCACCATAGAATTCTAGGTTACGGATTTCGAGCCATTCACTCTGATCCTGAATATCTGTATCTGTAGCTACCGAACGAGCCGGCGTTTCCTGATATATCTTTTGTTCTCCCCAGAAGGTTGACTCAAAGTCATACGGCAGGTTAGTAAGTCTTGGGTACGGTTCTTTCTTAACCAAACTGTACTCAGGTAAGTTACCTGTTGTAAATGCCGGCATACAAACATCATAGTGTCCGTCCAAATGATGTGTATACGGATAATATACTGTCGGATAAGACTTACGTACCGCATCCTTACGGTTATCTTCAATAACCGCATACTGGTGCTTCTCATTTGTTGTCGTCGGATGCCTTGTATTAACTGCGTTTTCAACGTCATTGACAAGATAGATAAGACTGTGAGCATCGCTTGTAACCGTGTATGGGTTACCTGATGTTCTGGTGGTCGTTATCGTCTTTCCGTCCGGTGAAACGCTTACGTCAATATACTTGTGAGAAGTATTGAATCTTTCATCATCATCTGTGATAAATCTGAAATCTTCAATTCTGCTGGTAATGAAGGTCTTAAGCATATTATAGTTATTTGCAAGGCTGTCGTCCTCTATCCAGTTACCGCTTTCGTCCTTGACATCAAGCTCAGGTATAGATTCTGATATAGTCCTTATTGCAAATGTATAAAGCTCTCCGCTTTCAATAGTAGGTCTATAATCATAATCGTTTACGTAGCTATCGCCCGTAGCCTTAGTTATCATACCCTTCTTAGCGGATATAACTACCTTATATCTGCCACGCTTAATGCCGTCCTCATCCGTATAGATCTCGTAGCTTGCTGTGGCATCGTATTGGTCGTTGTCTAAGACTTCGTTACCGTCTCTGTCATATATTACAAAGTTTACACGCTTTAGTGCATTCTCTGCATTATCGTGAGTAAATCTTGATGAACCGGTAGCGGTTTTGCTTAGCGGTGTTAAGCCGTAGGGCAGATACACCGTCAATACAGGTGCAATTATTGACCCCATATAACCGCCGTTCACCTGATAGTTATTATACTGTCGCTGTAATGCAAGCTCAGAATCCGGATATTTTCCGTTTTCTTGGTAAACGTCATACAGATCTTTCACCATAGCTATCCATCCGTTGTTTATGCCGGATATCTGCTTAGAATCAACCGTACCGTTTGATGCGTATTCTTCAAGCCACATCTTATTTTCAACGTGAACATTGATAAAGCTTTGTTCGCCCTCAGCATCAATATAATATTCATGTGATTCTGTACCGTATAGGTCAGTCGGCTGTTTTGTTTCATAGTCTACGTCACTTATTGTTGTCCATGTACGTATAAACGGCTCTGCGTTTACTGCCATGGTACCTATAAGTGCCGCCCTGTTTATATCACTTGCTTTACCGTATGGGAAGGATGTTCCCTTGTAATACTTGCCGTCTGTAGTTTGTATTACATTATCTATCTGAGTCAGTGAGTAATAGATTTCGTTACTCTGAACGTTATGTCCGTTGACCGACTGAGTATTCGGTGAAGAAGCCGAATAAACTAAATTGTAACGTGATGGGCAGTACGAGTGATTTTCTTTTAATGCTATATGATAGCCGCCGCCGTAGCCGTGCCACTCTACAGGAGTCCACATGGTATCCATGCCGCCTGCCTGGTTGTTCGGAGTATTCCGTGTAGCACCGTCTAAGCTGTCTATATCATATATCTGATAGTAGTAATGGTTTTCGCTACCTTCTTTTACATATGGCATTGTAATAAGCTGGTCGTACCATTCGCCCTTGGCATTTGTGTCAACTATATGGCCCTGTAAAACAATCTCAAAGTTATATCTGTTGTTATCGGTGCCTCTGTTAAACCACCTGCCGAGTGTTGTTTTAAGGGTAATTCTTACTACCCACGGTACACACTCATCGGCTGTATAATAGTTGAGTGAACTGTCGTTCAAGTCACCTGATGCCGTTCTGGCTGCATCCTGTGGCTGTTTAGGTGCAAGATATCTGACATCTCTGCTTGACGGCGTCTGAATTATCTCTACGTTATAAAGGCTGCTGTCCAAATCAAGTATTGACATTTCCGGAGGATTTGTATTACTTGTTTCGTCCGTACCCTTAAGCTGTGCGCTCTTAATGATAATCTTACCGTTTTCATCAAACATAGGCTCTACGCCATAACCGAAGACATACGTCATATCTACACCGTCTAAGTCCCAGTCACCGTAGTTATATGCCTGCAATTTGATGTCAAATCTCTCGTTATACTCAAGTGCGGCAATACCTGTTGTATCGGTATAATCAGAAACTATATTTCTGTATTCTGCCCAGCTTTGCCAGTCACCTGTTGCGTTAGGTGTATTGTATGTGTAATACAGCGATGACTCGTCCATTCTGTATAACGGATTTGACAAGTTCTGTGTGTAGTCACCGCTTGTAGCTTCAAGCTTGATATGACCCTCTTGCGCTACCATCTCTGATGAAGAAGTAAGCCATGCTTTCTGCAAGTGCAATCTTGTTTCACTCCAGATGATAGGGGAGGTTGTCTTGTTGTACAAGCTGCTCTGCCAACTAGCCGTATTGCTGCCGGATGCCGGTATATCGTTTTCATTATAAGTAGTGGTACCGTTAGAAGACTTAGTGTACAGCCAGATAGGACCGGCGGCATTTCTGTTCTTCATTATATATGTGTACCAATCTCGTGGATTCCCGCTTGAGTTACTGAATCCTATTGATACCGGCAGCATATTTACCGTTGCCGTAGTGTAAGTAGCATGGTAAATAGCCTTTTGCATATTGTAGGCTTCCTTCATATCATAGTCGCCTACTATGTTGTTTGTGCCGTGAATGTCCGGTCGCCAATAATCTGAGTAATTTGCTCGTCCGTCCGGAGGTAACACGGTGTCTGCCGCAGTACCGGGGAAGAACGACACGGAAGTATTGAAGGCTTCCCATCTGTCCACCTGCTTTGGCTTATCTCCGCTAAAGCCTATATCATGGATGAGGTAATCCATATCCATCGTTATATTGCTATTCTTTACATAGGCCGTACCGTAGGTGTTAGGACTGTTATCGGCACTTAAATTTTTATTTACAACGCCTTGCTCCAACATCGGGTAAGCATTGGCCCCTACGTGGAAGTAGTATGTACCGTAGTTTACACCGTAGCTGTAGTACTCACCGACTCTTGGGAAGTATGCCGGGTGTACCGGTGTTTTTGCAAGGTTTGCAGCCGCATCTGCCGTGTTTGGGTTGTATGTGGCTGTGTCGCTCTCATAAGTAGACGCAGTATATACCATTGGAAGGTTATCTTCTCTGATAGTCGCCTTATAGGATATCTCCAGCTTGTCGCCTATCTCAAATCTTATACCGTCCTTAGCAAGCAGATTGCCATACTCGTCTGACTTAGGATTACCATCATCGTCAAGCCAGAATATGGACTTGCCTGCATCTATGGCACCTTGGTTCCATCTTACACGGTATTCATAAACCGTATATTTAACCTTGTATGTGTTGGTCGTATCAGATTTGATATCGTTGAAGTACTTACCTGCTCCGCCGCTCGGTATTGTGTAACCGTCGTTATATACGAACGCTCCGCCAAAGTCGTAGTCCTCGTATCCGGTGGTAGTGCTAGCCAAGTAAAACTCTACGCCCACTCCGTCATCAAGCAGATTAGCATAATCTACTTCTTCATAGGTATAGTTACCGTTGCTGTCTTTTAACGGAGTACCCTTACTATCCTTAACGGGCCTGAACCACTTAATAACGATGTCATCGTTCTCAATGGTGTTATTTATTGAAACATTGCCGTTTTCAAGAGCCTTTGATGAAAGGTACTCAGGTAACTTATCATAGTAAACGGGGTTAAACAGACAGCCCTGTTCAGACGCCTGAACTCCGTTATTATATTTTGCCTCGTTATTTATAAGAGTTGATTTCTGATAAATAACTTCGTTTGGTCTGTAGGATGTCTTTTGCGTACGGTTTTCATCGTACTGTGCAAAGGCATCTTCAGCATTTGTAAATACCTGCTCATGTACTGTGAGTACAGGGCTTTCACGCCATACTGTCTTAGTGATTGAACTGTCGTTTACCAAATAAACATCGTGGTCAATTCTGCCGGAATCGCCGGTCTGCTGTATTTGGTGGTCAAAGGTATGCTTATGATAATCTATTATGGTTGCAGATACATAAGCCGTATAGGTAGGAGATTGTACTGCTGTATAATCACCGTTTGTAACGGTAGGCATTGTTGAAGCTCTTACATCCTCATACCTTGATTTACCTTCTAAGACTACATTCGGCAGGTTTTGTTTAATCTTATTATTGTCCGTATATACAACGTTGGAGTCAAACTCCTTAATATCGTTATATACCCACTTTACACGCTCAACCTGCATAAGAGGTCCTGCAGTAAAGTTGCCGTCGGATGCACCGTAGGTATCTATGAAGTCCTTTTGGTTTATCCATCCTCCGTCATACCAATAATATATATCAATATCGCCAAGTACAAACTCGTTGCCGCTTACCTCAACATCCTTAGTAAGATAGAAGCCTCTTAAGTTGTCGTACTTTCTATCCATAAAGGATACCGCAACCTCTATCGTGTCTGAATAGCTTGATGTTTCGTGAGTGATATTGGATACCGTTATCTTAGCCGGCTGAGAATCATATTCCCTCTTAGGATTATCGAACTCATATTTAAGTGATACCGGACTAATGGTCTGAATATCAAGTGAAGCGTTTATCTGTGCGTAATACTGTGCCTGCTGTGTTGCAGGATAGATAGTATATTTATCGGTCATATACGGGTTCTTTATGGTGTTGTATGTACCTGCCGTATCGCCGGCAGCACTGAACCATGCAGTTGACTTTCCGTCGCCGTCTGTCCATGTCGGGAAGTCTATCTTATACTCAGGATACGAGTGCTTAGGCTCTGCCCAAGCCTTATAAGTTGTGGACCTTCTCTGTCCTTGATTTGTAAGAACCGTACTGTCCGAAGTAAACTGAGTAGTGAGCATTGTATTTCCCGACGGTGTAAGCGTGATAGATGGGTTATAAGTAGTCTTAAGCTCATCTGTCAGCTGAGTATATACTCTTATGGTAATACTCTCACCCGGTAACAAGTGGTCAAAGGTTCTGCCGTCAAATGACTTGTTTGCAACGTCGTTTGTTAGCGCACCGTCGCCGAAGCTTACCGTTAACGTTCTGTAATATGCTTCGGTCCCTGTTGAGTCAAATGTGTAATCAACATTTTTAATTGACTCTACGGTTGATATAACCGTGTTATTACTTGAATCGGCGTAATTTGTAAGCTTTGCGGTTACGCCGTCAATATCTACATAAGTAGTTAAAAATCCGCTCTTGAGCGTACTGCTCGGATCGGGTACGGAGCTTGCGATCTCCCACTTGACAATTCGCTGTCCTGCAGGAACACTGAACTCTGCGTATGTGTGCTCCAGAGGAATATCGCTGTCACTGCTTGCACCGACTGTGAGTGTATACTCTACGGTATCATAAGGTGACAAGTGTTTGTTATCGGCTATTATAGCCGTAAGATTTGTAAGTGCGTCTGCATCATGCGCAAGACTCTTGCCTGTGTGTGATTCAAAATCTATTACATCTCTTGACATACCCGATATAAGGGTACCTACAAGGTTAGAAAGATAATATACAGCAAGCTCTCTTATATCCTTGCGCTGGAAGTTCCAAACGTTAGCGTTTGCATCTATTGATGTAAAGCTTCCGGACAAATGTGCATAGGATTCATATTCGCTGTAATCGTGGTAGTTCTTACCGAATGTAGGCGTTGAGTTATTTGTCCATACATTGTTCTTGTACTCTTCTTCATTTCTGTCAACATAAATGCCGGAGTACTTGTATGTATAACCCTCTAATTTATCGGCAGTAATGTACTGACCGTTATCAAGCGTAGTTTCAGGTAAATACCTACTTGGGTTTGTAGCGGCAAAGTTAAGTACAAATGACTTAACAAATGCGCTTACATACTGTTTACCATCTGTAGTGCTGTTATCTATATACTTTTGTGAGCCTACGCCTTCCTTTTTTATATACCTGTTAAGTATATCCGTACCGCTGAGGTATATTTCTCTTAGCACCTTATCAATATCTACTGCGTAGTACTGATATGTTCTGCCGTCATATACATCAGTGATAAGTGCACCTACAGATACCTCATAAACGCCAAGCGTACTGTTATAACCGTTAAATACGGTATTGTTTATGCTTGGGTCAGGGGTTATCTGTAACGGAATTACCGCACCGTTATCCATAGTAAGCTGACATTTGCTTACATGGAACCAGTCACCCTCAAGTATCTCTTTATTGATTGATAGAGATATCATTCTGAAGTACTGGTCTGAGTGATACGGTCTTGCGTATCTCAGTTCATTTGTCGTATTAGCTACACTTATACGTGCCGAACGATCCTTAGGATCATCTGTAGGCTCCCTGTACTGGTTATAAATCTTAACCGAATATTCCAGAACATTAGGATAGAGGTTATCGCTTTGAGTCAGAACATTACCGCTTGCGTCATTAGTCTTTGTTTCATTACTTACAAAGTCCTTTGCACTATAATGATCCGTTTTACTGCTTTCCTCGGTATATCCTACAGCGTACTGATATACACCGTCACCGTTTATTTCGCCGAAGCGATAAAGCTCGTTATTATAATAATCGTCACCGTACTTAGCAAGAACTTCAGATAGCTTTTTGGTGGTTTCCCATATCTGATAGCCTGCACCGAATGAGAGTAAATATCCCATCTGACGGCTTGTGTCCTTTTTCGTTGTATAAGGATTTTCTTCATCATAATAGGTGTATGTTGCACTATCTATAGTGTTTGTACCATCCTTATCAGGATCCTTCTTCTTAACGGTATATGGCTTGCCGTGAATAGTAACGTCTATCTTAGAGGAGGTATCGTGCTTATCCTCCTTAGGCTTATCGGTAAGCTCTCTGGTATATTCACCTGTACCGTATATATCCTTAAGAATTAACTTATAGGAGGTAACAAAGGCATACTTGCTAAGTACTAAAGTACCGGTTGCCTTATTGAATGTGTACAGCGTTTGCGGTGTTGTTCCATCGCCCGGCGTTGGGTCTGTAGGTGAAGCCGGTGCTGAACCCGTTGTTGCGTCTATAGGATCGGTAACGGGACTTGCGCTGTTATCAAACGTAAGTGTATATTTACCGTCACCCGTTAAGGTAAAGTTATCCTTAATATCCGCATTAACGTTATTTAGTATAAATGTATCGGTTTGACTTACGCTACCGTCAAAGTCCTTAGCCTGTATAGTAAGCTCTATTTCCTGTAAATATTTCATTATCTCAGGTGAAAGGTCTATACTGTCTGTAAGATATCCGTAGAAATCATAGGTTGCGTCAGGTCTTATTACAGGTAGAGTATCTGTCAATATTACGGTATCTGAATACGACAGCCTGTCCATCCAGTTGTTACCGTCTACTCTGTACATACCTCCGCCTTTGTTTACTATGCCGTCAGAGAAGGTATAGTAATTATCAATAATAAGTCTACGGGTACCGCCAAAATATGTGTTTTGATCCAAATACCATGCAAGGTTATGCTTTCCGTGGTACTTAAGCTCATCGGCCTCTGTAGTACTCGGCACTCTGTAATAGGCGATATCGTGAGTATTCTCATACTTAGTAGTTCCGTTATCCGTAAAGGCTTGTGAGAACTCAACGGCATCGTCTGCGTCCCATTCGGTATTACCGTGAACACCTTTTAAGACTACGTCCTGGTCATTCACTACTACATACCTTGCTACCGAGTATAAGTGGCCTGCAGCGCCGTCTCTCTCATGTTGGCGCCAACCGATTTGGTTGTAATATACTACAAACCAGTACCATGAATAATACTTATTATGGTATGACCAGTTACTTCTCGGATTATTAGCAAGTGTGTTGCCTGCGCCGCTCTCTGTACGCACTCTGCTGCGTACAGTATCGGTTTCCGTCGTATTAGTAACATCAAGCGTCTTAACACCTGTATCTTCATCGGTATTTACCTCATAATCATAATCAGAAAGGTGCATTTTATTACCGATAGTCAGGTCTGTAGTTGCTGTTATTACGCCGTTTTCAAGTCTTATAAAGCGACCTGTTATCTCAAACATTATTTGTGTTGAGTCATCGTATGCTTCATACCATGAGCTGAAATCGGGGTTATTTGCTATAACATTTCCGTCTTCATCTACATGGTTTTGCTTTTGGTTAATGTCTATATTAATATAAACGGTCTTAACCAAAACACGTTCGCTCTTTGTATTGCCGTTCTTAGCCTTAACATAGAGCTTATCGTTATCATAAACATATCGGTTTGGCTCAATGTAATAATACTTCTCGTTAGCAGAGCTGTTGTCTGTAAAGCAGGTATTCATGCTGGCGGTAATATCAACAAGATTTATTCTTGCAAAATTACCGTATTCGTTGCTCTCCTTAGCGGTATAATTTTGGTCGATATCGGAACCTAAAATCTTATAGGTCGAACCGTCCTCCATAACTACCGTAATGTAGTTTATGTAACCCTTTGTTCTTGGGTCACACTTAAGGTAGTATGTATCAAACGATCCCTCAGGGATATCAACCTGAATATTTACCGTTGCCGCTGTGTTCATGGACTGTGTGCGTACATAGTCCATGCTCTCATGAGTTTGATAGAAGTTACCTACTTTGCTTCTATCGGGATATGAGATATTTACTCCCATCTTCGGATAATTTTTACCGACATTGTTCATCTGACGGAAGTCAACGCCGATAGAGCCGAGAGCCTTATAGCCTACCTCAAGCTCTGAGTTATCATAATCGTCATAATTGTAATTTGAAGATCGGTCATCGTCAAAATCTTCACCCCAAATTACGCTATGATGACCAATTCCGTATGCCCACTCGTAACGCATATCCTCAACTGCCCTTGAGATATATGTGTACTTTTTGCCTGTAAGGCCTGTTAAGTTGGCATTCGGGGTATATTTATCATCAACTACCGTGTTACTTTTAACTCTGTTTCCGTTTTCGTCATACCTTTCATTATTAGAATTTAAGGTCGCTTTCTCATACAATGTATCATCATTGTAGAATACGGAAAGTATTGTGTCAAAGTACATTCTTGTGATGTATGCTGTGGTTGTATCAATGCAGCGCACCTGATATTTCCACTTGTTGGCATCGTCAAGCCTACCTAAATGCAGTGCCCACGGTATAGGCATAAGCTCGGTAGAATCAAGATAATTGTAAGTGTTTACAACGAGTGTGTCATATGTATCAAACGGTGAATCGTTGTAACCGTAAAATTCTATCCATCTCTTATTACCGGCTGCTTTGTCACCGTCTACATCTGTTACTACAAATTTCTCGCCGTTAAGCTCTACATTGGTTACAAAGTAGATGCCGTAGTGCTGTAGTATACTTTCAGGTATATCAAGTACATCACCTGTATAGTAGTAGGTCAAGCCCTCATATTTATCCGTAAAGCTTACGTTGCCGTCAGCATCTACATTTATATCAAGTGTAAGGGGTTCTCCTACATCAAGTCCGTTTTGGTCTTTACCTTTAATGATTATATTCTTAAAGCCTGTCTTGAACAGCTCCGGCTCATATCCGGAATACTGATCTATAAGTGCCTTATAAATCTTTATATCCGTTACGTGGAAGCCTGTGTCAAGCTCTGAGCCGTTTCTTGATTTATCAACATTGTTGCCATACGGTATGTCGATCTTTATTCTTGTATCGTCCAATATGGAAATTGAATTGTTGGTAAACTCAAGATAATAAACATAATCTCTGTTATAGGGCACACCCAAAATTGTGTAGTTACCGTCGGTGTTAGGTGTTGTACTGCCTGATGCTGAGCTTGGATGTGTAGACTCTACTACATCATCATACCTGATGTGAGCCGTTACGTCGAGTGCCGGTCTTGCTACATAGATAGTAGCCTTACCGTCGCCCGGCTTTAAGCGTTTTCTTATAGGAGTAAGAGTACCGCTTAATATAAGGTTGTCAAACCAGTCTGTGTCACCGTAGTATGAGCTTAAGAACGCCAGACCGTTTTCCTTGGTTACATCCTCATTGAAATCTGAGAAATTATAATAAATGTACTTCAGTCTTTCTATTCCTGCAAACTCAGGTGCATTCTCAATATCAAGCTCAAAGCATCCGTCACCGTCGGTGTCGTATTTACTGATAAGAGTATCTATATCAATTACAATGTGCTTGCCTGCATTTTCAGGTAAGGTGTCAGGGTCTATTGTTCCACCCTGATCGTCATAATTGTAATTATAATCGTAAAGCTCCACACTGGTGAGTTTTCCTGCTGTTTCGTGGCTCTTATCAATTACTATCTTCTTGGTATCAAAGCCCTTTAAGATAATTTCGCTGTCGTCATAGTACCACTTATTGCCTACGCTCTCCATGTCATACTTGAGTGTGAGTGCGCCTGCATGAGAAAGCGATGTGTTTTCTGCCCACATATCATACCATGCTGTCTTTATTTTATTAGGCGCCGTTACGGTATGATCTGTCAGCGTATCACCCGAAGGCTTTGTCCAGTTGGCATATCCGTTTACATTAAGACCCAGCTCCATTATATCCATAACGGCTGTTTCCGTACTTTGATATGCTGCGTTGTATTGTAAAGCGGGGGAGAAACTGACATCAGCAGGGTGCGAATCTGCCCAATCAGTTAAGCCATGAACTTCTATTTCAAGCATTTTCTCATCTCTTACGAGCTTTGAGAAATTGTCATATACCAATCTGATCTGCTTTAACATTGTTATAGCATTTGACCAGAGGGAAACTCCGTCATCGTTCTTTACGGCAATCTTTATAGTACCGTCCGGCTGTACACAACTGGTGCTAATATAGTTCCAGTCAAGTGAAACACTCGGCGCATCACCGTGTAACGGGTCTTTGGTATAATCGTAAAGCTCAATTCTGTTAAGTGTTCCGGTTTCTCCCTTGAAAACTGAGGGAGATATACAAATATAGTATGTATCAAAACCTACAAGCGGGTCTATATCAACATCATCCGGACCGGGATTAGCGCCTGCGGTCTTAAGTACGATATCAACGTTTACCTCTCCTGCGTCCTGTTCGGATTGGTTTTGTACCGTAAACTTGTAGTAAGGCGCGGTATTTCTGCCCGGTACCGACATAGTAGGTTTCTCTTTGCCGTTCCATACAACATCCGCAGTTAGTAAAGGCTTTATTCTTGCAATGTTAAGAACCGCATCACCTTTGGATACGTAGTCCTTAAAGTAATCGTCAAGCCATACGCTACCGTCGCTGTTTACTGTAGCGTGTGCATTCTTATAGCCCTCAAAATTAACTCTTGATTCCCATGAAGAATGTACATAGAGTACACGCTCAATGTTCGGTGTACCGAACATCTCTATATAAGCGTTATTGCTTGTGGATATCTGCGGAGGATATGTACCAAGCTTCATAAAACCGCCGTTAAGGTACTGTATTCCTAAGCTTTCCCATAAGCCCTTATCTATGATAACATCACCGTTTCCGTCTATTGTTACATATGGACTTACCGGTGTTATTGTACCGCTTGCGTCTACATTTACAAGATCGGAGAATTTTACTGTTCCGCTTGGTGCAGATTCTAAATCAAAAGACAAAACATAACTTTCTGATGTTACCGTTGCACCGTCCTTTCTCTTATAACCCATGAAGGTTATACTGTCAAGGCTCTCGGCAGTAGCAAAAAGCTCCTTGCTTATCCTTATATGATCTGTATACAGACCACCTGTGTAAGCATCGTCTGACATTATAGCAACGCCGTTATCGTCATATCCGATAATTATTCTTTCAGATACAAGTAAACCGTTAAATGCAAAGTAGCTGCCCGGAGCAAGCTCTGAGCGTCCGTCGTTGTTCAGATAAAATCTTGCGGCGGCACTCTTTACATTCAGTATAACATCCTGCACCTTGCTCTTATACTCCTTGCCAAGCGATGTATCGTAATATACACCGTAAGGATCTACCTTAGGCTTAGGCTCTTCTGTTATATAAGTAGCCGTTACCGGTAAAGGAGTATCTTTGCTTGCATATTTGTCAAAGTCTTCGTCCTTATCCTCGTGACGCATGGCATAGTTGAGTTCTGAGTAATAGCCCTCCTCGTAGCCCGGTGTGGCAAGCATATAATACTTATATAAATATGAAGTTGTAAGTGTATTAGGATATTTCCAATGATATGGGAATTTACCTATTACCTTAATATAGCTATTATCATTAAATTTTGAGTATTTTTCAATTCTTTCTTTAAATCTGATGTTAAACTCATTAGCAAAGGTGTAACCGGTAAGTGTTGTCAGCTTATCGCCTACACTCAGCTTCCATGTTCTTGTGCCGTCTGCCGCCTGTGGCTGCTCTACAAGCTTTATGCCCAGCTCTCCTATAGTTTTGGAAACCTTGTTGCCTGTGGCTTCATCAATAAAGGTGAAAGCTAAAAGCTCGGAAGCATCTGTTACTACCTCATATGCCGTTTCGTTTACTTCAAGTGTATCATCCTTATCCTGGGTTACCTTAAACCAATCGCCCAAGTTTGCATAAGGTGAGTTTATTCTGTTGGCTACCTTTTCGGTATCCGGTGCCATTGTAAACTCAATTTCTGAAAGTTCAAAATACTCTGGTAACGCATCCGTTGCAGATGCGTCAAATATCGGAATATTACTCTTATTAGAGAAGCCCCCTAAGTAATATTCATCGTAAGAGCCTACATATGTTTCACTAAGCTCTACCTTTTCGTCCGTTTCGTTATCTATGATATACTTGTCATGCTCCATGTCAAGAGTTCTTCTTGACCATTCTGCATTTTCATAACGGGATTTGGACCATGCGATATCTGTTGTACCGAAATAAATCGTAGGAATGTAACGCAGCTTATTGTTCATTCCTCTTAACAGATTGAAGTTATTTGGGAACGGAATAGCATAAATAAATGTACGTGAACTGTACACATGACTACCGGCTTCATTAAGCTCTTCTGCCATTTCCTCTGAGTATATAACACCGTCCTCAGAGCCTTGCTCTCTGCCTATCTCAATAATGGACTGTCCCATTGTGAGATATTTATACGGCAATGGCTGAAGCGGTATGTCGGTGAACTTTTCCCAGTCCCAATTTCTCCATTCGCTTTCTTCATAATCAGATACATCATAGATAAGTATACCACCCTCGTTAGGCTGACCTATAAACATAGTATCCTTGGCACTATACTGAGGCAGACCGTCAATCAATTCATTCTTGATGATCTCGCCTGTTTCGCTGTTATAGCACCACTGCATCATGTCTATTTCTTCAACGCCTCGAGGGTTTTGCGTATTGCCGATTGTCGAATACGTAAAGTTTGTTAAGGCAAAGCTGTCAATACGGCTGTCTTTTGTTGTTGAGGTATTAGTCACGGTCATTTTGTAAACCATGTAATTGTATTTATCCCACATTGTCGGGAACGTCCAGTCGCCCTCGTCAGTAGGAACTGTCGGTATAGCCTCAACTTCGCCTTGCCACTCAAGGTTAGAGTTGATAACAATCATACTACGGTTTGTATAGTCCTCCGATGTTGACCATCCACCGTGATACTTGCCGTTATCATCCCAGTAGCTTGAATATTCCATATCTACCTTAATAAGTCCCGACGCGTTTTCAGGTATTACATATTCACCTGAGTCGCTGTCAAAGAAACGTATTCCAAAGGATGCGGTTATTTCACCGTTGCCGACCTTTGTAGCGGAAGTAATAGTAATATTACCACGGTAATACTTTTGACCGCTTTCTTCATTGACCGCATTGGTAGACCCTGCCCGCCAGTTGTTGCTTGGCAACGAAAGAGTATATATTTCTATACCCATAAGGTCCTTATCAGGTACATCTGAAGGCTTAACGTCCGTACTTACAAGCTCACCTGCGCTGTTATAATACAGGTATGGCAATGTTACCCTTATTCTCACATTCTCGGCAGAACCTGAGTTAAAGTTACTGTGTGCAGCAACTCTAAAGTGAAGTCCGCCATCTGTACCCTTGCCCGCAAGGAATACCATAGATGAGTTTTTAAACTTATCTGTAATATCGCCACCTAGCTCATCATCATCAGCTCCGTCTGATTCGACACCGTTACCTATCGTCTTAGGCGTACCTTTACCGTCAACGCCAATACCGTCAGCGGCAAGTACCTCGGATATCATTACTCTGTATCCATAGGCGTAGTCATCGCCAACGGCCGCAGAAGCAGTAACCCAAGTACCCAAGTTAAACGATGAGATAACAATCAATAAGCTCAATACGATACTGACCACTCGTTTGACCTTATGAAATATCTTATCATCCATCTGATTCAATCTCCTTTCCTCATTTATTTTTGTAACTTAATTTGTTGTCGCTTTGCATATCTCCCATGATATGTTTTCCTACGATAATTAAAATGTTACAGAATAGGATATAATTCCGCTTGGGAAAATTGTGCAGAGTACACCTATTCAACGTTAATTTTATTACAAAACCGCAATTTTTACAATATATTTGTAATAATTTTTTCTTACTTTCCAGCTTTTTGTAACATTGCACAATATGTAACTAATTTTTTGATGATTTTGTACTATAATTTTTAGCGTAAAATTCTTATATAGGCTATAATTACCTTTTTATGACAATAGTAAATAGATATAAATTTTATATTAAGACCTATATCGCTAATCTAATATAAAAAAATTAGCTAATTTAATCTTGTTTTATTTTTAACACTTGCACGATTTTATTCATAAAAAAGCGCAGAAAAACCGATTTTGCATAAAAGCAATCAAATTTTTCTGCGTTTTTGTATATTATAGATTTTTTATACAATCATTTTGTTATGTAATAATCAACACTCTCAAGGTAATATTTTTCGTCATAAGAGTCGATAAGCTGTAAGTTACCGTTGCTATAACTGTCACGGTTCGTGTTATATTCATCATAGAAACCGGTTTCTGCTCTGTAGATTGTATTAGTATCCGGGTCAATCAGTCTATCATAGCCGAGTGTCGCATCGCTGTTCTTTTGAGAAATAATATCATACGAATTATTACGATTTTCCCATGATGACATTATCATATCGGATATACCGCTATATACCTTTGCGTTACTCTGTATACTTGATAAAACAGCATCCTCCTGAGCGTTAAAGCCTTCCATAAAGGTGTCGCTGTATTGTAAGGAGGAGAAGCAGGAATCAAGAAGCGACTGCCAACGTGCAAGCTCGCCCTCCGGCGTGGTGTAGAATATGGTTGAATATACATTCATATACCATGCATCAATCTGTGGACTTGTAAAATCCCACGGTCTTACATTTACATAGTATGTTCCTATATCTGCAACAGTTGATGTAAATATACCCTCTACAGTCTTGCCTGCGTCATCCTTGTACTTGGCGTGCAACAAATCTCCGCCAAGGGGTGTTTTTCCATAGTTTTCTAAAACGGTAAAATCGTTCATGTACGGGAACTTAAATCTCTCTGTACTTACGAAATCCGATATATCGTTAAATACCTCGTATGTTCCTGTAGTCGTTTTATTTTCAAGTACAACAGATTTTGAGAAAACATAGTCCTTGCCGTAGTTATCTATATACCATTGCTTTGCTTCCTTAGATTTAAGAAAGCCCTCTAATTTAAGATTTACAAATATCTGATAATTCGGGTCTTTCGGATCATAAACCTTAAATGTATAGTGTATATAGTCGGCTTCTGCTATAGCTACCTGCCATCCGTGAGGAATATTCATTGATATAAGGTTATTGTCATACTTCTCTGTAACAGGTAGTGTTTCCGTATTCTTAGAAACCTTATATACGCCGTATGATTCATTTTCTTTATCGTCTGATGGGGCAGAGGAGGATGCATTACCAACAATAGCACCGTCATAATATTTTGCATCAAGCTTAAAGGTATCAAGTGCAAGGTTTAAAGACTCTACTACTGCATCGGCATCATCTACGGGACATTCCATAGCATAGATAACGGCATAATCAGACTGTACATCAAGCAAACAGGTACAGCAAAGGGTACCGCCTTCTATAGCGGAATAGCTATATATAACGTATGGCAGACTTCTGTCGTTATATGTGTAATCTGCTACATTAGTTACACTTATAAATCTTTCTGCAAATTTACTTTGCATTTCCGGGGTAAACTTATTCTCTAAGTAATCCTTTGCATTCAGAGAGGACTCATTAAGAACTTTAACGCTTAGATTAGGCAATTCGTTGCTTGCATCACAATAAACCATACTGCCTCTATCATCATTTTTGTCTGTACGGTATGTATCCTTACACAAGAAAGAAAAGCCGCGACCGTTTGTTTCACCTACAACCGCCTTAGTACCTGCAGGTATGGTTATCTTATTTACGTTGTCCGTATTAGGTCCTGATGTATTGGGAGTGTTTCCACCCAAATTAGGTAATTTAATAGTTGCACAGCCGCCCATACAGGCTATCAATATCAATGACAGTAACAGACAGGTTATCTTTTTCATATTCATCATCCCTTTTAATTTTTGTACATAAGCTATTTATGCAAATTTCGCTTTGTATAGGTTTATCATATTACATAAATGCGGTTATTGCAATAATAATTTCCGATTTGTCATTGGACATTTCGGAAATTATAACAGAATTAAAAGAGCTATATTGCAAAGTTTGGCGTTATTTAGCAATGACATTTTTGTCCAGTTCTTTGTATGTATACACAACAACTATGATTGATACTATAAAAGCAAGTATATCAGATACAGGCATTGAGTACAGAACTCCGTCCAGACCGAAAAACATCGGTAATATAAGCGCAAAACCTACACCGAATACTATTTCTCTTATCATCGACAGTACAGTAGACACAAGCGCCTTACCCATAGCCTGTAAGAAGATAAACACCGCCTTATTTATACAGGCTAAAACCACCATGCTCAGGTATATTCTAAATGACCTAATAGCAAACTCCGTATAATATATACTTTCATTTGCAGAACCGAAAATTGCTATAAGCTGTTTAGGCAGTAGCTCAACAATAATCAATGCCACCACGCCTACACAACCCTCAGCTATTATAAGCTTGTTCAATAGCTCTTTTACACGCATTTTCAGACCAGCGCCCATGTTATAGCCTACTATAGGTATACAACCTGCCGCCATACCGACAACTATTGAGATCACTATCTGAAAGAACTTCATAACAATACCTACGACCGCCATTGGTATATGGGTAAACTGCACCTGTGAGAATATAACATCTATTGCGCTGTACTTGCGTACCATATTGTTGATTGCCGCCATTGCCGCTACAAGTGATATTTGCGACAGAAAGCTGCATATTCCCAATTTTAATGTTTTATTCACTATGCGAATACTGATGCTAAAGTCGCTTTTACTCAGCTTTACTACCTTAGTATGTAGCAGGTACCATACTGCAAGCACGGCAGTAGTCACCTGACCTATGACAGTGGCAACAGCCGCACCCATCATACCCCACTTGAATACAAATATAAAAATAGGGTCAAGTATTATATTAATTACTGCACCCGTAAGTGTAGATACCATAGCAAATCTGGGGCTGCCGTCTGAGCGTATTATCGGGTTCATGGCCTGACCGAACATATAGAACGGTATGCCGAGCGATATGTAAAAGAAGTATTCCTGTGACTGTTTATAGGTTTCTGCATTTACCGTTCCCCCGAACAGACCTATTATTTGATTTAGGAATATCAAATATATGGCACTAAGCAAAATTCCCGATACTGCTGTTACTATTATAGAGTTTCCCACGCTTTTGCTTGCGTCACCGTTATTGCCCTTGCCCAGATTTAAGCTTACAAAGGCACAGCAGCCGTCACCTATCATAACGGCGATAGCCAATGCTATTACTGTCAGCGGGTACACAACCGTATTGGCGGCATTGCCGTAAGAACCTAGGTAACCCGCATTCGCTATAAAGATTTGATCCACTATGTTGTACAGTGCGCCTACAAGCAGTGAAATAATGCAGGGAACAGCATACTTTCTCATTAATGCCGTTACATTATCGGTGGCAAGGTAAGCTTGTTTTTGTTCGTTATTCATTTTTTGAATTTCTCCCTTAAAATATATTTATTTTACATTGACTATATAAACCGTCAATAGTAGTTACATAGCCAATGATTATTACTTTATAAAATCCTCAAATCTGCTATTTGTCTGATTAATTTACCTATACAGTGCCGCCACATTTATACAATAAGTTTTAATGAACGGCTTGTAATTAAATCAGTTAATTTATTTTAACTTTCAGCCCCTACAATTCATACGTCAAAGCTTCGCTTTGCCATATCCCTTTACATAATGGGGACTTGTATTCTTCACAGTCTAAGCTATACTGTATAACGGAAACCGTCAGTCATCAAACTGATTGAAGTATTGTTATGCACACTAGGCATATATTCAGACAGAAAAAAGCGCAAGCTCGGATAATAAAATCCGGACTTACGCTTTCGCTACTCGATTAATATTTAATTGATCTATATTAGCATTATGAAAAGTACTCGCTGACATCGGTTTTATCATTATATTGCTTACGCACATGAACCACCAATGAGCCGTCTGGCTGTTCGTTTTCATCTAAAATCTGATATCTTGTTTTAGCCTTATCAAGAGCAGACTTGTACTTTTCAAATTCTTCTCGGTTAATTGCCGCTGCTCTGTTACGAGTATAAGCAAACTCATCTTTTTGTGCAAATACTAATGTTTGAAGAATACAGGCTGATTTTACACGCTTCATACATACACCCCCTTAACATATAGCCTGCGGCAACAGCTAAAATGTCATTTATTCCGGGGCAGATGAAGCAAAACATATCCTGTTTATACAGTACGGTTGCCGACCATACAGTACAAGCATTATACGCTCCGGGTAAAATCATTACATATATATTATAGCACTTTCATAATTTAAAATCAAGAAATTGTATAGTAAAAATCTTTTTATAAACTTGAATTGCATATAATAAACTATTAATTAAACATTCCATTGTTATACACTATGTTTTGTATTATTCCGTCTTCTCTGTGTAGGTAGTCGGTAAGACCGCCAGCAATGTTGGCAGGGAAGACCTGCGGTCGGTAAGACCGACAGCAATGTTGCGGCAGGTTAGACCTGCGGCAAAGTTGCGTACAAAAATATTAATAATATTAGGTGCGTATCACGCATCGGAATTAATCGGTTATCTGCTAGGGCTTCGCCCCTGCACCCGTGATGTTTGCACATCGCACTGCTTAAAGATTAGCAAGCAAGATGTATTTCACTCCAAAGGTTTGCATAGCACGCATCGTAGTGCTATGCAAAAAGATTATCAATCGGCTGGAGGCAGGCGGTAAAGTAGGACCGTAACAATTTTAGTGTGCTCAGCGAAGCGGTCGGCAGGTAAGACCTGCGGCAATGTTGCGTACAGAGCTTTTGGCGTGATTAAGCATATAGCACGCATCAAAGTTTTTATTGTGAAACCCAATCGAAAGGGTTTCCCCGCTACGTCTTTGCATCCTTTCTTCGTATAA